>JAFQSX010000029.1 GCA_017409345.1 Muribaculaceae bacterium | reverse complement strand
TGCAAAATTACACACTTTTTACCACTCTGCCAAACTTTTTGCAATTTATTTTTTACATCTTTTTGCCCATCTCCACCAATTATCCCTGGATATCAATATTTTAAATATATAAAATTTTTATGTTGTAAAACATGTTTTTAATAATCCTTCACTCTTTAATCACTAAATATTCCCACATACAAAGATTAATACATATATTATATACAACCATCTCAATAGACCATATTATAATTTTGAAAACGACTCATAAACGTTAAAGGCATAATTGGAAAAGTTGATTATAATAAGCCTTCAGAAGTTACGTTTAATCCATTTTCTACCTGTTATTAATTATATTCCAGACCACCTACATTTCATAGCGAAAGAAATCTCACGCCACAAAAACAAAGCGATGCGCCACAATGTGGCGCATCGCTCAATATTGCATTATCTTTTCATTAAATTATCTTTTCCAAATCACGAGTATTTTTTAGCAACTCTTCTTCGGGTATTTCATAATTGGTCAAATCGCCTGCAAAATAACGGTCATATGATGCCATATCTATCAATCCGTGTCCTGAAAGATTAAAGAGGATTGTTTTTTGAATGCCTTCTTCTTTGGCTTTCAAGGCTTCGCGAATAGCAGCCGAAATAGCATGAGAACTTTCGGGAGCAGGGATAATACCTTCGCTTTGAGCAAACATTGTAGCCGCCTTAAAAGTTTCAAGTTGAGGAATGTCAACAGCCTCAATCAAACCATCTTCAATCAGTTGACTTGGCACCGATCCCGCACCATGATAACGAAGACCTCCTGCATGAATATTTGCCGGAGAGAAATTATGACCAAGTGTGCGCATAGGAATCATTGGTGTATATCCTGCTTCATCACCAAAGTCATATTGGAAAACGCCTCGAGTCAATTTAGGACAAGATGCCGGTTCTGCCGCAATAAAACGAGTATTACGTTCTCCCGAGAAATTATGACGAATAAATGGATATGTAATACCTGAGAAGTTACTACCACCGCCAAAACATCCAATTACGATATCGGGATACTCTCCTGCCATTTCCATTTGTTTTTCAGCCTCAAGACCGATAACTGTTTGATGTAACGACACGTGGTTTAGCACTGAGCCAAGCGTGTATTTACAATTAGGTGTTGACATTGCCAACTCAACGGCTTCAGATATAGCCATACCAAGCGATCCTTGATAATTAGGATTATCCGTAAGCATTTTACGCCCGGCACGGGTTGACATACTTGGCGATGCTATCACTTGCGCACCATAAGTTTGCATTATTGAGCGACGGTAAGGTTTTTGATGATATGAAACCTTTACCATATATACAGCCAACTCCAAACCGAAATGCTTTGAGGCAAGCGAAAGCGCCGCGCCCCATTGTCCGGCTCCGGTTTCGGTTGTAATATTTGTCACACCTTCTTTTTTACAATAATAAGCTTGTGGAATCGCCGAATTAAGTTTGTGAGAACCTACCGGGCTCACACTTTCATTCTTAAAATATATATGAGCAGGAGTATCAAGTAATTTTTCCAATCCACGAGCGCGTACCAATGGTGTTGGACGCCAAATTTTATACATATCGCGAACCTCTTCGGGAATTTCAATCCAACGATCGGTAGTATTCAATTCTTGTTTCACCACTTCTTTCGCGAAGATTGGATATAATTCTTCTTCGGTGAAAGGCTTTTTGGTTTTGGGGTTAAGGATAGGTCGTGGTTGTGTTGGCATATCAGGCAACACATTATACCATGCTGTAGGAATATCCTTTTCTGTCAAAATAAACTTTTTCGATTCCATATTCGTATATTTATTGAATATTTATTCCGTTTTTCTTCGTTTTTATAAATATTTAATGCAAAGGAATAAAAAAATATTCATTTTTCAAAATAAAATCATGAAAAAATATACATTTTGAATATATATCATTAAATTTGCATCATTAGTCGCACTATATACATTATACACATATTATATAAATGGCACAACACAACACTACTGGAGCATGGGGCGAAGAACTCGCTTGTGAAAAATTAATCACACTTGGATATGCCATTTGTGAACGAAATTTTCGCATAGGTCACTACGAACTTGACATCATTGCCATGAAAGGCAATCGCATCATATTTGTTGAAGTCAAAACTCGCACAAACCCCAACAGCGACCCTCTTGATGCCATTGACAATAAAAAAATTGCACGCATGGTGCGAGCCGCTAATGCCTATGTTATAGCCTATGACATTCCTCATGAAGTCCAATTCGACATCATAACAATATGTGGCACTCCCGAAAACTATACCATTGAACACATTCCTGATGCATTTACTGCGCCACTATCCACTCGTTAAGAGATCGTTAAAAAAACACCTTTTATAAAATTATTAAACTTATGTAATAAAATTACAATGATTGTCGTTTTATATAAGAAGCATTAAAAATCTAAGATGAAACGCGTCACCACAGTCATTGTCAATTATAGACTAAAATATTTTTTAGAACAGACCCTACTCTCTGTTGAAGAAGCATATACAGAGGTTGATGGGCACACAATTGTCATTGACAACAATTCGGGTGATGATAGCATTGACTTCCTTGAAGAAAGATTTCCTTCTGTAACATTTATTCGCAACAAAGAAAATGTTGGTTTTGCCAAAGCAAACAATCAAGGATTTAATTTGGCCGACACCGACTTCATCCTTGTCCTCAACCCCGACACAATAATAGGTAGCAACACTTTAAAAGATGCGGTAAAATGGATGGACGAGCATCCTGAATGTGGAGCCGTGGGAGTGAAAATGATTGATGGTAATGGATTTTTTCTTCCCGAATCAAAGCGTTCATTTCCTTCAACTTGGAACTCATTCTGCAAACTATTTGGGCTATCATCCATCTTTCCCAAATCACGCTTATTTGCTCGATACCATCTTCGCTATCTCAACGAAAACGAGCCACATCAAGTTCCAGTTCTTGCAGGAGCATTTATGTTGCTTCGCACCGATTTAACAAAAAAAGTTGGAGGGTTCGACGAAGATTTCTTCATGTATGGAGAGGACATGGATCTATCCTATCGCATGATTACCGATGGCATGACCAACTATTACCTTCCTATCCCCATCATACACTACAAAGGAGAGTGCACCAAAACCGAATCACTCAACTATGTGAAGATCTTTTACGAAGCGATGCACATTTTCTATCGCAAGCATTATCCTCGTAGTTCTTGGGTAAACAAGATTGTCGTTAAAACAGCGATAGTTTTTAGAATGCTCATCAGTGTTCTGAAAGCGAAAATCGCCTCCCCCCTAATCCAACTTCTCAAACGCAAAGCAAAAGCATGCGACACCTATATTGTCAGTCGTCGTCCCAATGAAATAATTAACATCATTGAAGCCGAAGGCTTTTCAAGCAATAACATCTTCAAAGTTCAGTCTATATCCGACATCGCATCTTTAAAAAAATGCGCAAACATCATTCTCGACGACCGAGAAATGAATTACCAGACTATAATCAATTCAATCCAAGAACACAACAAAAACAATCGGTACTTTCACATTTATTCAAGCCGGAACAACCTTATTATCTCTCCGAAACGCCAGCGTTGATAAAAAACGTTAAAAACATCCTCTTTTCATTACCTCATATTGTTAAAAAGATTCCGATTAAATAACTTTGTATTATTGAGGTATTTTGTATATTTCTTTTTTCAAAAAGAACCTTAAATTTATATTTGATTATTTTTCTAACTATAAAAACTAACCACTCATGAAAAAAATTCTACTAATGACAGCAATGCTAATAGCTTGCTTTCAGTTGGGAAACTCCCAACCCTTAAAAAGTGGCACATTATCCAACATCACACGTTTAACTAATGATGCGACACAGTATGAAAACCCACGTTGGTCGCCCGATGGATCTAAAATCGCATTCACTAAATTGGGATACGATGGATTATATATAATGAATGCCAATGGTTCGGAAAAGAAAGAGATTCTCACCTCTTTAGGAGTCGGATATATGTTCCAATGGAGTGCCGATAGTAAAGAAATTCTTGTCCGCGACACTCGTTGGCTTGAAAGTGGCAACGAGATCAAACGATTCCATGCTGCATGGGTTGTAAATGCCACAACAGGCACAACAACCAGAATGTCACATGACGCTGAATATATGCAACCCGCTGCATGGAGATATACAGGTGGAATTAAAAGCATCATTGCACCCGACACTAAGATACTTAAAGCCAATCTCTCTCCAATGAGCAAAACTATGGCCACAAAACTTTCTACCGATAAACAATCTAACACTAGTTTCATTGCCGACTTTGAAAACCTTTATATCGTTGACGCACTTGGCAACAAACGCATTCTCAACGTCGGTCCTTCATTCTGCCCAGCCCTTTCTCCCGATGGAAAGAAAGTGGTCTTCAATCAGATGGACGATATATGCGTCATTAACATTGATGGAACCGGTAAGAAAGTCCTTGGTCGTGGATTTAATCCTTCTTGGGTTAACAATAACCAAATCGTATTTGAGATAACCGACGATGACGGACATAAATATACTGCAGGTGAACTTTACATCATGAGTATTGATGGCAAAAACCGCAAAGCCCTCACTCAATCACCCGATCTCATTGAAATGAATGCAAATGTTTCTCCCGATGGAAACAAAGTGTTATTCACATCCTTCACCGATGGTCAAATTTATATTGCCGACCTTAAATAACCAACCCTAAAAAATTACCATTATGAAAAAAATATTTTCTATTATAGCATTATTTGTAATTGCAACAATTACAATATCTTCCGAGGCGGCTACCAATTGGTCTTCATATAGAATCATGCTCGACCCCGGTCATGGAGGTAGTGACCCGGGAGCATCAGGACCATCAGCACCACACGAAGCAACTCTAGCACTTCGCTGTGCAACTGCACTTAAAAACCGCATTGTAAATGAATGTGGAGGGACTGTAAAAATGACACGTACCTCCGATGTTTTCATTTCTCTCTCAGCTCGTCGAAGCGCATCTGTTTCTTACGACCCTTATATTTTCTGTTCTATCCACCTCAACGCATTTAATAAAACCGCAAAAGGAACTGAAACATATTATTATTGGTCAACCGGTAATAGCAACCTCCTTGCCAATAAAGTACAAGCCCAACTTATTGCCAACTTCAAAACTGTAAGTGGATTCACCCCCACTAACCGTGGCGTAAAATATGGCAACCTCGCTGTTATTAAAGGATCGTCAAGCGTTCCTGCTATTTTGACCGAAGGCTTGTTTGTTGACAACTCTACCGAATGGAGCATTATTAATTCAGAATCAAAAGACGGCTTCAAGAAATGGGTTCAAGGTCACCTTTATGGGTTCTACGACCGTCTTGTATTGCTTAATAGTGGCATTATCAATCCCGCCGGAGGTTCAAGCGTTTCTACCCCCGACCCTACCATGAGTGTAAATCCCACATCAATGGATTTCTCGTGTGTGGAAGGGGCTTCTTCAACCAACGCAGTTAGTGTTACCGCCGCAAATCTCACTGCCACTCCTACTGCGACAATAACAGGGACCGGATTCTCTATCTCAAGCAATTCTTTATCTAAAACAGGAGGTAGCGTTACCGTAAAATTCTCGCCAACAACGACCGGATCTTTTTCCGGGACATTAACCATCACATCGGGATCTTTAAAGAAAACAATAACATTAAAAGGTACTGCCAGCGCAGCGCCATTGACATTCTCCGAAGTATGGAATGCATCAGACAAAGCCGGGTCTATCAATAAATTTGGTTGGGACGCCGGTGCCGTTCGCAACATGACTCAAAATGCGGGCAAACTATATCTTGTATATAACCACAGCGACATCAAGGTTGTAAATGCTCAAACCGGAGCCGATCTTGGCAATCTCGACAAATCAGGTATTAGCGGTGGCACACTCACTCTCTGCGACGTTAAAGCTTGCGATGGCAAAATTGTAGCATGTAACCTTGCCACATCGGCCAACAATAATGAATTACGCGTATATGTATGGGATAATGACAACTCTGTTCCCCGCCTATTATTAAGCACTACCAACTTTGGTGGAGCTACTCGTATTGGCGACTGCATAGGGTTCTACGGCTCATGGACAAATGGCAAACTTGTATTTGGGCATTATGCATCAGATGCCACTCGCATCATAACTTATGCAATCACTAATGGTGTTTGTTCAACCACACCAACTACAGTCAATGCTACGACCGATGGTTCTACAATTCTTAATGCGGGTTCTTCAGTAAGAGTATATCCCGACGCATCGGGATACTGGATAGATGGCAAAAACAACTATACTGCCCATCTCACATCGGCCGGCACTCAAGAATACACAATCAAGTCAGACGAGACTTGGGGTAATGCATTCGAAGTATTTACATGGAAAGGTACTCAATATGCTCTCACTACCTTATTCAATCCTATGGAAGGTGAAAACTGGAGTTCTCAAACCGATGCTCAAAAAGCACTCAACTACACCGGCGGACGCATGAAACTATTACGCAACGACGGAAGTTGGGCAAGCGCAACCGATTGTGGCGACTACCCGGCAAACGGACTTAGCGACTCTAAACAAAACACCAACTGTACGACCAATGCTATTGCTGCCGTAAATGGCACATCGGGAGTTGAAGCTTGGGTATTGTCAACCGGACAAGGTATTGCATACTTCAAACATGGCACCGCGCCTACATATAACGTCGAAGAAGTTAAGCCTGCATCGCCAACTATCAGCGTTAGCGCCTCTTCTGTATCGCTTGCTGCTGAGGTAGGAACACCCGCAACTAAAACAATTACAATCACAGGCGGAAATCTTACTGGCGATATCTCTCTCGCTTTATCAGGGACAAATGCCAATAAATTCTCAATTAACACAACCTCACTTGCAAGCACCGGTGGGAATGTAACTATCACTTACAACCCGACAAGCGGTGGCACCCATAAAGCCATACTCACTGCTTCGGCAAGTGGTGCAGATGACGTATCAATAGAGATTACCGGCACTGCTACCGAAAAACTTGTTGTAACCGGAGCAAACCTCGTTCAAGATTGGGCAGTCACAAGTGATATTCTCACAGCTCAAACAAGTTCACGTTGGGCTTCAGGTCGCGGTGGCAAGATTTATGTTAACGACATGTCTTCATCAACATTATATTACTACACTTCATCGGGTAAAACTCAAGTTGGCGCATCAACCGGTGGTACAGCAATTGCTCACGACGATGCGGGTAATATAATACTCAGCACCACTATTTGGACGGGCTCTGCAACATCATTCAAGATTCTTCCTGCCGGCGGCACCACATACCAAGATCTCACCATCACTCTTCCCGATGGAGTTCCTTCAAATTATGTCCAATACATAGGTCGTGCTGTAGGTAATATTATGAGCGATGCAGGAGGAGTAATATTCTTATTCCCTAACACATCTACCGCCGTAGCGAAGATTTATATTAAGAATGGAGTTCAAGCATCATCAAAGAAAATTGACATCAATGCAATAACTGCCGATGCTCAATCATTTGCAGTGCCATTAGCAAACAATATGGGTAGCGATGCAATTGCTGTTCGTAATCGTAATAACACCCATTTCTACTACCACAACGGCACTGAATTTGTAGCATACCCCAACAATAGCATCAATAAAACTCAAGGCGGCACATTCTTTATCCTTAACAGCTCCCTTTATGCAGTTGAGCCTATAGGCACAAACTATCTTGACGGATTCCAAGTTGTTGATATCACAAATAACAAAATTGTTGCTACTCATGCAACTCAAATCACAGGAGAACCTGCCTACAAGCCAAATCCTAACTGTATTTCAGCCGAAGTTGTCGGTGAATATGAAGCAAAACTTTATCAATTCGTACCCGGACAACTTGCAGCTCAATACACATTCACACTCAAAACATCGGGGGTTGAAGAAGTTGAAAATATTAAAGCATCAATGTCAATCATGGTTCGTGGCAATGAACTATATATTAATGGAGTGGATGTAGAAAATCTATCCATATTTAACACCTCCGGAGCAATTGTTGCCAACGATTACAACACTCAACAATACAACCTCACTCATCTCAGTCGTGGAGTATATATCGTGAGAGTTATTGATGCTGATGGCAACACTCATGTAGCAAAATTTGCCAAATAAGGAAATTCTATCTCACTAATACGAAAAAGAGGGCTTAGGTCC
The DNA here is from genome assembly GCA_017409345.1 of Muribaculaceae bacterium. Taxonomy (GTDB): domain Bacteria; phylum Bacteroidota; class Bacteroidia; order Bacteroidales; family Muribaculaceae; genus RGIG4079. The sequence continues at coordinate 3,468 of JAFQSX010000029.1, read as the reverse complement.
TCTTTTTTTATGTTTTTCACTCAACAAAAACATTTTTTCTACGTTATATATTATAGTAGATTATATGTATCATCCTTAAATATTAACCAAAATAAACTTCAACTATGAAATCAGTAAAAGAAACACTATTAGAACGTCGAAGCACTCGCCGTTATGAACGTCAACACATTTCGCAAAGTCATTTAAATCTTATCTATGCTGCTATTCGCAACACTCCCACGAGTTATAATGGTCAACAATTCTCTGTTATAGATGTTTCCGACCAAGAAACAAAAATAAAGCTTTACGAACTCACAAATCAGAAACAAATTAAAACTTGCAATCATTTTCTCTTGTTTTGTGCCGACTATAATAAAATTACTACAATAGCCAAAGCAAAAGAAATTGAAATGCCACATTTTGTTCACACTGCCGATGGCGTTATGGTGGGCATAATAGATGCGTCACTTGCTATGATGAGTGCAGTTGTTGCTGCCGAATCGTGTGGGCTTGGCACTTGTTGTATTGGTTATGCTCGCACTGCTGCGCCCGAAAAAATTGCCCAACTACTCAAACTCCCCCAGGGTGTGTTTGCTGTATGTGGACTTGCCATTGGTGTACCTCGTGAAGTTAATGACCTAAAGCCCAAACAAGGAAAAGAACTCGTCATTCACAATAACTATTATCGCACCGACGATATGACCTCCGATTTACTTGAATATGACAATCGCATCACACAATATAACAACACTCGCAGTGGCACTACAAGCAACAACGACTGGGCATCGCACATCATTGACTATTACCATGAGGCCATGAATTACAAAATGCTTGATGCATTACGCGCACAAGGATTTGATATCATTAAATAATTTAACCAAATTTTCAAATCATTTTTTCTTGCATGAATAATGCTTTTTAAGTAACTTCGCATAACTATTAAATAGCATTATTTAACCAATAAATAAACATCAAAATGAAAAAGAAATTTATTTGCGTAGTATGTGGTTACGTACACGAAGGTGACGAAGCTCCCGAACAATGCCCATTGTGCAAAGTAGGTAAAGACAAATTCAAAGAACTCGTTGAAGACGAAGAGTTGAAATTCGTTACCGAACACGAAATAGGTATCGCTAAAGGTTGCGACGAAGAAATGATTAAAGACCTCACCACTCATTTCAATGGTGAATGTTCTGAAGTGGGTATGTATCTCGCTATGTCACGTCAAGCCGACCGCGAAGGTTATCCCGAAATCGCTGAAGCATTCAAACGCTACGCTTGGGAAGAAGCCGAACACGCTGCTAAATTTGCCGAACTTCTTGGCGAATGTGTGTGGGACACTAAGACAAACCTCGAAAAGCGTATGGCTGCCGAAGCAGGTGCTAATGCCGACAAAATGCGTATCGCTGCTCGTGCAAAACAACTCAACCTCGATGCTATCCACGACACCGTTCACGAAATGGCTAAAGACGAAGCGCGTCATGGTCAAGGGTTCCAAGGCCTTTACAACCGATTTTTCAAAAAATAATATCTAACCAAAATTTATTTTATATCATGGCTGAATTAAAAGGTTCAAAAACCGAAAAAAATCTACAAGAAGCATTTGCCGGTGAGTCAATGGCTCGTAACAAATACACTTATTATGCTTCTCAAGCTCGCAAAGATGGCTACGAACAAATCGCTAAAATCTTTGAAGAAACTGCTAACAACGAAAAAGAGCACGCTAAAATTTGGTTCAAACTTCTTCATGGCGATGCAATCCCATCTACTGCTGAAAATCTTCTCGACGCAGCTCAAGGTGAAAACTACGAGTGGACCGATATGTATGCTCGTTTTGCACAAGAAGCTCGCGAAGAAGGCTTCACTAAAATCGCAGCTCTCTTTGACATGGTAGGCAAAATCGAAAAAGAACACGAAGAACGCTATCGCAAATTACTCGCCAACGTGGAAGGCCAATTGGTATTCTCTCGCGAAGGTGATTGCATTTGGGAATGTGCTAACTGTGGCCACATCGTTATCGGCAAAAAAGCCCCCGAATTGTGCCCCGTGTGCAAACACCCTAAAGCATTCTTCCAAATCAAAGCCGAAAACTATTAATCGATAGATTTTAATAATAGAGAGACGGTGCATCACTATGTGACGCACCGTCTTCTTATTTTAGTTATACAGATGACTTACTTTTGACACACCAATCGGAAGCCGCTGTGTTTGTTTCGGTTGTCGGGATAGTTGTTGTAGCGAAACGATACTCGACAGACCCGCGCATAGAAGTTCCAGCCACCGCCACGATACACACGATAAGAGCCCGAAGTAGAACCAGTAGGATTAGTCTGTGCTGATGACGAATAACCGCCATACCAATCACTGCACCATTCATATACATTGCCACTCATATCATAAATACCTAATTCATTAGGTGCTTTAGTGCCAACTGGGTGAGTCATTGACGATGAATTACTTGAGTACCACGCTACATCGCCTATGGTATTACTTCCCGAGTATTTATAACCTTTACTCATATTCCCTCCGCGGGCTGCATATTCCCATTCGGCCTCGGTGGGGAGTCGGAAAATTTTACCAGTTATCTTATTCAAGCGTGGAATAAAGATATTTACTATATCCACCCAACTCACATTGTAGGCTGGATAATCGGCGCCTAATCCATCAGTTGATGACGGCATTTCGCCAAGCCACACATTTGATGCGTAAGCACTCATCGTTGAGCCATCGGCACATATGCCACTATATTTCATCACATATTCCCACAACTGTTGTGTCACCTCATATTTGCCAATATAGAAGTCACTCAAGGTAACTTGGTGAATGGGATATTCTTCATCCCATGGATCAGATGTTCCTTGCTCCTCTGTAGCACCCATAGTAAAAGTGCCACCTTTTACAAACACCATTTCGTCATTGGGCAATCCATTAAAAATGCCATCTTTTGTAATATCATTTTTTAATGTTGGCTCATCGTTTTCATCTTTACTACATGATACGCTCCCAACTAACAATATCACAACCTGCATTAACGCCCAAAGTTTATATTTTTTCATAAATAAAAATCTTTTATGTTTTTTACTTTCGACATACTAAGCGAAAACCGTAATTCCCATAACGAGCATTTGCATTAACAAAATATCGAGAAGAGACTCTACAAGACTGTTTCCTATAGATATGATTTCCTCCCCTGCAAACAACCCCTAACCCTGTTTTAGGTCCAGTGGGATTAAGTGATGGACTTGATGCATAATAATTTTCATCATACCAATCACTACACCATTCAGACACATTGCCACTCATATCATATATACCTAACTCATTGGGCGCTTTAGTGCCACATTGATGATTTATTTGCGATGAATTATCGGTGTACCACGCTACATCGTCAATAATATTACTCCCTGAATATATATATCCTTTACTCATATTCCCTCCGCGGGCTGCATATTCCCATTCGGCCTCGGTGGGAATGTCAAAATGCTTCCC
>JAFQSX010000028.1 GCA_017409345.1 Muribaculaceae bacterium | reverse complement strand
GAATCTTTGGCAATGTTCCCTTCAACAAATGGTAAGAGAATCGCTTATTCTACACCAATGGGTGATTTGTTTATTATTAACCTCAAATAAGAAGCGCTATGAAGAAATTATTATTATCAGCTGCAACTGCGCTTCTCGCTTTAGGAGCGTCGGCAGCAAACCCCGAAGATGTACGTATCTACATCAACCCGGGTCACGGCTCATGGGGTCCCAATAACCGCCACATGGCTACTATTGGTCACGATCCAATCAGCTCAGTAGATCCTGATACTACCGACTTCTATGAGTCAAACACTAACCTTCGCAAATGTCTCGCTTTGCTTGGCAAGTTGGAAGAATATGGTGTACCTTTCGATCGCACTAAAAACCAAACAAATGAGAACCCCAATCGTATTGGTGCTGCTCTTGACTTGAGCCAAAACATCGTGATGAGTCACGTTAAATGTGGTCCTTATCCTTATGTTGAGGTAGATGGAGTTAACCCCGACCGTTATAACGACTTTAACCGCACATTGAGTGATATCGCTGCCGAAGTTGAAGCAAACAACTTCGATATGTTTATCTCGGTTCACTCAAATGCCGCTACCGAGGGGACTACTACCAACTACCTTTATTTCGCTTATGACGATGACTATACCGGTAATGATAAAACTGCGTCAATCGAGATGAGCCGTTGTGGTTGGAACCACCGCATCCTCGACCGTCACACTAAATGGACACACTATGACTATACAATGACTGCTGCCGATGTTGCTGCGGGAAAAGGTAAAATCGGTTACCAAGGTCTTGGAGTATTGAACCACTCTGTATCGGGTTACTTGGTAGAAGGTTACTTCCACACTTATCAACCAGCTCGTCACAAAGCAATGAACTTCGATGTATGTCGCATTGAAGGTATCGACTACGCTCGTGGTGTTGCCGACTACTATGGTTGGGAAAAAGAATCTTATGGTGCTATCTATGGTATCGTGCGTGATAAATACAACAAGTTTGCTAATTCACTTTATACTCCAAATGCTGCTACAAGCGATGTCTACAAGCCTCTTAACGATGTTGTTGTAACTCTTAAGAACAACAATGGTGAAGTGGTAGCTACTGATACAACCGATGTAAACTACAATGGTGCATTTGTGTTCCAAGGTTTGCAACCCGGCAATTACACTGTAGAAATGGCGCATCCCGGATATTTCTCTGACATTTATGCCAATACTAATGCTACAACAAAACCGGCGCCTCTTGCTGTAACAGTTAAAGCCGCTGCTACTGAATATCCCGAAGCGTTCCTTGTTGACACTTCATGGGTGGCTCCTGAATTTGTTTATGTAAACTATCCCGACTCATTGGCCGATAAGAGTGGTTTCGCTCTTGCTGATGAAATCAATTTTGCTGCTGAATATACAAATAACGCAGTTCTCGAAGGCAAAACAGTGCGTCGTACAATCGTTCGCGACAACAACGAATATATCCTTGCTTTCGATGCAGACAATGCTCCATACGTATATGTATTTGATACCGACACTAAAGAACTTAAAAAGACACTTGGCACAACAGCTGCTGTAGGTGATATCTACAAACTTTCTGATATCGCTATAACTGCCGATGGTTATCTCGTAGGTATTAACAAATGTAACCAAGCATATGGTGGTGCAAGTAATGTGACTGCTTATAAATGGGCTAATGACGAAAATGGAGTCCCTGAAGGAGAACTCGCTATTTGGTGGACCAACAATTTTGCCGGAAACTGGACAAATGGTTATGCCGGGGAATCTGTAATCTACAATGGTACTCTTGAAGATGGTAAAATGATCTATACCGGTACTACTACTGCATCAAGTGGTAATACCCGTCTTGTTATCGCATCTATCTCTGAAGGTAACTACCTCGGTTATATGCGCAACAACCAAGATGGTACTTATTTGGCAACTTCTTACCTTGGTGCAAATTACCAAATGACACTTTCTCCTCGTGCCGATGACCAAATCATCTTCAATTCAGCTGCCGTACAACCATTTGAAATAAAACTTGCCACAGGCGATACCGGAATTCCTACAATCCTCGCTCAACTTGGCGAAGGTGTGCTCGACAAAGCTTCAACAGGTGAATCTTACTTCAAATATGCCGGTAAAGACTTGATGGTTGCTCCAAATGTAACCGATGGTAAAGTTGACGGTGTGAAACTTATCGACATCACCGATGGTCTTGACAATGCCGCTGTTATTGCTACTAACGGCACTACATCAATTGATGCTGCAGAATATAGTTCTATCGCTGCTAATGGTGAATTGGCTCTCACAATCGACCCTGTAAGCGGTTACACTACTGCTGCTGCTATCGAATTGTTCCTCACTGTTGATGGCAAAGTGTCTAAGTTTACAAATAAAGGCGTTAAACAACCTACTTATAGCGGTGTTTATGCTTACGACCTCAATGTAACCGAAGAAGGAACTGTATCATTCAAACTCAACAACAAATCATCAAATGTTGACCTCGTTCTTACTCCTGCTGAAGGTAATGACGAAGCTACTGAAGATATAGTTATCAACCTTGGCGCTCTTGAAGCAGGTGAAACAACTTATGATATTGACCTTAATGAATTAATCGGTGACTATAATTGGAGTGTAGTTGTTGCAAACAAAACTGTTGCTACCGGCGACATTCTTGCTACAATAAACACTTGGGGTGCCGGTTCTACTTATTATCGTGGTGGTATAGGTATTGAAACTAACCCCGAAAGCGATAACTTCGCTACTACTTACCTTGGCGTAGGTCGTTCTAAAGGTGTGTTCTTGATCGACCCAATGTATCAAGTTAAAGAAGGTGCTCCTTACTGGGTAGGTAAATTTAATACCGGTAACGCTTCTTCTACTTTCCGTGCTACTCTTTACAATGACAAGTTCTACTTGACCGACTGGAGCGACGCATATCCCGGTATCTGGATTTTCGACCCTGCTAACCCAACTGAAATCAACAACATCTTTGCGGGTGCAACCAATGATGGTAAGGGTAAGTTGACTATCAATGGTGTTGCCGTAGGTGGTGGTTCTACAGGTGTTGCATTCACCGGCTCAGGCGACGATCGCAAGATGTTTATTTATGTAGAAGACCTTCCAACAAGTAATGGCGGTAACAAACTATATCGTTACGATATTGGTGCTAACGACACTTGGGGTGCAAAAGAACCAACCCAACTTGCTACTGCATCAGCAAAACTTATCAACACTAATACCGGTATGCTCGGTAGTGCATTGCACAATGTGGTATTCTGTTCACAAACCCGTAATGCCGACCAAAACAATACAAGCGTTCCTGCATTTATCGTAATCAACGAAGCCGGCGACATTATCTTCAATGGTGGCGACCTTGATGGTCTCAATGGCTGTCTTGGTGGTGGTATGGCACTCAATGCCGACGAAACTAAGTTTGCTATCGTTGATGGTAGCGCTGCTATTCAAGTTTACGATGTTGAATGGAGTGATGACAATGTGCCTACATTCACTCACGCTACTTCTATCCCAACAAAAGATCAAGAAGTGTGTCAAATGGCATTTGACTATGCCGGAAACCTCCATTGCATCAACCGCAAACATGGTTACTACGTACACGCTGTTCCTTGTGAAGCTCGCGACGTTGAAACTCCTGCAAAGGCTGAATTGTTGCTTAAAGGTAAAAAGACCGGTGTAGAAGATGTAACAATTGAAGAAGTTGATGAAGATGCTCCTGTTGAATACTACAACCTCCAAGGTGTGAAAGTTGAAAACCCATCTAATGGTATCTACATCAAGGTTCAAGGCAAAAAATCAACAAAAGTTTACGTGAAGTAATGCATAATGCATAATTGAAAATACTTTTAATTTTATAGTGAGCGGGCAATCCAATCGGGTTGCTCGCTTTTTTTAAGTGAGTTTCTAATAAGAAGAAAATATGAGAATTTTAATGGTTTGTAATTTACAAATCACTAAATTTGCATTTTATATCTCAAAAATCTGAATAATAGTTTGATATGAGACTTGTAATACAACGAGTGAGTCGTGCATCGGTAACAGTTGACGGCGAAGTTAAATCTTCAATCGGTCATGGACTTATGGTGCTTGTGGGAGTGGAACATGGTGATACACTCGATGATGTGAAGTGGCTTGTGGGAAAGACAACGGCACTGCGCATCTTTGATGATGAAAACGGAGTGATGAATCGTTCGGTTATAGATGCCGGAGGGGAAGTGTTGGCAGTGAGTCAATTTACCCTCACAGCCTCTACTCGCAAGGGTAATCGCCCTTCATACATTCGCGCCGCAGGCCATGATGTGGCAGTGCCTCTTTATGAGGCATATTGCGAGCAGATAAGCGCCGTGATAGGAAAAGAGACCGGGCGAGGTGTCTTTGGTGCCGATATGAAGGTTGAATTGATAAATGACGGTCCCGTAACAATTATTATAGACTCAAAACTTAAAGAATGAAAAATAACACCGATATAACTATCCGTGAGGCCCAAGAGATGGTTGATAATTGGATTACAACTATTGGCGTGCGATATTTCTCACCGTTAACGAATATGGCTATCCTGGCCGAAGAAACAGGCGAGGTGGCGCGAATAATGGCACGTAAGCATGGCGACCAATCATTTAAAGAGGGAGAAAGCCCTAATTTGGCCGATGAATTGGCCGATTTGCTATGGGTAACGATTGCTATTGCCAATCAAGAGGGGATAGACCTCACCGAGGCACTACAACGAAATATCGATAAGAAAACCTCACGCGACAAAAATCGTCACATAAATAACCCTAAATTAAAATAATAATTAATATCTTTGTAGTGTAGGAAAGAAATCAAAACATAACGAATATTATGAGTGATAAATATAGAGATACCATTGCAGCAAGTAATGTTGTTGCTGATGATGAAAAAGTAAAAGCAGCAGTGGCTAAAATTCTTGCCGACCACTTGGAAGAAAACAAAAATCAAGATGTGTATAAATTCTTATTTAACACTATTGATTTAACCACTCTCAACTCAACCGATTCAACTCAATCGGTGTCAAAGTTTGTGGAACGAGTCAATACATTTGAGGAAGAATATGGCGAGTTGAAAAATGTGGCAGCAATATGCGTGTATCCATGTTTTGCACAAGTTGTGCGCTCGGTACTAGAAGTAAGTGATGTTGAAATTGCTTGCGTGTCGGCTTGCTTCCCAACATCTCAATCATTTATTGAAGTGAAAGTAGCCGAAACCGCACTTGCTATCGCCGGAGGTGCCGACGAAATTGACATTGTGTTTAATCTTGGCAACTACTACGACGGTGATTATGAGAGTGTTTGTGACGAGATTGCCGAATTAAAATCAGTGTGTCGCGATGCTCGTTTAAAAGTAATCCTTGAAACAGGAGCATTAAAAACAGCGGCTGACATAAAAGCAGCATCGGTTCTATCATTATATTCAGGTGCCGATTTCTTAAAGACCTCAACCGGCAAAGGTTATCCCGGCGCAACTCTTGAAGCCGCCTATGTAATGGCTCAATGCATCAAAGAATACCATGAAAAGACCGGCAATATGGTGGGCTTTAAAGCCTCTGGAGGAGTTGCAACAACTGAGGATGCCGTAGCCTATTACACAATCATCAAAGAGGTTCTTGGCGAAAAATGGCTAACCAATGAATATTTCCGCATTGGAGCAAGCCGTTTGGCAAACAATTTATTAAGTGATATTGTTGGGAAAGAGGTAAAATTCTTCTAAATAAGAGATATGGAGTATTGGATATTCTTAAATAACGAAAAGCAAGGTCCTTATACTTTAACCGACCTTCAGCAAGTGGAATTGTCTCCCGATACGCTAGTGTGGAGAGATGGTCTAAATCGGTGGGTTGAGGCACAAGAGATTGAAGAGTTGGAAATATTGTTTGCGCCCAAACAACCACCCACATTTGAGGAAGAAGCAAAGTCCAATCAAAGCAATGTCAATTGCAATAATATACCTCCTATTTATTTACCTCAAGAAAAAGAGGTTGCACCACCTCAATATTATCCACAACCTCAAGCAATGGAGCCAAGACAAGAGCAACAAAAGCCTTGCCCTCCCAACTATTTAGTGTGGGCTATTTTATCAACACTATGTTGCTGCCAACCATTGGGAATCGTTGCTATTATATTTGCAGCAAATGTAAACTCAAAATACAATCGAGGAGACTATGAGGGAGCCGTTAAAAATTCAGAGAGGGCTGCGTTATGGGTTATTTTGAGCTTCGTAATAGGATTGGCGACATTGCCAATTCAAATGCTTGTGAGCCTATTATGAAACACTCTTTAAAACGATATATTGTGCCGGTAGTGATTGCTATCGGCATTTTGATTACTATCTATTACTATTTCAATCCCGAAAACCATTTTTTCCCTCAATGCATTTTTTATAGAGTGACAGGCTGGGAATGTGCCGGATGTGGTAGCCAACGCATGCTACATTCGCTTCTTCATGGGGACTTGGCTATGGCTTGGCATTATAATGCAGCACTTTTAATAGTTTCTCCAATACTTTTGGCAATGGTTTTTGCTAATCTTTTTAGCAATAAGTATCCTCGTTTTTACAACTTTATCTATTCGCCATGGATTGTGTGGAGTGTTGTAGGAGGGATGATTGCGTGGTGGATTTTGCGCAATATTATATAGCCACTAAAATGATTAAAAGTCGCTAAACAATTGAGGTTTGATAACTATTCCGGCTCGTAGTTGAGAATGGTGTTTATTATATTCCAACAAGCCTTCTCCATATCCGTTATAATATTGTAGGAAGAAGTATTGATTTTGATTGTTATTGAAACGATAACTCAACTCAACTTGCACATTGTAATTAAAATTCCATCCACGACGCTTGGTGAGCAATGTACTCATACCAAATTTCTTATTAGTAGAATTTAGAGTCATTCCCATTTGATATATCCCACAATAATCAAGTATATCTTTATTATTTTGTCCGTCAATAATCGGAATCCAAGCCTTTGCATGGACAATCAGGTGCGGGTCAACAACGATATTTGAGGCCAATGAAATTTTATTCCACGACCGGGAGTTATCTCCATCTCTCCCATTACTCTCATGCTCTACCATCAATTTCAATTCTCCAATAAATCGATCCTTAACGAATAAAGGTTTTGCAATCCCAAAACCCGGATTAAAATTCAAGTCGGTCATTGGCATTGATTCCTCAAGAACATTCCAAAAACATTTTTGAGAATAAAACAGATATAAATAGGTGTGCCCGGGCAGAGTACTTTTTGTGAGGCGTTGTGAGAATGAAATTTGAAACTTAACATTTGAGTTTCGCACAGTAGGTTCATGTCCTATTGATGTCCCAAACACAAAATAATTGTCTTTATACAGCCCGAAATAAGGTCGGTTATCAAAAGCTCGACGCATACTATCAACGTCTATTGTAGGGGTTTCATTTGTTACAATCTGCCCCATAGCATTACCATATAGCAATGCCACAAACGCTAAAAATATGCAAAATCGAAATTTTATCATTATAAATTTAAGGAATTTATATCTGTTCCTTTTTACATTTTGCAAAGATATAAAGTTTAAATCACTCATTGATTAGTTAAATGTCATTTTTTGTGTCCATTCTCGCCATTTTTTAATGGGATATGCTTAACTTTGTGTAATCAAACATTTTTAATAATGAAAAATTTAGCATTTATCTTTTCATTGACCATGATGATTTTATTTTCATCATGTGGCGACAATTCTTCTTTTAAAGCCGAAGGAACAATCGATGACGGAATTACTCAAAATATGCGAGTAATATACTATGATAACGAAACAATCAATCTGCTCACAATAAAAGTTAAAGAAGGAGCATTTGAATTTAAAGCAAAACTCACCGCACCTACGATGCTTGAATTCTACTCGGCAAACAAGTCGCTTCTTGGTCGGGCATTTGTCGAACCAGGCGATAAATTGGAATGTGTTTTATATAAAAATTCGCCCTATAAAGCCAATATTAAAGGGAACGATGTGTCAGAAAGATGGTCTAAATTCCTCAACGATAATATTGAAACAATTGCCGGAGGAAATGCTGAAAAGATCAATAGTCTTGTCACAAAATATATCCAAAATAATAAAGCCGACTTGCTATCTACATTGCTATTACTCACAGAGTATATTTCGCCTAAACATGAAGCCGATGGGATGACTTTGCTATCTACAATCGCACCCGAAGCACGTCCGCAATATCTCATTGAAAGTTATGAATCACTGCTTGAAAAATCAACCAATATAAAAGCCAATGAACGCATCTCAATGACTTCATTCTATAGCAACAAAGACTCATTAAGTACGTTTGTGCCTCATGAGTCGTCCTATGCAATAGTTGCGTTCAGCAACAACGACACTCGTAGCGATGGTGTAATTGCCGATAGCCTACGTTCGCTCCGTAAGGCTTACCACAAAAAACGCTTACAACTCGTAGATATATCTTTTGATACCGATACCACAGTGTGGAAAAAATCTATTGAAAACGATAGCGCTACATGGGTCCAAGGATGGGTTGTCGGTGCTGCATCGGCTCACTCTATTGAACGCCTAGGCATCAATCGCCTTCCTTTCTTTATCATAGCCGACTCTACCGGCAAACAACTCTATCGTGGACCGTCGGTAGATAGCGTAACTCATAGAATTGACGAATTGCTCAAGGCGCACAAAGCCAAAGAGAAGAAAAATTAAATCGACCCACCTATGCTTGTAAAAACCTACGGAGCCGCTGTCAATGGCATTGATGCCATACTTATCACAATCGAAGTATCGGTTGAGCAAGGTATCTTATATTGTATCGTAGGACTTCCTGATGCTGCAGTAAAAGAGAGTTATCAACGCATCCTCTCGGCAGTGAAACATTCTTCGCAAGACTTCCCTCGACGCAAGGTGGTGGTAAATATGTCGCCGGCCGATGTAAAGAAGGAAGGAGCAGCCTATGACCTCCCTATTGCCATAGGAATCCTTGCCGCCGACGAGAAACTTGATGCAAGTCATTTGGGAGAATATCTCATTATGGGCGAATTATCGCTCGATGGCTCTGTACTGCCCATTCGTGGTGTGTTGCCTATGGCAATAAAAGCACGCGAATTGGGATTTAAGGGAATGATTGTTCCACAAGCCAACGCCACCGAGGCAGCCGTCGTAAATAACCTTGAAGTATATGGAGTGGATAACCTCGCACAAGTGATAGGATTTCTCAATGGCACTTATTTCATTGATCCCACAGTCGTAAACACTCGCGAGGAATTTAGCCGAGCAAGCAATGTGTTTGACTATGACTTCGACGAAGTAAAGGGGCAAGAAAGCGTGAAACGAGCGTTTGAAGTTGCTTCGGCAGGTGGACATAACATTTTACTCGTGGGACCTCCCGGATCGGGAAAATCTATGATGGCCAAACGATTGCCCTCAATATTACCACCCCTCACACTCCAAGAAGCACTCGAAACAACTAAAATACACTCCGTTGCAGGGAAACTCAAAGGTGGCTCAAAGTTGATGACCCAACGTCCATTCCGTTCACCTCACCACACCATTTCGCCGGTGGCTCTTGTGGGTGGTGGTGCCAACCCTATGCCGGGCGAAATATCGCTTGCTCATAACGGGATTTTATTCCTTGACGAGTTTCCGGAATTTTCACGAACCGTACTTGAAGTGATGCGCCAACCACTTGAAGACCGACACATCACCGTGGCTCGTGCCAAATACACGATTGACTACCCTGCCGGATTCATGTTGGTGGCTTCGATGAACCCATGTCCGTGTGGATATTACAATCACCCCACTAAAGATTGCACATGTATGCCGGGACAAGTGACCAAATATCTCGGTCGCATCTCCGGGCCTCTTCTTGATAGAATTGATCTCCAAGTTGAGATTTTACCCGTCCCGTTTGAGAAATTATCATCGCTACAAAAAGGGGAAAGCAGTGCTACAATCCGTGAACGCGTGATTGCTGCTCGAGCCATACAGACACTCCGTTTCAAAGATGAAAAAGAGGTTCATTGCAATGCCCAAATGAGTTCACGACTACTCGAAAAGTGGTGTGTACTAGACGATGACACTAAAAAGATTCTCCACGATGCCATGACACGCTTTGATATGTCGGCACGCGCCTACGACCGAATCCTCAAAGTGGCTCGCACCATTGCCGACCTCGATGCATCGCCCAACATCACCCCAATCCACATGCGCGAAGCCATATCCTATCGCAACCTCGACCGCTCATCGTGGGGCAATGCGTTTGTGGTGAAGAAGTAATGGGATTGGGAGTTGATTTATAGTGAAAATCAATGAATTAGTCTTTTATTTTTCGTGTTTTGGGATTTTTACCTATCCTTGCACTAATTTTAGTGATTCTAAATCCGCAAGAATTATTTATCACAGACAAAATATTCACACCTTGATAAAAACTATGTAGTATCACGCCTTGCAGAGATTGACAACGCCTGTGAAACAGTTGTTATTAAAGCATACAATCTCAATGGTGCAAAAATCGCCTCAGGAGCCCCTATAATCGACGCAAGCAATCTCCAAAAGGGAATTTACGTAGTAGTGGCTACCGACGCGACAGGAGCCACTAAAATGGCTAAAATCACGATTAAATAATATTGGTGTCCGATAAAACTTTTTCGAGAGCAAATGTAACCCCAAAGGGGTTGCTTAGTGTGTAGCCGGTTTTATCCACTACGTGGCTAAAACCGGTATCGTATTTAATATAGATAGATTCTGAAGAAATCTTTAATCATAGCAAATAATGTATCATTCAGATACAATTTCAATACTACTCTCGCCCGAGCATTGCCTCTACGAGCCAATATCCGGCTAAGTACTAAACATTACCTTCGGCAATTCTCTCTCGAAAAACTCACATGGGGGCTTATAAATTGAAAAAAGAAATCACAACCGCTTAATTTCAGCGATTGTGACTTATTTCATGTACGTTTCTATTTTTATCGGACAGTAATAATTAAATAATTCGCAACCAATATAGGGTAAACATTCAACCCATATCTCAAATAGAAAATGCGGTGTATTCATTAGTCAATACACCGCATTTTTATTTCAATTAAATACATTCGTTATTTAAGACCTCGCCATGTACCTACGATTTGTTGACATTGTACATATGTAGAAGGACAACTAAACACCTTATACACACCTGATCCAGTAGGCTTTAGGATTTCTACTTGACGTTGAGCATAAACAAATCCACCAGTACTCCATCCTTTACACAATATGTAAATATAATAAACCACACCTAACGAAGATTCTTTAGGGCTATTTACCGACGCACACATGTCAACAGAATAAGGTTCTTCTGGACGATATGCATTTTGAGGAGTTGCACCACGAAGCAATGCTGCAGGTATATAACGTTGTACATAAAAATCATTCTCTCCTCCATATTCATTGGTTTTGAATCGCTCCTTTAAAACACTAATAACCTCATTTGCCGATGTTTCTCCATGACACAATAATCGTAAACAACGCTCTCCGGTCGCATTATCACGTGCATATATTTCCATCGCCATAGGAATCATTGCAGCCACACCATGAGCTGACTTACCCAACAATCCATTATAAACAGCACTAAACTCTTTATATCCCGATGGTATATTTGAAAAAGAGACATAAGCAGTAGGATCATCAAAACGACCTGCCATTATTTCTTTATCAATAACTCCTTCTACACTATATTCATGAGTGCCATACTTGAGAGTATTCCCCTCAAGTATTGTTTCATACTCTTTTTCATTTACTAAATGATTCCATTGATCCTTCTCTATTCCCAACAATTCTTCCACTTCATCACATCCTGCAAACATAAATGAAAATGCAGTTATTGTTGCAATCATTATTCCTTTAAAAACATTCATAATTTACGTAAATTTAAATGATTTAATAATTTGTTTGGGTTAAAATATAGTTGTTGACTAAATTATGACAGTATATTCTCTAGATTTCACAAAGTTATGAATTTATCTGAAAAACACAATAATAGGTTTTTATAATTATTTATTAAACTATCATCAATATGTGGATAGGTTAGCATTTTATTATTTTTGTATAATGTATCATTATTCCCCTCCGAATCTATTACTCAACGATTGTCATATCAATCACTCCGGTTGATTCTTCAAGTCTATTGGTTGCGTTATTTATCAATGGAATCCATATAAGCACATTACCATTGGCCCCTACGACATTAACATGAATAGAACCTGGTGCTAGGGCTGAAAACCTAACGACTAATGGTTCCGCATCTTCAGAACGATAATAAACTTGCCCCACACCATCGGCAGTGAGTTGATTAATTGCTATCGTAGAGCCGGGCAAACATTGAAATAACCACAAATCGCCTTCTTGTGTGTCAACCGACAATTCATTAATAGAAGCAAGCATGGGATAGTTTTCACACAAAGCAGCATACGAGTCGCATTCTTTAAGTTCTTGCATTGATGAATATTTTCCCAGATGTGCTACCGAAAGTAAACATTCATCAGTTTGAGCATTGGTAGCCACTATCGCTTCTATTGAATTATGTTCCACCAATGAATTTTCATCCATTGTCAACAAATTAGCCGAATAAGCACTACTCGTCAAAAATAATATTGTACCAAATAATAATCCTATCGCTTTCATATCAATCAAATAATGGATATACATTAATTTCATATTTTTTTCCTACACCCCATTTTAGCGGGTCTTTATCCCCTATAACAATATATTGATTACCTTCATCGCCATAGCAAAATGATCCATTTATGGTGTTTCCTACACCTTGATAATCAGATAGTATAAAATCAAAGAATCTCTTTTTGCCTACATATCTTTCCTTGAATGTACCTGCAAAACCATCAATATAAATATTCCATGTTGATGACATTTCTATATAATGCTCGGTGCCGTTGACCATCAAGGAGAATTGAAAGGGTATATTCGTTGCAAATTTAACTTCGGCTTCCTCTCCCGATGCTCCATTTAAAAATATCTTATAGATATTCCTCTCTTTTCTTGAGGATAATCCTATAGGCGAAAAAGGTGACTTATCATCACGAGGAGACAATCCCAAGTCAAGCCCTTCAGGCGCAACACAAGCCACTACCTCTTGCAGACTCATTACATATACATCTTCGGATTGAGTAATAAACACAAGTCCGATATTATTCATATCTGAATCGCCATATTGAGCCACAAGAACATGTTGAGCCGGGTCGTTACTATAATTACCATAGGCAATATATTCTTCTCCATCGTTAATTCTGAAAAAGTCGGCAATATTACCCCCTTTGACCCATTTTGACTTATCGACCGAGTATATCACCCTCCCGACATTATCAATCCAGGCCTTCACCCCAAATCGGTCTAACTTTGAGACACGATTTGCATCAATAGGCTCTATTTCTTCCCTTATCCGCACCAATTTATTTCCATTAAATTGATATGTGCAAATGGTAAATTCATTTGCGTCACTGCGATACATGCTTGTTATACGCTTAAACTCCGCATCAACCTGAGGATTTGCAATTTCGGTAAAACCTACAACCTGTTCAAAGCAGTGTTTCTCATCATCCCACACATAAGCATCAAAAAATTCCGACACACGCCCCACGGCGTTTGTGCCGATATAAATCATAAGATCGGGTATTCCATCAAAGTTAATATCCTCCTCCCCTATCCAATTCACATCAGCAAGATCACTCGCCTCATATTCTTGAATGAGTTCGCATCGACATTGAAAATGACTCTTAGTGCCATTATAAATGAGCCCTTCAACATTAACAGCCGAGACTAATCCTTTTTCATTTTTCACAAGTGATGTTGTAAACGAATAATCACTTCGCTCTATGTAGCCTCTCACCGACGAGTTATTGGAATCTTTGTTTGAAGCCGCACATCCATAGGCTACAACACTACACAAGAATATCAAAATATATTTCTTCATCATAAAAAGTCACTAAATCATAAAATACCCCCAATAAAACAATAATGGAGATGCATCAAAATGAGTAATATTGACACATCTCCATCGAACTATAATTAACTAACTATTACTACATAACTTCCTTCACCATCTCGAGCGACAATTTTTCAAATTCGGCTTGGAATTTTTCAAGAAGAGCGGGATCAATTTTACTACCTGCTTCTTCATTGTCTTTTTGCCATTGCTCGATTTGTGCTTCGGCTTTAGTCATGATAGCGGTTTTTTCTTCTTTAGTTTTAGCCGCCTTGATTTCAGCAACAAATTTGCTAACAGTTTCTAATTGAGCATCAAGAAGTTCATTGCCTGTTTTTTCAAAAGCCACAGCGGGAGCAGCAGGTGCATCGGGAGCAGCAGGAGTTTCCACTTTTTCAGCAGCAGCCGCAGTTGTGTCTTGAGCCTTATCGCCCGCTTCGCTTGCGCCACCGCAACTCATCATCATTGTAGCAACAGCTACAGCACATAAAAATTTTTTCATGATTTATTTTTACTATCAATAAATTATTTTAGGGAAACATAACCATATTGGCACATAATTAGTTTTACCACCTCCCCCCGTTGGGGTACTCCTCCTAAAATTTTTACAAAATTTCAAGAGGAGAGTTCCTTATATCATGGATTCAATCGTCAGCCAAACTATCATTTGTTTGCACCTAATAATATAGGGGACGAGAATTGGGATGCAGTTCGGAGAGGTAAGTTGTAAATATTAATTAAATATCCCAACGGCAGTGCCAACAAGTATCTGACTTTCTTATTTAATAACTTCAAGTTTCAAAGAATCAAGCACTTGTACGATTTCAGGAGATTCCAATACAGTGCCTAAATCATCAAATTTTTCGGTTGTAGGATAAATTTCGGCAACGAAATATCCGCCTTCACCAACTTCAGGAGCCTCTACATAATATTCATAACCCACAAGTGTAGGTTGATCATTGATTCTTTCGCTAATGTTTTTGCGGAAACCTTTACGACCTGCAATATTAATATCTTTATAACCTTCTGAATCTTTATAATTTGCTGCCCAAGTGGCAAAAGTTTGGTCATAAACTTCACCCTTTGTGAAACCTATTGCAATTTTATCACCTGCGAGATAGAGTGGTTTTGAGATACTTGCTGCTTCTTGAATTGCAGCAGGAATTGCAGCAGGGAGAGTGTCGTTTAATTTATAAACACCTTTAGGCACAACTGCCGATACTTTCCAACTGTTGTTGTAATCTTTACTCAATGTTTCATACTCAACACTTGATCCACATGATGTTACAAACATCGCTACTGCTGCCAATGCAGCAAAAAACATTTTTCTCATAATTTAAATCTCCTATTATTTAATTAGTATTAAAGATTGTGTTATTTATACAAAGTTAAATATTCTAACGAGACGATTATATGCAAAATCGTGCATAGTTTTGTCTTTATGATGCAATAATGAGTTTATCTGTTTATTTGATTAACGTTTTCTTGCCTTTTTGAATCACGATGCCGCGATAGTTATCATTGACGGGTTGACCTTGTAGGTTATAGCGTGGGGCGTTTTCCTCAGTATCATCAACTTCTATGCCTTTTATGCCACTACCTTCACCATTATAAAACTTTCCATCGGTATATTCTAAAGACCAAAATTTGTTGTTAGCAACCACTATCTCCTCGGTGTAAAGAGAATTATTGTCGGGTTCGGTGGCATGCTTAAATACAATTGTTGCTGAACCTGAAATATATTTGCTCAAATCGGGAAGATTGTTGACAAAATATGTTCCATTTTTAGTGTTTGTACTATTGAAAATTTGATTTTTATAGCATGCTATTGTTCTCAATTTGATATTTTTTGAAAGATTTAATTGAGAAATTAAGTTATTACTGCAATCTATATTAACCAATTTTGAATTATTCTCCACATTCAATGCAGTTAATTGATTATTAGCGACATTGAGATTTGTTAATGCGGTGTTTTTTGACAAATCAATAGATTTCAAACTGTTGTTACTGCAATTCAATTCTTTAAGGTCGGTTAAAAATTCTATGCCTTGCAATGAAATGAGATTTTTGTTTGACACATCGAGCGAAGTCCATAGGTCAACTTTTCCGGCATATAAACCATTAGGCAACAGCAGCACCTTGTTATAGATTGTTTTTGTGGCTGCCATTTTGGTCAATAGCGTGCCAAAATCATCATTAAAATATTCTGTATCATTATAAAAAACATGTTTAGTTATATATAATGCATTATCGTCGCCAAATAAATCTTTATTGTGAGTGATAGCTTTGTTGGTCGATGAATATTCGCCATTTACCACTCCCATATAATTTCCTCCATATGAGAATGTTTTAATGTTGCGAGAGTGAACGGCTCCGGCACCATTGTTATTCAATTTTAAGAAAGAGTTTTCAACTCTTAACCAGCCGAGATCCCTTATAGATGCTTCAGATGAAGATGACGCATATGTGTAAGTTTCAACCATTGCTCCACCATTAATAATAACAGTTTCTGATCCTTCGTCGCCTATAATACATGTTGAATTTAAGGCATTTGCTTGCAAATAAATATTATCGATAATCAATTTTTTGCCATTCCCAATGGTAAGAGCATCCTCTTCTTCGCCCCAAAATCTAACTCTTTCACTATCTTGTGCAGTGATTGTGGTATTATTGTTTAATCTCACAGGTGAAGCATCTTTTGCTGCCAAATAGGCTCCTCCTATAAATACAATTGTTAATCCGTCAACATCGTCGTTCAAGATTGCACGATTGTAGCTGCCGGAGCGCTCAATCTTAATATTTTTAAGAGTGAGGGTTTTGGTGTTAGGGTCATATTTTACAAAATGTTCGCTACCGGCATTGTATGCTACAATATTACTACCTGTTACATTTGAGCAATTGTCGGAGGTAATACTTACGCCCCCAACTTTCAAACCATAGTTTGTCGCTCCCCAAAGTGTGGTCGAAACCAAAGCTAATGTCGCTAATAAGGTGTAAAATTTTCTCATAAATATCTATTTTATTGTTGTTAAAATCAAGGAGATTAGACTCAAATTTTAGAGCTAATCTCCATGAATAATAATTAATTATTTATAATTAACTTTTTGCTTTACGATTACTCCCATTGCTGCTTGAATGCGATATGAGTTTTCAGGCTTGCCTCCCGAATAGTTTTGTAATAAGCACCAACGATTAATAAAATAAGTTCCTTTTTCTTTGGTAATCACCGCAATGTCACAACTTCGATGAGTGATAGGGTAGGGCCATTCTTTTGATTGGAAATCTTTCCATCCACTTGTAATCAATACTTTTACGAATTTGTCGCCAAATTTATCTTTAGCGGCTCTTTCGGCACCGGCTTTTGTTGTTGCATCGACACTAACTGCCGTAGGCATATCGGCAACCGGAAAATCTTCGCTTGCCACATCATCGGCATACTCTTTTGTTTGCTCTTTAAGTTCTTTATATAAATCAACTACGGCTGTATAATCGGCGTTGTGTGGATTTTTTGGATGTTTATCCATATGTTCCATAATCATATCAAGTTCACGCATCCATGTTACTGCTCCTTTTTTATTGCCGTTGTCAATAAATTCTTGAATTTGATTGATAGTTCCTACTGCTGCAGAGCCTACGGTTTCGTATGCTGTACATTTGTCATATATTTCGCTTGCTTCACCGGTGGCTTTTGACCAACGTTGGAAACGATTATATTCAGTTTCATATAAGTTGATGGTTTCCCCTTTGCTATTCTTTGTTTTAAGGGAGTTTTGGTCACCACGCACTACCACTACTCGTCCCCAACGAAATGCTTCATGGATGATATTGGCTCTCACATAGTAGCGATATGTTGCAGGATTGTTTGGGTCAAGCATAAATGCCGATAGATAGGCTGTCATAGGATATTCAACAATGGGAACATATACATTTCCTCGACTTGATTTATATCCCACAAATTCAGGAAGTGCATATCCGTCTCTTCGTGTTACAAAGCTATAATCGGCACAAGTTAATGCTCCGCAAAAATCAGAATACCCTTTTTTTACAACATTAGCTTTTGTGTCATAAAAATATGTGTTATCACCCTCTCCATAGGGTTGATATGGGAATAATTCGGGGTTGAGATCGGCAAGAGTTTTGGGATGTGCTGCATTTGTCGTTGATTCAATAGTTCCTCCTGTGGATTCTTCAACAACGCTATTTACAGTTTCTTTTGCACTTGATTTAATCTCCTTTTCTACTTTTTCTTTTGCTTTTTTTCCTAACCCTTTAGCTATTTTGCTAAATTGAGCATTTGCGCAGATAGGGTTAACGAATACCATGGCAATAGCCAAAAACAAACATGTGATAAATCTGTTCTTTTTCATCGTTAATATATTTTATATGTTACTATTTTAATCCTTTCCAATCACCTATAATATCCTGACAATGAGTATATGTTGACGGGCAATTATAAACTTTGTAAAGATTAGAGCCGTTTGCTTGAAATATTTCAACTTGTCGTTGCGCATATTCATAAATATCGGTATCCCAACCTTTACAAAGGATATATACAAAAGTGTCGGTTCCACCTGTCACTTTTTGCGGTTTATTTGCCGAAGCACACATCTCAACAGTATATGGTTCATAAGGGGTGTATGCATTTTGTGGGGTAGCATCTTTGAGTAGGGCAGCGGCCATATATCGTTGGACATACGAATCATCGGCACCCGATTCTTCACGAGGAGTAATACGGTCTTTCAATATTCGCAATATACCATCAACGGTTGATTGACTATTACATAATAGTTTAAAACATTCTTCGCCGGTTGCGGCATCACGCGCATATATTTCTATGGCCATGGGAATCATCGCAGCCGTGCCTTGAATTGATTTACCCAATAATCCGTTATATACATCCTTAAACTCAGCATATCCCGAAGGTATGTTTGTGAAAGTAACCCATGCAGTGGGAGTATCTCTACGTCCTGCCACCACTTCATCTGTTATTTCACCATTAACAGTATAAAAATGAGAGCCATACGAGATTGCATTTCCTTCAATCACCGGTTCGTAATGGGTTTCATTGACGAGAGAAGCCCATTTATCCTTTTTAGAGTCACTCAAGTGATCTTCACAACTTGATATGAAGCAAATGCCAACAATGCATAGCAACAAGTAAGATGTATTTAAAAATACTTTTCTCATATTCTTTTATTTTTATATTCCTTTCAATTCAAAATCTCCTTTAATTATAGAGAAGGGAGCATTTTTATTATTTTACTAATATTTTCTTCCCTTTTTGAATCACTATGCCGCGATAATTATCATCGACCGGTTGACCATTGAGGTTGTAGCGAGGAGCATTGTCGTCGATAGGGTCAACTTCAACACCTTCAACACCGGCTTCACCAAGATAAATATTTCCGTTGGTGTGTTTCAATGTCCAATTCTTACCCATAACAGTAATGGCTTGCTCTTGTGACATTGAGTTTTTCTCGGTATCGGACGATGACTTGAACACAAGTTCAGCATTATTACTTGCTGATGGTGTGGGCAATTTATCCACAAACTGCTGTACATTCGCGCCATTTATTGCATTGTCGGAACAATTTAAATATTTAAAATTAGCACCACTATATGCGTCGAATTTAAGACCTGTTAAATTGTTATTTGAACAATTCAATCTCGCTATGTTACCTACACTAATCTCAGTGAGTTTATTATTTTGACAATTAACTTCTTTCATATAATCAGCGTATGAAAGATCAAGGGTATTAAGTTTATTATCATTTATATCTAAGTATTTCAACATCCAATTTGCGCCTAGGTTAATCCCTGTCAATAAATTATTATTTACATAAAGATATTCTAAACTACTATTGTTTATAATATCTAACGACTCAAGTTTATTATTTCGGAGAGCTAAAGTATTTAACTCCTTGTTTTTAGACAAATCAATTGTTGAAAGAGAATTATTAGATAAATTTAATGTCGAAAGGTTTACATTTTTAGTTAAATCAACACTAGTCAGTTGATTGTCGTTGCAAATCAATGTTTGCAGATTGTAAAAATGTTCAATTCCTTTTAGATTTGCAATTGATTTCCCTGCCAAATCCATTTTTCTCCATTCTTTAATATAGCCTGTATAGGCTCCGACCGGATAGGTATAATAGTTATATGGAAGTCCTTCAACAATGCCCGAACTTGGATTTTTTGCAAATTCATAAAGAGCCTGCCTGAAGTTGGCGTCAGGAAATACTGTTTCATCAGTTCTACAAACACCTACCGCTATTTGCGTTTGAAATGCACCAAATCTTTTTTTCTCGGCATTATAAACAGCTCCCATTACTATCGGGTAAGCACCTTCATGGGTAAATGAGCCAAGTTTTTCAATAGCGTAAGCATAACCAACTACATTAAAATAAGAGTCAGAGACCGTGAGAGAGGCAAAATCATATACTCCATTGTGGTTTTCGCTTTGGGCAAAAGCTATTACACAAGAATTATTCCTAACAATAAGGTTCTCTTTTCCGGTAGCACCTTCAATGGCATTGGAATTGCTGGTAGAAACAGAACAATCATATACATTATCAAAAATCAAGGTCTTGCCATTTCCAACGGTAATACCATCTTCATCTCCACCATGCACATCAAGTTCACCACCTTCGGGGACAGTGATTGTGGTATTATTATTTAATCTCACGGGTGAAGAATCTTCGGCTGAGAGTTCATTTTTCCCAAGAAACACAATTTTCAATCCATCTACATCTTCATTCAAGATGGCACGGTTGTAACTACCGGTGCGTTCAATCAGGATATTCTTGAAAGTAAGAGTTTTTGTCGCCGGATCATACTTTATATAGTATTCATCGTCGGTAGCACTTGAATGTTTCTCAATATGTTCGCCCGTAATATTTGAGCAATTATCGGAAGTAACATCAACACCACCCACGGTCAAACCATAGTCGGTGGCACCAAACGCGCTGACAGCAGTCAACGTGAAAATTGCAAAAAATGAGTAAAGTTTTTTCATAAATATTTGTTTTTAATATTATTTGGTAAAATTAGATATTAGGAATCAAAAAGGCCATGCACAATCGTGCATGGCCTTTGCATTATCGTGCAAATTGCACAATAAGAGACGTTTTTGGAGCAAAAAATATTATTATTTCTTCATTGATTTGATGATAGGTTCGAGGTATGCATTATATACCGATGCACTATCAGTAGGGAATGTAAATTGAGCATTGAGGCATTTTGTACCACCTTGATGAACCAAGAAGCAGATTTTTTCAACGCCTTCGCAGTTAGAGCGAACAATTACTACATTGTCTTTCACTTCTGAAGATGTAACAGTTTCTTGAAGCGCTCTCAACATTGCTTCATAGTTGGTTTTAGATTCTTCCAATTGGCTTTCAGTGGGACCATCTTCGTTGAAAGTAACAGCCAATTTACAGCTACCATCTTCGTTGTCGATATTTACATTTTTCACACCTTCTGACATTTCAAAGCCAACGTGCATTTTGTCGGGATAGATAAACGACATGCCATTGTTTTCATACTTAGCAAAACCTGCAGGGATTTCATTTGCAGCAGACTCTTCAGCACCACCTTGAGCCTTATTGCTATTACCACATGCAGTAAAAATCATTGCTACGGCAGCAAATGCCATCAAAATTGTTTTTTTCATTGTTTTGTAAATTTATTAATAGTTAGTACCAAACATAAAGTCTTCGATTGAATATTCGGGCATATATTGACCCAAGTTCTTGCGCAAATCATCGGGCATAGCCTCCTCAGCCATGATAAGTGCAAGATTAGTTTTCTCGATAATGCTTAGTTTTATCTTTTTATTATCGTTATTAGGCTTATACCATTCCATCGACGAGAACAATGCTTGCATATCTTCCGACTCAAAACGGTGGCCATGTCGGGCATATATCATATTACGCATTATTCTTAATTCGGACTTTGGAAATCGGCTCAAATAGGGGCGATTGAGCAAACTTGTAGTAACCGAACACACACGATTGCCCACGAGTGACGGATAGGCCGACAGGCAATAATCAACATCATCGGGGGTTAACAAAAGTACCCATTCCAACGTTTTATTTTTATTCAATACCTCAAGGAAATACATTCCGTCCTTACGGATATATCTCACAGTGCAGCCAAATGTTACATTAAATGGAGCGTCTTCGGCTTGATAACTGGGTTGAAGTGTATATTCATTTTTTGATTTGTGCTTTAATGTCAATTCACGCCAATCGCCGTTGTAATCAACCCCGGTGAAGTAAACAATTTTGCCCATACGAATCTCTTGGCAAGTGTAAAGACATTCGCCATCAAAAAACTTATTGCCAACCTTTATCGTCTGACTTGATGCGCTATTCAAAAACATAATAGCGAAAAATACCATTAATATTTTCACATTCAAGCCCATGTTCAAGATCTTAGATATCAATTAAATTATCATCATTACGATATTCGGAGGGAGATATCCCATATTTGCGACGGAATGCACGAGAAAAACTTGTAGCATCTTCAAAACCACACCTGAAAGCAACTTCAGATATTGCCATATCGATATTGTTTTTTAACAAATTACTAGCATGAGTGAGACGTACTTTCATCGCATATTGCTGGGTAGTCATTCCTTTAATCGCTTTAACTCGACGAGTTAATTGTCCACGAGTGATATACATCTGTGAAGCAATCGCCTCTAAAGAGACACTCCCGGAAGCCATCTCTTTTTTTATTATTGAGGTTAATCGTTCAAGAAAAAATTGATTTACTTTGTTATTACGCCTACCTTTATCCATAAAACTTTTTTGCCATAAATATTTAGCGTTGTAAAGGTATATATAACAACAAAAAAAGACCTTGCACAATCGTGCAAGGTCTTGGCATTATGATGCAAAATAACCAAATTACACTATTTTATGCAACTTTTTCACCTCTCGTTGCGATATTGAGATGGTGATTTTTCAAAAGTGCGACGAAATGCTCTAGAGAAACTAGTGGCATCTTCAAACCCACATTCCAACGCCACTTCCGATATCGGTGTTTCTTTATTGTCAACGAGTAACAATCGTGCATGCTCAAGGCGTATTCGCAACACATATTGTTGAGTGGTGACCCCTGTAATAGACTTTATGCGACGATTTAATTGCCCTCGAGTGATACATAATTTTGAGGCCAAAGTTTCAATTGAAATATCCCCATGTGTCATATTATTTCTCACTTCGTCAACCAATCGATCCAACAATTCTTGATCAGATGTGCTTAATTCCTCTTGTTCAGGAATAATCTCGATATTATTCTGAGGCTGCAACCCCTTGATAATAGTTTGCAATGCTGCTTCGCGCAAGCGCATCTTTCGTTTTATAAATAACCACACTCCACCTACCAAAATAATCAGCAAAATACCCCCAAAAACGATAATCTTCTGTGTTTTGGCTTTTTGTAATTCATTTTCATGCTGTAGCCAATCAGAGCCAAACTCGGCATTATAACGAGCAAGACTCTCGGCCGAAGCCATATTATATAGAGAATCTTTCAAATCGTTAAAGCGATTTAATTCGATTTTGGCACTATCAGGGTTGCTACTCCATAGACTCTCATAAAGTCCTTTGCGAGAGTGCATTTCATTTCCTCGGTCACCGATGTTGGCAAAAATCTCAGCAGCCTTGCGATAGTAGCCCACCGCTTCATTGTCGCGGTTTTGCCCCACCAATGCCATTCCCATTTTGTTGCAAGAAATAGCAAGCGACTGCTTATTTCCCTCCTTTTCGAGATATGGAATTACTTGATTGAGTAGTTTTTCAGCACCCTTATAATCATGCATCCCAATCAATACCGCTGCTTTTTGCGACAACCGCACCATCAATTTGCGTTCATTACCTAATTTTTGCTCAATATTACATGCTTCGTTGATATACTTTAATGCTTCCTTGCCGTTGCCAAGGGCATGATACACCTCCGATGCCATACCATTAAGCACGGCCATGCGCGCCGGGTTGTTGGCTTGCTTGGCAAGTTCGATAGCTTTGAGAATATATTGCTCTGCCTCTTTAGGCTGATTGGCTCCGATATATATGCCGGCGAGGGTGTTGAGCGACGAGCTCATCACATCGGGGTCGCCCGATTTTTCGTCAAGTTTATAACATTGCTTGGCATAATTTGCCGCCTGCTCATAATTGGATTGTCGGAAATATATCAACGATATCAAACTCAAATAATTGGCCCTGTCTTCATCATTATTACATAATGGGAGTGCCTGTAAACCATATTTCAATGCTTGAGGATAGGCCTGATGGGCATAGAAATATTCACTCGCCCAATACCACACTTGTTGGTTTACCGAATCGCGAGGAGCATTTGCCTCAAACTCAATTGCCTCATCGGTAATCTTTTCCGCATAAAACAATCGCATCACATTATTTGCAATGGAAATATACTCACTGCCACTTGAGGCATCATATTCTGAAATTTGTTTCTCTATAGTAGTTATATCAGTGGTCACGGCACTAATTGGAACAGATGCCAACAAAAGAAATAATACCACACAAATAAACGACTTAAATTTCATAATGATAGCGTATTAGGGTTTCACACAAAGGTATGAAAAAATATTAGTTTTTACAAAAATAAAAAACATTTAACACTTCGACCATGCAAAATCGTGCATTAACTCAAAAATCTACAAAATGAAACTTTTTCAAGACGAATCCCTCTACCTCAAGAATACTGGTGTTTCTTTTCTAATTTTGGGGAAGTAAATATAATCGAATCGCGTCTTTACAGACACAGAGAGTGTGGGGCTGGTACAAAAATGCCACAAAAAATTTGAAAAGTGTAAATTTATTTGCATTTTTATATTGAAAAGTGTAAATTTGCTCCATCAAATCATATTGAAAAGTGTAAAAAACAATGTTATATAGAAAAATAAGGAAGGAAATAGAGACTCATCTTCAATCAGATAGCGACAAAATATTAGTCATTGAAGGAGCTCGACAGGTTGGCAAATCATTTATCATTAGAACTGTTGGGCGTAAAATGTTCAAGAACTTCATCGAAATTAATTTTGTAGAAGATGATGAAGGCGCTCAAATTTTCAAAAAAGTGAGATCGCCTGAGGAATTTTATCTTGCATTGAGCATGGTTGCTGGTAGCAAACTTGATAATATGAAAAATACATTAATTTTCATAGATGAAATTCAGCACTATCCGCAATTTCTTACAATGCTTAAATTTCTCCGCCAAGAGCATCGCTATCGCTATATTGCCAGTGGAAGTTTGTTAGGAATAACATTGCGCACAACCACCTCAATCCCCATTGGAAGCATAATAAGAAAAAAAATGACTCAACTTGATTTTGAAGAATTTCTCATTGCTAATGATTTTGGCGAATTTGCAATATCTTCTATAAAAGAAAAATTTCAGAAGAAGGAGTCGTTAGATGAAGCGTCACATAAACGTTTAATGGATTTATTTAAACGATACTTGTTAGTAGGAGGCATGCCTGATGCCGTTAATGAATATCTAAAATCGAGAAATATTGTGAAAGTAAGAGAGGTGCAAAATTCAATAAAATCACTCTATGCAACCGATGCGTCAAAATATGAACACGACAATGGAAAAAATTTGTTAATTCGTCGAATTTATGATATGTTGCCTTCACAAATGGAGAATAAAAAGAAAAGAATTGTGGCAAAAAATATTCAAGGTCAAAAAGGAGATCGATTTAATCGTTATCAGGACGAATTTGAATATCTTGTATCATCAGGTATCGCAATCAATATCAATGCTATATCAAATCCACATTATCCTCTTGTTGAATCAGCTCAAAAAAACTTATTAAAACTATATCTCAATGATGTGGGTTTACTCACTGCTCAATTATATCATAATAATTTACAACCAATTCTCAACGACGAAAAGAGCATAAACCTTGGAGGAGTTTACGAAAATGCCGTAGCACAAGAACTAAATGCGCATGGCTATAGACTCTTTTATTACGACAATAGACAAAAAGGAGAAGTTGATTTTTTAGTTGATGACTATTATAATCTAACTCCACTCCCCATTGAAGTAAAATCAGGAAAAGACTACACTATCCATAGTGCACTAAACAACCTATTATCAACAAAAGACTATAATATTAAATCCGGAGTTGTCCTTTCTAATGCAAGAGAAGTGCGACAAGTAAACAATATCACATATATGCCCATATACTATGTCATGTTCTTCAATGCATCAAGCGACGATAGTGAAAACGTATTCTTCTAAAAACACATATGAAGTTTTACATAAAATGAAGATAGATTAATACTCCTTTAATAAAATATTTTTGATTTTACTAATATTTTAATTTCAGATATAAATTCCACATATTATTCTATGTGGAATTATTTTGGGAAAGAACCTACTAATACACTCTATATTGGAGAAGATTTTGGGGCATTATCTATTTCTAAAGAAACTTTTGCAGGATATAAGTGGGATGCTATTTGTACTTATTTTCATAATGATAAATTATGTGAAATAAGATTTCGTTATCACGACAACTTTAAATATACGGAACAAAATGTAATAAATAGATTCAATAGTCTACAAAAGGAACTTTCCACTAAATATGGAAGGATATTAAAGGTTAATAAATCCGATAAAAACGCAACTAAAGTTATATATTATTTTGATGGTAAATATATGGTTTGCTTGGGGATTCGAGGGAAAATTCAAAATAATAAAAAAATATATTACGAAACAGATTTGGAATATTATGACATGCAACTAATGGAACAACCAATCATTAATAATGATTTATAATTCAACGTAATATATCCTCCCTGCCCTATTTCTTCAGCGCCTCATACACTATTTGGGCTTTGGCGGGGCCGATGACGGCTGTGATGTCGGCAAGGGAGGCTTCGCGAATGCGTTTGAGGCTTTTGAAGTGCTGAAGGAGTGTGGTGCGTGTTTTCTCCCCCACCCCTTTTATTGAGTCGAGGGCTGAGACTACTTGTGATTTGCTGCGGCGATTGCGGTGATGTGTGATGCCAAATCGGTGTGCTTCGTCGCGAAGATGTTGGATTACTTTTAATGATTCGGAGTTTTTGTCGATATACAATGGCACACTATCTCCGGGAAAATATATCTCCTCTAATCGCTCGGCAATGCCGATGATCGCAATCTTGCCGCGTAGGCCCAATTCATCAAGAACCCCTACAGCGGCACTTAATTGCCCTTTACCGCCATCGACGACTATGAGTTGAGGCAACCCCTGTCCTTCTTGCAAAAGTCGCGAATAACGGCGTGTTAGCACCTCTTTCATCGATGCGAAGTCGTTGGGGCCTTCCACCGTTTTGATTAAGAAGTGACGATAGTCACGTTTTGAGGGCTTGGCATTACGAAATACCACGCAAGCCGATACCGGATTTGTGCCTTGAATATTGGAGTTATCAAAACACTCTATGTGGCGAGGCAATTCAGAGAGACGGAAATCGGTTTTCATGCGCTCAAGCGTGCGTTCCAATCGCTGTTCGGGATTCTTTTTCTCCATCTGCTTGAGAGTGTCAATTTTTCGTTGACGCGCGTTACGAGTTGATACATCAAGCAATTTCATCTTGTCGCCACGTTGGGGAATGATAAAATTCACCCCCTCCATTTCAACTTCGGGCACAACCGGCACGATAACATCTTTATAATCAACCGAAAACTGTTTTGAAATTTCACTCATGGCATAAGCCAACAGTTGCGCCTGCGACTCTTCAAGACGACGTTTATATTGCAATGTAACACTGCTCACCACCACCCCACGGCGCACATGCATATAATTGATATACACATCTTTATCATCATCTTCAAGCCCAAATACATCGATATCTTGCACCGTTTGACTCACAATCACACTCTTGGCATTATATCGCTCAATGAGTTGATATTTTTCTTTTAACGCCTGTGCCTCTTCAAAACGAAGCTCCATAGCAAGACGCGCCATTTCGTCGCGAAGATACGACATTAGTTCTTGTGTTTCTCCACGAAGAATTTGGCGAATGCGAGCGATATACGACGCATATTCATCAATCGAAATCAAACCGGTGCAGCACCCCTTGCATCGTTTCATGTGATATTCCAAACACAATCGCCCTTTCCCCTTCTCGATAAATTCGGGAGTAATCATGTGGCGACAGGTGCGAATGGGATAAAGGTCGTCAATGAGCCGAAGCACGGCACGAGCCACCGACTGATTGGTATAAGGTCCGTAATATTTCGACCCATCTTTTTTGTAGTTATAAGTGAGAAAAACTCGCGGATAATGTTCGCCGGTGACACAAATCCAAGGGTAGGATTTATCATCTTTGAGCAACACATTATATCGAGGTTGATGCTCTTTTATGAGCGAATTTTCGAGGTTGAGAGCATCTTGTTCGGTGGGCACCACAATATAGCTCATATCGTGAATGGCACGCACAAGTAATCGTGTGCGCACCACCTCATGCTCCCGATTAAAATAGGACGAAACACGTCGCTTTAGATTTTTAGCTTTTCCTACATAAATCACTTCCCCCTCGGCATTATAATAGATATATACACCGGGAGTATCGGGAAGAATAGAAATCTTCTCTTGCAATTGTTGTGATTTACTTTTTAGCATATAAAATATGCTTCAAAACCCAGCCTTAATAAGAAATCAAAGAGGTAACTTCTATATCTTGAGGAAGAGCCGCACGACCATTAAGCATGCTCAATTCGATAATAAAGTTCACATAAATTTTCTTAGGCTTCATGCTTTTGATGAGTTCGATAGCGGCCGCCATTGTGCCACCGGTAGCAAGTACGTCGTCGTGAATTACCACAACATCATCTTCGGTGATAGCATCGCTATGAATTTCGATAGTGTCTGTTCCGTACTCTTTTTCATAAGAAGCCTTGATAGTATCGGCAGGCAATTTTCCGGGCTTGCGTACAGGAACAAATCCGGCATCTAATTTGAAAGCCAAAATTGAACCGGCAATAAATCCACGTGATTCAATACCTACCACTTTGGTAATTCCTTTATCTTTGTAAAGCTTTGCAAGGTCCCAACTGATCAGGTGAAGAGCGCGAGGATCTTTAAACACTGTAGTTAAATCTTTAAACACAATTCCCTTTTGAGGAAAGTCGATAATGTCACGAACTTTAGATTTTACGTATTCCATCGTATGTCGTTTTAAGTTGTTGATTTTTCAATTATTACAAATGTTCCACGTGAAACATTTCACGCGATTATCTACCCAAAAGAAGCAGCAAAATATTAATATCACTTGGGGAAATTCCCGGAATGCGTGACGCTTGAGCCACTGTCTCGGGATTGATTTTTTCGAGTTTTTGACGCGCTTCGGTTGAGAGCGATTTTATCTCCGAATAATTAATTTTACCGGCCAATTTTACACCTTCGAGTCGGCGAATCTTGTCGGCGATCAATTGCTCGCGGTCGATATATCCTTGATATTTTATTAATATCTCAGCAGCCTCGATTATCTCCTCACGACGTGCCTCCTCAATAGAGTTTAAGTGTTCTTGCAATGCTTTGATATGAGGTGCAAGCATGAGAATAGAGAGTTGCGGACGCAATATCAAATCATATAATTTTACACCTTGCTTTAAAGGTGTTGTTCCCAACTCCTCAAGAGCAGGATTTATCAACGCAGGCTTAATAGAAAACTCACGCGCAAAATTAATCAATGCATCGCGCTGCTCTCTTTTGGCTTGCATTAGATCATATCTTTCTTGAGTGGCCAATCCAATCTCATATCCGCGAGAAGTGAGACGCATATCAGCATCATCCTGGCGTAGCAAAATGCGATACTCGGCACGCGAAGTAAACATGCGATAAGGCTCATCTACGCCTTTAGTTACAAGATCGTCAATTAGCACTCCGATATATGCTTCATCACGAGCCAACACAAACGAAGGTTTGCCATGAGCCGAAGCATCGGCATTTATACCTGCAACCAACCCCTGCCCTGCAGCCTCTTCATATCCGGTAGTACCATTTACTTGACCGGCAAAATAAAGCCCTTTCACCAACTTTGTTTCGAGGGTGTGGTGAAGTTGTGTTGGGTCAAAAAAGTCATATTCTATAGCATAACCGGGACGATATATCTGCACATCGGCAAGCGCAGGTACTGTTTTTAGCGCATTTATTTGAATATTCAATGGTAATGATGAAGAGAAACCATTGAGATAAAATTCTTGAGTATCCTCTCCTTCGGGCTCTAAGAACAATTGATGTTCTTGTTTATCGGCAAAGGTTACAATCTTAGTTTCGATACTTGGACAATAACGAGGCCCTATACTTTGAATTTGCCCATTATATAATGGAGAATCGGGCAATCCGTCTCGCAATATGTCGTGAGTTGTGGGATTTGTATATACAGTATAACATTTTCTCTGTTTTAATTCACGCGACACGCCCGGAAGATATGAAAATTGATGAAAATCATCTTCGCCCTCTTGTGGCGTAGTCAATTCCCATTTCACACTACGACCATCAATGCGAACAGGTGTTCCTGTTTTCATTCGCTCGGTAGTAAATCCCATATCGCGCAATTGTTCGGTTATACCATGCGACGCAGGCTCTGACACACGCCCACCCTGAAGTTGAACTCGTCCTATATGCATTAATCCATTAAGGAAAGTACCGGCTGTCAACACCACCGATTTCGCGTTGAAATCAACGCCCAAGGCAGTGTGAACACCACGTATTTCATTGTTTTCAATCAATAATCCTGTTACCGAATCTTGCCACATTGAAAGATTTGGTGTATTTTCAAGGATACGACGCCATTCGGCACTAAATTTCATGCGGTCGCTTTGCGCACGAGGACTCCACATAGCCGGCCCTTTTGAGCGATTGAGCATACGGAATTGTATTGCCGTGCGATCGGTCACAATACCCATCTGGCCACCCAACGCATCAATTTCCCTAACAATTTGCCCCTTTGCAATACCACCTACAGCCGGATTACAACTCATCTGAGCAATCTTGTTCATATCCATTGTGATGAGAAGTGTCTGCGATCCCAATCTAGCCGCTGCTGAAGCAGCCTCACAGCCCGCATGCCCTGCACCCACTACAATTACATCATATTCAAACTTCATATTGCGATAGAAATTAAATTCAATTCATTGCTCGAAACATGTCAAGCGCCTTATTTTCAAAACCTTCCATTATCTCACGTTCACCTTCACCCTTATCATCAATACCACAAAGATGTAGCACACCATGAATGATAACTCTATGTAATTCAGATTCATAACTTACGCCAAGCATCTCTGCATTACTAGCAACGGTATCTAACGAAATAAACATATCTCCACTGATGCGTTTGCCTCGAGAATAATCAAAGGTAATAATATCGGTATAGTAATCGTGTTGAAGAAACTGACGATTAACCTCTATGATTTTTTCATCATCACAAAAGATATAAGTAAGTGGTCCCACAATTCGGTCGTGCGATTTTGCCACCTGCTCAATCCAATTTGCAATTTTAGACAAATCGATTAAGGGCAGTTCTACCCCTTCACATACAATTTGAATTTTGTCAGTCGTCATTTTCCAAAAAAGTTTTTAACCTACAAATGTAACTATTTTTATTTTTTGTCACAATAGCAATTTTCAACTCTATTTTTCAAAAAAACATTCTAATGAAATTTTAATGCGACATTTCTACCAAAATTAGCAAAATTGTCGTTTTTTCGAATTTTTCTGACATTTTTCTACAAATGGTCAAAAATGCCCTTAACACCCTATTAATCGCCAATTTACCCCACATTTTAACGCCACGAGAATTTAATATTTGAATCCATTCCGATGACGGGGACGGAATTTTTGACTCAAAACGGCAAAAAAAATCACTACCTTTGACAAAAAATTCAAGATGATAAAAAATTGGCAAGAAGAACTTCGCAAAGCAGCTAACCCCGAAAAGATAAAAATTTTCATGTCGTTTTTCAAAACCGGAAAAGGAGAATATGGCGAAGGGGATAAATTTATAGGATTATCGGTTCCCGAAAATCGTCGAGTGGCAAAAAAATATTTTGATGTAGAAATTTCACTGATCGATGAAATGCTCAAAAGTGAAATTCATGAATTTCGTCTTTCGGGATTTTTGGCACTAGTCGAACGATTCAAAAAAAGCAAAGACACAGAAGAGCAAAAAAGCATCGTTGATTTCTATGTTACACGTGGAACATTTGCCAATAATTGGGATCTTGTTGACCTATCTGCTCCATATATTTTAGGCACATTTATACTCTCAAATCCCAATCCCGCCCTACTCGACCAATTAAGTTTTAGCGACAATCTGTGGCTTCAACGCATTGCGATAGTATCAACCCTCACTTTGGTGCGTAAAAATCGATTTGAGGACACCCTACGGCTTTCTGAGCGATATTTAACCCACCCTCACCCCTTAATCCACAAGGCCACCGGTTGGCTTTTGCGCGAAATTGGCAAAAAAGATGAGCAAATTTTGCTTGATTTTCTCGAAAAATTCTCAACCAAAATGCCTCGCACTGCTCTACGTTATGCCATTGAGCGACTTAATCCCGATTTACGTCAACATTTTATGCAAAGAAAATAGTCGATAGAAAATCCATTAATTCCCTTTATTATTAAGAAAAACTGATTAAATTTGCACCCAAATTAAAAACGATATAAGATGTCACAAAAATTCAAACCCGAAACCCTTTGCGTTCAAGCCGGGTGGACCCCTAAAAAAGGAGAGCCTCGTGTGCTCCCAATCTACCAAAGTACTACATTCAAATACGATACAAGCGAGCAAATGGCACGCCTTTTCGACCTCGAAGATAGCGGCTATTTCTATACTCGCCTACAAAACCCCACAAACGACGCTGTTGCAGCCAAAATTGCAGCCCTTGAAGGTGGTGTAGCAGCTATGTTAACATCCAGTGGTCAGGCTGCTAATTTCTACGCTATTTTCAATATTTGCGAGGCCGGTGATCACTTCATCAGTTCTTCGGCAATATATGGCGGGACATTCAACTTATTCAGCGTTACCCTTAAAAAACTCGGCATAGATGTTACTTTCATCAATCCCGATGCCACTGAAGAAGAAATTGAAGCAGCAATTCGCCCAAACACAAAGGCTCTTTTCGGAGAAACTGTGTCAAATCCCTCGCTAGATGTTCTTGATATTGAGAAGTTTGCACGCGTTGCGCATCGCAATGGAATGCCATTGATTATTGACAACACCTTCCCTACCCCCATAAATTGCCGTCCATTTGAATGGGGTGCTGATATAGTGATACACTCTACCACAAAATATATGGATGGCCATGCCACAAGCGTGGGAGGTGTAATCGTTGATAGTGGTAACTTTGATTGGGATGCACATGCCGAAAAATACCCCGGTTTATGCACTCCCGATGAATCATATCATGGCCTCACTTACACCAAAGCATTTGGTAAAATGGCTTTCATCACAAAGGCTACAGCACAACTCATGCGCGACTTGGGAAGCATCCAATCACCACAAAATGCATTCCTCTTAAACCTCGGACTTGAAACACTTCACTTGCGCATGCCTCGTCACTGCGAAAATGCGCTCAAAGTTGCACAATTCCTTGAAAATGAACCTCGTGTAGCGTGGGTAAATTATTGCGACCTTCCCGGCAATAAATACTATGATTTGGCAAAAAAATATATGCCTAACGGCTCTTGTGGTGTAATTTCATTTGGTCTAAAAGGTGGTCGCAAAGACTCTATCAAA
Source organism: Muribaculaceae bacterium (assembly GCA_017409345.1). GTDB lineage: Bacteria > Bacteroidota > Bacteroidia > Bacteroidales > Muribaculaceae > RGIG4079. Next base: position 29,738 of record JAFQSX010000028.1, on the reverse strand, counting down.
TTTATGGATTCTCTCAAATTCATTGCTATCGTGACACACGTTGCCGATGCTCGCACATGTGTGCTCCACCCTGCAAGCCACACTCATCGCCAATTAAGCGACCAACAATTGGAAGAAGCCGGTGTGCGCCCCGACCTTATTCGCCTATCAGTAGGTATTGAAAACGTTGATGATATTATCAACGACATCAAGCAAGCACTTGATTCTAAATGAGTTATAACCTTGTAGCCATTTTTATACTTTAAGGCTACTCTAAATCATATAGCACCTAAATGTTTCATCACAACAGCATTTAGGTGCTACTTTTTTACTATACTTCCTAAAAAAATAGTCCTATATCGCCCTTATACACGCAAAAAAATGCATAAGCACCCTACTCTTTCAACTTTTATAACTTTATAACAGTTATTTTATCGGAAGTTTTTGTAACTTTAAAACCGAAAATAAATCTTCAATTATAGCAAACTTAACCATGAATATTTTCTGCAAAAACATCAATCGCTATGTGTCTTTTAAAGGAGGTGAAACTCTTGCAAACATTTTCGACCGATTAAAAGATCAAATAGATATAAATCCTATATGTGCTCGTGTAAACAACAAAACCGAGGACCTCAACTACCCCGTTTTCGGACCGAAACAAGTTGAATTTCTCCCTAAAGAGAGCGGTTCGGGGCAACGGGTATATACACGATCATTATGTATGATTCTATATAAAGCCGTTTGCGACGTTTTGCCGGGGGTTAGACTGCGAATTGAACATTCGGTTGCACGAGGACATTATTGCCGATTAGAGGGCAAAAAAACAATCTCTGACGACATCGTAAATCAAATACGTAATCGCATGCGTGAAATTGTTGACGAAAACATAAATTTTACACGCAAAGAACAATTAACCGAAGATGTCATTAAAATCTTTGAAAGACAAGGCCTTACCGACAAAGTACAACTCCTCAAGACAACTCGTGAACTTTACACCGTATATTATGAACTTGGAGACATTTGCGACAGTTATTACGGAAACCTCGCAACCTCAACAGGTCAAATAAATGTTTTTGACCTTATCCCATATAAAGATGGATTGCTCCTATTGGGATTTGATCCTAAAAATCCATCACAACCCGCACAGCCCATTGTACAAGAAAAAATGTTTAAAGCGTTTACCGAATATACCGATTTTAATCACACAATAGGGATTAAGAATGTAGGTGAACTTAACGATATTAATGACTCATTAAAGACAGCACAATTAATCAATGTGGCCGAAGCCCTACATGAAAAGAAGATTGGACGCATATCTGACGAAATCACACGACAATATCAAGAGGGTGGGGCACGCATCGTTTTAATTGCCGGTCCATCGTCATCAGGCAAGACAACATTTACTAAACGGTTGGCAATTCAGTTGATGACCAACCTCCTTGAACCGAAACTGATTTCACTTGACGACTATTTTATCAATAGGGTAGATACTCCTCTTGATGAAAATGGAGAATATGACTTTGAATCACTCTATGCTCTAGATCTTGATTTATTTAACAAGGACCTCAATGCTCTGCTTGACGGCAAAGAAATTGAACAACCCACATATAATTTTGAACTCGGTTGCCGACAATATAAAGGGAACAAGATACGCCTCGACGAAAATTCAATACTACTTATCGAGGGCATCCATGGGCTAAATCCCGAATTGACCTCACAAATAGAGGCTCGAATGAAATTCTCAATATATGTATCGGCTCTAACAACACTATCTATCGATGATCACAACTGGGTTCCAACCACTGATAATCGTTTATTGCGTCGCATCATTCGTGATGCCAAATATCGTGGTGTATCGGCCGAATCAACTATTAAACGCTGGCCAAGTGTGCGTCGAGGCGAAGAAAAATGGATTTTCCCTTATCAAGAAAATGCCGATGCAATGTTTAATTCCTCATTACTATTTGAACTTGGAGTAATCAAAGAGTATGGCGAAGAAGTGTTGAAACATGTGCCACGCGATGTTCCCGAATATGGCGAAGCCTATCGCTTGCGCCGATTCCTAAGTTATTTTTCTCCCATCAGCGACCAAGTGATACCCCACACAAGTCTCCTTCGCGAATTCCTCGGTGGCAGTTCGTTCCACTACTAAAGCGGAAAATGGAAATATTTATTTCTGAAGCCGTCACAACACAAAAGGGTAGGGGATAACCTCCCTTTAAAATCGCAAAAATAATAAGAGCCACTTAATTATGGGTGGCTCTTATTATTTTATATTGGTGTCCGATAAATTTTAATACACTTTGCAAGTGACATTATCATCTCTCTTATATAACTACAACCGGGAGCCTCATTGCTAGGCTCCCGGTTGTTTTTTTGTTGATTATATTTCTTTTAGAATGGGATATTTATACCCATGTTTACACTAGCATTTGACGATAGGGGAATACCTTGTTTTGCGAGTTTACCCATAAAGTGGTCCATACCCACAAACATGTTGAAGCCGGTGACATTCAGATTCATCAACCAACCAAAAGAGCAACCATAAGTACCCACTGCAAAGTTTGCTCCTGCCGAGAAGGGTTTCACCGGGTTGATATTGGCCGACAAACGGAATTCGGTCCAAGAATAATCGCCTTGAATGCGAGTAGAGTTGAGCAAACCGAATTTAAGATTGCGATAAACAGGCAATGTATATTCGGCACCAAGATTGAGTGTTGCACCGAGCATTGTGGTGCGAGAACCTGCATCACCTTCATCTTCAAGTTCATAAAGAGCCGAGAGATCGTCCATCATCTTGTCAAATTCATCACTGAAATTATTTGGTGCATTTTCATCAACATTGAATGAATAGGTTGATGTAGTAAATGATTTATCTCCACCTGTTGATGCAACCATATTGTTATTCCAGTTAATAAAACCGAAGTCGAGTAGGGCAGCACTAAACGCCCAGTCTTGATTAGGTTTAAACTCTGCACCTAAATCAAATGCCATACCGAAACCATTTAATCCTGTTCCATCTACGTCCATATCATCGACATATTTATGGCCTGTGTCCTTGTTTATATCTTGCTCATAAGTGAGACCTTTCACACTTGCTTGCACCTCTGCATTTGTAATTGCACTCCATTCATCTTCGCCAAGAGTCAATTCTGCTTTATTGAATTTGGCATCAACGTTTGCTCCACCTAAAATGAATTTCACAGCACCACCCACGCGCCATTTATCTCCAAGTTTATGAGAGTGTCCAAGTGCTATTTCGCCATACAAATCGGTATGTGCATCAAAGTCTGAAATATCATAAGTTTTGTTTTCCACACCCTCTTTCATGAACGAAAAGAGTGTTTTGGGTAAATGAGTATTGAAATTTCCTCGCACATTAATACTCACAGTATTATAGCCATTAAATGCTTTAAAACCGGCACTTAAAATATTTAAATTTATATCACTGACCAATCGACTCACATCGTTAATATCATTCAAAAACGATGCATCAACAGCCGGATTCATAAATGTGGTTGTTTTGCCATTAACATTGTAAAAAATGTTATCCAATCCTATGGTTCCTCTAAAGGCAATATTAGCATTACCTATAACCGGTATTGCAATAAAATTTTTCTCATTCTCAAAAGCCGGATTTAATTGGTAACGATGAGTATAACCCTCGGTAAAATAGGCCGAATTGGTATTTTGAGCCACTGCACCAAATGATAATACCGCAGTAGCCGAAATAATCGCTGTTTTAATATATTTATTCATGATTAATAGTCAGTTTTACGGTTTATAATTCGGTTATATAGTTGCCTGAAATCATCACTTTTATGTTCTTAAGGATAATATGTTCGTTAGGACGAAGCGACTCTTGTTGAGGAGTAGCCTTTGCCTTTGCTACAAATGTGATACCATCAAGGTCCTTTATTTCGCCTGTGATTTTTATTTCGAGAGGCTCGTCAACCGTACCCGATTTTACTGCCAAACCTTCAATCACTACATCATTGATTTGGTTACCATTCACATCGATAGGGTATCCGGTTATCTCAATATCAACAGGGAGGTCGTTGGTTATCGATGCATTTACTTGGAGTTTTTTGATAGTAACCTTTGCCACCTCTTCGTCCCACCATCCTTTTTCGGTGCTAGAATAGATGATTTTTGAGCCATCTTTAAGTTGCAATGGAGCAAAAATAGTGTAACAACCGGTCATTCGACCTAAGTTTGCGCCCAATGGGAAATGTCCTATTTTTTGAGCAGGAACACATGGGTTATTAAGCTTAATACCTATTGCATTGGGTAGTCCGTTGCCCGAAAGCACATTAGATAGCGAAGTAAACGGCACATGTTGCGCGTTCACAAATTTACCCCAATAATTGCCTGTCCCCGGGTCGGTTGGTGACAAGCAGAATTGACAACCTTGACACCCTTCACAAGCCAATTTGAAATACTCATTATCAATCGAATAAGATTGGTCGGGTTGATTGCGACGCTTAGCGGTAAGTGTCAAACCGGTTTGAGCATAAAGGCCGAAATTTGTTCCTAATGGATTGCTGAAACAGATATAAACTTGAGGATTCACAAGTGAGATATCAGTCATGTTTTGGCTTAAGATATCAGGAATTCCGGTAATAGGAATATCTGCGATATTGATACCCTCAATCGAATATTGAACAGTGCCACCAAACACGTTTACATTTATTTCACCCATTGTGAATATGATATTGAAATCGGCTACCGAAGGGATATTTGCCACCGAAATTACATCTTCTGCTCCCACGGTTACAAAGCCCGATTTAATTCCGATTTCATCACCGAAAGTAAATGAATGGTTAGCGTGATTAAATACCGCACCGGCTTTCTTCAAATCAACTTCGGTTATTGACATTTTGAAGCGAACAGTACTTCCTTCCACTTTCAAAGAGCCTATTTCAACAAGCCCGGTTTCGGGGTTATATGTACCAATATTTGATTCTCCTGTTAATCCCTTGGGGAATTGCATTTTGAAATCTTCCAATGTCCACGACTTGATATTATTTTCCAATCCCTCAACAACCAAATCAATCATTATATCAAATTCGGCTCCAATCATATCCATATCGACAATGTATTCGGTTACATTGTTTTGTGTATATGTAAAAGAACTCATTTGAGTGCCTATATCAAATCGCATGGGGAATTGAGGTATAGCCACAGCCGTTGGTGTATTATTCTCGACCAACGTAATGTGTGATTTAATAGGAGCCACTGTTGGAGCGGGAATCAGCAACGAGGGGATAATAATCTCATCAGACTTATATGTGCCCGAATCGAGCACCACATACTCGCCATTAATCACCTTTACCATTCCGGTATCCTCGATTTGAACAATATTTTCCATTGCAATCTCGTCGATATCCAATGGCAATACAAGATCTTTTACTTGAAGTTCGGTCGTTGTATCAATATCCGATAAATCATAATTATCGTCAATACACCCGGTCACAACAATTCCGCCCATAAGCATAGCCATGGCAGAACGTAATAATGCTTTGGTTCTCATTTAATTTATTAGGGTTATAATTGGGTATTAGTTTATATTTTTTTGCAAATATAATAAACTTTTTAAAATTCATAATACAATCCCATGCATTTGAAGATAAATACACTCTTTTAACATTAAAATCACTCTAAAAAATATGTTATTCTATGATTTTTCGTAACCTCGCCCATCATTGAACCATAAGGGTAATAATGGTTAATCTGCTGAACAACACCGTTTTGATTCAATACTACACTATTATTCCCCTGATAATCTTTCAGGTAATAATATCGCATAGCCACAATTTTAGAGAATAATAATTACACACTCTACACTATAAGATTTTGGAGATTTGCCAATCTTCTTGATAACAATCTCTTTTTGCATAAAAGCCGGGAGCCATTGCAGATAATTCATTAATAGATGAATCTATTAATAAAATCTCATCTAATGAAACGACTTTATAGTCTCCCTCTTTAACATCTTCGGCACTAACGAATTCCCATAATCCATCGTTCTCATAATGAAAAGCTAAAATTATTTGAGACCCAGAAAGCACAAACGATGTCGTTATTACAGCCATGTTTTTATCTTCAAAATAATTCATAACTATATATTCTTCTTTTTAATTTTTCATACGTCTCATGAGTTCTTTAGTTTTCAAAATAACTTAGCATCAGATTTATTAAATTTCTTAAATTTTCCATAAAGTTTTTTCCACATTCACCTTTATAAGAAATATTGGTCGCATTATTATTTTCATATAAATTATGGCAATTGGCATCATATACCTCTAAAAAAATCCTTAAAACGGTGTCGTCTGTATTTTTCACACTATCCACTTCTAAAAAGGTTACTTCAGCAGGAAGATTTTCCAATCCCCATTGTATTATTTTATTCTTACCACCTACCTTATCCACTTCATTTAATTTACCATTAGATCTACCTTGATGTTTCTCATAACATCCAGAATACACTTTATAGCAATCCATTTCTTCTTGAATAATGAGCCAATTCACATTTGAGTCCTTTATCAATCCCAAAAACAGAAATGGAAACTGGTTGCTTGCCACATTTAAAACGACATCAAGACTTGCAAGATCTGCAACAGCCCGCCCTCTTAACCAGAGATAACTTTTATTTTTCAACTCCCCTTTGGTTAAAATATTATTATACGCATGATTAATATTATTTATCGAATACAATGTATCATTTTTATATAGTAATGTATCGTTATCATATAACCCATTAAATGAATATGTCCATATGGCATCTTCTGGTGGAACTTCATCATAAAATAACACTATCGTATCATTATGCAAAGTCCATTCGCCTCCAAGAGTTTTCATTGGAGTTTTCATTGAATAAAAAGTCCCATCTTGACTTAATTCCAATATAAATTCTCTTCTACCATACAAAAACGACTCCGACAGATACAATCCATCAATCGAGGCATATACACTAAATACAGTTAATAGTAGAGATGCACTAATTAGGCCAATATGTTTTCCCATGGATTCTAAATACATGTTTTATTGATTTTGAAATATTCTGAAGACTATTATTTTTTTTTTTATAGGGCCTCTGATTATTTTTTTTATGTTAGGATGACGCGTCGCATTCATCTTTTTATTATGGTAATTACTATATTTAGCAGGAAGTGATTGTATTGTTGGAAATTCGGGGCCTCCAAATATCGCCCCTCTACCATAAGCCTCTATTTCGTCATATTGGTCATAGAAAAAATTACAGGGTTCAGAAGACAACTTTGGCCCAATACTATAATCGCTTGTCTCAAATTGATATAGGTGTTTAAATTCGTGTGCGATTAAATCTATTGAGACATCCTTATCTCCTAATGCAATTTCAATTCTTTTATTTCTATAGTTCGCCCTAGTAGTTGCATAATTAGCGCCTAAACCGACATCTTCAACTACATCATACACTTGGCTTGATTTCTCTAATATTATTATTTCTTTTATGGTACTTGATGCTTCACTTATAACATTCCAGTCAACTTTTTGTGCAGTAATAGCCCCAACTAATCTTAGTATAGCTTCCTTTTTTAATCTATTTGCATATTGTTGAGTCACATCAGTAAATACCATTCCACTCGGATCAATGTATTTTATTGGATTGCCGGCACAGTAGAGGTATGGAGAGAGATGTTGGAAGTCTTCGCAAAGTGGATCCATTGTGGTAAATGTGCCACTGGGGGAGTCGAGCCAACGGGCTCCGAAGTCGCTAAGATTTAAGTTTTCTAATGTTACCAATTCCTTGCCACCATAACGATAGGGTTGCGATGACACGTTGTATCCCTCGCCCATCAATGAGCCGTAAGGATAATAATGATTTATCTGTTGCACTACCCCGTTTTGATTCAACACCACACTATTATTTCCCTGATAATTCTTCAGATAAGAATATCGAACTTGCATATCCAATCAACACACAGTTAACAACTACAACTCTTATTGATTTTTAAGTCCATACAACAATTTATTCCCTTGTCGTATAATAAAATCATTATCAGTTATAATATCAATGACTACTTCTTCTGTATAGATTACATAATGCAATGGCTCTGGCTCTCCTCTTCTTATCGTTTGAATACCCTTATTCATATACCATTCAACATATTTTGACTTCTCCACCTTATAGAAAACGCCCGTTTCCACTTCAGTGTCATCTAATCCTGTCATGTAGAATTGTTCATCGGTTACTCTATAAGCTATTATATCAAAAAAATCCAATGTAATTATTTCATCTTCATCAGTAAAAATTGGTTGAATCTTCACCGTTAAATCTCTTGCATCAAAAATGATGTTAAATATCGAAAAACTGCCATCAATAAAATTTAAGTTTTTCCATGTTTCAATTAAATTATTCTCCATATCTTATTTTTATTTTATTTTTACCTCTTTGTAACTCCAAAGTTGGCCTTCCATCTGAACTACCTGGTCTTAAATCAATTTTATAAGGGGACTATAACTTTGTTGGCACAAAGTTTATCTTACCCCCTCCCGGCTACGAAGGAGAGCCACTTATACTTTTGTCATTATCATATAAATCTTTTGCATAACTCCCATTTACATAATTCCATGGTGAATATTTTACAATTTCACTTCTATTTTTCATCCTATAGCAATTATCACTTCAAAAAATTCCTCTCCTGATTTTAATTTATACCTTTATTGTGCCATTAGGTTTTCGGGGTATCATCTTTTGTCTGTTTTTATTAATCCCCATTTACTACCTTTAAGCTCTGTTGCAATCCAATAATACTTTTTATAATCAAAAGTAGCTCCCGTCTTACAACATTTTTGTGGCCAACCCTCGTATCTCCATTTTGCAAGAGTTTCAAATGGGACACCCTGCAAAAATGCAGTATACTCATACTTGTCTAGTGCTATTATCGCTGCAATATCATATTTTCCATTATCAAGATAATATTGTTCATAATATCCTTCTTTTATATCTTCAAATAATTTATTGTACAAACTTTCAACCTCATTTTTTTCTATTTTGTGATAATATAATAAATTTAATATATCAAAAGGTTGTTTTGAATAATCTTTATTTTTGGGCTCCTCTGATTTATTATATCTAACCATTAATTTTACTAAGCCCCATTTATTGGGTTCATATTCTGATGCCATCCAAAAATAATCTTTATAATTGAATTTTTCACCAGTCTCACAACATACTTGTGGCCAACCTTCATAACGCCACTGTGCTAAAACCATAAGTGGCACACCAAAACAATATGCATTATATTCAAATTTATTCATGCATATTGCAGTTGCCAAATCATATTCTTGCCCATCTTCTTGATTATCCATTATTATATCTATATAATCAATGGCTTGAATCTCCGAAATTTCATTATAATATAATGCTTTTAGCACATCCATATCGTTATCAATTTACTTTTATTTTTCTACCTTTAACAGGTCCTTTATATATCTCTCCAGTAGTTGGATCCATCGAACCCTTATGTTCTCCTTTATACTCATAAACTTCTATGTCGTTATGAGTATTATCCCATTCATAATATTGTTTCTTCTTTCCTTTCCCTATAGACTTTCTGTTATTTTTATCATTTTCCAAACTTTTCCAAATAATACTTTCTGATTTTGAAGGATTCTTCTTCCGTTGTGGATTTGTTACTTTTTTTGAGTTTGTTTAACACCTTTTTTTGCTGATTTTACAGCATTAATTCCATCATCAATTTTTGTAACACCAGCAGGAACCCCAGGGATTAATAATGCAACAATATCGGCCGTCACATCGACCCAATTATTTATCGCTGCTTTATGGTCTCCCTTAATATGATTGTCTACTGCAGAATATAAATCATACCCCAAAATTACCAAATCCCAAACAGACTCTGCTACCATTCCACTTGGGTCAATATATTTAATTGAATTACCTGCACAGTAAAGGTAGGGGGAGAGATGTTGGAAGTCTTCACATAGTGGGTCCATGGTTGTAAATGTGCTATTAGGGGAGTCGAGCCAACGGGCTCCGAAATCGCTAAGGTTCAAGCCTCCTAATGTTACCAATTCCTTCCCTCCATAACGATAAGGTTGCGATGAGGCATTGAATCCCTCTCCCATCAAGGAGCCGTAGGGGTAATAATGATTAATCTGTTGAACAACGCCGTTTTGATTCAGGTATTTTTATATCGGCAAAGGTGATTGCTCCGGGTCTAATCTCACCCCATCTTCGTCATATAAACTATATAATCGTGGAATCTCCTCTAATAGCATTTCTGTTAACGAACCCCACTTTTTTAATGGAGTAGCATCATATTTGGTACAATAATAAACTGTTCCATCATTCATCATATATAAATTTGAGCCATCCCAGGTATAACTCCCTATAAATAACATCTCTTCTGTCGCGTTTTTAATTCGTTGATAAACATTTGAGAAACACAAGTCATACGGCTGAAGCAATTCATATCCTCCAATCCTTTTATAATTTGCTCGCAAACCTTCTAAACTAAATTCATTACATAAAACAAATAAACCATTTGAGAAATTTTGCAAAAAATCAGCATATGCAGTTGGCAGTTGCCTCCCCAAAGAAGCTTCCAACTCTTTCAATTGTTGCTTATTTAATACTGCAAAAATATAATTCAGCCACGCTTTTGGTGCAATATGAGGAGCTTGACCTATTAGCGTTACCCCTGTACTTTCTACTTTTAGTACACCCTTATGAGAATATTTCATAAGTAGTTTTCTAATCTTTTCATAATCTTCCATATTGTTTATTATTAAATTTATTTTCGGACAAATATTACCATATCCTCAATGTGTTAATATGGTAACTGTTTTGATTTGATATATACCTTTATTGTGTCATTAGGTTTTCGGGGTATTGATGCTGAATAAAAATTGTCATATAAATCTTTTGCAATTCTACCAAAATCATCGGCATGAAGTTCCCATTTGTCGTAATCAAAATATGATAAATTCAAAATTATATTAAACCGATTTTGATTAATCTCAATAGAGTCATTATCCTTTTTAATATACTCATTTTCAACAAAACAATAATTAAAAAACGGGGCAATCATATTATTATCATTTGATAATATCTCATATTCCCACAAGAAGGAATTATTTTGTTTTGATTGTGCCATGGTATAACTACCTAAATATTGAGAATAACTTGACCTAAATGGCAACAATCCACAAGCAATATAGCATATACAACTCGACAAAATATTTATTGCCAACAAAACGCCTAATCGCACATATTGCTTATGTTTTATCAAAATACATGAAATCAATACACACGCTACATAACAACAAACGATTAGAAATTTCAGCAATAATGGGCTCTGCATTTCTATTGAATCATAATACAGATATATACCCAATAATAGTATTACTATCAAACATTGCCATTTCCAGAAACGCATATATCGAATCTTACTCATAATTACTTTTATAGAAAAGATTGTTTTATCTTTAATTACAAATTTCCCTAAATTAGATGAATTTTCCTATCAATTTTGGTTGCTTTTCATTCTTTTTAACAATAAATCTTGCTATTTATGCAATATCAAAATATTAAAAGCAATAGATGTGATAATATTCTATCATTTTTCGTAACTTTGTGGCATTAATAACTAAATTAGGATAATTATGTCGATTGATAATATTATATCGCAAGCCGTTGCTAAAGCCGTGAAAGAACTTTACGGCGTTGACGTAGAGGCAGCATCAATAGTGCCTCAAACAACTAAAAAAGAGTTTGAAGGTAACCTCACAATCGTTGTATTCCCTTGGGTAAAGGCTGCTCGCAAAGCACCCGAAGCAGTGGGAACCGAGATAGGGGAGTGGTTGGAAAAAAATGAGCCAGCCGTAAATCGCTTCAATGTGATTAAAGGCTTCCTCAACATCGTAATCGAGCCTACTTTCTGGAACTCGGTTATTGCAGGTATCGTGGCTACCGAAAACTATGGTATCACTCCTGTAACCAACGAGAGCCAATTGGTGATGGTGGAATATTCTTCGCCCAACACCAACAAACCTCTTCACCTAGGTCATGTGCGCAACAACCTTCTCGGATTCAGTCTCTCTGAAATTCTCAAGGCATGTGGTAACAAAGTGGTGAAAACAAATATCGTGAACGACCGCGGTATCCACATTTGCAAATCAATGCTCGCTTGGCAAAAGTGGGGCGAAGGTCTCACTCCCGAAAAAGCAGGTAAGAAGGGCGACCACCTCATCGGTGATTTCTATGTATTGTTTGACAAGCATTATAAAGCCGAAGTGAAAGAGTTGATGGAATCACAAAACCTTTCACAAGAAGATGCCGAAAAAGCATCGCCATTGATGCAAGAGGCTCGCGAAATGCTCCGTCGCTGGGAACAAAAAGACCCCGAAATTCGTTCATTGTGGGAAATGATGAACTCATGGGTATATGCCGGATTTGACGAAACCTATAAGCGCATGGGAGTTGACTTCGACAAGATTTATTATGAAAGCGACACTTACCTCGAAGGTAAAGACAAAGTGCTCGAAGGTCTTGAAAAAGGTATTATGTATCGCAAAGAGGACAACTCGGTGTGGGCCGACTTGACCAACGATGGTCTCGACCACAAACTACTCCTACGTAGCGATGGCACTTCGGTGTATATGACTCAAGATATCGGTACAGCCAAACTTCGTTACCAAGATTATCCTATCGATAAGATGATTTATGTGGTGGGTAATGAACAAAACTACCATTTCCAAGTATTGTCATTGCTTCTTGACAAACTCGGTTTCAAATGGGGTAAAGACCTCGTTCACTTCTCTTATGGTATGGTTGAACTTCCCGAAGGTAAGATGAAGAGCCGTGAAGGAACAGTGGTTGATGCCGACGATCTTATGGACGAAATGGTCAACACCGCTCGCGAAGTGTCACGCGAACTCGGTAAACTCGACGACTGCACAGCCGAAGAAGCCGAAGCAATCACCGAAATGGTGGGTCTTGGCGCATTGAAATACTTCCTCTTGAAGGTTGATCCTCGCAAGAATATGACATTCAATCCTAAAGAGTCAATCGATTTCAATGGTAATACCGGACCATTTATTCAATACACTCATGCACGTATTCGCTCAGTGATGCGAAAGGCTGCTGATGCAGGATTTGTTATTGGTGACTACTCGGCTGTTGAGCCTAACGAAAAGGAAATCGCGCTTATCCAACGTCTCGCTGATTTCCCTGCTGTGGTTAACGAGGCCGGTCGCAACTATAGCCCTGCTCTTATTGCCAACTATGTGTATGAACTCGTGAAAGAATATAACCAATTCTACCACGACTACTCAATACTTCGAGAAGAAAACGAGGCTGTACGCTCATTGCGTCTCACTCTCTCGGATTGTACTTCTAAAGTAATCAAAACCGGCATGAGCCTCCTCGGTATCAATGTGCCCGAAAGAATGTAAAATCCTTTTAATAATAATCTAATATTTATCTTAATTATGGAACAAAATTATTATCAACCACAACAAATGTATCATTCGGAACAATCTATTGCTCAAACAGTGAGCGCTGTTATGAAGCAAGTATATATGAAAATGTTCCTTGCTCTACTCGTTACCGGATTTGTATCAATGTGGGCTGCCGGTAGTGAAACATTCCTCTCAATGGTTTTTGCCAATTCATGGGGAATATGGGTATTATTGGGTGTTGAAGTGTTACTTGTGATTGCTATTTCGGGAGCAATCAACAAGATAAGTTCAGCCATGGCAACAACCCTATTTTTCCTCTTTGCTATTGTTAACGGCTTGAGCCTTGCACCAATATTCTTAGTTTATACCGGAGAATCTATTGCAAGCACATTCTTTATTACAGCAGGTACTTTTGGAGCAATGAGCATATATGGATATTTCACTTCAACCGACCTTTCTAAATTTGGTTCGATTTTGGTAATGGCTCTTATAGGTCTTATCATTTGTGCTGTTGTCAACATCTTTGTTGCAAGTTCTACTCTCGATTGGATTATATCGGGTGCAGGTGTATTGATTTTTATTGGTCTCACTGCATGGGACACTCAAAAAATCAAAAATATGGCACTCTCAATGCCTAATGCCACCGATGGTCGTCTTGCTACAATCGGTGCTTTGAGTCTATATCTTGACTTTATCAACCTATTTATCTACTTATTGAGATTTCTTGGCGATCGCCGATAATAACTAATCTGAAATAATAAAAACCCGGCTTGATTCTCTTGCCGGGTTTTTAATGAAATATGAGTCAAACATGGAATAAATATAAAGAAAACTACTCGGCGATTATTAGCCTCGGTATTCCCATTTTGATAGGGCAATTAGGCACTATCGTTGTGGGATTTGCCGATACTATTATGGTAGGGCGTTATTCCACTGAGGCTCTCGCTTCGGCTTCATTTGTCAATAACCTATTTTATACGGCTAATTTCGCCTGTATGGGTTTCACCTATGGACTTACTCCCTTGATTGGCGCAATGTTTTCACAAGGACGCAAAAATGCCATAGGAGAGATTCTTCGCAATGGGGTAGTGTTAAACCTCATTTTTTCACTACTCATCACTTGTGTGATGTTTCTTTTCTACATCAATGTTGATAAAATGGGACAACCTTATGAACTCCTTCCACTCATTCGTCCATACTTCCTTTTATTCCTTGTTGGGTTGATTCCTACATCACTATTCAACGTGTTTGCCCAATGGTCCTATGCTATAGGTAATTCACGAATGCCCATGTGGATTATTCTCATTTCAAATATTACAAATATCATAGGCAACTGGTTGCTAATCTATGGCAACCTCGAATTTCCCGAATTGGGACTCAACGGAGCCGGAATAAGCACACTCATTTCCCGTATTATTTGCCCAATAGCCATCATTGCTATATTCTTTGGACTAAAGAAATATCACGAATATAGTCAAGGATTTTTAAATAGCAGTGTGAGCTATAAAAAACAAAAACATATCATCCTCACATCACTCCCTATTGCGTTACAGCTATCACTCGAATCGGGGTCGTTCACCTTCGCTGCCGTAGTGGCAGGTTGGCTTGGCGCTATCGAATTAGCAGCCTATCAAATCATTGTTATAGTAGGCACTCTCGGTTTTTGCATCTATTATAGCATGGGGTCGAGCGTGTCGGTTTTGGTGGCCAACGCAGCCGGTCGCAACGACAAAAAAGGTATGCGACAAGTGGCATTTGCCGGATATCATATTATGCTTACTCTCGCTACCATTTCATCTTTTATCTTCATCTTTTTTGGTCGCGACTTGATGACCATATTTACCGACGATACCGTGGTGATTGCCACCGCCTCAACATTGATTTTCCCACTTGTGCTATATCAATTGGGAGATGCCACACAAATCAACTTCTCAAATGCCCTTCGTGGCACCTCAAACGTGATGCCTATGCTATGGATAGCCCTTGTGTGCTATGTGATAGTTGGTGTACCGGCCACCTATCTCCTCGCCATTCCCGCATCATTAGGCATCTTCGGCATCATTTTAAGTTTCTCAATTCCCCTCTTCCTCGCCGGAGCCCTATTCCTTTACTTCTTTTTGAAAACAACAAAATAATAATTATATTTTATATCTTATCGGGTGTAAATACCCACTACAATCAATAGATAATAAAAAATATATAAAAACAATATTTTTACTTTTAAATTAAAAAGTAATGATATAAAAATAGAAGAAAATAAATAAAAAATTTATACTTAATTACTCAATAAAATAAACTGCACTAAGTGCAGTTTATTTTTTATCTACATAATGTTTATAATATAATTATCTATTTATATATCAATATTTTAATATGTAGATAAACTATTGATAAGTGTGTTTATAATATATAATGAACTATCTTGATTATTCATGTGTTTATTTATTAAATACTAATTATTTAGTAATTTATATTATCTATAAAAACATATATTATTTGCTTCAAAAGTTTATCAACATTCACTGTTAACAATGAGTGTTGATAACATGTAGATTTTATTAAATAAATATCATGTAAAAAATTTATAAATAAATTTGCTTTTATCAATCAGTAGATTATACTAGTACCTATCTTTATAATACAAATAAGTTAACAATTATATATTAAGCCTTTTTCTACACTATTTTTGATGTTTATTAGTGGGTAAAGCGAAGAAAAGTTATTAACTTTGCAATTTATAAACATAATGTTGATAACAGTGCTAAATCATTATATATCACTCTTTATAGATGTTGATGATTTAAATATAACCTCATTTGAAATATTGATAAATTAAAAAGCAAATATTTCAACTAAAAGTTATCGCTACTATCAACATGCAATATTCTTATTCTTTAAAAAAGATTTTTTTAAAAAACTTATATAAAAATAAAAAAGATGAATGTCGATAAAGGTTATGTAGATGCGCCCATTGACAGCACACTCAATCTCAAAGAAGAAATAATAAAACTCAAAAAAGAGAAAAATGCTGTTATATTGGCTCACTATTATCAAAAAGGTGAGATTCAAGATTTGGCTGATTATATAGGTGATAGTCTTGCTTTGGCTCAAATTGCGGCTCGCATAGAGGCTCCTATCATAGTGCTTTGTGGTGTTCATTTTATGGGAGAAACAGCCAAAATACTTTGCCCCAATAAAAAAGTTTTGGTTCCTGATACAAAGGCCGGATGTTCACTTGCCGATAGTTGTCCTTCTAATGAATTTGAAAAATTCATTAAAGATCATCCCGGACATACAGTAATAAGTTATGTCAACACATCGGCAGGAGTAAAAGCATTGACTGATGTGCTAGTGACTTCATCTAATGCTCGTCAAATAGTAGAGTCTTTTCCAGAGAATGAAAAAATAATATTTGGTCCGGATCGTAATTTGGGTAATTATATCAATAGTATTACAGGTCGTAATATGTTATTGTGGAATGGGGCATGTCATGTTCATGAACAATTCTCGGTTGAAAAAATAGTGGAGTTGAAAAAGCAATATCCTCAAGCAAAATTACTTGTTCATCCCGAATGTAAAAATTCAATTGTAATATTAGCCGATAAAGTGGGATCAACTGCCGCTTTATTAAATTATGCTATCAATAGCGAAGCCAAAGAATTTATAGTGGCAACCGAGAGTGGCATTCTTCATGAAATGAAGAAGAAATGCAGCGATAAAGTATTTATTCCTGCACCACCCGAAGATAGCACTTGTGCTTGCAATGATTGTAACTATATGAAACTCAATACACTTGAAAAACTTTATAACTGTCTCAAATATGAGCAACCGGTTATAGAAGTAGATAGTGAAATTGCAGAAAAGGCTCGTATTCCTATTCAACGAATGCTTGATATTTCTGAAAAATTAGGTTTATAAACATTTTTATTTACATCATTGATTAACTCAACGTAAACAACTTTATTTTAGAAATAGAAGCCATATAATTAATTTTGCAAAGAGATAAACTGAATAATAATAAATCAATCAAATATATCATTCATTATGGAATATAATCACAAAGATATTGAAAGCCGTTGGCAACAATATTGGAAAGATAACAACACTTATAAAACAGAAATAGATAGCAATCGTCCTAAATTTTATGTTCTTGACATGTTTCCTTATCCTTCGGGAGCCGGACTTCATGTGGGTCACCCACTTGGATATATAGCATCGGATATTTATTCACGTTTCAAACGCCTTCAAGGTTTCAACGTGTTACACCCAATGGGTTACGATGCTTATGGTTTGCCTGCTGAACAATATGCTATCCAAACAGGTCAACATCCCGAGGTAACTACTCGTCAAAATATTGCTCGTTATCGCAGTCAGCTCGATAAAATAGGTTTCTGCTATGACTGGGATCGTGAAATAAAAACATGTGACCCTGAGTATTACAAATGGACACAATGGGCATTTATAAAAATGTTTAACAGCTACTATGACAATGATGCTCAAAAAGCTTGTGATATTTCAAAATTGATTGCAAATTTTGAAAAACAAGGAACCGAAGGTATCAATGCTGCATGTAGTAAAGAAATAGAATTTACGGCTCAAGATTGGGCTGGATATAGCGAAAAAGAAAAGAGCGATGTGTTGATGAACTATCGCATTGCTTATCTTGGAAATACTATGGTTAACTGGTGTCCTAAATTAGGTACTGTGCTTGCAAATGATGAAGTGAGTGAAGGTGTATCTATTCGTGGAGGTTATCCGGTAGAACAAAAATTGATGTATCAATGGTGTCTTCGTGTGTCGGCTTATTCACAACGTTTGCTCGATGGTCTTGACACTATTGATTGGACCGATTCGTTGAAAGAAACTCAACGCAACTGGATAGGTCGCTCGGAAGGTGCTGAAATGAAATTTAATATAGCCGATAGCGATGTAGTGCTTGAAATCTTCACCACTCGTGCCGATACTATCTTTGGTGTAACATTTATGGTACTTGCTCCTGAAAGTGCCTATGTTGATATGGTTGTAACCGAAGATAAGAAAGCCGAAGTAGAAGAATATATTAATAGCATTAAACATAAAACAGAACGTGAACGCATGATTGAAAAGAAAATTTCGGGTGTGTTTACAGGTTCTTATGCTATCAATCCATTGACAGGTGAAAAAATTCCTGTGTGGGTGAGTGATTATGTACTTGCCGGATATGGTACAGGTGCTATCATGGCTGTGCCTGCTCATGATAGTCGTGACTATGCTTTTGCTCGTCATTTTAATCTTCCTATCATTCCATTGATTGAAGGTTGTGATGTGAGCGAAGAAAGTTTTGATGCCAAAGCCGGTAAAATGATAAATTCAAAAGGTGCCGAATTAGATCTTAATGGTCTTGAAGTGAAAGATGCTATTGCGGCAACTAAGAAATTTATCAGCGAAAAAGGTCTTGGTAAAATCAAAGTAAATTATCGTCTTCGCGACGCTATCTTCAGCCGTCAACGCTATTGGGGTGAGCCATTCCCTGTATATTATAAAGATGGTGTGCCTCAAATGATGGATGAAAACAAGCTTCCATTGTTGCTTCCTGAAGTGGATAAATATCTTCCTACCGAAACAGGTGAACCTCCATTGGGACGTGCTAAAAACTGGGTTACCGAAGAAGGTTATCCTATCGAACTTTGCACTATGCCCGGTTTTGCAGGTTCAAGTGCATATTACCTTCGTTATATGGATCCACGCAATAATGATGCGTTGGTATCAAAAGAGGCTAATGAATATTGGCGTAATGTTGACCTTTATATTGGTGGTACTGAGCATGCTACAGGTCACTTGATTTATAGCCGTTTCTGGAATAAATTCCTTTATGATATGGGCGAAGTGTGTGAACAAGAACCATTCAAGAAACTCATAAATCAAGGTATGATTCAAGGTCGCAGTAACTTTGTGTATCGTATAAAAGATACTAATACATTTGTATCTTATAATTTGAAAAAAGATTACGATGTTACACCTATTCACGTAGATGTAAACATTGTGAGCAATGATATACTTGATATAGAAAAATTCCGCAACTGGCGTCCCGAATTCAATGATGCACAATTTGTGCTTGAAGATGATAAATATGTGTGTGGTTATGCCGTAGAAAAAATGTCGAAATCAATGTTTAATGTGGTTAATCCCGATGACATTGTAGAACGTTATGGTGCTGATACTCTTCGTCTTTATGAAATGTTCCTTGGTCCACTCGAACAAAGCAAACCATGGGATACTAATGGTATTGATGGTGTGAACCGTTTCTTGAAAAAACTTTGGGGATTGTTCTATAAAGGTGACAAACTTGCCGTTACTGAAGGTGAGCCATCACGCGAAGAATTAAAAGCCGTACACAAACTTATCAAGAAAGTAACTTTCGATATTGAACATTTCTCATACAACACTTCAATCAGTGCATTTATGATTTGTGTAAACGAACTCAATTCATTTAAATCTACTAATAAAGAAGTATTGAGTCAAGTTCTCATTGTATTGGCTCCATTTGCCCCTCACATTACAGAAGAATTGTGGCATGAAATAGGTAACACTACCTCTATTTGTGATGCTCAATGGCCTTCTTACAACGAAGAATATCTCAAAGAAGATAAAGTGACTTATGCAGTATCATTTAATGGTAAAGCACGTTTCAATATAGAAGTAGCAGCCGATACTGCTCGTGAAGAAGTAGAAAAAATAGCATTGGCTCATGAAGGTGCAGCCAAGTGGCTTGATAGTAAAACTATTCGTAAGATTATAGTTGTACCAGGTAAGATTGTCAATATTGTTGTAGGATAATAAATAAAGTGTATTTTCGTTATAATTAATACTTTAAAGGTATTTTATGTCGAATAAAAAAGAAATAGTATTTGCTACTAATAATCTTCACAAATTGGAGGAGATTAGACAGATAATAGGCGACAAATTCAATATTTTGAGTTTGAAAGATATTAATTGTAACGAAGATATACCCGAAACAGCCGATACACTTGAAGGTAATGCCGAAATTAAAGCCCGTTATATAAAAGATCATTATGGTTATGATTGTTTTGCCGATGATACCGGGCTTGAAGTAGAAGTGCTTGGAGGTGAACCGGGTGTAAAATCGGCTAGATATGCCGGTAATAATCATGATTCACAAGCCAATATGGAATTATTGTTAAAAAATATGCAAGGAAAATCAAATCGCAAAGCACGATTTAGAACAGTAATTTCTTTGATTATTGGAGATGAATTATCATTAATGGATGGTATTGTAGAGGGTGAAATAACTCTTGATAAAGCCGGCAATAGTGGTTTTGGATATGATCCTATATTTAAACCTATTGAGAGTGAATTGACATTTGCTCAAATGGGTAGCGATGAAAAAAATAAAATAAGTCATCGTGGACGTGCTACAGCAAAATTGATTGAAAAACTTGATAATATAAAGTAATATTTATGATAAAAAAACTTTTATTTTTAATAATTGCTTTTATTACTTATGTCACTGCAATGTCGCAATCGACTGTGGGTAATTGGAATGTATATTCTATGTTTTCTGATATAAGAAAAATGGTGCAAACGCCTGAAAAAGTATATTTTGTATCAGGAAATTATCTTTTTTCATTTGATAAAGAGACTGAAGAATTATATAATTATACATTTCAAAATAAGTTATATGATAATGTTGTAGACGAAATATATTACAATAAAGATAAAGATTATTTAGTAATAACATATGCTTCAGGTAATATAGATTTATTATATGCCGATGGAAGTGTAGTAAATCTACCAGATATAAAAAATGCAACATTAAATTATTCACTGGAAATAAATGATGTGGCATTTTTAGATGAATGTATATATGTTGCAACAAAATTTGGTCTAATAGTATTTGATGAACAACGTCGCGAAGTTAAATATTCCGGAGTATATGATAAGGAAATATCATTAGTAACAGTAGTAGGCGATTATATAGTAGTAGATCAAAATCATGCTTTATATTATCTACATAAAGATGGTCGCTTCGAAACATTTGATAGTTATACTAATATAGCAAAAGGAAATTATATAAATGATATAGAGGGTATAAGTGAAAATAAAATGCTTGTCTATGCATTAAATAAAAATATAAATTTATATACTTTAGATTTTAATAATAATAAAGTAAATACTTCATCATTAGATACTTCACAATCTTCTTTAGGTATAATATATGGTAAAGAAAATAATTATTATATAACTAAAGGAATTATATATTCTGTATCATCAACAGGTGAAAAAAATATACATTCAACATTACCATCTGAATTAGCCTCTCAAATAATATCAATATGGGATAATCCTGATAAAGTGTGGGTAGGAGATGGTAAAGGTATTGCTAATTATGATCTATCGGGTGAATCAATAACTGTATTATATGATAAACTAAAACCTCAAGCATTGAGTGTAGATTGTCCTTTCTATATTACAAGTGATAAAAATGGGAAAGTATATGTGTCAAATAAGAGTGAATCGGTTTATTTTCTTTTTTCCTATAAAAGAAAAGCACATATAAGTACCATTGATAATTCAACATTGGAAGATGTTACACCTACTGAAATAATAGCATCACATAGATCTAATCCTAATAAAGAAGTATTATATGATATATATCAATTGGCTGTAGATCCTGAAGATACTGATATCTTTTATGTAGGTAGTTATTGGGAAGGATTATATAAAGTAAAAGATGGTAAAACAATTGCGAGATATAATCCTGAAAATAGTACACTAACTGAATCATGGGGATGTCGTGTCAATGCTATTGCTTTTGATAAAGAAAATAATATGTGGTGTACAAATGAAATTATTAATGAAGGTTCGCCAAGTTTACATATATTACCTGCTGAAGCACGTAAAAAAGAAACTACTACAATTCAAGATTGGATACCTATAAAACTCGGTAATTTTAAAGCTGAGAAAGATGTTAAAATTCTTATATGTAAAAAGTCAAATATGATCTTTTTATGTGATGGAAAATGGAGTGGTAATGTAGTAGCTTATGATACTAAAGGAACTTATACTGATACTAGTGATGATGTCTTCATGTTGTGGGATAGTTTTATAGATCAAGATGGAAAGTCTTATGATCCGGTATATGTATGTTCTTTAGTTGAAGATAAAAACGGACGAGTGTGGGTAGGAACTACCGATGGTGTTATTGAAATTTCCAATCCTCGTAATGCTACCAATAAAGATATGACCATAAATCGATTGAAAGTGCCTCGTAATGATGGTACCAATTATGCCGACTATTTGCTTGATGCTATTCATGTAACAAGTATTTCGGTAGATAATTCCAATCGTAAATGGATAGGAACGATGGATGATGGGGTATATCTTGTAAATGAAACAGGAACCCAAATAATAGAGCATTTTACTGCTGAAAACAGTTATTTCCCCGGGGGAAATACTTATAGTGTATATGCTCATCCTTTAAATAATATAGTATATATAGGCACTCAATATGGATTGGCTGAATATAGTAGTGATTCATCGCCAGCCAAAGAAGATTATTCAGAAATATATGCTTATCCTAATCCCGTAAAACCAGAATATACAGGATTAATCACAATAACCGGTTTGATGGATAATTCACTTGTAAAAATAGCCGATTCGGCCGGTAATGTATTCCATACAACACGTTCAGAAGGTGGTATGGCTACATGGGATGGATGTAATTCGGTAGGTGAGCGAGTAAAATCGGGTGTTTATTTTGTATTTGTTTCACAAAATGAAAATGAACAATCATCGGGTGCTGTGACAAAAATTATGATAATAAATTGATAAAAAATATATAATTATGATTAGAAGAGTATTATTAATCTTAATAGCCTTAATACCATTTTTTGCTTTTGCACAGAAAGAAACAGGTGAGTGGAAAAATTATTCGCGATATACTAACATTTCGCAAATGGAACAAACTCCCGATAAAATCTATTTTGTGTCGGGTAATTGTTTGTATTCTTATGACAAGAATACTCAAGAAAATTACACCTACTCTTCACTTAATAAATTGACAGAAAATAATATAAATAAGATTTATTATAATAATAAAGGAAAATATCTTGTTATAACCTATTCAACAGGTAATATTGATTTATTATATGATAATGGAGAAGTAGTAAATGTATCGGTTTTAAAAGATGCTGTATTGACTTTTTCTCCTGATATTATTGATGTTGCATTTAATGATAAATATATTTATTTGGCCACTAAATTTGGAATAGTTGTTTATGATGAAAGCAAGCATCAAGTAAAAACAACCGGAATATATAACAAGGAAATATCTTTTATTACATGTGTAGGTGATTATGTGGTGATTGATCAAAATCATGCATTGTATTATATACATAAAGATGCTAAATTTGATTCATTTGATAATTTCACTAATATAGCATCAGGAAATTATTTCAATGATTTACAAGGTATCAGCGAAAATAAAATGCTTGTTTATGCATCTAATAAAAATATAAATTTGTTTACTATTAATTTTGAAACAAATAAAATTAATACTACGTCTTTAGATGCCACACAATCAGTAACTCAACTAATTCAAGGTAAAGAGGATTATTATTTTGTTTCATCCGATAGTGTGATTTATTCAATAACTTCCAATGGTATAAAAAATACTCATTCTAAACTTCCCGGATCTTTAAAACCTCAAACATTATCAATTTGGGATAATCCTAATGATATTTGGGCAGGAGATAATAAAGGTATTGCTAATTATAATATAGAATCGGGCAATGCCGATGTATTGAAAGATAAAACAAAACCCACTTCTTTTACAGTAGATTATCCATTCTATATCACAAGTAATGTTAATGGAAAAGTGGTTGTATCAAACCATGGAGAATCGAAATATATTAGTGGATTCGGATCAGATAAAGCTTGGGTGTATTCTTATGTCAATTCTATAGAAGGTGATAAAGTAGAAGATATTACTCCTTCGGGATTGGAATCTGTGAATGCTGCAAGTCTTAACTATCAGCGAAAAGATGGTAAACCTTATACTTCTTATAATATAGTTTTTGATCCTGAAGATCCCGAAATTTATTATTTATCAACATATTGGGATGGTATATATAAAATTAAAGACGGTAAGCAAATGGCCCATTATCACGAAAATAATAGTTCGTTGATAGCAATTTATGGTTGTCGTGTGTTTGGTATTGCTTTTGATAAAGAGAATAATCTATGGTGTGCCAATGAAGTACTTAAAGCAGGTGATCCATGTTTGCATATATTACCAGCCGAAGCACGCAAAAAAGAAACTACAACAGCCGAAGATTGGATTCCTATCAGTCTGGGAGAATTCAAAAGTGAACGCGATATAAGATTATTGATTTGTAAAAAATCAAACATGATTTTTATATGTGATGGTAAATGGAGTGGTTATGTAGTTGCTTATGATACCAAAGGAACGTATGCCGATACTTCTGATGATACCTATTATTTATGGGATTATTTTGTTGATCAAGACGGAAATCGATTTGACCCTTATCAATTTTCTGCTTTAGTAGAAGATGAAAATGGCCATGTGTGGGTAGGTACTACTAATGGAGTATTTGAAATCACTGATCCTTCAAAAGCCATCGACCCATCAATGACTGTGAAAAGATTGAAATTGAAAAATGAATCAGGAACAGGATACTCTGGTTATCTTCTTGATGCTCTCACTATATTAAGCATTAGTGTAGATGAAAACAACAATAAATGGCTTGCCACTACTAGCAATGGTGTTTATCATGTTGATGAAAATGGTGAGAAAATATATAACCACTTTACAATAGATAACAGCATGCTTCCTAGTAACTTTGCCTATAGTGTATATGTTCATCCTATGACTAAATCGGTGTTTATGGGCACAGCAAACGGATTAGTTGAATATAATCCATCTTCATCACCTGCTAAAGAAAATTATTCTGATGTATATGTTTACCCTAATCCTGTAAAACCCGATTATACAGGTTGGATTACTATAAATGGATTAATGCAGAATTCTAATATAAAAATTGTAGATACCAATGGTAATACATGTTACTCAAGCGTATCACAAGGAGGAAAGGTTACATGGGATGGTTGTGACTTAAACGGAAATCGAGTAAAAGCAGGTGTATATTTGGTTTATGCTTCTCAAGGTAATGTTAATACTGAAACAACACCTCTAACTAAAATTATGGTTGTAAAGTAATAATATAAGACAAATAATAAACAAAGGAGATTCTCTCAATATAATGAGGAATCTCCTTTGAACAATAATAAGGAAATGAATATTGATTTTAAGTATAAAGATGAACAAGATAAATGCTACGGATTGACCGGAGTGGCAATGAGTGCAGTGATATGGGATGTGGAAAACCTTATATCGGCCATTTGTCTTGATTCTGACGCATTTCAATCTATAAAATATACTCCACAATTATTGGTGGATGGAAACCCCGAAATATCGCCTAGAAAAGTGTTAGAAATCAATGTTGAAAAATATCGCTTAACAATGGGTATGATCTTGTCTAATATATTATGTCGTACTTATGTGTTGGATGCAAAATTTATCAATCATAAAACGAAGCAAAATATACTAGAATACTTTGTTAAGGAAGGAAATAATGAATGTTCACTTGAACGCGATGAGGTAGAAGATATATTTAATAAAAACTACGATTATCTCAGTCGTATATTTTCGCATCCCGAGGTGCAAAAAATTGCGCACGATTTTGCCAACAAACTATCGGATTGTCGCACTCTATCTCAATCTGAAATAATTGAAGCATTGCAAGCGTTAAACATGTTATAAGAGATTGATAATTAGGTATTAGATTTATTATATATAAAAACGAGAAGCCGATGTTTTTTGACATCGGCTTTAATATTGGTAAAAAAACTAATTAAATCATTTATAGTGAATAGGGATTTCGCGATCGATACTATGGTCAAGCGAAATGAGAGTTTCAGTACCGGTAACACCATGAATCATTTGTATTTTATTATTTAATAGATCCATCAAGTGTTCATTATCGCGAGCAAAAAGTTTAATAAGCATTGTATAAGGACCGGTTGTGAAATGACACTCTACAATTTCGGGTATTTTTTCTAATTCGGGAACAACATTACGATACATTGCTCCACGTTCAAGATTAACACCAATATATGTGCAAGTGCGATATCCGAGTATTTTGGGGTTTACATGGTATCCTGAACCGGTTATAACATTAAGGTCTATCATTCGTTGGATGCGTTGGTGAATGGCTGCGCGCGACACACCACATTCGGTAGCCACATCTTTAGAGGCTATACGAGCATTACGCATTACTATTTCAAGTATTTTTCTGTCAAGATTGTCTATTTTTTCCATGGGTAATCTATGTATAGAATTTCATGACAAAATTATAAAAAAAATTAGAAAAAGAAACATTTTGCTATTAAAAATGCAATTTTTTCTAATTTTATGATAACAAAAGCCCCTCTGAAAGGGGCTTTTGTTATATTTTTCTTACTATAGGAATAAAAAATTTATTTTTTGACAGGCTTGCCGGGGATACCTTTAGGTTTGCTTTCGTTGTTGATTTCAGTTATTTCAACTTCAAAAACAAGCATTTGGTTAGGACCGATACCTGCTGCAGGTTGACCTTGTACACCATATCCGAGTTTACCGGGGATGTAAAGAGTTGCTTTACCACCTTTACCGAGTAATTTTAGACCTTCAGCAAAACCAGGAACAACACCTTTTACAGGGAATTCGCGTGCTTCGCCTTTTGAATCATCAAATACAGTATCGTTAATAAGTTTACCTACATATTTTACTTTTACAAAGTCATCATCAGTTGCTTTTTCGCCAACACCTTCATTAATGATTTTGTAAGAAAGACCTGATGCGGTAGTTTTGATTTCGGCATCTTTTTGTTTTAGGTTATTGATGAATGCTTCACCACTTTTAGTTCCTTGGATGGCTTCGGGTGAGTTTTCAAGTTCAGCAAGACGTTTTAGGTGGGCTGCTTCTTGAAGTTTGCCATTTGAAATTTGTAAGAAAGTGTTGTATTCGTTAAGTTTATCCATTGAAGCAGAATCGGCCAAAAGGGCTTTTTTGAATTCTTCAAGAACTTTTGCGCGATCTACTTTTGCGCCCATTTTTTCAAATTGCATGATTTGACCTGCAAGTTGCATACCGATTGAGATACCGGCAGTTTTTCCTACATTGGCAGTATCAATTGAAAGTATATATTCAATTCCTGCAATGATTTGTTCTTTTGAAAGTTTTGCTTTGTAAGCGCTATCGGGGATAGAATTGATTTGGTTTGCAATACCTCCACCAAGACCGGCACCCATTGCTATTGACAAAGAATCACAATCAACAACACAAGAGTCGTTATTGTTTTCTGCGGTTTTTGCGCCGTTGCCACAACTTGTAGTGAATAAAAGTGCCAAAGCACCCATTCCTAAAATGAATTTTTTCATAATTAATTACTGTTTAATTTTATTATTTAATTGTATATTATTCTATTATAACATTAATCAATTCCACAGTGAAATCCAATGCCGAGTTGCCCGGAATTACACCTTGAATATTTTCTTTACCGTAGCCTAAATGAGCAGGGATAAATAAGCGATATTTTCCACCCGCCTTCATCATCTTCAACCCTTCGGTAAAACCGGGAACGAGATTGTCAACATCAAAAGTGGCAGTTCCTTCACCTGTTTGGTCAAAAACTGTGCCATCGGCAAGGCGTCCGGTATATTTAACTATCACTTTATTGCCTGAAACAGGTGATGCTCCGTAACCTTCTTTGATAACTTCAAAAAGAAGTCCCGATTCGGTTTTAGTAACACCCGGGCGTTGCATTTGTTCATTCAAGAAAGCTTCTTGTGATTCGACGCTTACACTATCGGGAGTATTGTTTTGGGGAGAGAAAAAGTCGTGGATATATTTTTCGGCTCCGGCTTTATCCATTCCCACAGATTTCCCATGTGCTATATCGCTGAAAGTGTTGATAATTTGTTCAGGCTTGATAAAAATGCCTTCTCTGAGCATTTCATTTGCACGCATCATCATTAAAACACCTTGAAACACTCCGGCATCATAGATTGAGGTGGAATTAACCAATCTGATTCCCTCTCTCATGCCGGCAAAAAGTGAATCGGCTTTTAGAGAATCATTTTGGTACATTTCAGCATATTGTTCATTCCACAACACCCCAAGGGCGATGTTGAGAGAATCGATACCCGATTCCACACCTTTGTCTTGTGCCATTGAAGAGAATGACACTGCCGAAAGAAGCAATGAAACGATTAATGCTTTGAGTTTCATAAATTATTTACCTGCGATTTGAAGCAATTCAACGTCAAAAATCAAGGTAGAGTTAGGACCGATAGCACCACCGGCACCACGAGGACCATAAGCCAAGTCTGATGGGATATAAAGACGCCATTTTGCACCTACTTGCATCAATTGAAGTGCTTCTACCCAGCCGGGAATCACTTGTGTCACACCAAAAGTAGCGGGAGTGCCACGTTCTACCGAACTGTCAAATACAGTTCCGTCGATGAGCGTACCGGTATAGTGAACAACCACAGTGTCGCTTGCTGCAGGTTTGTCGCCATTACCTTCGTTGATTACTTCATATTGAAGACCGCTTTCGGTTGTTTTCACTTCGGGGCGTTTAGCATTTTCGGCAAGGAATGCTTCACCGGCAGCCTTGTTTACTTCGCCCATTTTAGCGGCAGCAGCATTTTGTTTTTCTTCAAGAGCGGTAAAGAATTCGCGAATCACATTTTTAGCTTCATCGTAACTCATTTTAGGTTTAGTGCCTTCAAATACAGCAGCCACCCCTTCAGCAAATTCTTTGATATTCATTTCTTCTATACCCGAACTTTTAAAGTTGTTACCCATACTCAAGCCGAGGGCATAGCTTAAACGTTCTAATTCTGTCATAATTATCTTATTAATGAGATGTTATTAATATTTTCAACGTGCAAAGGTAATCAATTTTAATTCATACTACATAATTTATAGTGCATAATTAAGTTAAACACCTTAAAAACACACAAAAAAACGAGCAACCCTGAGCGGGGTTGCTCGTTTGTAATTAGGATTTTTTCAGGTACTGACAATGTCTTTTGCTCCCCCTGCATCGAGTTTTTTAGACAAAACATTGTTTAATGCGGAGTGTGGAGTGCGGAATTGAGAGTTTTGACAGAAGGACAGAAGAACATAAAGGCTGGCGCGTGGAAATTATGCATTGTGCATTATG
>JAFQSX010000027.1 GCA_017409345.1 Muribaculaceae bacterium | reverse complement strand
TAACAGTCATTTTTGACAGGTCAGAATAAGGCGGTGGCGCTTCAGTAGAAGGCTCAATGGCCTCCCATTCACACACATAATTACGGTTGTTACTTTGCGCCGCAGCATATTGAGATAGGATTGAAATAATCCCAATCAATATCAATGAAATAATATGTCGAAAATGTTTATTCATGGGAATTGTAAAATTAGATGATAAAAATGTTAAATCAAACTATTTCTTGATAAACTTGAAAGAGTATTGAGAATTTTTAAGAAATACCGTAACAAGATACTCTCCGGCAACGAGGTCGTGAGTGGGATATGATATGTCACCTTGCGAATCGCGTGCCACTTCCGAAGTCTGCCACATTAAAGCGCCTGCCGAGTTATGTAGAGTTACAGCAACAATGCAATCGGGTTGAGAGGAGTAGTTTATATTAATATTATTAGAGGTTTCATTAAGTTTTATGTTGCAGTTTTCATCATAGGCAAGTGATGAGGCAAAATTTTCATCGTTATTAGGCGAAAACGAATTATTTGAAAACGAATTTAGTGATTTAGTATTGGCAATATCCCCAAAATTGCTTTGGAATACATTTGTAGCATCATCGAGTCTTAATTCTTCATTTAAAGGGTCGGATGCTAAGTCATGAGCTTGCGAATAAGGAGAACAGTAATAAGCAATAGAAATAGAGTCGATAGGATTGTTGTAATAAAAAGATTTAACCTTTCGTGTTTCTATAATAGGGTATCTGTAACCACGAGCATACCATTGATTAATTTCTTGACAAAACGTTATACTATCGTTTGCAAGATGCCACATTATGGAATCGGTAGAAATTATTGAAGAATCATTTGACAAACAAAAAGAGTTGCTATAATCACGATTAATTATGGTAGAACCATATCGAATATTCTTGACTAACAATACATTTTGCAATGAGTCACCATCGGGAATTATAAGTTTTCCTTTTTTTACATGAGTTGTAGAAATCCCTGATTGTCGAAGATAACGATTGTGGTCAATAGTTCCTTCACTATAAAAATGTTCTCCATAAGTGGAATTTGCTACCATTGGGAATTTTTTTATTAATTCGGCGCGATTGAAATTAAGTAATTTCCCTTGCGAAGCCACGTTAGCACATAATAGCGAATCTTCAATTATGCGATAAGTTGTATTTTCGCCATTGAATCGAGACAAGAGAGTGTCACCATAAAAGGAATATTTATTCACAATAGCCACATCAGAAATTTGAGTAGCAGAATAATCCCACACGTTAGAAGTGTCATTGAAACTAATAAAATCAATAACATGATATGTGGGCTTATCCCCATTTCGAGGCATATTAAGCTCTTTTGTTAAAGAGTATTCATTTGCATTTGACGAAACTATAGACAAAGCAAAGAATGTTATAATAAATGAAATTTGTTTCATGTTATTCAATGGATTAATCGTTAATGAAATTATATGAATACTTTTTAATGAAGTAATTGTTATAATCTTTTACTCCATCAAGACGGCCAAAAGAGTCGTAATTATATCGAGTGGGAATACCACGAGAATCAATAGTTGTAGCAACGCCAATCAACCAATGATAATTCATTGTTATGATGTCTTTGCCTGGGAAATAACTACGGATAGAATTTAGGTTGGCTTCCGTAATATTGTTGGAGTTAGAAAGCACATCGGGATGTAACGAAGATGGTAACGCATTACAAACATCGTTATAACTTACATTTTTAATTTCAGCAATAGGATGTGAACCTTGATACCCCCATATATATGACGCTAAAACAATGCCATTGTAAGAAATTTCTATAATATTTCCATCGTCGTTGTAGCGATAAGAATATGAGGGGATATTAATGGCATTTTTCAATGCATTGGTTGCATGAAATCCTCCGCCTAGAGAGAAAGAGTTTTCAACAGCTAATCCTGATGGAGATGAATAGATAGCAATCATACGATATTTATCATCATATACCATTTTCTTGGCGTTTATAATCTTGCCACCACATATAGTAACCTCTGTTTCCGGAAAGTTTATAGCATCGCCATTTGCACCACTTAAGTAAGTGAAATATGTTGTTTCGATTTCCCCTTTAGAGTTGATAATAGATTTAGTTTTTGGCAAATTGTATTTGGGGTTTTCTTCGTAATAATCTTCATTGAAGTAAGTGTAATAAACCGAATCTACAATTGAGGCTCCGTTGTCATCATATTCAACAGTTTCAATAGAACGAGGATTCTTGTTATATTGAACTAATTTATAACGACATAATGCGTAATTACTACTTAACCAAGTTCCATCGTCTCCATAGAGGGAATTATCTTTTATTGAGAAAATTCGATTTAAGTTGCCTGTGAATATATCGTTAGTCAAAAATTCATTATACCTATTTTCGTAATTTTCGGCTTTATATAAATCGTTGTTAAAGTAATATTTTTTTGATATTAAGTCACCTCGAAGGTGAGCGTAAGATGTCTTCATTCTAGAACCTCCTGGAATCCATTCATAATAAACAGCATCAACTTCGTCAAAAATTGATCGTTGAGAACTATAATAGTATCTAATTGAGGTGTTATTGTCAGGATATAATTCCCATACATAGGGATATTCTATTTGAGAACCACCACAAGGGGTTGAGAATAGACCATTAGAATGGTATCCAATAATGTCTGCAATTCTAGGAACCTGTCCAGAATAAGGAGGTGGAGCCTCAACTAATTTTTGTAGATAACTTTTTGAGTAGTAGTATGTGGAATCTTGGATTGTTCCACTTGAATATTGAGAATCTAAATCTTTTTTATATTCATAAAACTTACGAATAGCCGGATTCTCATTTGAGTTGGAAGTTATTGACGCGATACGTAGTCCACCCCAAGGCTTTGTTTTTTCGGTTGTAGAAGTGTATGATTGAGATAGAGTTGCTTTAACAAAACAATAATCATAATCAACCTCTGAGCCTGTTCCGAAAAATCCATTAATAATATTAGCCGGCACACCCTCAAAGTTTGTTGGGTCGCATAGGACTATTTTATATTGGCCTTTTGATGGGAAAGAATAACTTAAATATGAAATATTATTAGATGTACTAGTAGCGTGATCAATATACCAATATTTAAGAACTTGGTTTCTACTATCTCGAATTTCAATTCGAGGTAAATCCATTATTTGAGTTTCGGTATTATAATGTGTTCTATTATATTCTTCCCAAGGAAATCCTGATGCAAAAGGTTCAATATATTTTGAGCAATCAATAGTAATAAAAGGCGAGTTCCCATCTATAGTAATCGTCTGCACTTTATCTATATTGTATAGATTATCTTCAGTTATAGTATTGTAAGCATTCCCTCGTAAAATAATTTCGCGAACAGATTTTTCAGTTTTTACCCTTTGAGGAATCTGATATTGAGAGATATAAGAATAATTATTCAGTTCCCAATCAAAAGTTGTACTACCCCCTGTCGGATATTTTATAGATGTAAGGATTCCTGCTTTAGTATATGATTCTGAAGGAGTCCTGTTTGCAAAAGATAGATGTTCAATATCTGCTCCTTTAGGACCATATACAAGATCTTTGTTTGTAGTTATTCCATTAAAATATCCCCACTCATCTTGTGCTAAATTGGCATTATTATTTCCTGAATAACCAGATGAATATGTAAACTCGTATAATTTAATGGCATCAGAGTTGTTTGAACCATATTCAATAACCTCTTTTAGTTGTTTTCGTGTTTTATTCCAAATGGTAAAATTCGATTGATTGAACACAAATTTTTTGATTAAATCACGATTAGCATTGTTGCGATGAATGCTAATGCTTTTAAGAGTTTCTTTGTCGTCATGATAAGTGAATACAGCAATAGTTGAAGTAGTTATTATTTCAGATATTGTTTTTGCATTATAATGAACTGAAGAACTAGATACAGATTCCCCTCCTCTCGTAATACTATCATTAGAAGATATCGATTGATAATAATTTGTGCCTAAGATGTGATATCGATATTTATCTGGGATATAATTAAAAGTTACAGTATCTCCCGACAAATTGGTTATTTTTGAAATATGCCAAGCAGATTTATAATATACCGAATCATCAAATTCTGTTACATTTGTAGGTCGGCGATAAAATAATTTAGTTTCATCAACATGATTAGAATTGAATTCATATTTGTTGCCAGATATATCAGAGAATTCAAATGGTCCAATGTTTGAGCTAGAAGCATTAGTACAGGAACCAGTGAATTTTATGGGGGAACCGGTGCTAAGAATCATTTTTCGGGAACCATCGGGTTGGTATATAAATGTACCTGTATGACCTAAACAATTAATCTGAAATATATCATTTGAGACATCCCTTATCCCTAAATCAATATTTTCACACTGTCCTAAAGAGAAACAATTATTGGGTTCTATTGGATTCAACCCATCTACGCGATTTATCATCACATTTCTCACGTTTCTTGAATTATTGTCAAGGTTGAATAGCCCTATTGCACTTGTTTGGGACCCAGTTGTCTCATCAGGGAAACCATATACGGTGCGGGAAATACAACCACCGGCATTTAAGCTCCACCCAAGGCCTAATATCCCGGCATTTTCATTGACTTTTATTCCACCACCATGATATCTTATTGATATAGGTATCTCAATAGATCCTTCACGAAGAGTATAAATAGGCAAATCAATATTAGGTTGCCCGGTAAAAGGAGAAACAGGAATTGTAACAAATTTCATCATAGATGCGACCTCTGGAGCAGGAGGAACAATAGTCCAATCTCTAGGTGCATAAGAGGAAACATCATTTGATTCTTGTGCGGATAGATAAGTACTGCTCAATAGAATGATTGTTGATAATATTAGTTTAGTTAGTTTCATGGTTAAATTGGTTAATATGATTGGTAAAAGGCACCCGGCTCACAACGAGCCGAGTACCACGTGCTTATGATAACATAGGATAATTGGGTTGTGTAATTACCAATTAGAGGGAGAAGTTCCCGGAGTAGCAAGACGCATCGTCGGTAACTATTGTTATATAATAGTCGCCTGCAGAGGTTGATGTAGTGATTGACACAGAGCCGAACGCTGTATCTTCGGTTTGTTGCCACATTTCACCGGTAGTTTCGTTAGTCACTGTGATTTCCACTTCGCCCATATCGTAAGCGAATTGGAGATAGATTACTCCATCTTGATAAAAAGCTGTGATGTCACTGCCATAATCGGGAGTGCGAGGTGCTTTTGGATGTGTTAGCTCTTTGTCAATTGGAATTTCTTTTTTCTCCTCGGCAGAAGAAAGAAGAATTCCACACGTTAAAAATAATAGTAAAAATATTTTCTTCATAATTTGAAAAATTAAAAATTTGACTTGTACAAATTAATGAAGAAAACAAAGAAAAATAGTCGAAAATGACTTTACAAAAACTTTACATTTTTTTGCTTGTAGAAGCGATGGGGGTAAATGATTGATAATTAGTGTGTTGTGATTTTAGATGTCATTAATAAAATTGTCCCAATCAGAAGCTTTGCCAGTGTCGTTTGTTAACTTTTTGTATAGTCGAGCACGAGTAAGTGACACAGAAGATTCAGAATGATTTGTCAATCGAGTAATTTCTCTAGGAGCAAATTTTGTTTTAATGAGAATAGAAACACGGAATTCATAATTGCTGATTTTAAATGGTAGATTTTGGAGTGTGTCAACAAATGATGGAAATAAAACACGAATTTTTTCGCAAAGAATAGTCCATTCTTTTTCAGAGAGGATGTTTTTATTGATATGATAGTTTTGTAGCCTATTGTGTATCTCTTTAATAAATGGATCGTTGTTAAATGTATTAATTGCGTTTTCGCTTTGAACTTTGATTAAACGAGCCTGTTCGTTATTAAGTTCCAATAGCCTCTTTTGATTTTCCAATTCTTGGATAAGCGATTGGTTTTCGTTATTTATTGAATTAATTTGAGATTCCAATTCAGCAATTTTTGTGTTATTTTGAGCAATGGCATTTTCGCTGAATTCATTGCTTTGTTTAAGTAATAATTCTACATTTTGTAATTTAAGACTAATAATTCGCTTTCTTTTACGGATAATGTGAATTGAAAATAAAGCAATAATGATAATTATCACAATTGAGCCAACCAATGATATTATTCTAATTTCATTCTCATGAGCTTCTTGTTTTAGTTTGTTGTTTTCTCGTTCACGAATTTGATAGTTATATATTGCTGAAAGTTGACGTATTTCTTGAGGCGTTTGAATTTTGCGAATAGAGTCAGATAATTTTGTAGCCATAATCATGGCATCATATGCATCATTTATTCTATTGTTATGCATATGTAAATTTGCTAAGATATTATACCCATTTAATTGAGCATTGAGAGGTTGGGATTTAGTTAATTTGCCACAATAATAAATTGTTGAATCAATATTGTTTTGACGATAATATAAGTGGGCAAAAGTATGTGAAACAAGAATAGAATCTTCCTTTGATAAATAACCCTTAATTGAGTTTAAAATATGATGTGTTTCGGAATAGTTGTTATTAAATAGATGGACATTAGCTAATTGTAATTTTATAGAAGATTTTAAAAATAAGTTTTCTAATTTGTTCGCATAAACAAAAGCTTGTTGATAAAGAATTAAAGCACTGTCTAAATTATCTTGTTGAAAATAGATATTACTTAAATTACGTATATTATAATAACTATTTGTTTCATTATTGTTTTTAGTATTTAATTCAATCGCTTTTTTATATGCAGGGATTGCTAAATCAAAAACTTTTTGATTGCTGTAAATTTCTGCCATTTGACTATATACTACAGCCATTGTGTTTGAGTTGATATTTTCGCAATCTAAAGCCTTTTGGAAATATTCGAGGGCTTGTGGAGCATCGCCAAGGTCGGAATATACGCGACCTCCATAATAGTAAGCTACCGGGAGTAGATTATTGAAATCGTGATTTTCAAAATAGTTTATAACTGATAATATTGCCGAATCGGAAGTGTGAGCGATATACGCCTTATCGTTGGCTCTGATTTTTAGTAGGTCGAAATAAAATTTGTTGTCATTACCCCAAAGGGAATCACGGTTGATAGCATTGAGCATAACGATTGCGCTGTCGGCATTCAGTTCGGCAATTGAGTCAATATGTTGCAATTGTTGAAATTGCACATGCTTGCTCTCGCTACAGGCGGTGAGCAAGAGAATGGATAATATGATTGATAGGAGGTGTTTCATATAGCAAAGGTACGATAAATGTTGAGAAATGAAAAATAGATATCGTCATGATAGTTGCCATAATATGCAAAAAAAGCGAGCAACCCGATTGGATTGCCCGCTCACTATAAAATTAAGAGTATTTTCAATTATGCATTATGAACTATGCATTATGCATTATTTCACGAATACTTTAGATGCTTTCTTACCTTGTACTTTGATGAATACACCATTTGAAGGATTAGCAACTTTCACACCTTGGAGGTTGTAGTATTCAACAGGAGCGTTGCTGTCGTTGTCGATGCTTACGCCGTTGATGCCTACATTTTCAAGGCTGAATGAGTATTGAGCAGCAGCCTTAGTCGTGAACGCTTCAGTGCGTGGAAGAGAGAAGCCTTTCAAGTATTCACCTGAGTTACCGCAAATGTAGATGTTACCAGCAAGGTCCCAAGCGATGTCGTAAACGTTAGTACCGATGTTGTGAGTAATCACATATTCGCGACGAAGAACAGGAACGCCGTCTTCACTCCATACTAAGTTGTAAATAGTGAAATGTTTAGGATTAGCGCTTGAAGACGCAACTGCGATTTGAGTTCCGTCGGGAGATACGCGAACACCACCACCACCACGGCTCACTAGGTCTTTGTATTTTTCAACACCTGTGCTGTCGATGTAAACAAGACCTGGTTGAGCATCAGAAGGAGTACCACGATATTGACAATACCAGATACCACCTTTATTATCATCATAAGTAACGTTTGTAGCAGCAGGAGCGATAGTGTATTTACCTGTCAAAGCAGCAATGTTTGTTGGAACAGGAAGAGTAGCCGCTGTGCCAAGAGCATATTCGTCGGTGCTTGCACCTGAATATACATAACTCCAGTGGTTAGCATTACTTGAAAGAGCTACCATCTTAAGATCTTCGCCTGAGCCTTTCACGTCGAAGCCGAGGTTAGCGGCACCCATGAAGTTGCCATTAGCATCGCTATAGTTATATGTAGCAGCATCGAGAGTGAGGCCTTCGAACAATGAAGTGAACTTGTTGTTAGCCACGAGATCTTCAAATGAAGGAGCATACATGATGTAGTTACCTTGACCACTCATACGAGTAACGAAGATGCGACCATCTTCAGCAACGCGAACGCGTGCCAAGTCGGCAGCATTAGAAGAGCCAATCTTATAGCTGAGAGTCCAACCTCCATTGAAACCATATTTACCTGTTGCAGGGTTGAGAATTGGTTGCATATCGGCAGTGAAAGCATATAGACCAAGACCACCACTTGTAGTAGTGTTACTATGGTAGTCAGAGCTTGCCGAAGTCATACCTTCAGTACAGTAGATATTACCAAAAGAAGGAGATTCCATGTTGTTGTCAACATCAACACCACGTGGGTGATAGAACATGTAATTAGCAAATGTTTCAACAGCAGTTTTGTCGGCACCGTCAACAACTACTTCCCAAGTGTAAGTACCATCTTCGGTGAAACTTTCTTCAATATTGATTTCAGCAGTTTGAGCACCCTTAGTTTGAGCACCTTGTTCAAGAGTAAGAGCTACTTCACCTTCAGCATTCTTAACAAGAATCTTCACATCTTCAGCATCAGCATTCAAAGAGTAGTTGATAGTGATAGTTTTGTCGTTGAGTTCGCTCTTAAGTGCGTAAGCGAATGGGTTGGCTGTACCACCTTCTTGAGGTTCATAAGAAGTGTAAGTTTCAGTTTCAGTAAATTTGTAAGTCTTACCGTCAACAACGAGGAATAATTCGAGGTCGGCGTCAGTAGTGATATCTTCGGCAGTGAGAGTTAAAGCCAATTCACCGTGAGCCGAAGCATATTTGTAGTCAACCGGTTCGATGTCGCCACCAATGAGTTCAACAGCCTTAGCAGCACTGAAGCCTTCAGAGATGTCAAATAGTTCAATACCGGCAACTTTGCCTTCTTCATTTACTTTAGGAGTAACCATGAAGTATTTACCTGCATAACGGAAGTAGTTGGCACCGGTAGCTTTCACGTTGCTAACATTTTCGTTGCGGCCGAGTACTTGAGGTTCTGAACCTTCACCTTCAGAAGTCCATTCAAATGGAGCGATGAGGTCACCATCGAGAACGAAATTGTTTTCACCAAGAGGAGAAATCATCATTTCGAAGTAGTCTTGATCACTACTCATTGCATCGGGATAGAAGTTTGTTTCATTAGGAGCTGCAACCCATGCATCGTAGCGGATAACACCAGTGTTTTGACCTTCAACGATAGCAAATTGAGCGAAACGCATACCTACATCTACAGTATTTTTACCATGAGGACAAGTTGTGGTGATTGTACCTTCTTCGAGTGTACCTGAGTAAGCGAATGTTTTACCGAGCAATCCACGGAAATAGTTACATGCATAGTCGGTTGTGAACCAAAGTTCGCAAGTGTCGGGAAGACCGGTAATAGAGTCTTGTGACCATTTATAGTAATTTACCGAACCTCTTTCTTCGCCTTCGTCAACATAGTCTTCACTATATTGAGTTTTAGAATAACCACCGGCTACCAATACATGGTCGGCAGTGAGGGCGATGTCAGAGATTTTGAGACGACCGTTAGCACCCATCACAACTGGTTTGGTGTCGAGAGTCATCACAGTGTCGTTGGCGAGGTCAGCAAGGTAGATATATGGTTCTTTTGCATCGTCGAGAGCGAGAACATAAAGTTTGTCATCGCGAATGATTTGACGACGAACTGTTTTTCCTTCCAATAATGTAGCCAAAGGAGCATATTCTTTTGCTTTTACTTCATAATTGGGGAATACGTTGAATCCTTCTTTACCAGCAGTAGAGTCGGGATAGTTTTCATAAACGATAGTAGGAGCTACCCATGCAGTGTCAACAAGGAATGCTTCGGGATAGTACATGCCACCTGCAGTCACTTCAAACTCTGCTGTATATTCTTCTTCGGCTGCTTCATAAGCAGGGTGAGAATAATTCAAAGAATAAGTTCCGGGTTCTACATCGTTGAATACGAATACACCATTATACTCATCATCGGTTGTGTATGTAGCAACAACTTCACCACCTTTAGAAAGAGTTACAACTGCTTCGTTCAATGGTTGGAACTTGTCGTTTGATGACACATTTGGAGTGTAGAATTCGTGAGAGAATTTGTTGTATTTATCGCGAACTACACCATAGATAGTACCGGTTGTTTCTGTGCCTCCCCAGCCAAAGTAGTCGTTAAGACCTTTAGCATAGGCTTCACCTTCAAGATGACAAACGTCCCAGTTCATATAGCGGTGACGTGCAGGTTGATAAGTGTGGAAATAACCTTCGGCCAAGAAACCGGGAACACCATGCTTGATTACACCGAGATAACCGGTATATGCCACATAAGCAGGAGTTGTGTCGGTTGCTTCAATGAATTGAGAGAATTGGTCGGTAGTGTCATAGATATAACTTGAATCAGTTATTTCATATTTCACAGTGCTTGTGCTGCCATAGAATGTATGGTCGCCACGAATGTTTGTTTTAGTCAAGTCGTATGCTGTCCATTGTTGGTGTCCAAGACCAAAGAGGTGAGGCCACAATGCTTTACCCATTGCAATACTTCCTGCATTACCTTCTTGATCATCTGTACCACGATAAAGAATCAATGGGAAGTTGGTGTTGGTTCCATCGGTCAATGCATTTGAGTGAATTGACACAAATACGTCGAAGTTATTGAATTCCACTTCGGCAGCAACTTCACTTAATGAGCGGTCATAATAATCGGTTTCGGCAGGAGTTTCATGTGTGGTATAATCAACATAAGCAGGGGCTACACCACTTTTCACACGACTCATCACGATATTTTGGCTCAAATCGAGTGCCGCACCAATACGATGTGGATTTTCGTTTTCTTGGTTTTTAGTGCGATCAAATGGAACACCATATTCAACTAATTTTTCGAGCATTGCAAGACCTTTTTGAAGGTTGGTGTTTGACTCGAAGAAGTTAGATGTATCATTGTTTACATCATTATATGCATTATTTGCTCCATGTTTCACTGTTCCACAAGGACGTGAATTTGCATCAAATGCTCCGTGACCGGGGTTGATGTAGATACGCACATCTTCTTTGGCTGTTTGAGCCGACGCTCCTAAAGCGAGAAGCGCAGCTGCAGCTGATAATAATAATTTCTTCATAGCGCTTCTTATTTGAGGTTAATAATAAACAAATCACCCATTGGTGTAGAATAAGCGATTCTCTTACCATTTGTTGAAGGGAACATTGCCAATGATTCTTTTACTGTGATGTCTTGAGCTGTTTTGCCGTCGATTGAAGCGACAACAAGTTTTGAAGAAGTCACAACCGAACCGTCGTCAATGTCGTGCATACCCACAACTGTGAGGTCATTGAGCCATTTAGCGGCACGGATAGCACCCACGAATACGGGGTCAGAACCGTCGATGTTTGCTACATAGCAACCTTTAGTTGCGAGGTAGTAACATACTTTAGTTCCGTTAGGAGAGATAGAAGGCCACAAGTAACTAGCACCATCTTGTCCGTTAGGAGAAATCACTTTACCGTCGATGCAAAGTTGACCATAGCGAATAGAAGCCACAGGCATTTGCACAGCCACACCACCATTAAGGCTTTTAGCCTCAACCTTGTTGTTGTCAACAGTCATCACGTTTGTACCATTCACAGCAAAACCGTTAAGGTCGCGAGTAGGAGCCACGAGAGTAGTTTCTACGCCACGAGCGTCAACAGCTTTCAATGAAGTGTAACGGAGTTTGTTTTCAGCAGTGCGACTTTCGCGGAACACCACTGTACCATCAGCAGCGATCTTGAGATCGAAACTGTTACCATTAGCCGAAATCATGTTGATTTCTTTAGAGGCAAGGTCCATCTTATGTAATCCTCCCTTAGCATTTTGAGAGAACACCACAAATGAACCATCGGGGCTAATTGTTGCTTGGTT
>JAFQSX010000003.1 GCA_017409345.1 Muribaculaceae bacterium | reverse complement strand
GACAAAACATTGTTTAATGCGGAGTGTGGAGTGCGGAATTGAGAGTTTTGACAGAAGGACAGAAGAACATAAAGGCTGGCGCGTGGAAATTATGCATTGTGCATTATGAATTATGCATTAAATTAGACCACCTCCCGGCTTTGCCGTATTGACTATGTCTTCAATGGGCTGCATTCGGCAATAATCAAGTAAACTTGATATATTGCCCTCATTGGCACCATTGTCCCTCCTAAAAATTACTTTGTAATTTTCAAGAGGAGAGTTGCTGCGCTCATTGGCACCATTGTTCCTCCTAAAAATTACAAGTAATTTTCAAGAGGAGAGCTTGGCTGACGCATGGGGATTTTTGGTCACAGTTCATCCTGTTAAAAAAAACAGCCACTGAGTGGGGACTCAATGGCTGTTGCGTTATAGGGTGTTGAAATATCTTATTTCAAGAGGCCGCGATTGCGGAGTAGTGCATCGGGGTTAGGTTCTTGACCGCGGAAATTGATATAAAGTTTCATTGGGTCTTCGCTGCCACCCATTTCAAGTACGTTTGTACGGAATGCATCGGCAGTTGCTTTATCAAATACACCTTTTTCTTTGAATAATTCAAAACCATCGGCATCAAGCACTTCAGCCCAAAGATAAGTGTAGTAACCGGCAGCATAACCGTCGCTACCGAAGATGTGCTTGAAGTATGTGCTGCGATAACGGAATTGAACTTCTTCGGGCATATTGAGTTCTTTAGCAACTTTGGCTTCAAATTCGGCTACATCAACATCTTTGTCAAAGTTGGTAGAGTTCCAATAAAGGTCAAGTAGTGCAGCACCGGCAAGTTCGGTTGTAGCAAACCCTTGATTGTGAGTTGATGCGTCTTGAAGTTTTTTGATAAGTTCGTCGGGCATTGGCTCACCAGTCTTGTAGTGGAGAGCGTATGTCTTAAGCAATTCGGGTTCAAGTGCCCAATGTTCGTGAATTTGAGAAGGAAGTTCAACGAAGTCGCGGTCAACATTTGTACCGGCTTGAGAGCGATATTGTGCACGAGTCAACATACCATGGAGCCCGTGACCAAATTCGTGGAATGTTGTTTCTACTTCATCAAGTGTGAGGAGTGAAGGAGTGTCGGCAGTGGGTTTGGTAAAGTTTCCTACGTTATAGATGATTGGGCGAATAGAATTGCCGTTTTCGTCAATATAAGAGCCTTTGAATTCGCTCATCCATGCACCTTGGCGTTTTGATTCGCGAGGGAAGTAGTCGGTCATAAATACCGATACATGTTTGCCTGCACTATCGAGCACTTCATAAACGGTTACTTCGGGGTGATATTTTGGAGCGTTAGGCAATTCACGGAAAGAGATGCCATAAAGACGATTAGCCATTGAGAAGATGCCTTTTACCACGTTGTCAACAGCAAAATATTGACGCACTTCGTCTTCATCAAGAGCATATTTCTTTTGACGCACTTTTTCAGCATAATAATAGTAGTCCCAAGGAGCGATTTCAAAGTCGAAACCTTCTTCTTTTACTACATCTTGCATTTCGGCAACTTCTTCATCAACTTTCTTGATAGCAGGTTCCCAAATCTTCATCAAAAGATCTTTGGCTGCTTGAGGAGTTTTAGCCATAACCTTGTCGGTCATATAAGCAGCAAAGTTGTCAAAGCCGAGAAGTGCAGCCTTTTTGGTGCGTGCTTGCATGATTTTGTTGATTACAGGACGGTTATCGTTTTCACCTTCGGTAGCAAGGTTGATATAGCCTTCATACATTTTTTGACGCAATTCGCGATTTTGAGCATATTGCAATAATGGCAAACGGCTTGGAGCATGAAGAGTGAATACCCAACCTTCTTTTCCTCGATTTTTTGCTTCTTCGGCAGCAACAGCGATGCTAGAAGCGGGAAGTCCTCCTAGTTTGATTGAATCTTGAGGAGCGACAACGAGTTCAAATGCGTTTGTTGCATTCAAAAGGTTTTTATTAAATTGGAGGTAAAGATTAGCAAGTTCGGTGTTGAGTTTTTTCAATTCCTCTTTCTTTTCAGCGTCAAGAAGGGCACCATTGCGAGTGAATGATTTGTAATTGTCTTCGATGAGACGAAGTTGTGCAGTGGTGTAATTGTGGTTAGCGCGGTCGTCATAAACTTTTTTAATGCGTTCAAAAAGTTTATCGTTCATTGAAATTTCGTCGCTATGCTTTGTCAAGAGAGGAGTAAATTCTTCGTCAACTTTTTGCAATTCGGGCGATGACATTGATTCGGTAAGAGCAAAGAATACGTATGCAACTTTGTTGATAGTTTGTCCCGAATTGTCAAGAGCAAGAATAGTGTTTTCAAAAGTAGGTTCTTCTGAATTGTTTACGATTGCTTCAATCTCTTTGTTTTGTTCTTCAATACCGGCTTTTAGGGCTGGGAGGTAGTGCTCGGTTTTGATTTGATCAAATGGAGGGATTTCAAACTCGGTGGTATATTCCGCCAAGAATGGATTGTCACTTGTTTCTTGCATAGAGCAGGATTGAGTTAACGCAGCAGTTAAAAAAGCACCGGCTGCAAGGGTTAATAATTTTTTCTTCATAATTAAATATGTATTAATTGATTAATTTATAATTGTCGTTAATTAGTCGTTATCCCACTTGAATGTGGCATATAGAGGGTAGTGGTCGCTACTGTTGAATTTGTCTCTCTTGAATGAGGTTGCGTCGAAATCTCCTTTATAT
Organism: Muribaculaceae bacterium; assembly: GCA_017409345.1. GTDB lineage: Bacteria > Bacteroidota > Bacteroidia > Bacteroidales > Muribaculaceae > RGIG4079. Next base: position 3,415 of record JAFQSX010000003.1, on the reverse strand, counting down.
AATATGTGGTCGATGCGGAAGTTGAGGTTGCTCCCGTGGTAAGTGGTCATCGGCCCAAATCCACATTCTCGATAAACATCATCAAAGTCATCGTCGGCAATTGTGTTTATTGCAAAGCATCCCGGCACATCATTGAAATCGCCACACACAATGATGTTGTCATTCTCAATGTTGTCAATATATTTTTTTATAGCAATGGCTTGACGTGCTCGTTGTTTGGCTGCTTTGGTGACTTTTGATGCAATGTTTTTCCATGATGAAAAACTATCTTCTTCATTGTCTGCGATAAGTTCGCTAAGTGCTTCATTGTAGTTCTTCTTATCTTCGTCAGATAGGCGAATTGAACGAAGGTGAACATCGATTATATCAAGTTTGTGATTGGGCATATCAACGACAAAATGAGAGAAAAATCCATCGGATGTAACTTTTGTTACGGGATGTTTTGAGAAGATTGATTGCCCGTTTTCTTGTCCGATGATGATGTGAGGATATTGTTCTTTTATCTCATTAACTTGTTTGCGATAGACATGCCATCGTGGTAGCGGAGATAGATATTCACACTCTTGCAAACAAACGATGTCGGCATCGGTCTTGGCGATGAAAGTCAGAGTCGCATTAGTGTCATCGTCGGGATAGTTGTTGTTGTAAGATATGAAATTGTATGCGTTGTAACTTAATAAAGAGAATGATTCAGCGTCATTTTTGTCATAATTGCTCGGCCAAATATTTAAAGGACAAATGTTGAGTATTGGTCCTATGCATCCTATTAAAGAAATGAGAGGAATGAGTGAAAAGCGTTTATCTACAAAGAAACATATCGGGAGCATTATCAATGTGATAATAATCCAATAAGGGAATGTCATGCACATGAGAGGCGCAATTGACATACTATTGGGGTTGATGTGTCCTGCATACGCCGCAAAAAAAGTCGCAATTGCTATTACGATACTGATAGCAAGTGTGAAGTAAGATGATATTTTGCGAAATATAGACATGAGACGGGAGAGATGGTTATTTTATTCGTTTGCTGACATCAAATAATCGTTTCTTCTCATCGGCAGTGAGTGCCGAGTAGCCCGACTTCTTAATTTTGTCAAGAATGATATCAAGTTCGGCTTGGTCTTCGGGTGAAGCAGTAGCCTTGTTGGTTGAGCGAGATTGATTATTGTTGTTTTTGTTGTCATTCCATTTGTTTGCTTTTGGGGCCTTGGCTTTGTTGCTTTTGGGCCATTTAAAGTCCTTAAGCGCATAGAATGAGTTGGCAATACTATCAAGCATGCGATTAAAAGGTCGAGTGATGTCAATGCCATGTTGCATCATTAATCCATAGAGTGCCCCTGCCAATGCTCCACCGAAATGAGCCATGTGTCCTCCTGAATTTTCTCCTGATAGTCCGAGGAAGAAGATGATAAGAGTAATGATGGCAATCCATTTTAACGAGATTTGGCCGATGAATAATAGCCCTACTTTATAGTTGGGGTTGAGGATTGCAGTAGCAATAACAATGGCGATTGCTGATGCTGATGAACCAATGAGCCAACCTGTAATATTGTTAAACGCAGGAAGAAAATTGTAACCTAGCATAAAAACGATAGCACCTAATATGCCACCATAGATATATAGCGCTAAGAGTTGCTTCTGTGAATTAAATTCAAGAAATAGTCGTCCAAATCCATATAGCCATAGCATGTTAAACAATATATGAAGCACATCGTATTGAGCAAACATATATGTGATGATTGACCATGGCTGATGAGCAAGAACTGCAATCTCAGATGGATATTCAATATATTTTATCCAAGGGATGATTTCGGCGCCTGCGAAAAATGCAATAACGGCTGCTATGCGAAGAATCAAGAAGATTGCAATGTTGATATAAACAATCTTCAGTAACCATGATGCGTTTTTCCAACGATAAGATATGTTGTTAAAAATATGTGTCATTTTTGCGTATAACTCCGGTCTTTTTCCAATAGAGTATTAATAATAACCCAAATATCATGCCACCTAAGTGAGCAAAGTGAGCGATGTTTGTATTGGCGTGTCCCACTCCGAGGAACAATTCAATGGCTGCATATCCCACAACAACCCATTTGGCTTTTATGGGGTAGGGGATGAACATGATGTAGATAGGACGGTTGGGAAAGAATACCCCAAAGGCCAATAAGATGCCATATATGGAGCCCGAAGCGCCTACTGTGGGAATGTTGATTAAATAGTTGAGGCTGCCCATCATGGGGTCGGTGTAGTTTAAGCCCCGGTTAAAAATGTGAGTGCCTTCATTTAATACAGTTTGCAATTCTGCATTAGTCAGATGTTGTGCTATCTGATGATATTCAATTGCGTTTACTCCCATTTGAATCAATCCGGCCCCTATACCGCATATTAAGTAATATGTGATAAAACGTTTTGGCCCCATGATGCTCTCAATTGTCATGCCAAACATAAACAGAGCAAACATATTGAAAAACAAATGGGAAAATCCTGAGTGGACAAATTGATAAGAAATAAATTGAGTGAAAAGAAAGTCGTGTGATAGAAAATAATGTAACCCACAATGTCGGTCCATCATCACCCCAATCTCATGAGGAAATAATGCCATAGCTGCCCATATAATCACATTTACAATGATTAGGTTTTTTGTAACCGGGGGCATTTGATTTATTATTGAGTTGTTAAACATTGTCTTAAGTCTAAAAATGATAGAGAAATATATATTAATGACTACAAATTTAACGAAAAAAGTTGGTTTTTTGTTGTAACTATAAGGAATTGGACTTTTTATATGTGTTTTTTTGCTATTTTTTTTTTGTTTTTCAGATTTTTACATTACTTTTGCAAGTATATTACCATACAAATCTAATTAACAATAATTTATTATGAACAAAACAGAACTTATCAATGCTATTGCTGAAAAAGCAAACATTACTAAAGTAGATGCTAAAAACGCATTAGATGCTGCTATCGAAGCAATCGGTGGTGCTCTCGCTGCTAACGACAAAGTTGCTCTTCTCGGTTTCGGTACTTTCTCTGTTGCTGAAAAGGGTGCTCGCACTGGTATCAACCCACGCACAAAAGAAAAAATCGAAATTCCTGCTCGTAAAGCAGTTAAATTTAAAGCAGGTGCTGAACTTAACGCAAAAGTAAAATAAGTATCTTCTCTTAATTACTTTAAGTAAAAAATAAAAGCGAATAATCTAATGATTATTCGCTTTTATTTTGGTAATTATATACATGTAGGCACAAGAAGAATGTTTTTTAGATTTTACCCCCTCCCCCCTTCGGGGTACTCCCCCTAAAATTTTCTTTGTAAATTTCAGAGGGAGAGCTTCTTATGCTATTAGTAATTTGGCTGTCCCTTTGTTTTTCGTAGAAAAATAGGGGGACGAGAATTGCGAATGCAATTCGGAGGGGG
>JAFQSX010000026.1 GCA_017409345.1 Muribaculaceae bacterium | reverse complement strand
ACCATCCATTGAGAAGATTTGCACATCACCAATAATCATAGGTGCATGCAATGTAAATGCACTGCCCACAGGGTTAGGATAAAGTTGCCATCCACCACAAGCATTGGTGATAATACCTTCTACTCCGGTAGTAACTGTAGTGTTGTTTACATACATATTAGTGAGTGGAGTAGGAACAGTCATCACATTCATTTCTCCATTTGAAATCGAATATTCGTCCGGGTTTTCCGCTAAACGTACTATACCTAAACTATTTGCATATGAAACCACCGGGTATTCCGCAGTTAATGTAACATCAAATTTAATTTCCGATACAGCAGTTTCATCTGAAGCGAGAGGGGTGTTTGCACCATGCACATAGTGGACAAGCATTGGCACTTGACTATATTCAATCGCTTGAGCCGACCAGTTGTTCGTTCCATTATATTCAATGGCTCCATTTGTCAACGTTTCATTTGAACTATTAAGACTCTCTACTTCTGCATCGGTCAAAATAGAGCCCGCATGATATTGAACCCATGTATCGGGGTTGTGCTCAACATTTTCATAGTGACCATAGCAAACTGCCTTAGATTTTCCGTAATAACCCATATAACGATTTAGCGAATTGTATTCATCCCAATTAAATAACATTGCGGCATCATAGTAATAGGGATAATAGCCATTGCTTGTAGCATTATCATAATAGAAGTGCGAACCACCACGCTGATACAACGCTCCTAATACAGCACTACTTGTTGCATTTTTTACACCCAATTCAGGAAGTGTGGTTGTCCCTACCTTTAATTCAGTATAATATTTACGATTTACGAAAAGGTCATTCTGGAAGTTCCCATCTTTATCTTTATCGCGATAATATTCAAGTTCCACTTCTACTTTATATGTTTTGGCGGTAGGGTTATAGCGTTTGCGATCACGACCATCTTCCCCTTTTTCAGTAGTGTAATCAACTTTCAAACCAACAATATCGCACATTACATTATGAACATTTGAATAAACAGTTGACCATCCTCCTGCATCTACTTGGAAATTGCAATCTCCTGGTATGTTTATTTTTACATCCTTTCCTTCTGCATCTTTATCAAATACTCGGATAATATAGCCAACTCTCCAGCCATTATTTTCATATTCGCCATTGGCATTGAGCGTTCCAAGAACTTCATCTGTAACAAGGATTGGAGATAATGCGCCACCATTTGTGCCATAATAATTTGCATTATTAAGGGTTACCGGGTTCGTTGGATTCATATCAAGAGTATTGGTAGCCGGGTCGATGCGACGGAATGAACCAATTGGCATATCTTCATTTTCAGTCAATGTGCCATAGTCGCCTGCAAGTTTATAGAATCCGGCATCAGGTATAGTCAGTTTAGGTTCGGGAACGTATAATGTTGTTGAAAGATTTCCTGTGCCTGAATATTGATAGGTAGATGTTGATTCAATGTGAGCAGCCAATTGGAATTCCAAATCGGGGTTTACATTGTGCCATATAATAGATGGCAATTTGCCGTCGGCGCCTACTTTCCCTGTAATATCAATAGATAATGCATACGCTCCATGTGTCTGAGTGGTTCCATCAGTTTTTGTTTGGAATGTTATACCATCCAATGGAGTGAGAGGTGTGCCATCGGCTAATGTTACCGACATTGCATCTTTTAATTTATCAGAACCTTCATATCCTCCTGCACTGGTGATGATGAGGCGTTTTGCTTCAGTACTTCCTAATGCTCCGGGGAGGAAATAAGGGTCAAGACGAATGCTAAACCCATATAGGGTTTCGCCATTTGCGTTCTTTTCAGTAACTTGATATAGATTACCGTATATCTTACTTGGCGCAGGTGCTGTAACTATAGAAGTAGTCGCTTCAGTACCACGATGGCTTGATGCATCATATACGGGAATTACCATATATTCATATGTTCTTTCATATTTTGTGCCATCGCCATTATCACCACGTGGAGCAACAAATTCAAATTTACAACTTTCGGCAGTATAAGAATTATAGAAAGCTTTGTTTGGCATAACCTTACTTCTATTACCGCTACTTGTTGTGGTAGAGTCGGTTGCGCCATTATATTTCACATGTGCTTTACCGGCAAAGTTCCACACATCTCTACTTGCTCCATCAATAGTTTTTTTATCTTCGTATGTGCTACCTTTTTTCTTACGATACCACACTTCGTAGGTGTGCATTGTTGCACGGTCGCCCGCTTGAGGAGTCCATGTCAATGTGTGTACAGGATCCCCATTGGCGTTCCAACTTTGTGCTACTTTCAAGTTTGAAACAGCATTATTGGGCTTCACCGCAGTGATAAATGTTTTAGAGAATCCTCGACCAGGAACGTGAGTATAAAGAGCGAATACATTGTCATTTACACGTTCCAACTCGTTCCAACTATTAACGGTAGTGTTAGCAAATTGCACCGGGAAATTTGCTGTGGGAACTTTATTTGCATTGGCATATCCATAAGTATATCCTACCGGAGTGTAATTACGAGTGGGGTCTCCTGTGAATACAGGTGCCGAAGTTGTTGACATAGGATTATTTCCATTGGAGTCGGTATATTTTGTGTATTGAATCATTATTGACCCATTCCGTTTGTTCGCATTAGCATCAGTAGAACTAATATCAAAAGGCATCCATTGCAACCAATAATTATTAATCATTATACGTGTACCCTTGATTGAATCTACTTCGGGAGATGAGAACATATCTGAAGGTTGACGTTCTTTATCGTTTGTGAGATATGTTGCATATTTACCATAGTTCAAATCATCAACATATCCATGCCATTTATATGTGCCACGATCAGTAATGTCGTATTCTGCCAATCCTGAATATGGAACACTCCAAAAGTATTCAAGCACATCAGATTCCATGAAATAATATTCTGTAGCCGCGTTATCATATGCATATTGGCGAGGGATATACTGATTAGAGGTACCTTCTCCTTCCCAACATCCATAATTAGGCCATATTTGATATCCCGGATAATTTCTATTTCCTACTGTCAAGTAGTAATTAAGATACCAGTTAGTATATTGGCCATCGGCAAACATATTACCGAATGCAATGTTATTGCGCACATGGAAAACCTGTCCTGTTGACCAACCTGAAGTATATGCACTTCGACCAATATCATTTACTGTAGCTCCTTGAAGAACACCTTTCCCCCATAGGTCGCCTGAAACCCCAAGGAAGTCGGTAGGTTGCTTTGTGATACTGGTATTCGCTTTATGGTAGTCATAGTTATTATTCCATGTAACCTCATCGGCAGGATAATTAGGATTTGGGACTTTTGAGCTAGGGTTATATTTAGTGTAATATGTTTCCATTTGGTCAAAAGGAGCGGTAAATCCGGCTCCACCTTTCAATGTGCCGGGAGATGCACCTTCTACAATGCGTTTATAAAATGGATAATTCTCACGTCCTGTGTCATTTAATCTTGATAATTTAGGAATAAAGTCCATCAATTTACCATATTCGGTGGCTGATTTATAAACAGCATACCCTTGAACGAAGTGAGTGCCGGATGTTTTTCCCCAACCTAACCCTTCGTTCCACATGTGGACAAGGTTACCATTCCAGTCTTGTGAAATTGACCCGGGTCCGGTTTCAGAACCTTTAAAGGTGAACGCGAAATTCGGATTATTGATACCATCTTGGTAACCTACACCGTATGATTTTGTAGGAGCAGTCCTTCCCGATTCACCGGTAACAGTGTTCCACCAATAAATATAGTTTTCGGCAGGGTTAATCCAATAAACCACACCCATTGACACACCAAATTGGCGAACAATTTGATATGTTGGGAGAGAATAACTATAATTACTTTGTTTATAGTCTAATGACCCTTCTACCAATGGCCATGCTTGGTCGGTATAAGACGCATTATCCTCGGTATAAGTAATACCATAAAATCCCTTTGTGGTCTGCTTACTAAATTTTTTGCTTTTGACCTCAATAGTGTAGTCATTAGTAGCAGCTTGCAATTGTGGGATACCCACGATGGTGGCAATCGCTAAAGTCAGCGTGCCCTTTAACAGCTTTTTCATGATTAATAATAGTAGTTGTAATTTTATGTTGTTAGTTATTTAATTGTCAGTATTCAATCAATAATTGATTAATTTGCAAATTTAGAGTATTTTCACAAACTAACAAGCTGATTTTAAAAGAAAATTTGTATCAGCCTCAATAGTATTAACAATATTTAACCCTGGAGACTTATACTGCGGTCTGCTCATTCTTAGACATAAGAACATTTAATGAGAGCTGTAACTCTCCTCTTGAAAATTGCTTAGCAATTTTTAGGAGGAACAATGGTGCCAATGAGGGCAATATATCAAGTTTACTTGATTATTGCCGAGTGCAGCCCATTGAAGACATAGTCAGTACGGCGAAGCCGGGAGGTGGTCTAAATTAATTCATAATTTATAATTGCCTCGGTCGAGCCTCAGCGAGCCCTTCGGGGTTCATAATGCATAATCCCCACGCGTCAGCCTCGTTGATCCCTTCGGAGTTCTTAATTCACAATAGCACTTAAGTTCATTAAATTTATATAATAATTTGCATTATGAATTATGGACTATGCATTATGCATTAATGGAGGCGCCAGCCCTTATGTGTCTTCTGTTCTTCTGTCTAAAAAACTTGATGCAGTGGGACAAAAGAACAAAAAAATATGTCCTTCTGTCTAAAATTTTCCTTTCTCAATTTCAGTCTTTTCCGGTTATGATTTTGCGAATGTCGTGCAGCTTGTTGAGGGCAGCCATAGGAGTTAGGTTATTGATGTCGAGGTCGCGAATCTCGTCGCGCACTTGACTCAACACTGGGTCATCGAGTTGGAAGAACGATAACTGCATGCCGCCACATTGTTCTGCCACGGCGCCAAGGTCTTTAGAGATGTTATCTTTGCGATTGGCCGATTCGAGTTGGTGAAGCACCTCGTCGGCGCGTTTCACGATTGATTGGGGCATTCCGGCGAGTTTTGCCACATGGATACCGAAACTATGTTCCGAACCGCCACGGGCCAATTTGCGTAAGAATACCACCTTATTGTCAATCTCTTTGACCGACACGTTGTAATTGACCACGCGTGAGAAAGTCTTTTCCATTTCGTTGAGTTCGTGGTAGTGGGTAGCAAAGAGAGTTTTGGGGTGTATCCCACGATATTCGTGAATATGCTCCACGATAGCCCATGCGATAGAAATGCCGTCGTAGGTTGATGTGCCTCGACCCAATTCATCAAAGAGGATGAGGCTACGCTCGCTCATGTTGTTGAGTATAGATGCCGCTTCGTTCATTTCAACCATAAAGGTTGATTCGCCGAGAGAGATATTGTCGCTTGCTCCTACGCGAGTGAAAATCTTGTCAACGATACCAATGCGAGCGCTATCGGCAGCCACAAAACAACCTATTTGAGCCATAAGCACATTGAGGGCTGTTTGACGCAATAGTGCTGATTTACCCGACATGTTAGGCCCGGTAATCATCATCACTTGAGTGCCGTTGTTGCTCAACGATACGCTATTGGTAATATATGGCTCGCCTATGGGTAATTCTTTTTCGATAACCGGGTGTCGCCCTTCAATGATTTCAAGTGATAGAGAATCGTCAACGACCGGACGGTTGTAGTGATTTTCCATTGCCACACGAGTGAATGCAGTGAGGCAGTCAAGGCGAGCAATCAATGAAGCATTGAGTTGGATTGCAGGGGTATATTGAGCCAAAGCGGCAACAAGTTCATTATACAAGCGGGTCTCGATGATGAGGATGCGTTCTTGTGCGCCAAGGATTTTCTCTTCATACTCTTTAAGTTCTTGAGTGATGTATCGCTCGGCATTGACAAGAGTCTGTTTACGAATCCATTCCTCGGGCACTTTATCTTTGTGGGTGTTGGTTACTTCGATGTAGTATCCAAACACGTTGTTATAGCCAATCTTGAGGCTGGGGATGCCGGTGGCTTCGCTCTCGCGCATCTGAATTTTCATGAGGTAGTCTTTGCCTTGGAATGCTATTTCGCGTAGCTCATCAAGTTCGGCATCAACACCATCTTTAATCACCGTGCCGCGATTGAGGGCCGAAGGGGCATCATCGACGATTTCGCGAGCAATGCGATCGCGTATAATGGCGCAAGGATTGAGTTGCTCGCCAATGGCACGAAGGGCATCCAGGTCGGCGTTGCTACAAAGGTCCTTTATCGGTTCGATAGCAGTGAGTGCATTGCGCAACTGTACCATTTCGCGTGGGGTGATGCGTCCCACAGCTACTTTTGAGATGAGGCGTTCAAGGTCGCCAATCTGTTCGAGTGATGATTTTATATCTTCGCGTTCATCGGGGTGACGGAAGAAGTGTTCCACCACATCAAGTCGTGCGTTGATTGCTTTTACATCCTTTAGGGGGAATAATACCCATCGACGCAATAGGCGCGCACCCATCGGACTTAAAGTGCGGTCGATGACGCTCAATAGGCTTTTTCCTTCGTCGGCAAAACTATCAACGAGTTCAAGGTTGCGCACTGTAAATTTGTCAAGTCGCACATAACGATCCTCTTCGATGCGAGAAAGATTGTTGATGTGAGATATCTGGTTGTGCTGGGTAATGTCGAGATAGTGAAGAATAGCTCCCGAGGCAATCACTGCAGCCGGCATTTTGTTGATACCAAATCCTTTGAGGCTCACCGTCTCAAATTGCTTGAGCAATCGGTCCATTGCAGCTTCATCGGTGAAAATCCAATCGTCGAGTTCAAATGTAAAATATCGAGCCGAGAAATTGTCCTCGATAAGGTGACGATTGCCACGTTCGACAAGCACCTCTTTTGGGGCAAAATTGCCGAGTAGTTTGTCGATATAGTCGGCCGACCCTTCGGCAGTGAGAAACTCACCGGTACTGATGTCGAGAAATGCGACACCCACCACGCCATGGCGAGCAAAATGTACTGCTGCCAAGAAGTTGTTTTCGCGATGGTCAAGGATATTATCGTTGATTGACACACCGGGAGTGACAAGTTCGGTAATGCCGCGTTTTACGAGCTTCTTTGTCAATTTAGGGTCCTCAAGTTGCTCGCAGATGGCAACACGCTTACCGGCACGCACGAGCTTGGGTAAGTAAGTGTCGAGCGCGTGGTGAGGAAACCCTGCCAACTCCACGTGTTGCGCCGACCCATTGGCACGACGTGTGAGTGTGATGCCGAGAATTTCAGAGGCGGCTATGGCGTCGTCCGAAAAGGTCTCGTAGAAGTCGCCCACGCGAAAAAGGAGTATTGCATCGGGATGTTTTTGCTTCATCTCGATATACTGTTTCATCAATGGTGTTTCTACGATTTTTTTTGACACGGCTATAGGGTTTTAATAGTTTGAAAACTCGGATGTAAAATTACAAAAACTACATTTTACCCCCAAATTTTGTGATTGAAAATTGGGGGTGATGTTGATAAACTATCTCTTTTGGGTAATGAATGTAGGGGGACTGTTATTTTCCCTTTAACTCCTTCATAATGATTTGACAAGGGTAGGTGTCGGTGCAGTACCATTGTCCATCAAGGCGTTGAAATAGGAGTATGATATTCAGCCCATTGGTAAATCCTGACGAATAAACGATGTAGTCGCGATCGATATAGTGCCAGAATCCATAGTCGTAGGATGTAAAATCATATTCTTTGTCGTAGCCTTTTTTCTTTGCAAATCCTCGGATGGGGAATCCACCTTTTTCTTCAAAAATGTCAATGATAGTTGATATTGCCTCGGCCGATGGTATTATAATGGAATATTCGGTCGTCATGCAACGACTTTTGCGAAAATTGCGGTCTTTATTGAATTTCTTTAGGAAAGAGGTAAACGGCTCTTTGCCGGTGTTGCAAGGGTGTGATGCAGTGAGTTTCAATACACACAATTCATCGTCATTAATATAATATGAGGGCACGCTATACCATTTGTGGCCTTCTTTTTCCCATTTTTGAGCATTTAATGACAAACTCATAAATAGGGCAGTGATGCAAAATAAAATTATTCGATTCATACTTATATATTTTTAGGCAAATTTACATATTTATTTTTAAAAACCTAATTTTATGAAAGAGTCCTCAATAGGATTATATTACATTTAGGATGTAATAACTTAATTAAAAAGATAAAAGCCACAACCCTTATGGGGCTATGGCTTTTTACTATAATTGAGTTGTTATGCTCTATTAGAGTTGAGGACCTGCAGCAACGAGTGCTTTACCTGCTTCGTTACCTTCAAATTTCTTGAAGTTTTTGATGAAGCGTTCAGCGAGGTCTTTAGCTTTAACGTTCCAGTCTTCCACGTTAGTGTAAGTGTCGCGAGGATCGAGGATGTTAGGATCTACGCCGGGAAGAGCAGTTGGTACTTCGAAGTCAAACATAGGGATCTTCTTAGTAGGAGCGTTGTTGATTGAACCATCAAGGATAGCGTCGATGATACCGCGAGTATCTTTGATTGAGATACGTTTGCCTGTGCCGTTCCAACCGGTGTTAACTAAGTATGCTTTAGCACCGTTTGCTTCCATTTTCTTCACGAGTTCTTCACCGTATTTAGTTGGGTGGAGTGAAAGGAATGCAGCACCGAAACAAGCAGAGAAAGTAGGAGTTGGTTCAGTGATACCACGTTCAGTACCGGCCAATTTAGCAGTGAAACCAGAAAGGAAGTAGTATTTTGCTTGTTCTGGAGTCAAGATAGAAACTGGAGGAAGTACACCGAATGCGTCAGCAGAAAGGAAGATCACTTGTTTAGCGTGAGGACCTTTAGAAACTGGTTTAACGATGTTTTCGATGTGGTCGATAGGATAACTTACGCGAGTGTTTTCAGTCACGCTTTTATCAGCGAAGTCGATTTTGCCTTCAGCGTCAACAGTTACGTTTTCGAGAAGAGCGTTGCGACGGATAGCGTTGTAGATATCGGGTTCGCTTTCTTTGTCGAGGTTGATAACTTTAGCGTAGCAACCACCTTCGTAGTTGAATACACCTTCGTCGTCCCAACCGTGTTCGTCGTCACCGATGAGTTTGCGTTTTGGGTCGGTAGAAAGAGTAGTTTTACCTGTACCTGAAAGACCGAAGAAGATAGCAGTGCTCTTTTCTTCCATGTCAGTGTTTGCTGAACAGTGCATTGAAGCGATGCCTTCAAGTGGTTTGAAGTAGTTCATCATTGAGAAGAGACCTTTCTTCATTTCACCACCATACCAAGTGTTGATGATAACTTGTTCTTTAGTTGTCAAGTTGAATACAACTGCTGTTTCAGAGTTAAGACCGAGTTCTTTGTAGTTTTCAACTTTTGCTTTAGAAGCGTTGTAAACAACGAAGTCAGGTTCGAAATCTTTGAGTTGTTCTTCAGTAGGACGGATGAACATGTTTTTAACGAAGTGTGCTTGCCATGCTACTTCAACGATGAAGCGCACTTTCAAGCATGTAGCCATGTTAGCACCGCAGAAACCATCTACTACATAAAGTTTTTTGTTAGAAAGTTCTTTTACAGCGATTTCTTTAAGAGTGTTCCAAGTTTCTGTTGTTACAGGCTTGTTGTCGTTTTTATATTCATCTGAAGTCCACCATACAGTGTTTTCGCTTGTTGCGTCTTTAACGATGTATTTGTCTTTAGGAGAACGACCTGTGTAAATACCGGTCATCACATTTACAGTGTCAAGTTCAGTTGCTTGACCTTTTTCATAACCTTCAAGACAAGAGCAAGTTTCGTCTTTGTAGAGTTGCTCATAAGAAGGATTGTAAACGATTTCAGTAGTCCCTGAAATACCGTACTTGCTTAAATCAATTTTGCTCATTTGTGTAAGACTTTAATATATAAACAGTTAATAATATTTTTCAGTAAAATCAAACATCACCTTTAAAATCGAGTACAAAGGTAGTGACTTTTTTTGTGATAGGGCAATATAAATAAGGAAATTTTTCCGTATTTATTATTTTTAACAATTATGCTTTATTGCATATTTCTGATGTATATATCAAAATGATTATTGAGCCGGGTGTGGGTTATGCTTGAAGATTCTCTCTTAGAATATATAGTATTGATGACTCAAGGCGGGGAAGTGGCATGATTTGTATGTCGGCATCGTTTGAGATGGCGCTTTCATTGCCATCACCTATTTTATATCCTTTTTCGATAAGTGGTTTGGTAACGGTGGCAAGTGCGATGTTAGGAGTATTGTTGTCTTCACTGAGGTGACACAAAAATACATGGCTCAATCGGCTACTATATATTTCGGAAATATATCGGGCAGTTACGCGATTGTCAAGATGTCCGTTATCGGCAAGGATGCGAGCCTTGAGATATTCGGCATATTTGCCTGTGACGAGCATTTCTTTGTCGTAGTTGCTTTCGATCATTATATAGTTGGCTTGACGCATGTAGTAGTCAACGCGTGGGGTTATGCATCCCAAGTCGGTAGCAATGGCAAATTTGTGATTGCCGTTTTCGATGAAGAAACCGGCATTGTCGGTGCCGTCGTGCGATACGTCAAATGCTGTAATCTTAAAATTGTCTATCTCAAAAGGTATTTCTTTGTAAAATGGTCTATGATAATCTTTGAATCGACGAGAGATGTTGTGACGGCGCATTATGCCGTTAAGTGCTTTAGGAGTGCAGTAGATGCCAATGTGGCGATAGCGACGCACGATTGAATAGGCAAATCGGATATGGTCGCCATGGTCATGGGTAATGCAGATGCCTTTTATGCGGTCCATTGAAATGCCGTTGAGTGCCAATTCTTTTACTACTTTATTGTTGTCAACGCCGGCATCGATGAGTATTCCTGTGTGGTCATCCCCAAGATACGCACAATTACCGCTACTCCCACTCCCAAACGATATGAATTTTAGTGTGCTTGATTTGGGGAGTGGTTTTAATGGCTTTATTGAAGAATGTGACTCGTTTTTGCCTTTTTGCTTAGAGGGTGTGGCCTCGCCTGTAGAGAAGTTTATAGCATCATACTTCGGGGTGGAAGTTGTTGCTACTTCATCAAATAGGCTAGGGAGGTCTTTAAGTGGTGCGAGTCTGCGTTTCTTTGCCATTATTGGTGGTTATGAGAATAAAAGAAAAATTGTTGGAATTTTATTATAGTTATATGTAGTTTTGTTCCATTGCGATAATCGACGAGTGATAATTGACTCATTAGGACCGGTTATATCGCTTGCAACACACAAAAGCAAGTCGCCGGGTAGGGCGTGACAGAGTTCGTCAATCAATTTATTGTTTCGGTAGGGTGTTTCAATAAATATTTGAGTCTGACGCTCGCGACGAATGCGACGCTCTATTTCTTTAAGTTTGGCATTGCGTGATGCTTGTTCAATGGGGAGATAGCCGTTGAAGGCAAAACTTTGCCCGTTAAATCCCGATGCCATCAACGAGAGTAAGATGCTTGACGGACCTACGAGTGGGACCACGTTATATCCTCTTTGTTGAGCAATAGCAACTACATCGGCACCGGGGTCGGCGATTGCCGGACATCCCGCCTCTGATATAATGCCCATGCTTTCACCTTGCTTTAACGGGTCAAGCATAGAGGGGATGGCTGAGGCTTCGGTGTGCTCGTTGAGAGTGAAAAATGTCAATTGGTCTATGTCGATAGTGCGGTCGCATGCCTTTAAAAATCGACGTGCCGACCTGATATTCTCAACAATAAAATATTTTATTGTGCGAATAATCGTGATATTCTGTGCCGGCAACACGTTTTCCAATGGAGTGTCGCCAAGTGATGCAGGGAATAAATATAACGATGGGGTGGTTGACATTTTTTAGTTGAGTTGCTTTATTGAAAAGAAGAGTATTTTAATACAAGAAGGAGTGAGAGCCTTATGTTGACACTCACTCCATCGTGTGGTATATTATGCATCAACGAGTGATGTATAGATCTTAGTTATTGTTTTCGTAGAATTCAAGAACTTTAGATTCAAATGTGTCGGTGCCTTTTAGGATGCCAAACATGTTGCGCATGAGAGTAGCACCACCCATTAAGCGATTGAAGTGGTCGCAATATTCTTTGTAGTTGTAAGGACGACCTTCGTTTGTGATATCGTTGATTTGAGCCACGACAACAGCTTTGTTAGTTTTGAATGGTGTAAATAGTTGACCTTTTTGACCACCACAGATGCGACCGATAAATGCTGATTCGTTGTTGCCAAGAGTATTTACCGAAGTGTTACTTAATGTAATGGCTGCGTTAGTGATAGAATCGCCGGTGAGAGCCATGTAACCTGCGAGGTCTTTAATGCCTTTGCTGTTGAAATCTTTGATGATTGATTCGGCTTTTTTGTTGTCGCGAACGATATCGGTAAGTGCTTTCTTGATGTCAGCATCTTCGGGAGTGAGATAGTCGTTGTAGATGCCTGTAACTGTAGCCACGATAAGGCGATTGTTGTCGCGATTAGTAAATGGAGCAGAAACAGAGCCTTTGTCGGCTTTCATTGCCCAACTTACAACCGCACGAGAATCGGGAACATAATTGTTGATGTGGCTTGTTGTTGCATCAATTCTTGCTTTGCTGATAGCATAACCGGCTGCGGCTGCATTTTTAGCAACATCTTCAGCGGTAGTGTTTTTAGACAAGAATTCATCCAACTTACCTTTGATTTCTTCGATAGTTTTATTTGATGGTTCAACTACATAAGTAATTTCAGCAACTTCGCAAACCTTAACAGCAGGAGTTGTTTTGTTTACAACGTAAATTGCTTGAACGTGTTGTTGACCCATAACGGTATCAATCATGATTTTTTGTCCTGCAGAAGCTGCAAGGAATTTTGCTTTCAATGAAGGATTGGTGTTTGGATCAGAAAGTTGAATCCATACACTGTCGGCACCTTGAGTTTGAGCGCTTTCACCAATGAATGTCTTGATCTTAACACCATTGTTGATTGCATTTACTACTGAATCATAGGCTGCGCTATCAATAACATTTACTACCGAAATGTTTACAGAGTCCATCTCCATTTTGCTGCTGAGCAATTTGGCGATGTTATAAGTTTTGTCAAATTTTGAAACGATACCGGCTTTGCCCACTTTGGCTGAGTCGATAAAGTTTTTGAGTTGAAGGTCTCTAATTTGATTTATAGGATAAGTTTTGTTTTTGATATTGAAATTAACATCGGCTGCAATTGCTTCAACTCCGTTGCAAGTGTCAAGAGCGGCTAAAGCATTTGTTACTACTTTATCAGCGTTGGCATTATCAATCGCTGATGGATTAAGTAGAACAGAGAAGAAATCGATTGTGCGTACTTCGTTTTCAATTTCATAAACGCCTTTGTTTTTATTCCATTCTGCGTTGATTTCGTCGTCGCTTACTTGGAATTGGTCATCGGGAAGTGATGCCATTTCTTTGCTAGTGAAAGATACAATGTATTTTGTGTTGATTGCATTGTATGCCTCTTTTGCATCAATTTCGTTTGCGCCAAATAGACCATTGAACAAATAACCATAGATTTGGTTTTTGATTTGTGCTTCGCTATCTTTTTCCAATGCTGCGAGTTGTGATTTCAATTGTTCTGCAACATCAACAGGAAGATTGTACTTACCGGGGTTTTTGATAGCGTCAATGATTTGTGCTGTTTGAGGATTTTGAGAAATGAAATCAGCAAGCTCTTTGTTGGTAACAACTAGACCTAGTTTGTTGAATTCTTCTTCCATCATTGATTCAAAAAGCATTTCTTGAAGTACTTGTGCTTGAATCATTTCAGGGTCTTGTTGTTGACCTTGACTTTGAAGTTGTTGATTTACTTGGTTAAGACGTTGTTGATAGAGTTGAACGTCAATTTCATGATCTCCGATTTTGGCTACTGTAGTGCCATTGCCAAATAGACTGCGACCTGAAGTAAAGAAGTCGCCAAGGATGAATGCAAGCAAAGCCACGATAATTATGGTAAATAGTAATATCGACTTGCTTCTGATTTTTTCTAATGTTGCCATTTATTTAAGTGTTTTATTTTAATTTTCAGTTATTTGTGCTGTTGCAAATTTGTAAAAATAATGCAATAAGCGCACAAAGATACATCTTTTTCCTTATCTATCAAAACAATTTTTTAAAAATTAAAGGGCAAACTTTTTCTTGATAATCTCAACGTAGTCATCTTTTTCCCATGTGAATAACTCTACTTCAATGGTCTTTTTGCCTTCATATTTTGATGTAAATGTTTTAGTTACTGTCATAGGAGTTCGTCCCATGTGGCCATATGAAGCAGTCTCTTGGTAGATAGGGTTGCGTAGTTTGAGGCGTTCTTCAATTGCATAAGGACGCATGTCAAAAATCTCATTTACAATCGAAGAGATTTCGGCATCACTCATGTTTACTTTTGATGTACCATTGGTGTTGACATATAGGCTCACCGGTTTTGCTACACCAATAGCATAAGCGACTTGCACAAGGGCTTCGTCGGCAACACCGGCCATTACAAGATTTTTGGCTATGTGGCGAGCGGCATAGGCTGCCGAACGGTCAACCTTTGAGGGGTCTTTGCCCGAAAATGCACCACCGCCATGTGCGCCACGACCACCATAGGTGTCAACAATGATTTTTCGTCCGGTCAATCCGGTATCGCCATGAGGACCGCCAATGACAAATTTGCCGGTAGGGTTCACGTGTAAAATATAGTTGTCGTCAAAGAGTGCTTGTACTTTTTCGGGGAGTAGTGAGATTACTCGTGGGATGAGGATTGTGGCTACATCGTTTTTGATAATAGCAAGCATTTCTTCGTCGGCTTGTTCTTGAGTTTTGCCTTCGTTGGGTTTTATGAACTCATCATGTTGTGTTGAGATCACGATAGTGTGAATGCGAGCAGGTTTGCCTTCGGGAGTATATTCTACTGTAACTTGGCTCTTTGAGTCGGGGCGAAGGTAGGTCATTTCATCTCCTCCTCGGCGAATGTTGGATAGTTCTTTAAGTAGTCGATGACTCAAGTCAAGTGGGAGAGGCATATAACTATCGGTTTCGTTGCAGGCATATCCAAACATCATGCCTTGGTCACCGGCTCCTTGATTCTCAAGTTCTTCGCGTTCTACGCCTCGATTGATGTCGGCACTTTGCTCGTGAAGAGCCGAGAGGACGCCACATGCTTCGGCATCAAATTTCAATTCGCTACGATTGTATCCGATGCCATCAATCACTCGACGAGTGACATCCATGAGGTCAATATATGCCTCACTCTTAACCTCGCCTGCAACAACGACTTGACCTGTAGTAACAAGAGTTTCGCATGCGACTTTTGATTGAGGGTCATAAGCAAGAAATTCATCAAGAATTGCGTCTGAAATTTGGTCGGCCACTTTATCGGGATGTCCTTCCGATACCGACTCTGATGTAAATAAGTAATTCATATTATTGGCATTTAATTTATTATACAAAAAAATCAACGAAAGAAATTTCGCTGATTGCCATACCAAAAGCCACAAATTAAAGTTATATGATATTGCGGTTTTAGCATTTTTTATAGTGGTTGCAAGCAGCCAAATTTTTCCACGTCTTATAAATTCGGTGCAAAGATAGTGCAAATCGTGTATATTAGCAAATTAAATGTCATATAAATTGATAATACAGTTAAAATTTACATATTATTTCGCATCGTTCATTAATCTGACTGTTATACGCACTTCTTTTTGATATTAAAAACTAAAAAAATCCGACAAAATGAGATTTAGGGATATTTTTTTGCGTGTATTTCTCGATTTTTGCTTATAAAAATTAAAGAAAATAAAGATTGAAAGAAGAAGGGAATGATTGTCGGTAAAATTAGGCAAAATTATCCCACATAAGGCTTAATAAGTATATTGCAATTTCATTAAAAATGAGATTTATTTACTTTTGCACGTTTACATAACAATCTGTACATATAAATACTAACTCAAATAAACAGCTATTCTAAAATGAGAAAACTATTAAGCCGAACATTTTCCCTAGCAATTATTGCTTCAATGGGAATCCCTTTATTGAATGCTGCGACTAATGATTACAGCATTGAGGTTAAGAACGATGCATTTAGTAAGCATTCACGTGATGGTCTTTATGGCATCACATATACCGAAGAAAACACAACCTACACCGATAATAATTGGCCGTTAGTGGAATGTTATCTTCCTTATTATCAGAGTAATGGGTCGTATAATATTGCTCGACATCAAATGGTGCGTCAATTTGGCGTTTCAATGGGAGTGGTTTATTGGATAAATCCGGCTGAGAACTATATTTATTGGTGGAATACCGTTACCGGTGAAAATGGCAAAACTCGACCTACAAAATCGTATGGCGTGGGTTATCAAGATGGTATAAACAACCCTAATTTTGACTTTACTTTTCTTGGTGCAGAAACCGGACCCGGATCAATTTCGCACGACTGGTATGGTAACCTTGTTCACATGTGGAACGAAGGATTGAGTGGTTGGGGTACTACTGCCGGTACACACTTTGTGCGAGGGTATGCTGTGTATAAAGCACCTACCGAATATGGTCAATTGATGGACTTTATACCTAAATTATCAAGGTTAAATGACACAGGACGTGAGAATTATCCATTTTATCAGCGCATTGTGACCGGTAGCACTGAGGGAGTTGGGACATTAGAGGGGGCTTCGGCAAGCGACCATGCTGTTTCAAATTACACATATTATGCGCCCTCTTCTAAGACATCTAATCCCAATTACCCTGCCGACGAGGTTACATGGAACAATAACTGGTATCATCATAAGGCGCATGAGTCAATAGCTAAGCAGCCTACCGACTTTCTTGGCGTATCGGGAAACCTTTGGGGGGTAGGTTATTTGCAAAATCCGTCAGCGAAATATGGTGATAGCGACTATTCAATGGGGTGGTCAACCGGTCAAGTATTTCATGCTCGTAATGATATTGTGTATGGTAATATGTTTGCCGATGGGCAATATACTAACTGGTATCTTAATTACCGTCTGTCTGCTGTTAACGCAAAAAATTATTTGGCGTATCCTAATGGTCTGTTTGCATATAACGAAACGTTATATGATGATTCAGGAAATGCAATAAGATATAGATATAAACCAAGTGCAACGGCATTCGATAATTATCCTACGGAATATCTTTTCCGCGAAACCGATGTGCTTGAGTATTTTTGGAGTATTCCAAATGGAGGTTTGGTTGAGTATAATGTAAATAATACGGTACGTGTAGGCTATCAGTGGGATGGTTTTGTTTGGGATTTAGACTTAGGCCTTTCAATGTATAGTTATATCAATGAAACGGGGAATCGGTCTTTTTCCGATGCAATGTCGGCGCCCGAGGTTGACTCTATCAAAGGTTCTCGTGTGATGGTTCACAACTTATGGCTTCAATATACCCCGGGAGAAGATACAGGAAACGAGGATAAGCGTAATGGTTCATATATGATTCGTTCCTCAAAATATACCGGAGGGATGTCAACAACGTCAGCTCCGGTATTCACAGGTTCCCCTACGCGAACATATTACTTTAAAGGTTATGGATATGGTTATAATAAAACACCAAATGTGCCCGAAGCATTTATTAATACCGGAGTAAACTGTTGGAGTGAGTTGGAACGTGTAAATGATAACGTATTCGCACTTTACACTCATGTTCCTGGTCAAGGGTTCTCTAAATCATTTATCACTGCCGTAAAACCCGGTAATGCGGTTTCTAATTTGAAGGTGGCAAAACAATATATGAATGCCAACAATCAAGTTGTTAACCAATTGACCTGGACGCCCCAAACATACGACCGCGCTACAATGCACACCTATGAAGTGTGGTATCGCAGAAAAAGAAGTGGTTCATCAACCTATAAAGATTACAAAACTATTGACGGAACGAGCCGTGCAGTATGGAACTATGCCGGCAAAGCAAGTGTGAAATATAATGGTGCTACCGACTCAACTCTGGTAAATACTTATAACAGAAGCGGCGTGATGCCAAATAAGACTTTCTATAATTCTTATACTGCCGAAAGTTGTACATTTGAGCATGTGGCTCCTCATGATACCGACGGCTCAAACAATTACGATATGGTGTATGAATATATTATTATACCTCTATATGACCGTTCGGCTCATCGTGGTACTGAAAGTGCGGTTGTTACAAGCACAACTAAAGCTCCTTCATGCCCCGTTACGGGAACATTTGCGCAAGTGACCGACAAAAATGCAAATGGTGAAACTCTCTATGGCTTTAGTGTGCAACTTGATTCAAAAGTTGACATCACAAAGACGGGTGCTAATTCTGCTCAAATTATGCTAATTGTGCCTCAAGATGATGTAACCAAAACTGCACTTGCCGAAAATACAGGTGTTACTGTTTCAACAGGCGATGTGAGCGAGAGTACATCTGCATCTGCTACATATTCAATAATGGGAACTAATGATCTTACTGTCAATGGTTATCATGTGGTAGTTGATGGTTTCTCAGTGGGAGAAAATGGCGAACTGCCAACGGTTACGTGGCACAATATTAATCCTGATAAGGAATATAAGGTGAAGGTATATGTGGTGAGAACCTCATCCTCATACTTCATCCCAAGTGATGTATTGGCGACTACATTATATGTGCCCGAATTGGTGTGGTCAACTACTCCAGCCAATTTTTATAAACTTGTGGGAGATTATGGGGCATTGACCGGAAATGAAGATATGCCTATCGGTTCATTCCGTCGCATCAACCCCGAAACTAATGAATTAGATGCAACACCATCCAACCCTGTAACTCTAAACAATGCTAACTATTACGGAACAAATAGTAGTGTTCTTAAACCTGTACTTGTTACAGAGGAAGTGCTTGGCAAATTAAATAATGGTATCTATGAAAATGCCGGTTGGGCAGTGGCATACGGAATTTATATTTACGATGGTGATAATCAAATTTTTCAAGTAGAACTTAATGATCAGCTAAATTCAGTAGAATATGCAGCATGTTACTCAAATGTAAAAGATGTTATATGTGATATGATAGGGCTAAAAGTTGATTATAAAGAGGTGGACGGTGAAGATGGTCGCACTCGTAAAGTTTATACATCAGTACCAAAGACGTATACCGCAAAGGTTGTAGTTGGGTACTACCGAAAAAAAGATGATTTAAAGATTTTCAGGACAACCTATAACGACATAATAACCGGCACAACCACTCTACCAGAATTGGGAGTTAAAAATATGACTAATAGCACAGTAATAGGGGCATTATATCAACGTGGTGGTTCGCACTTCTATTACGACAATGCCGAAAACAATGGTTATTATCCATTCTATTATGATGCTGCGATGTTATTTAATTGGGATGAATACAATTCGCTCAACCGATATATGGGTTATTATGGAAAATCTAAAGTAGTTTGTTATGGGCACTATGAAAATCCTGATAGGAATCCCGACACATGGGTTCAATATCATGCAGGCTCTATTTTGACTGATGACGAAGTAAATAGCCTTAATGGCTCAAATCCAGCATTGATCAACGGAACTATTGGATATGACGGCTCAAATAACTGGTCGGATCAAGCAATCAAGAATAACCAAGTGCCAATGCTTGTCCACTATGTGCATGGTGCAAACACCCCTCTCGCTTCAGATGAAACTGCTGTATCGGAAATTAAATTTGATGTCACTTTAACGGCTGAATATCCGATTATCAATTATACAAATTCTTTTGCTGGTATTATTATAGCAGAAAACCCGAACGAATATTCGATTTCAAATGGAGAAATGAATGTGATGACTGTTCCTACTCCACTCACTAATATGTATGTAAACAATACTACAGTTACTACCGGAGTAGAAGGTATTATCACCAATGCTTGTGGTGGATGGCAACTTTATCCTAACCCTGTGGGCAGTGCATTTACATTGCATGCACCTATGATTATTGGTGATGTGCAAATCTTCTCAATGGATGGT
>JAFQSX010000025.1 GCA_017409345.1 Muribaculaceae bacterium | reverse complement strand
CAATCTTTGTTACTGAATTAGGGATTATGGTGTTTTTACATCCGGTAATCAGATGATTTGTTTCAGTCTCGATTATTGCATTGCAATTATCTCTTGAGTCATATTTGGCATTTCCTTTTTCTACAACAATTGAAGTTAAGTAGGGGCAAAAACAAAATGCCATTTCGCCAATTTCAACTACCGAATTGGGGATTGTGATAGATGCCAAGCCGGTGCAACCACTGAATGCCCCTATGTCAATTTTATTCACAGAGTTAGGGATTGTAAATTCGGTTAATCCGGTGCAACCACTGAATGCCTCAATGTAAATAGAAGTTACTGAATTTGGGATATTGATAGCGGTCAAGCCTATGCAATTATTTAATGCATAAGAGTCAATCTTTGTTACCGAATTGGGAATTGAGATAGATGTCAAGTTGATGCAATCACAGAACGACGCATAGCCAATTTGGGTCACCGAATAAGAAATGCCTTTGTATGTAACTGAAGAGGGAATAGTTATAGAGCCGGAATATTCATTTTCTCCGTAAGTTACCTCTACACTTTTAACTGTTTCGTTTAAGACGTGGTAGTAGATACCATCGACTTCAAAGCCATGAGCGAATGATGGGAGTGTTGCTATGAGCATTATCATTGCAGCAAAAATTGCTCTGAGTTGATTGGTTGGAGTTTTCATTTTTTAATGTGTTTTATTGTTGGGGGAGTATGTTTATCACAAAGTTAGTAATTATTTTCAACAAACATAAAAAGTATCATAAAAAGGTCTGACAAACGCATCAAGTCAGGAGGTATTGGGCAAAAGTCTTCAACTACGCGGTTATTGCCTTGGACAAGCCTTTGCGAGCTGATGTACACTTCGTTTTCCCATGCCATGCACGATTTCAATATGTTGAAAAGTGTATGTTTTTATGTTTTCTCAATTCATTATTGTATCTTTGCACTTAAGAAAATCAGCATAATATTATGATAAAGAATTTGTTGTTTGACCTTGGAGGCGTGATAATGGATATACGCCGATTGAATTGCGTGGCGTCGTTTGAGCGTCTTGGCATGAAAGATGCCGATAGTTTTCTTGGCGAATATAGTCAGAAGGGTCCATTTCTTCAACTCGAAGAGGGGTTGATTAATGAGGCTCAATTTCGCGATGCCGTGCGTGAATATATTGATGGCGAGGTCTCCGATGAGCAAATCGACAAGGCTTTTTGCGATTTTCTTGTGGGAATTCCTGCGTATCGACTTGAACAGTTGCGCCAACTGAAGAAACAATATGACATTTATATGTTGTCGAATACCAATCCCATTATGTGGCACTCGCGCATAGCCGAGGAGTTTCGCCAGGAGGGAATGGAGCGAGAAGATTATTTCGACGGCATAGTCACCTCATTTGAGGCTCGTAGCATCAAACCTGATGCAAAAATTTTCCACACAGTTGTGGAAAAATTAGGAATAAAACCTGAGGAGACACTATTTTTAGATGACTCGCAAAAAAATCTTGATGCCGCATCGGCATTAGGCTTTCACACATTGCTTGTGACTCCCGGAAGTGAATTTTTTGAATTACTCAAATCAGTGTAAATGAGGTTGTTGCGACAAAACCAAGTAGATATTGAAGTTCAACGTATTGCAGTTGTGGGTACGTTTGACGGAGTGCATCGTGGGCATCGTTTTTTGCTTGATTTTATGCTGTCGCAAGCACAACAACGCCATTTAGAACCATCGGTAATCACATTTTCTCAACACCCTTTGACGGTAATCAGACCTCAAAATGTGCCAAAACAGCTTACTACTATCGATGAACGCATTAATATGCTTCAAGAATGTGGGGTAGAGTCATGCATAATGCTTGATTTTGACGACAAATTGCGTTGTCAATCGGCTCGTCAGTTCCTTGAAATGATACGAAACGATTACAGAGTAAAAGTTTTAGTCATAGGTTTTAACACTCGTTTTGGGTGTGATTGTATCGATAGTTTTGAGGAGTATCAAAGACTTGGTAAAGAGGTGGGCGTTGAGGTTATTCAAGCCCCTGAATATGGTAGTGGAATATGTTCGTCGGCTATTCGTCGAATGATAAAAGAGGGTGCAGTTGCTGGTGCAAATGAGGCGTTGGGCTATCGCTATGCAATTACTGGGAAGGTAGTAGAGGGCAAGCAACTTGGGCGCACAATAGGTTTTCCTACTGCCAATGTTGAGGTTTATGATGAGAAGAAACTCATACCAGCCACAGGGGTATATGTAGTTGATGCTCATATGCCACACCTCGACAAAACATATCGTGCGATGTTAAATATAGGTCGTAGGCCAACGGTAGATGTTGCCGATGCCCCTATTTCAATAGAAGCGCATGTAATTGACTTTGACGGAGACCTTTATGGCAAAGAATTGAGAATAGAATTTCTCAAATTCATCCGTCCCGAACAGGCTTTTGACTCTCTCAATGCCCTCATAGATCAACTCACCCTCGACCGCCAAGAGACAATGGAGTGATTTTTCAATCCTCAATTTTTAATATTATTTTTGCAGTAATATAACTCGCAAAACAATAAATGCACAAAAAATGAAACTAAAGGTATTAATTTTAATTTTCCCAATGATGATAAATTTTAGTAGCATTGCACAAACCCCCGAAGAACTAAATACAAAAGGTAAAGAATACTACTATGCCGATAATTATACCAAGGCTGTAGAATGCTATCGCCAAGCCGCCGAGCAAGGATATGCCGAAGCTCAATACGCTCTTGGAATTTGCTATGATAATGGCAATGGCGTAGCACAAAACTATACCGAGGCAGTGAAATGGTATCTCAAAGCGGCGGAGCAAGGACATGCTGCTGCACAATGCAATCTTGGGAAATGTTATGCTGATGGCGAAGGTGTTGCACAAAACTATACTGAAGCAATAAAATGGTATCTCAAAGCGGCGGAGCAAGGAGATGCTACAGCTCAATATAATCTTGGGATTTGCTATGCAAATGGTGAAGGTGTTGTACAAGACTATACCAAGGCAGTGAAATGGTATCTCAAAGCGGCGGAGCAAGGAGATGCTAAAGCGCAATACAATCTTGGGGGGTGCTATGATGAAGGCGAAGGTGTTGCACAAGACTATACCGAGGCTGTGAAATGGTATCTCAAAGCGGCCGAGCAAGGATTAGATTTCGCACAACACAATCTTGGGAATTGTTATGCTAATGGAGCTGGCGTAGCACAAAACTATACCGAGGCAGTGAAATGGTGGCGCAAAGCGGCGGAGCAAGGAGATGTTTATGCACAATGTAATCTTGGAAATTGTTATGCTGATGGCGAAGGTGTTGCACAAAACTATACTGAAGCAATAAAATGGTATCTCAAAGCGGCGGAGCAAGGAGATGCTCCAGCTCAATATAATCTTGGGAATTGCTATGCAAATGGTGAAGGTGTTGTACAAGACTATACCGAGGCAGTGAAATGGTGGCGTAAATCGGCTGAACAAGGATACGCCTCTGCACAATACAATCTTGGATTATGTTATTATTATGGCGATGGTGTTGTCGAAAATTACACCGAGGCGGTAAAATGGATTCGTGAGGCTGCAAAACAAGGGCAAGCTAAAGCCGTTGATGCTCTCAAGGTGTTAGGGGAAAAGTCGAAATAAGACATAATTAAGGAATATTTGAGGGAATGCTCGGTGGGGTGTTCCCTCTATTTTTCTCAAAAAAGAAAGGTTTTATAGAGAATTAAAAAATAAGAAAAAGCAACTGGAAGATAGAACTTCTTGTTTTTATTGAATTAGCAATAATTCTATATACTCAACTCTCAATTTTCAATTATTTTCGTTATCTTTGTTGATTATAAAATACCGAAAATGGCAACAAATGATAGAATAAATAATCGTCGTGGTCTGAAAAATGTGCTTGTGGTGCGCTTTTCGGCTATAACCGATGTGGTGCTTACTATTCCGGTCGTGTATAGTGTGTGTCGATATTATAGCGAGGTGAATTTTTATCTTGTCACACGCCAATCAATGTCAACGATTTTTATTAATGCTCCTAAAAATCTAAAATTAGTGGGTGTTGATATTAAGGAACGATACAACGGATTAAGGGGTGCAAGGCGTTTGCTTAATGAGTTATATCGAGAATATGCAATTGACGCGATGGTAGATTTGCAAAATAATTGCTATTCGTCTATTATGCGATTGTTTTGCCGTTTCCGTGGCATTCCCACTGCTTGCATCAATGATGGTCAAGGTAGTAAGAATGCTCTTATTAGGAAGAATAATAAAGTGATGTTGCCATTGACTTCAATGATTGCTCGATATCGAGAAACATTCTTTCGCATAGGTTTGCCCATGCAAGATAGTTTCGAGGGATTGTATGGAAAAGGGAATGCAGATATTCAATCATTTGCTGAACTATCTTCTCCAAAGGCTGATGATGAGATTTGGATTGGAATAGCACCGTTTGCCAAGCATAAAGGGAAAGTATATCCATTAAATTTGATGGAAAAGGTTGTTGATGATTTGTCTCAAATAACTCATGCCAAAATCTTTTTATTTGGAGGGAATGATGAGCAAGAAGTGCTTGGAGGATGGGCTCAAAAATATGAGCGAGTGGTATCACTTGCTGATAAGCATTATGGATTCCCTGCCGAAATGGCGTTGATGAGCCATCTTAATGTGATGGTGTCGATGGATTCGGCCAATATGCATCTTGCTTCGCTTGTTGGAGTTCCGGTGGTAAGTATCTGGGGCGCTACTCATCCATATTGTGGATTTAAAGGGTGGCGTCAGTTGGAAACGAATACTATCCAATTACCTATGACTTGTCGTCCATGTGCATTGTTTGGAGACAAGCCATGTCTTCGAGGTGATTATCATTGTCTTGCAGGGATTCCCTCGCAAGTTATTATTGACAAAGTAAGAACTTTAATTTTCAACTAAAAAATGTCGGATTTTGATATAAGAGCAAAAGAAGGTGATCGCGATTTTGAGAAAGCGTTGCGTCCGTCGGAATTTGACTCATTTAGCGGACAGGATAAAATCGTAGAGAACCTTAAAATATTTGTCACTGCTGCTCGCATGCGTGGCGAATCGCTCGACCATATATTGTTTCATGGACCTCCCGGACTAGGAAAGACAACTCTTTCAGGGATTATTGCCAACGAACTTGGTGTGGGAATGAAAATCACATCAGGTCCGGTGCTTGATAAACCGGGTGACTTGGCCGGTATTCTCACCTCGCTCGAAGAAAATGATGTGTTGTTTATCGACGAGATACATCGATTGAGTCCTATAGTTGAGGAATATCTCTACTCGGCAATGGAGGATTATCGTATTGATATAATGATTGATAAGGGCCCCGGTGCGCGAAGTGTGCAACTCACATTATCGCCGTTTACACTTATTGGTGCTACTACTCGCAGTGGGTTGTTGACAGCGCCTCTTCGTGCACGATTTGGCATAAACTGTCACTTGGAATATTATGATCATGAAGTGCTTGAACGCATCATCCTTCGATCGGCAGCCTTGCTCAAAGTGAAATGTACCGGAGAGGCTGCTCATGAGATTGCAATGCGCTCGCGTGGCACTCCTCGTATTGCCAATGCGCTATTGCGTCGAGTGCGCGATTTTGCACAAGTAAAGGGGGATGGCACTATTAATCCCGAAATTGCACGATATGCGCTCGAGGCATTAAATATCGATAGATATGGCCTTGATGAAATTGATAATAAAATCTTAACAACAATAATAACAAAATTCAAAGGAGGTCCGGTGGGATTATCAACCATTGCAACGGCACTTGGTGAAGACCCCGGAACAATAGAAGAGGTTTATGAACCATTCTTGATAAAAGAAGGGTTTATAAAACGCACCCCACGAGGTCGCGAGGTTACCGATTTGGCTTACACTCATTTAGGTCATTCTCGCATCGACTCAGGTTCTCTTTTTTAATCCTTAAAAGAAATGGCCGGAATAAAAAGTTTAGTAAAAGACACAGCAATTTATGGAGTGAGCAGCATAATTGGGCGATTTCTCAATTGGTTGCTTGTGCCATTATATACAGCAAAATTTGTGCCTGCCGAATATGGTGTGGTAACCAACATTTATGCCTATATTGCATTGATATTGGTATTTCTCACCTACGGAATGGAAACGGGATTTTTCCGTTTTGCCAAGCGCAACGAGCATAGTTTAGCCTCGGTTTACACATCTATATTATCTTCAATTGGATTTACCTCAATGTTGTTTATAGCATTGTTGTGGATGTTTATTGATCCGGTCAGTTCACTTATGGGATATGCAGATGGTAAGTCATCATTTGTGTTGATGATGGGTATTACAGTGGCTATTGATGCGTTTATATCTATCCCATTTGCTTATCTTCGATTTAAGCAACGACCTATTCGTTTTGCTTATCTCAAGATGGTAAATATAGGGTTGAATATAGGTCTGAACTTATTCTTTATTCTACTATGTCCATGGTTGTATGAAGTTGCACCCGACACTATTTCATGGTTCTATGATCCTACCTATGGCATAGGGTATATCTTTGTGGCAAATATCATTAGCACCGGGGCTATGTTGGTGTTGTTGTTGCCCGAGATTTGTGCCGAGAAGTTCTCATTTGATGCAACACTATTGCGCACGATGCTCAAATTCTCTTGGCCGTTGCTCATAGCCGGGTTGGCCGGTATCATGAACCAAAATATCGATAAGATTATATATCCATTTTTGTTTGAGAATAAAGAAATAGCCAATCACCAATTAGGCATTTATGGTGCCAACTATAAAATAGCCATGGTGATGATTATGTTTATCCAAGCATTTAGGTTTGCCTATGAGCCGTTGATGTTCTCCAAAAAGAATGAGGATAAAGCCAAGAAGAATAAAGAATATGCCGATGCGATGAAATATTTTGTGATGTTTGGGTTACTCATCTTCCTTGTTGTGATGTTCTATCTCGACATTTTTAAAGTGCTCATTTCATCAAAATATTATGAAGGATTGGTTGTGGTGCCATATTTGCTTGCCGCCGAATTGTGTTATGGCATTACGTTCAATCTCTCGTTATGGTATAAAAATATCGACAAAACATATTGGGCTATAGTATTCACATTTATAGGCTTTGTGGTGATGATAACGATTATCACTACATGTGTGCCCACTTTTGGCTACATTGCTTGTGCATGGGCAGCATTGGCTTGTTATTTGTCAATGATGATTGCATCTTATCTTGTGGGACGCAAAGTTAATCCTATTGAATATGAGGTAAAAAGGATTTTTTCGTATGTGCTGATTACTGCAGTACTATTTGGAATATCATTATTGGTAGAAACGCCTTATGCTTGGTTGAATATTTTAATTCGAACAATTCTACTCATCTCATACGTTGTTATAGTGATAAAGCGCGAGAAAATACATTTAAATCTCAAAAAACTAAAAAGATGAAGGTAACTCTGCTAAATCATAGCGACACCTTGGGAGGTGCTTCGGTGGTGACATTTCGCCTAATGCAGGCTTTGCAACTGCAAGGAGTTGATGTGAGATTATTAGTATTGATGAAATCGAGCGACAATGAGGCGGTGACACAAGTGTGTTCTCGTTCACGACGCAATGTGGCGTTTTTATTGGAGCGGCTTAATATCTTTTTGCGCAACGGTTTTTCAAAGCCCAATCTTTTTAAGGTGTCAACAGCCACTCATGGGGTGTCATTAGCATCGCATCCATTGGTTAAAGATGCCGATGTGATAGTGATTAACTGGATTAATCAAGGAATGTTGTCGCTTGCCGGTCTTGAAGATTTGATTCGATTAGGAAAACCGATAGTGTGGACAATGCACGATATGTGGTGTCTTACCGGAATCTGTCACCATGCCCTTGAATGTGAGCGATATAAAGAAGAATGTGGCAAATGCCAATTTATTAAGCAAGGAAAGGTGAAAAACGATTTGTCGCATTCTACTTGGGTGCGCAAAAAAAACTTATATAACAGTTCTAATATTCACTTTGTGCCGGTGAGTACATGGCTTGCAGGGAAATGCGCCGAGAGTACCCTGTTGGGAAATCAGCATGTTGAGGTGATTCATAATGCTTTTCCTATAGAGTTTTATAAAACAAAACCCACATCGCCAATACAAGGTTTTGATATTGACTATGACAAAAACTTGATATTGATGGGGGCCGCTCGATTAGATGACCCTATTAAGGGCTTTGAATATGCTGTTGAGGCATTAAATGAGTTTCATAAAAATTATCCTCAGTTGGCCGAAAAAAGCGAAGCGGTGTTTTTTGGTGATATACGCGATGCATCGTTGTTGGAAAATATCAAAATGAGTTATCGACATTTGGGTAGAATAAACGACCCTAAAGCGATTCGTCAATTATATGCATCGGCTCAAGTTGTTATCTCCACATCGTTGTATGAGACATTACCCGGCACATTAATTGAAGGGCAGGCTGCCGGTTGTGTTCCGGTATCGTTTGGAAAAGGTGGTCAGGCCGATATAATTGACCATAAAGAAACCGGATTTATTGCCGAATACAAATCCCCGCAAAGCATAGCCGAAGGCATTGCTTGGGCAATCGAAACTTCGCCCGATCGAGAGATGCTACACAACTCAGTCAAAGAAAAATTTGCCGCCGATGTAATCGCAAAAAAATATATAGACCTTTTTAATCGGTTGTTGCAAAAATAACAAAAAGGGATTTTTTAAATCCCTTTTATTATATATTCAAAATTACCGATATTTATAGTTTGTGAATTAGAGTGAGGCCATCGCGAAGGGGGAGGATTACTTTTTCAACGCGAGGGTCGTGGGCTACCATGTCGTTAAATTCAAGAATGCCGATTGTCTGAGGGTCACGAGGATTATCTTCGATTACTTTGCCGTCCCATAGTGTGTTGTCAGCAAGAATAAAACCACCTTTTTTCACTCGTGGCAATATCATGTTGTAGTAGTCGACATAGTTGCGTTTATTGGCATCAATAAATACCAAGTCAAATTCTCCGTCAAGTTGTGGTACAATCTCCATGGCATCCCCTATGTGAAGGTGCATCCTGTCGGCATAGGGTGAGGCATTAAATCGCTCAAGGATGAAATCTTCAATCTCATCGTCAATTTCCACGGTATGAAGTTCGGCACCTTCGGGCATTCCTTCAGCAAAACAAAGGGCTGAATATCCGGTAAAGGCACCAAGTTCAAGAATGCGTTGAGGGCGAATCATGCGAGTAAACATTTTGAGCATTCGTCCTTGAAGGTGACCAGAGCACATGCGTGAATAGAGATGAAATATGTGCGTGTCACGATTGAGTTGACGCATCATCTCGGGCTCTGGATCAATGTGATTGAGGATGTATTCTTCTAATTCTTCTTCCATATTATTGTGCTACTATAGCCTCAATTCCGAGTCGATAACTATTCATTCCAAATCCGGCAATCACGCCACGGCACACACTTGAAATCATTGAATGATGGCGCACCTCTTCACGAGAGTGAACATTAGAGATATGAACCTCTATTACAGGCACATTGATCGCTGATATGGCATCGGCAATGGCGAGCGAGGTATGAGTGTAGGCTCCTGCATTGAGCACAATCCCGGCTAATGATTCATCAAAACCCACTTTGTGGAGCATATCAATAATCTCTCCCTCGTGGTTGCTTTGAAAATACTCAATAGAGTAGTTAGGATATTGTGAACGAAGAGTTTCGAGATATGATTCCATTGAGTTGTTGCCATAGATGCCTGGCTCTCTTACTCCAAGAAGGTTGAGATTAGGCCCATTAATAATCAATATGCGTGTCATAATGCCTTTAAATTTATTTTATGCTACAAAGATAGGGAAAAGAATTTAAAATAGAATAAAGAGTAATCTATATAATGATGAATGTATTAAAAAGGGCACGGAGAGGTGATTTTTACCTCTTGTTGAGTGATAGGATGAGTGAACTCTATCGATTGGGCATGGAGATATAGTCGCGATGCATGTGTCCCATATAATGTGTCACCCTTAATTGGCGCGTTGAGTCCTTCGGGGTGTGAGGCATGGACGCGTAATTGGTGAGTGCGTCCTGTTTCGGGAAAAAAATGAATGCGTGTTTTGCCATTTTTTCGCTCAATGACTTCAAAATGGGTTATTGCTTGTTTGCCATGAGTTTTGTTGACCATTTGGCGAGGTCTATCATTGGGGTTGAGGATTAATGGAAGGTCGATCTTCCCATTGTCAAATCTTATTATGCCATCAAGAATAGCAACATATTGTTTTTTTACTTTTCGTGATTCAAACAATGCTTGCAATGCTTTGTGGGCATCATGAGATTTGGCAAAAAGAAGCACTCCTGATGTTGCCATATCAAGTCGATGCACCACGAGTATTTCATCAAGAGGGAATAAGTGTTGCAATCGCTCCTGTAATGATTCTATTGCTAACTTTCCTGGTACAGATAGTATCCCTTCTGGTTTGTTTACGGCTACTATCCATTTATCCTCATATAACACCTCAATAGAAGTTGACAATGTCGTTGCTTCAAGAGGATTGGGCTCAACATTGAGACCTTGAAGCATCCAATTAAGGATTGGTTCACATTTGGCTTTACATGATGGATAGAAATGTCCATCGTGGCGGATTTCTTCTTTTGGAGAACGGCCAACCCAAAATTCAGCCATTGCAAGAGGTTTGAGGTTGTTGATATAGGCATATTGGAGTAATTTTGGCGCAGCACACTCACCGGCACCAGCAGGAGGAAGCCCTTGTGGAGTGTTCTCAAAAATCTCACAAAGGTCGCGACTTTCACCACGAGCATTGAGCATCACAAAATTGCGAAATATGCGTTGTTGCAGAGCCTGGCTACGTTGCTTGCGTTCGGCTTTCCAATCGTTAATCTTTTTATCGCTTTCGGTTAATTGTGATTTGAGAGAATCGATATGGGTATTCCATCGAGAGCGAATGCGACGTAATTCGGCCTTTTGAAACTGGCTTTCTGCGATAAGAGAGGTTGCATCAGCCCCTTCGCGGCGAAGGTTGTCGCGATTGATTTTAGATTGTTGCATCAATTCGCGATATGCATCAATTTCAACCATTGCGTTAGCCGAAGCCTCTGATAATTGAGATATGAGCGATTGTCTATGAGGACTATTTTCTTCGGCCTTAATTTTGTGGTTTATCTCTGAAATCTCAGCCTCTTCGGGAGGGAAAAAGCCATCAAGAGAGAGTAAATCATAGACGGCCGGTACGAAATATTCGTGATTGTTGCCGTGAGCCAAATTGCCCGAAAATGCTGCGAGAAAACCGATTTCTTCATCATGTCTCACCACAAGCACTCCCATCATTTTCCCTTGCGACAACTCTTTGTTCCAATCGTGTCGAGTGTTGAGGTATGAGCGCAAATGCTTAGCCGCCAACACGCAAAGAGGGTGAGGCTCATAATAAAAAGGGAACGTGAACAACTCCGGAAGAGTTATCCCCTTAATCTCATCAAGTGAAAACTTATGAAAACGCGAAATGTTGCACATGATGCAGGTTATTATATTGCAAAGATACTATAAATAATGCGCTTATGGGTAAAAATTACTTGTTTATTCAAGAAATTTATTAACTTTGCAGATTATAGTAAATTGTAGTTTTGTAATTTAGGTTACATGCGAAATTCAGATAAAATTCTTGCTATGAATATAAAATTGTCTCTTGTGTCGTTGATGGCTTCAATAAGTCTTTGTGCATCGGCAATAACAGTAACTTCTACTCCAGGGAATTTAGGTTCGGTAGTCGGAGAAAATATAGGTGAAACATCACTCGTCGTTAGTGGAGAAATGAATGCTGCCGACTTTGAGTTTGTAGCAGAAAAAATGACATCGTTGATATCTCTTGATTTGTCGGGTGTTTCAATTGTGGCTTATTCGGGTAGCCCTGTTTTGCTTGGGAAAACCGATTATGTAGCCAATTCTATTCCGGCATATGCTCTTGCCGGCACAAAAATAGAATCAATTATGCTCCCCGGATCCTTAACAACCATTGAAGAAGGTGCATTCTCGTCATCAAAAATCAAGTCTATCACTATCCCCTCATCGGTTACAACAATAGGAGTAGGGGCTTTCTCTAATTGTGATGACTTGACTTCGGTAACAATTCCTTCAACAGTGTCAAGTCTTGGCTCTCATGCATTTGTGGATTGTGATAAGTTGGCAACAGTAGAACTCGGTGTTAGTATAATAAGTGCATCGGCATTTGCTCGTTGTATGTCATTAAATTCGGTAACAGCGCTCAATCTAATTGAAATAGGAGAAAGTGCTTTTAGTGGTTGTGGTGCACTTGAAGAATTTGCGTTTGCGTCAAGCCTCAAAACAATAGGCAATAGTGCATTTCAAGCATCAGGATTGAAAACCATTGACTTTTCAGCATCAGAATCACTTGATTCAATAGGAGCATGGGCATTTGCACAATGTAAATCATTGACTTCGGCTGTGATGAATGATAAAACATCAAAGATTGGCGAAGGTGCTTTCTTTGATGATGCGTCTCTTGTGACATTTAATATGCCTCTTGCTTGCACAACGGCACCAAATTATATTTTCAAAGGTAATACAAGTATTGACACTGCCAATGTACTCAATCACAATATCACTTCTATTGGCGATTATGCATTGATGGATTGGAAGCATGTTACGACATTTACACTTCCCAGTTCGCTTGCATATATCGGCAGTAATGCATTTGAAGGGTGGACTTCATTGTCGCAACTCAATGCCGAAGGTATTGTAAATGAGGTGCCAGCTCTTGGCGAAAATGTGTGGAATGAGGTTGAACAAGTAAATGTTACATTAAATGTGGCCAAAGATTTGGCTAATGATTTTAGAGCAGCCGATCAATGGAAAGAATTTACAATCAATGAAGTATCATCGGTTGAGGATATTCTTGCCGAAGAAACGACTAACCGAGTTAGGGCGTATTTCGTGGGCTATGATTTAATCGTAAAAGCCGATAGTGAAATTGCTGAAGTGAGCATATATGATTCTTCGGCTCGTCAATATGCGGTGGAAACTGCCAATGGCGATGAGGTAGTTATAAACACATCGGATTGGGATTGTCATCTCTATATCGTAAAAGTGATTCTTGCCGATGGTTCGGTTGCTACTATCAAAATTGCACGATAACGCGAATTGATTTTGTGTAAACAATTAAAATTGATATAGATATTTTCAACCTTATATGGGAAAAAATAAACTAAAAAAGTTTAGGGATATGGAAACCATCGATTTCGTGTTTCAATATCCCTTCGCTGTGTTAAAAGAACAAGGATTTCCGTTGAAAGGAAATTGGCATAAAGAGTTTTTCAAAAACGACAATCCCATTGTACTAGAATTGGGATGTGGGAAAGGCGAATATGCTGTGGGGCTTGCTCGTAAGTTTCCCGATAAGAATTTCATAGGTATTGATATAAAGGGTGCTCGAATGTGGACCGGTGCTTGTCAGGCGCGCAATGAAGGATTGAAAAATGTAGCGTTTCTTCGCACCAATATTGAATTGTTGCCACATTTCTTTGCCGCAGGAGAAGTGTCTGAAATATGGATTACTTTCCCTGATCCTCAAATGAAAAAAGTGCGTAAACGCCTCACTTCAACACGTTTCCTTGAACTTTATCGCGAAGTGTTGAAGCCTGAAGGACTTGTGCATCTTAAAACAGATAGCCCATTCCTTTACACTTATACCCACTTGCTTGTAGAACTTAATCAACTACCAGCCATTGTTGACACCAATGACCTATATCACTCCGACTATGTGAGCGATATTCTTGAGATCAAAACATTCTATGAGCAACAATGGCTCGACCGCGGCTTGACAATAAAATACATCAGTTTCCCGCTTGACCACACTACGGTGTTGCAAGAGCCAGAAGTGGAAATAGAATTTGACACATATCGCAGTTTCTCGCGTGGAGAACTCCAATGTCCCGAACTCTGCAACCCCAAAGTAACCCCCAAAGAATAATCTAAAAACATATATAATGGAACGCTTATATCCGGCATTGATTATTGATGCACTCAAAAATGTGCGCTATCCCGGTAATGGGAAAAATATCGTGGAACTCGACATGGTTGAGGACGATATTCGCATTGATGGTAACAAGGTGTCGTTCTCGCTCATTTTTGAGAAGCCTACCGACCCTTTCATGAAATCGCTCGTTAAGGCAGCCGAAACGGCTATACTCACATATATTTCTCCCGAAGTGGAGATTAAGGGTAATATCGCGGTGAAAACACGCAAACCATTGCCCGAAAAACCGGCCAATCCGCTCCCCGGTGTAAAAAATATCATTGGAGTATCATCGGGCAAAGGTGGTGTAGGCAAATCAACCGTGGCAAGTAATCTTGCTGTGGCTCTCGCTCGCGAAGGTTATAAAGTGGGATTGCTCGATGCCGACATCTTCGGACCTTCAGTGCCTAAAATGTTTGGAGTAGAAGATGAACATCTATTTATGCACAATGTTGATGGTCGCGATCTCATTATCCCTATCGAAAAATATGGTATAAAACTGCTTTCAATCGGTTTTGTAGTTGATAAAAATGCGCCGGTGTTGTGGCGTGGAGGAATGGCTTCAAATGCACTCAAACAACTTATTACCGATGCAGATTGGGGCGAACTTGATTATTTCCTTATCGATATGCCTCCCGGCACAAGCGATATACATCTAACACTTGTACAAACTCTCGGCATTACCGGAGTGGTAATAGTGAGCACTCCTCAACAAGTGGCTCTTGCTGATGCTCGCAAAGGTATTGCGATGTTTACCGGTGATAAGGTGAATGTGCCTATCTTGGGATTGGTTGAAAATATGGCATGGTTTACTCCTGCTCCTCATCCCGAAGAGCGTTATTACATCTTCGGTCGCGAAGGGGGAGTGGAACTTGCAAAAGAATTAGGCGTGAAATTGCTTGCTCAAATTCCGGTTGTGGGAACGATATGTGAAGGTGGCGATAATGGTGAGCCTATCGCACTTGAAGATAGCATTGCAGGACAAGCATTTATGCATCTCGCTCACGAAACTATTGATGCAATCAATACTCGCAATAAAGACCTTCCTCCAACTGTAAAGGTTGATGTATCAAAACGATAAAAAGTCTCATTTTACATTATGAAAAAGTGGATTTTTACAACATTATTTCTTGTGATGCTTACTGTCTTTTTGGCTAAGGACAAAAAGAGTGACATAATGCAATCGTCTAATTTGACGGTGACAAGCGGAGAGTTAAAGCATCTCGACCTCTATTCGCCAGAAATGAATGAAACTATTAAGGTAGATGTGTGGACACCCGATGGATATAATAAAGATGTGAAATATCCAGTGATTTATATGCACGATGGGCAAAACCTTTTTGACGCCAATTCCACATGGAATCATCAGGCGTGGGAAATTGACTCGGTGATGGGCAAATTGCTTGCCACCGATAGTATTAAACCGGCAATTGTTGTAGGTGTTTATAGCGTTGACACCACTCGATTGAGCGATCTCATGCCCGAAAAACCACTTAAATATCTCACTACCGATAGTGTTAAGACCTTCATTGACTCATATATGTGTAAAGGTCTATACCGTGCCGATGAATATTTGGCATTTATTGTCAACACATTGCGCCCGGTGATAAACGAAAACTATTCGACCGATACCACTATGCAGGCCACCTCGATAATGGGGTCGAGTATGGGAGGCTTGATATCGATATATGGCATGTGTGAATATCCTCGTGTGTTTGGCTCGGCAGGATGCCTTTCAACACATTGGAGTGGTGCAATAAATCGCAATGATGATTTTCCCGGAGCAATGCGCCGATATTTGATTGAATCATTGCCTCGCACCGGAGAACATCGATTATATATGGATTGTGGAGATCAAACGATTGATTCGGTATATATTCCATATTTTCATGCAATGAATGCTCTTGCCGACTCGCTCGGATATAAGAATGACCGATTGATGACTCCGTTCTTTCCGGGACATGCCCACGAAGAACGTGCTTGGGCTAGTCGTGTTGCCGAACCATTGAAGTTTTTACTCAAAAAATAAGATTCTCTGATGCTACAATCAAAGAAAACATGGCTTATTGGCACATTGTTGCTGTTCATGTTTATATGCTATGCCGTATTTGAGTTGTTTATGCCATATTCAGGCGATGACCTTGCTTATATTGACTCTACGGTTAATTATGTCAATGAGCGCACTGTGTGGCACATGCCGTTTAAATGGGCCGGGCATTGGCTTGGCAGTAACGGGCGTTTTGCCAACATGATTTTCTTAAGTATAAGTCCGATATTCCCTCATTGGTTGATGGCATTGCTAAATGCAATATTTATCATGATGATGATATATTTCATCGTGGTGTTGTGTAATTTTAGAGGTAAAGATGTTACAGGGAAAGTGTTTGTTATTTCAATCATAACATTTGCCTTTTGTTGGTGGGACTCAATGCAAGTTTATGATTGCATTTATAACTATATCTTAAGCACGGCCTTGGGGCTTATATTCATTAAAGGAATTATCGAGAACAAGGCAGTAAAAACAAAATGGGGGACTTGGGGGGTTGTTTTATTGTCCTTTGTGGCCGGAGGTATGCATGAGGCTATGAGTGTCTCATTGTTATGTGGAATTGTTGCTTATGCTTTTATGAATCGCAAATTCTACACTACGCTCACTCGTTCTCATCGTATGGCTTTAAAAGCATTTGCCTGTGGAGTGGTGATTGTGTTTTTTGCTCCGGGTATTTGGATCAGATTTGGTGGTAATATCACTCCCGATGATCCATTACACATATTGCTTTTAAAAAGCGATTTTCTTGCATTGGGAATGTTGGCAATGTTGTGTGTGGGATTGTGTTTCGCTCCTTGGCGAAAGAAGATTATTGCTGCAGCCCACACCCCATGGATTATATTTGTTGTGGCATCTATAGCCTCAATGTGTTTTAGTGCAGTGTCGGGGATAATAGGCCGTAGTGGTTGGTTTGCGCAAGTTTTTGCACTAATCGCAATAGTAAAATGGGCAAACGACCATAATTTTAGAATCAATCGCATTCTCGGAGGTATATTGTCAACAACTTTGATTGCTGCCATAGTGATGCATTTAGTTGAAGTGACGCGATGGCAAGTAAAAGTAGGAAAAGAGGTGGAAACAGTTACTGAAATGTATAAAAAATCATCGCGAGGACAAGTGTTTTTTGATGCTACATGGGACAATCAATTGCCTTGGTGGAATCTTAATAAAAATCGAGGAGTCCCCGATGCCGATGATTTATATCTGCTTGCAACATTCTCCGACTATTATGGCAAAAGTGGCAATCCGTTAGTGGTTCTCCCCTCGGAAGTGTCAAATATTGATTTCAGTAATATGGCCGACAACGAAGAGGTGCGTTTAACCAATGGGGATATTATTAAAGTGGGTAAAATAAATTCCGGAACGACTTATCAATCCGAAAGAGAAAATATCTCAATTTATCTAATTAATGACGAGGGAAAAGATTGGGTTGTGACACCTTTTGAGTTGGAAAGATATGAAGGGGTACAACTAAATCACTACACCCCATGTGTCATAGATCCGGGCGATCGCTTAACCCCGCTTGAGTGAAAATGAGTGGGAGAAATTCTTATTTGAGGGGCTTATTTGTTGTGTAAGGCATCAAAGAAATGCCACATGGCAATGCCTCCCGATACGGATACGTTTAGAGAGTGTTTAGTGCCACATTGGGGTATTTCAATGCTCACATCGCAAGCATCTACTACAGCCTGTTCTACTCCATTTACTTCGTTGCCAAATATGATTGCGTATTTTTTGCCTTTTTCAACGACAAAATCTTGCAATGCCACACTATCTTTCACTTGTTCAAGGCAACAGAGAGTATAGCCTTCTGATTTTAGTTGATTAATACAAGTTGTGGTTGATTCAAAGTATTCCCAATCGACCGAATCTTCAGCTCCAAGGGCTGTTTTGTGTATCTCATTGCTTGGTGGAGTTGCAGTAATGCCACAAAGCATCAATTTTGAAATCAAGAAAGCATCGGCGGTGCGAAAAACCGACCCTACATTGTTAAGACTGCGAATGTTGTCTAAAACCACCACAATAGGCAGTTTTTCTACTTGTGATTTATATTCATCAACCGATACACGGTCAAGATCCCAGATGGTTTTCTTCTCCATAACAAAGAGTTATTTATTTAATCGTTGGCGAGTGAAAAGAGATGTTATTTGCGATGTTATAAATCCTACAATAACAACTAATGCCAACACAACAAAGAGATCGGTAAACTCAACTCTCACCGGATAGGCATCTATTACCAACTGTGATGGGTCGCCATTGAGTTTGATAAAGTTGCCCCACTGTTGGGCTAAACACAAGCCTACCCCAATTATAATCCCAAAGACACCACCAACAGTCGATATCAACCATCCTTCAATCATGAAAATGCGAGTAATCATTTTGCGAGTAGCACCAAGTGCATTAAATGTAACGATGTTGTCGTCTTTTTCAATAACGAGCATTGAAAGGGTGGAAATTATATTGAAAGATGCAATTACAAGAATAAATGCCAACATGAGAAATGTAATCCATTTTTCAATCGAAATCATTTTAAATGATTGTTCTTGTTGAGCATGGCGGTCCTTTATAGAATATTCATTGCCGATTATTGCTGCGATTTTGAGTGCGATATCACTAATATTGTGATTGTCGTTGATAGAGACATCGATAGCCGAAGCCTCGGTAGTGTATTCAAGCAGGGTGCGGGCATTTTCAAGAGGAATGATTATGTGATCGGCATCATACTCGGGCTGATTGACTTGAAACACTCCGGAAATAATAAGTGAGTCAACGCAAAATGCAGTTATCGGATTTGCCGGATTGATTTTCCCGGTACGAGTGGGTACATACACACACAAATAATCGTAGATATTTGGTCGAGTTTGTAATTTAATCGCAGCACCAACGCTTATAGTTGTATAACTACAATCTTCATCTTTGAGCATAAAATCACCATCAATAATGGTTGAGTCAATGTCATATACTTGAGCATAATCATTGGCGACAGCCTTTATGTTTACCGGCATCTGTTTGTTGTTGGTGATTGCAAAAGCTTGTTCTTCAATAGATGGCAATGCTTTTTTTACTCCATCAATATTGTTTATAATCAATGCCAATGAATCGGCATTTGAAATGACTTTCCCTTTAAGTGGAGTTATCTTTAGTTGAGGGTCAAACCGAGAAAGCGAGCGTGCTGCCACATCCTCAAACCCATTAAAAACCGAGAGCACACACACAATTGCCATTGTTGCAATGGCAACACCCACAACCGAAATCAATGAAATAATGTTGACGGCATTGTGGGTCTTTTTAGAAAATAAATATCGAAGTGCTACTCGTAGTGAAAACATTCGTAGTTATTTATCTTTGAGGAGATTGTCGATGTTTTCAATGTAATCGAGAGAGTCGTCAATAAAGAATGACAATTCGGGGGTTTTGCGAAGTTGATAACGCACTACTTTGGCCAATTCGTAACGAATTTCACGAGCGCTATTGTTTATACTTTCAATTAATTCTGGTGCTTTGTCAGAAGGGAAAATTGAAAGGTAGGCACGAGCAATACTCAAATCGGGCGAAACTCTTACGGTGCTTACCGAGATGATTACTCCATGAGTTTTTGCCGTTTGACGGCGAAATATTTCACTTAATTCTTTTTGTAATAATCTTGCTATTTTTGCTTGTCGTGTAGATTCCATAATGTTTTGTTTTTAGTTTGTTATTTTACAAGCACCTTGATGGGGCGTTGCATTTGGTCAGTTGTGATAAAATAAATACCAAAGGGGAGATTGATCTCCATATTGTTTTCAATTATAGGCAGACTTGTAATAAGAAGACCGGCAGCATTATAAATGCAGGCATTGTAGTGAGGTTCGCCACAAGTGAAATGTAAAGAATTACCATCGATTCTTACCCCTAGGGGCGAATCAATGATAATGCCTGATATGCCGGCATGTTCAACTATAATGACGTTTGACATGGCCGAACGATAACCCAATCTCACTGCTTGCACTGCATAAGTTTCAGAGTCGGATTTGTCAAAATCGGCTATTTCAATATAATTTTCTTCGGCAACAATTTCTTCAGAAGAGGCTACTCCATTAATATATCGGGTGCGAGTGACGATATAGTAGTCAACAATGGAGTCGGTCGAAGGTTCCCAATTAGCAACATAAGTGGAGTCGGAAATGTCGGTTGCATTTAGAGCTTTTACATCAGATACCGTAGGGACTTCAAGACATTCTCCATTTAAGATAATGCCACGAGAACCGGTGATGCCACCATCTGAAATAATTAATTTTGTGGTGTGTGCACCAATAGCAGAGGGAGTGTAGGTTATTTTTAGCCAATATCCGTCGGCCGAATTTACAAGTGAGGTTTTAATGCTTTTATCAGAGAGTGAGAACATCGCTACATCGTTTCGCGAGAGGGTGAGCGTTAAAGAAGAACCGGTAAGATTCTCACCTTTGAAAAAAAGTTGTTTTGTAATAGAAGATCCTATTGCAACTTGCCCAAAATCAATCGTCATACCTTGAGTAGGAGTGATGAGATTGGGTTCTCCTGAAGGAGTCTCGGCATTGTCGGGATAAAATAATTCTCCGATTTTGTTTCCCCAAATATATTCGGCAAGAGATGGATAATCAATGAATGGATTTCGATTGTTTTGGACAAGATATACTTGCTCGTTACGGTCAATTTCTTTTTGTGACACAGGGTCTTGACGATGCCATTTTAATAATAATTCTTGTGACCATGCATTTAGTGATGGGTAGGTGTTGTTTTGGAACATATATGTATATTTCCAAGTGAGATCTTGGTATCGAGTGACCATATAAAAATAGGTGCGAGCAAAGTCCCCTTTATATTCATCGGCAGGCTCAAACACATAATTGGCACCCCCACC
Organism: Muribaculaceae bacterium; assembly: GCA_017409345.1. Lineage (GTDB taxonomy): Bacteria > Bacteroidota > Bacteroidia > Bacteroidales > Muribaculaceae > RGIG4079. Next base: position 5,742 of record JAFQSX010000025.1, on the reverse strand, counting down.
TTGACCGGTTATGGCATATCCTACCTTGCTGACGGTATTGTTGAATTTTACTGTTTGAGTCATATCTACAGTTCCGAGAGGGTAGTTGCTTTTAGCTGAATTGGCTTTCATCTCAGATGGATAAAGGTGATTTAAGTCGGTATAGGCTTGAGTGTCAGATGATCCACCCCACCAGCTTTTAGGCACCGAGTGTTCGCGATTCATACCGGTAAAACTTGGTAGGTAGAATGTCTGGTTAGAGTACATTTCCCACCAACGATTGCCATCGGGATATACATCTGTTTTCTGAAAATACTTAGGGAGATCACTATATGAGGATACCGAAGTGTGATTGCCAATTATTTCATAAACCGCATTTTTTAATGCGGCACCTCCCATTTTGCCATTAAGAGAAGTGTAATAGCCCGAAGGAATGTTGGCAAAAGATACAAATGCAATTACATTTATCAATGCGATTAGCGCAAATGTTCTAAATAAAAATCTCATTTTATTAAATAATTAGATTTGGACAAAATGTACCTAAAAAACATACAAATATAGCACAAGAAACATAGAAATGCAAAATCTACAAAGTGTTATTTTTTAAAAGATTATAAATAGGGTAATTTTATTTTCAAAATTTAATAGTTTTACATTATCTTTGTAGTTATGGAAAATAAGAAGCGAAGATTTGGTTGGATAAGGCGTTATGTGAAGTTGCCATTTATCTGTGTATTAGCGTATTTGATGTTTGTGTTATTCTTTAATCAAAACTCAATTGCACGCAGCATTGAACTCAATGAGGTGATAGATAGTTTGAAACAAGAGATTAAGTTTTATAAAGATACAACTCAACACTATATCAACCTCAATGAGCAACTAAATAACAACCCTGAAGCCATGGAGCGAGTGGTGAGAGAAAAGTATCACATGAATCGCTCCAACGAAGATGTGTATATATTTGAGGACTAAACAAGTAATGTCGCAATGAAAAAGACAAAGGATAATGCAAATCAAACCACCGTATTAGTAACAACGCATACTATTTTCTTGTGGTTTATTACGATCGGGATGTTACTCATAGCAGCAGGTACGGTTATGCCATTGTTGATGCAAGATGGTAGTGACTTGTTTAAGTATGTTTATGGTGGAGGAGCAGTGATGCTTCTTATCGGTCGTATATTTACATCCTACAAGGGGGATAATGTGCGACTCAAACGTCTCTATCGCATAGAGGGATGGTCGGCAATATTCTTTTGTGTGGCTGTGTTTTTTATGTTCTATGAAGGTGCAAATGCACGCGATTGGTTGGCCTTTACTCTTGCGGGAGGTGCAATACAAATTTATACTTCCATTATGATTCCTCGCACTATTGCTAAATCAAAGTAATATGCGTTAATTATCTTAATAAAGAGTAATTTATAAGGCAGATTGACGAGTATTTTGTATCTTTGCAAGCCGATATGGGATATTATCTAACAATAGACAAAGGAAATACTGCAACCAAAGTAGCTCTTTGGAATGATTCTACTTTGCTGAAATTTGGTGGAAGTATTGAGGTTGGCGAAGGTCTGGGTCAGTTACAAATGGACCGAGATGAAATCTTTTCAAGTGGAATAGTAAAAGCCATTATATGCTCTGTGACAGAAGATGATAGCAAAGAATTAAATGTGCTTAAGGAACAAGGCATTGATGTAATGCTATTCAATCATCAAACCCCAATTCCCATTGTCAATGAATATAAAACTCCTCACACCCTAGGGCATGATCGTCTGGCTGCTGCCGTTGGTGCATGGGATGAATATAAAGGCAAGGATCTATTGGTTATAGATATGGGCTCGGCTATTACATACGATATAGTAACAGCAGCAGGGCAATATGTAGGAGGGAATATCGCTCCGGGAATGAGTATGAGATTTGAGGCTCTTCATAATTATACAAGTCGTTTGCCAAGGGTAGAGGCCGAAGGAGAGTTGCCATTGTGGGGCTTTAATACCGAAACGGCTATTCGCTCGGGAGTTATATCGGGAATTATTGGAGAAATAAATTATTATAAAAATAAATTATCAGAAAATCATTTGGTAATACTCACCGGAGGCGACGCCGAAATGATAGCAAAAAGGCTTGACTTTCCGGTAAAATTGGAGCATGAATTAGTATCAACAGGATTAAATAGAATAATTTTATATAATGAAAATAACTAAACATTTATTGGCATTGGCATTGATGTTGAGTGTGTCAACTGCAATAATTGCACAAAATGCAATGACTCCATATTCGCGTTATGGATATGGTATTCTTCAAGACAACGCTACATCTACTCAACGAGCAATGGGTGGTGTGGGTTATGCGATGAATTCGGGACGTCAGATTAATGTTATGAACCCCGCTTCGTATGCATCAATAGACTCATTGACATTCCTTTTTGATATGGGAATCAGCGCAACAGCCCTTTGGAGTCAAGAAGGAGATAAAAGAGGGAAAGACTTTGGAGGAGGTCTTGACTATATTACAATGCAATTCCCAATAATGAAAAACATGGGGGCTAGTATTGGTTTGTTACCCTTCTCATCGGTAGGTTATTCATTTGGTGATAAAATTATGCATGGAGCGAATGCTTATGAAGGCTCCGGAGGGTTGAACCAATTATATGCCGGAGTGAGTGGTCGCTTCTTCAATCACTTGAGCGTTGGCGCAAATGTGTCATATCTATTTGGTACAACAGTTAATAGCATTTATGCATATACCAGCACCGGCTCTAAATCTTTATTTGAGCGAGTTATGCAAGTGCGTGACTGGAGACTGCAATTTGGTGCGCAATATTCATTTAATGTTGGAGAAAAGAATCGAGTTACTCTCGGTGCAGTGTTTACTCCGGGAAAAGACCTTCTTGGTAAAACATGGGGTATGGAGTATGACTTGGATAATGATGAGCCACCTACATTATCTGACTCTTTAAGAACAAAAGGGAAATATTCGCTCCCGAATTGTTGGGGTGGAGGTATCAATTATGAGTGGAACAATCGATTGATGGCCGAAGTGGATTTTACCTATCAAACATGGAAAGATGCTAAATTTTCGGCAATTCAAGAAATTGAAAAACCTCGATTTGATAATCGTTGGGAAATTTCAGCCGGAGTACAATATACCCCTAAACCACGAGGAAGCTATGCACAACGCATACAATATCGTTTTGGTGGCTTCTATAACCATGACTACTTGATGGTTAATGATAATAATGTCAAAGAATATGGGTTGTCGGCCGGTTTTGGTTTGCCGGTTAACGGTTTTAAAACAATTGTGAACATAGGCTTTGAATATCGTCATCGTCAAGCATCACCTCAGGTGCTTATCAAAGAAGATTATTTCAATATCACACTTGGCGTTAATTTCAACGAAATGTGGTTCTGGAAAAATAAGATTCGCTAATAATATATGCGAAGGTTATTGTTCATAGATTCATTGAAAACACTTCCTACAATAATTGCTGTCGTAATCGCAATTATTGCGACCTCTTCATGTAAAGACGAGAAGAAAAACTATGTTGAAGACATAAAGGATGCACGCGAAAGTTACACGATGTTTACACGCGATGTGGAGACCTTTATCTCTGATTCGGGTATAACACGTTATCACATTTCGGCCCCTATATGGTATATTTATGATGAAGCCGTAGTGCCACGATGGACATTCCCCGAAGGGCTATTCCTTGAACAATATGACAATCTGTTTCGTCAAAGTGCTAAAGTGAATTGCGACTCAGCAACCTATTTTAGCAAGAAGCGTCTATGGCGACTTGATGGAAATGTGGTGATGGTCAATGTGGCTCGTGATTCATTCTTGACTAAACAATTGTTTTGGGATCAATATGCCAAGCGAATTTATTCTGATACAGCATTTATTCGTATTGTGAGCAAAGATCGCACGATAGAGGGCTATGGATTCTCTTCAAATGAGCATATGACCGATTATCTAATCAAAAAGCCTACTGCGATATTCCCGGCACGAAATCTGCGCAAGAGTATGGGTGGAGATAGTGCGAATAACGCTCCCATGACCATAACTCCCAGCCCCTCGGCTACACAACCACAAGGGGCGTCATCTCCTAAAGAAACATCTTCACCAAGAAATAAAGGTAATCTTAAAATGTCAACCGTTGACCAAGATGCTATTTATGACTAAAAATAAATATTAATATGGAATCAATAGATCCTATAACCTGGCTCATCATATCACTAATATCGCTTGTGCTTTCGGGACTATTTTCGGGTACTGAAATTGCATTCGTGACATCAAATAGAGTTAGAGTTGAACTCGACTTAAAGAAAGGTGGATTTACGAGCAAAATTCTTAATAGATTTTTCTCTGATCCGGAATTCTTTATTTCTACAATATTGGTCGGAAATAATATTGTACTCGTTGTCTATGGTATGGGGGCCGCAGCGTTACTTGATCCATGGCTTGAACGGATATACCCCAACGATGCATTTGTGTTGGTGATGCAAACAATCATTTCTACGGCAGTGATATTGTTAGTGGGAGAGTTCTTGCCCAAGACAATGTTCCGTATAAATCCCAACTCTTCACTCAAATATCTTTCTCTTCCAATCGCATTCTTTTATGTCATACTTTATCCAATCTCAAAATTCACATCGGGGTTGTCAAAGTTGTTGATGCGACTATGTGGTGCAGAGATTAAAGATTCTAAAACGGGAATGCTGTCGGTGGGGGATCTGAATCAGTATCTTGAAACGACAATTGATGATATTGAAGATGAACAGAAACCGGTGGAAAATGAAGTGAAAATATTTCATAATGCACTCGACTTCTCAACGACACATCTTCGTGATTGTATGATTCCTCGCAATGAAATAGTTGCTGTTGATATTAATGAGATCTCGCGTGAAGAATTGAGCGAACTATTTACCACCTCGGGACGGTCTAAAATCGTTGTTTACAAAGAAGATATAGATAATGTATTGGGATATATACACGTGAGTGAACTTTTTGATCTTCAAAATGAATGGAAAGAAAATATCAAGCCTGTCGTGTTTGCTCCCGAGACTCTTCTTGCCAACAAGATGATGCGCCGTCTGCTTGCCGAAAAACGCTCTATGGCAATCGTGATTGATGAGTTTGGTGGCACAGCCGGATTGGTAACGCTTGAGGACTTGGTTGAAGAAATCTTTGGAGATATTCAAGATGAGCATGATAAATCGCGTATCGTAGAAAAAGAAATAGCCCCGGGAGTGTGGGAATTTTCGGGCCGAGCCGAAATAGAATATCTCAATGAGAAGTATCATTTAGATATCCCCGAAGATGATGAATATCAGACTCTCGCAGGTTATATCCTAGTAAAAACGGGTTCAATTCCCACTAAGGGAGAAAAAATTTCACTAAATGATGCAGAATTTGAAATCATAAAAAAATCGGCTAATCGTCTGGAACTCATAAAGATGACGCTCCTTGATAAGGACAAGGAAGAAGAAAAATGATAAAAATGTAAGGTAAAAACTTGCACATGTAAAATAAAACCCCTACCTTTGCAACGCAAAATCCACGGTGCCATAGCTCAGTTGGTAGAGCAAAGGACTGAAAATCCTTGTGTCCCCGGTTCGATTCCTGGTGGCACCACGAAGAATCACAGCAAAAAGATGAAAACCTCTGAATTTCAACGAATTCAGAGGTTTTCTTTTTGTTTCAACTGTGCAAAACATGCAGATTTAGGAATTTCAATCGTGCCAAATTCGTGGCTTTTTTTTG
>JAFQSX010000024.1 GCA_017409345.1 Muribaculaceae bacterium | reverse complement strand
AATTGCATTTGCAATTCTCGTCCCCCTCTTTTTCTGTGAAAAACAAGGGGACAGTTACATTAGCAAAAGCATCAATAGCTCTCCCTCTGAATTTTGCGTAGTAAAATTTAGGGGGAGTACGGCGTAGCCGGGAGGGGGTAAAAAGTTGCCCATTCTGTCTAAAAAACTCTGCGTATTTCGGTGCTTTCAGCGTGAGGGGTCAGTCTAAATCGGTCACGGCATGCCATATCACCACATAGTCTATTCACAAATAAGCGCCGTGACAAGAAGTTGTCACGGCGCTTGCAATATGTTGAATTGTGTTTTATTATTTTCCCATTTTGTAGTTTACCGCTTGACGGATATTGTCAAAAATATCATCTACACTACCACTACCCTTTATTGAGAGATATTTATCTTCATTGATGTAATAGTCGCGAAGTGGTGATGTTTGCGAATGATATACTTTCAATCGTTGTTTAATAGTCTCAAGATTATCATCGGCACGACCTGATTCCTTGCCTCGCTTGATGAGACGATCAATCAACTCTTCATCTTCTACTTCAAGCCCTATAACAGCGAGCAATTTTGCTCCACGATCGGCGAGCATCTTTTTTAATTCCTTGGCTTGATTTATAGTGCGAGGGAATCCGTCAAATATTACACCTTTCTTTGTTTCGGGATTTGAATCAAGCAAATCAGCAAGAATCGAAACCATCAAATCATCGGGAATCAAATGCCCTTTTGAAATGAAACTATCGGCAATTACTCCTAGTTCAGTGCCACGAGCAATATGGTCACGCAACACTTCTCCGGTAGAAATGTGATATAATCCGTATTCTTCAATAAGTCGCTCACTTTGTGTACCTTTACCACTTCCGGGAGCGCCAAAAATCACTAAATTGACCATTTTTTCTTTCAAAATATATTTATAAATCCTATGTGTATAAGTTCTATATAATTCGTTTTATCAAGTCTTTATAGACCTAAACCGACATTTAGTCTTCTTTCAAAACATATATATCGGGAAGATTACGTGCTTGTTCATCAAGATCAAGACCATATCCAATAATAAATTTAGATGGAATAGAGAAACCCACATAATCAATCTTCACATCACATTGTAATGAATTGGGTTTATACAATAACGACGCAACCTTTACTTGTTTAGGATTCTTTTCTTCCAAATCAGCGACCAACTTTTTCATTGTAAAACCGGTATCAATAATATCTTCCACCACAATTACAGTGCGATTAGATATATCTTCGGTCAAACCATGAATTTGCTTTACGTTACCGGTTGTACCTGTGCCGTCATAACTTTTCAATCTGATAAATGCTATTTCGGCATCATTTTCATACGCTCTGAACAAGTCACTAGCAAATGCAAATGCCCCATTGAGCACACACACAAACAAAGGATTAACATCGCCACAATCACGCTTTATCTCTTGTGCCAATTCCTGCACTCTTGCAGCAATTTGTTCTCTATTTATATAAGGAACAAAATCCAGTCCTCCATAAGTCACTTGTTTCATCGATATTCTTATCTAAATTAGTGCAAATTTATAAAATTATTAACATTCCTCCAAACCTCACTTCATTTTATAACCCATTTTTATGATTTTAATATCTTTTTCTACTATAAAACAGAATATAATTTGTATTTTTGTAGATTAAAGCATTATCAAAAGTCGACAAACAAAAACAGATTATTTCTGATGAAAATATTTAACAACACTACAATAAAAGCCATTGACAAGGCTACGATTGAGATTGATGGCGTTACGTCATTGGAACTCGTAGAGCGCGCTGCCGAAGCCATCACTTGCGAAATCATCTCACGATGGAGATCCAACAAAAAGGTCTCAATATTTGCAGGAAATGGGAATAATGGAGCCGATGCTCTTGCTGTTGCTCGCCTACTCATTGAGCAAGGATATAACCCTGAAATATATCTATTTAACATCGGTGGAAACCAATTAAGTCCTGAATGTAAAGTTTGTCGCGACCGATTGATAGAGATGGGCAATGCCAATTTGTTTGAGATTACCGAAAACTTCACTCTGCCTGCAATCTCACCCAATCATTTAGTTATTGACGGGCTGTTTGGCACCGGGCTCAATCGTCCTATTGCAGGAGGGTTCACGACTCTCATCAGATATATCAATGATTCAAATGCCACTATCCTTTCGATTGATGTTCCTTCGGGACTTCTTGGTGACTGGAACAGCAACCCTATTAATCGCAATATCATACATGCCAACCTCACACTCGCTATACAATTCCCACGATTGGCATTCCTATTAAGAGATAATGCCGAACTTGTAGGCGAATGGAAAGTTCTTGACATAGCATTAAACGCTGATGCGATTCGTAATAGTCCATCAAACTATTTCCTTGTGGAAAAATCGGAGATACGACAAGCAATAAGAAAACGCGATATATTTGCAAGCAAAGCCGATTGTGGTTCGGCTCTATTAATCGCCGGAAGTTATGGAATGATGGGTGCTGCCGTGTTAGGAGCAAATGCCGCATCAAGATCAGGAGCCGGCAAAATTTCGGTATATTCACCACGTTGTGGATATAACATCATTCAGTCATCGGTTCCCGAAGCGTTGTTTATTGCCGACAAACACGATATCATCACAACCGATATCAACTTGTCACACCACTACAACGCAATTGCAGTGGGGCCCGGCATTGGCACTCATGAATTGACTATTCAAGCACTTGAGAAATTCCTCAAGAACACAAAGCAACCTGTCATACTTGATGCCGACGCGTTAAATTGCATTGCGCTACGTCCGGCATTGCTCAATTACATTCCCAGCAACTCAATTATCACACCTCATGTAGGGGAATTTGATCGCATCTTCGGGAATCACAAAAGCGACGAAGAACGACTCAAGAAAGCAATTGATCGTGCAAAACGATATGGAATCATTATCGTATTAAAAGGTCGATATACGGCCGTGGTGCGCTACGATGAACACATCTATTTCAACACCTCGGGCAATGCATCATTGGCAACTGCCGGTAGCGGCGATACCCTTACCGGATTAATGGCCGGCTTCATGGCTCAAGGATATGCCCCGGAAATCGCCTCTCTCATTGCCGTTTACATCCATGGAATAGCAGGCGAACTTGCGAGCGAAGAGCATGGCATTTTTGGTGTAAAGGCCGGAGACATTGCCAACAACATCGGTCGTGCCATTAAACAAATCATGACAACTTAATAACCAATAAAAACAAGCATAACAATGAGAAGAACATGCTTAACAGCCATAGTTGCAATGTGCATAGGGTTAAGTCTATCGGCACAAACAACTCAAAAACTTACTGCGACTAAAGCGAGTGAGTTTGGCATCATATATTCATTGCCCACTACAGTCATAGACATCACTCTTGAAACAGAGACAACGGTTAAAAAGCCGGGCGAGTTTTATCGCTATGCAAAAAAATACCTTAATGCCGATAATGCTATTGCCACCGAAAGCAAATCAACAACGCTCAAGTCAATAACAATAGCGCCTCGAGGTGTAGCAAACAAGGATCAACAATATTTAATGCAATTTAAAGCAGGTAGCACTCCCTTCTTGGTTATCAACGAAGAGAATTTGCCTTTAGCAATAAACACCGAAAAGTTACCAAAATCAAAAGAAATCGCTCTACCACAACCAATAGCAGCCACTCCTACCCCTCTTGAGACAGAGGCTGCGCAACAAGTCATAAGTGGAGAAATTGCCCAAAGTCAATCATCGGCAAAACGTGCTGAATTGGCGGCTGCTCAACTTTATGCTTTGCGCCAAACTCGCACCGATATTCTCAATGGAGAAGCCGACCAAATGCCTGCCGATGGAAAAGCGATGGAATTGGTCCTTAATAACATTCAGGCTCAAGAATCGGCGTTGATTGCTATGTTTATGGGTACCTCTCAAACTTCAACTTCAGTTGAAACTCTATCATATGCACCCGGAGAACCTATCGAGAATGAAGTGCTTGCTCGTATTTCTAACTCCGATGGAGTTATTGGAGCAAACGACCTCGCAGGAGAACCTATATATATTTCCATCAATGTTATTGAAAAAGGTGAACTTCCAATGACTGAAAAAGGTTTGCCAAAAACATTCCCAAAAGGTGGAGTTGCTTATAATATCCCCGGGAAAATCGAGATAAAAATCAGTTATCAAGGAAAAGTATATAGTGACGACATCTTTGCGTCGGCTCAACATGGAGTGGTATTTGGCATTGACCCAAAAATGTTTAGCGACAAAAAAGCACCCGCATATTTATTATTTGATCCAGTAACCGGTGCAATTCAAGAACTTGGCTCTGTCAGCAATCTATAAATCATGAGTCGCAAAGAAGAATACAAACAACACAACATTGACTTCATTGCTCATGCCGCGTTGCAGCCCGATGTCAACACATTGCCCGGAGGTATTTTATATAAAGTAATCAACTCAGGCAATGGAGCCACACCTACACCTACAAGTGTAGCATCGGTTTATTATAAAGGACGGCTCATCAATGGTAGGACATTTGATGACAACACATCACAACCCTATCCCGAGCCATTTCGCCTCAACGAAGTAATCAAAGGATGGCAAATTGCATTAACCCACATGAAAGTGGGAGATAAATGGGAAGTAATTATTCCTGCGTCATTGGGTTATGGAGCAAAGACTGTTGATGACATCCCTCGCAACTCAACTTTAATTTTTGAGATTGAGTTAGTAAGCATTTTTTAATGACAAATTATTCTACACATATAGACAATGATTGATAACACTACATTTGGCACTCGCACTGCAAAGTTTCACACTCTTGGTTGCAAACTTAATTTTGCCGAGACCTCAACCATAGCGCAAATGTTTGCCGATAAAGGGATCCGGCGCACACAAGCCGGAGAAACTCCCGATGTGGTAGTAGTAAACACTTGTAGTGTTACAGAACTTGCCGACAAAAAATGTCGTCAAGCCATTCGCTCTTATATAAAAAAATACCCTCAAGCAACCGTAATTGTCACCGGATGCTATGCACAACTAAAAAGCGAAGAAATTGCAGCCATACCAGGCGTAAAAATCGTTGCGGGAAGCGACCAAAAACTGCTTCTCACTCAGTTTCTTGACGAATTTACAACAACTCATGAGCCTCGAACAATCGTCACCCCCATTCGCGAAATGCGAAACTTCTGTCCATCATGTTCTCGTGGCGATCGCACTCGATACTTTCTTAAGGTGCAAGATGGTTGCGACTATTATTGTACCTATTGCACAATCCCCATGGCTCGTGGACGTAGCCGGTCGGGATCGATAGAGGAATTAGTGGCTCAAGCACAACAAGTAGCCTCCGATGGTGGCAAAGAAATTGTTATTACCGGAGTAAACATTGGTGATTTCGGAAAAGGTCGCGAAGACAACTTCTTTGACCTCATTAAAGCACTTGACGAAGTGGACGGGATTGAGCGTTATCGCATCTCATCAATAGAGCCCAATCTTCTCACCGACGAGATTATTGAATGGGTAGCATCATCAAAACGATTTATGCCACATTTTCACGTGCCATTGCAAAGTGGAAGCGATGAGGTTTTAAAACTCATGCATAGACACTATGATACGGCACTATTCCGTTCTAAAATGGAAAAAATTCGCACTACTATTCCCGATGCGTTCATTGGTGTTGACCTCATTGTGGGTGCCCGTGGCGAAACTCCCGAATTATTTGAACAGTCACGACAGTTTATTGAATCACTCGATATTTCGCGTCTTCATGTCTTCACCTATTCAGAGCGTCCCGGAACTCAAGCACTAAAAATCAATTACACTGTTGACCCTCGCGAAAAACATCGTCGCACTCGCATAATGCTTGACCTCTCGGAACAGAAACTGTTAAATTTTACCCGGCGATTTATCGGCTCTACTCGGCCGGTATTATTAGAACACTCCAAACCGGGCAAACCAATGAGTGGATTTACCGACAACTATATCAAAGTAGAGGTCCCAGCCAACAACTCACTTGACAATACCGTTGTAGCAGTAAAACTCAATGAAATAATCAATAACGGAGAAGAAGTAAAAGGAGAAATTAAACAATGAATAAAGTTGCTGTCATAATCCTCAATTGGAATGGAGAAAAACTCTTGCGCGAGTACCTTCCAAGTGTTATTGAAACTACCGACACATCTATTGCCGATATTATTGTTGCCGATAATGGCAGCACTGACTCTTCTATAGAATTACTTCGCGACAAATTTCCTCAAGTTACGCTTCTTAAGTTTAGCGAAAACTATGGTTTTGCCGAAGGGTACAACCGAGCAATAAAAGAAACTAACTATCCTTATACTATTCTACTCAATAGCGATGTAGCAACCACTCCGGGTTGGGTAAACCACCTATATGAATATATGGAAACTCATCCCGAAGTAGGCGCTTGTCAGCCCAAAATAAGAGCTTATACAAATATGTCTCACTTTGAGTATGCAGGTGCTGCAGGTGGTTTTATTGATCGTAATGGGTATCCTTATTGCCGTGGACGCATATTTGACTCGGTAGAGGAAGATAATGGTCAATATGATAGTGTGATGCCTATATTTTGGGCTACCGGTGCTGCGCTCATGGTACGTTCTGAACTATACCTTAAAGTGGGCGGACTTGACAAAGATTTCTTTGCTCACATGGAAGAAATCGACCTCTGTTGGCGAATTTTGCTTGAAGGATATGACATAGTCGCTGTGCCACAATCAATGGTATTTCATCTCGGAGGTGGAAGTCTCCCTGCGTCAAATCCTCGCAAGACCTACCTCAACTTTAGAAATAACTTGCTGATGTTGCACAAGAATCTCCCCGACTCCACTCGAGGTAAAACACTTTTTGTACGCCGATTACTTGACACCATTGCTTGGGCCAAATTCATGGCTACATTTGACTTTAAGAACGCAAATGCTATACTGAAAGCCCATCGCGACTTCAAAAAAATGCGCAAAGCATATACCTCTCACCCCAACATTGACTTGCTTCGCACTCGCAAAGACTGTCAACGCAACATTCTAATTGACTATTACCTCCGTAGCAAACGAACTTGGGATAAACTTTCATAACCTACTTTTGCAACTTTCCTCAAAAGTATAAAATCAATCATATCAACTCAGTAATTATTTAAACTTTTATTTGACAACAATATGAAAACACTAATTTTGGGAGATATACATGGTCGCGATTGTTGGATTGATGTAATCCGACAAGAATCGCCCGACAAAGTAATATTCTTGGGGGATTATGTTTCAACCCATGATGATATTGATGAACATAGTCAAATCACCAATTTAGAACACATTCTGACATACAAAGAGATCAATATGGACTCAACTATTTTGCTCCGTGGCAACCACGATATGCAACATTTAGGTTATAGTTGGGCACATTGCAGTGGACTATTCCCAAAGGTAATGGAACATATGATTCTATTACGCGACCGTTTCCTATCATTAACTCAATGGATATATGTCGATGGCAACCTACTATTCTCTCATGCCGGAGTGTCGGAAGAATGGATGAAAACAGTCAATATTGAGTCAATAAACGATATCAACAATGTGGAGCCATGCGAGCATTTTGGGTTTCTGCCGAGCCGACCGGGTGATTACTTCGGCTCATCACCCACCCAACCTCCCACTTGGATACGCCCTGTCACGTTGGCCGAGTGTGCGATTCCCGATTACACCCAAATTGTGGGACACACTCCCACTCATCACATTTCAACTGCCGAAGTTAGATATAACGATTATAATTTAGAGCATCGATGCACTATTTGGCTTTGCGACAATCTCCCTAATCAATACCTCACCATCACCGATGGCAAATTTGTAGTAAAAAACATCAAATAACTACTACCATGAAACGATTCTACATAATTATATTGTTTATTCTAGGACTTTGCACAACTGCTTTGGCAGAAAGTTCCAAACAATACTATGAGCAAGTTGCACTATATCAAAAGATGGCGAAACAATATGAAGATGAAGAGAGATATCACGAAGCAGAGATTGCTCAACTGCAATGCATGCTAAATGACGATCCTCATATACAGCAAGAGATAAAACAACGAGAACAGCACATAAGAATGTGCCGACAGAAATATCAAGAATATCATAGAAAGGCCAAACTCCTAAAACTCAAAGGCGACCAACTCGCAGAACAGGGGAAATAGCATAGTTAAAAAATATATTCATGTGCCCTCGGTATATAATTATCAAAATTTTTATTCAGCTTTTATCGCTGATTTTTTTGCGCATAAAACGAAGTCGTTCAACAAATCGCAATAGAATTCACATAGAAAAAAAGATTGAGGCTATGCCAAAATTCATTGGCACAGCCTCTGCTGTTATATGACTATCGTTGTTACCAGGTTTGATAATACAATGGCACGCAGTTGCTGAGATATTCGCGTGCTTTTTCCCAAGGCACATATATTTCGGTGCTACCTGGGATAAATGCGATAGGTTCTTCGTTACGATCAATGCGTAGATAGAAGTTACCACCTTTTGTCTTGAACAATACGAATTGAATATTAGCCGACATGGGCACAACATTAAAGTCTTGCCAATTCTTGGCTACTGTATCAAAATAATTTGTCTTATAGTAACATCCTTTCAAGCGCATCAACGATTGCAGTGGCATAAGTGTTTCAGCATGTCCAAAACGGAGTTTTACCGACACAATAGTGTTCCCTTTATGCGCCACCACCGAGTCGGTTGATTCAATAATATCACAAAGCAATGGAGATGCTATATCGGCCGGCACCGATGAAAGCGTAGATGATGTGCGTTGCAAATATTGACGCAAATTAAAACATGACCATAGCGCATTATATTCTTCAGTTGTAAAGTAACGCGATGCATCACATTCCATCTGCATTGCACTCATTCCGGCGATCACATAATATTCCACTATCGCCAAATCCTTAGGATTGATTTCTCCATAGTTAAAGTCTTTCCCAAGCACACGCTCCAATGCCGAGGTCGTAACAACTCGATCAACATGTTGCTGATATGGCTCCTTCCATGTCCCCAATTCAATAAAATCTTTATATGACATTTCCACATCAAATGGTCGCATCAATAAAGATTTACCTCTACCCGATGCCACTGATAATTCTATCGTGTTATTCATGCGAGTGAGTTGATGTGTAAACGAATACATACTCATCACGCAACGAGGAGAATATGACGAGATAGCCTCAACACGTTTTTCTTTAAACAATGAAGGATAACGACTATACATGCGTGCGGCAATGCCTCTCTGCTCATCAATACCAAGTTGGTCAAGTGCTCCCCACTGACCATCGGCAACTTCAATTACCGATTGCACTAACGCAAGCAGTTCCTTGCCTCGTGCAGTAATAGTGCCTTGAGTTTTTGCCGATTCTAATGCCTCTAACATTTGCTTACAGTGAGTTGCAGATGCCGGGAAACGGCTACCATGTCGTCCCACATGGTTAATAAATACCGGAGCAAGTGAATCAGGATAAGCATACTCCTTTGCCGGTATCGTATAAGGTTTAAGACTACCTTGGCAATCGGCCGCTGAATATTTTGTAGCCGTAGGGTCGGTCGCAAAAGAGGTTATTGCAATTAATAACGATAAAGAAATACAAAAAAGACTTCGCATATCAACAATTTGTTTTATATTTGAAGTCAAAAGTACTAAAATATGAGCGTTTTTCAAAAAATTGAAGAGTTAATTAACGAAAATAGGCTTGAAGAAGCCCTATTATTGTTAAATAATGAGATAACAATAGAGAAAAATAACGACCAATTATATTTCCAACGAGGGAAAATTAATTGGAGACTTGGCAATAAATCGCAAGCCATTACCGACTATGAACATGCCGTAGATATCAATCCTCTAAGTCCTGCTCGCATAGCCCTTGATAATGCTCGCGATGTAATTTCGTTTTTTAATCCCGACCTTTACAATCCATAAGAATCGATCATTTTTATTGCATCATAACATTTCTTGTAGTCGGGTTCTTCGGTAATCTCATTAACAAGTTGAGAATATATCACTCGTCGATTACCATCTATTACTACCACTCCTCGCGCAAACAAGCCGGCTAGAGTACCATCAATCAGTTCAACACCATATTGGCGACCAAATAACAACGAACGGAATGCAGATACCACTTCGACATTTTCAATTCCTTCTGCTACACAAAATCGCGATGCCGCAAATGGCAAATCTTTTGAAACACACAATACAACTACATTATCAAGAGTTGTTGCCATTTCATTAAACCGACGAACACTCATTGCACATACATCAGTATCCAAACTTGGAAAAATATTTAGCACAACACACCTACCCCTATAATCGCTTAAGTCTATTTCATGAAATGTTGATGTTGTAAGTGTAAAACTACATGCTTTATCTCCAATCATAGGAAAAGTTCCCATTGTGTGACATTCTTTTCCTTTCAAATAAACCGTTTCCATAAATATAATTTTTTATAATCAAATTATCATTCAAATCTCATATTTTCAACTCATTATCACTCCATATCCCCACTTATAAAAACCAACTAAATTGTTTTATTGTTCATTTTAAGTTCAAAAAATATCCTATTAAAATTGCATTTTTTTGTAAAAAAATTTGGAAGATATAAAAAAATGTCCTTACCTTTGCAGTGTTGTAGATAACTAACACACCCCAACGGGCAAAAAATTCATCTATAACCACAATAAATTATTATCAGAATTATTAATCACTAAAATCAAAATAATATGAAAGAATTTATTTTATCATTTGTAGTTTTATTTGCTGCACTAAGTAGCAATGCCCAAATCCTTTACAAAGTAAGTGGCAACAACATTAAAGGGGACTCTTATGTGATGGGGACTCATCACCTCGCTCCACTATCAATCCTTGACTCTATTGAAGGATTTGAGAATGCATTAAAAAGTGTCGATGCCGTTTATGGAGAAATCGAACAAAGCGAAATGAATTCGCAAGCCACTCAACAAAAAATGATGGCAATCGCAATGGCACCTGCCGATAGTACATTATCAAAAGTATTCACTAAAGAACAATTCGATTCGATTGACAATGTATTAAAAAAATATACAGGCGGACAGGCCACGCTAAACATGTTCGAGCAAATGAAACCGGCATTCGTTAGCCAACAAATTGCTTTACTTATGACTATGCAAGCGATTCCCGGGTTCAATCCCACTCAACAACTTGACACTCAAGTACAATTGTTGGGGTCTCAAAATGGCAAAGAGGTTAACGGATTTGAAACTGTAGATTTTCAATTAAATATGTTATTTGGAGAACCTATTGCCGAACAAGCCGAAGATCTTCTTGATGCAATTCGCAAAGAGGGAAAGATGGCTAAATTCAGCATTGATCTTTATCATGCCTACATGAACCAAGAGATCGAAAAATTACATGAATTAATGTTGGATCCCGACATGGGAATGGAGCCTGAAGATGAGAAAGAAATGCTCACTGACCGCAACGAAAATTGGGCAAAACAACTCGCTACAATCCTACCTAATAAATCTGTATTCATTTGCGTTGGATCCGGACACCTCCCCGGCGAAAAAGGATTGCTCAATCTTCTCCGTCAAGCAGGCTACACTATTACTCCTGTAAAATAATATAACATCAACTAAACTCATTATAAACATTAACCAACTAA
The DNA here is from genome assembly GCA_017409345.1 of Muribaculaceae bacterium. Taxonomy (GTDB): domain Bacteria; phylum Bacteroidota; class Bacteroidia; order Bacteroidales; family Muribaculaceae; genus RGIG4079. The sequence goes on along the minus strand of JAFQSX010000024.1, from coordinate 38,274 downwards.
ACTTATTTATCATTATGATTAATATTAATAACCTTACCTACAGTTATTACAAGGGATACAATGCCCTTGATAATATCAACACCCAAATAGGGCCGGGAATACATTTATTACTCGGAGAGAACGGAGCAGGAAAAACTACCCTACTCCATGTCATTGCCGGACTTTTATACGCCAAAGAGGGTCTATGCGAAATTGATGGCAACGACATATCAAAACGTCGCCCATGTGATATGAGCAAAGTATTTTTCATGCCCGAAGACATCACATATCCCGCAAAGAGCATTAATGAATTTGCAAAGATACACTCTCAGTTCTATCCAACGTTTAACGAAGATACATTCCGCAAAAATCTTGAAATATTCCATCTTTCGGGCAACGAACCTTTCGCTGCACTATCATTAGGAAATCGCAAGAAAGCCAACCTTGCTTATGTAATGGCCCTTGGCACTGATGTCCTTCTACTCGATGAACCTACCAATGGTCTTGACATCAATGCCAAGAAAGAATTATTAAAGATTATGGTTAGCAGCCTTAACGAGCAACAAACCGTAATTATTTCCACTCACACTGTGTGGGATTTGAAAAACTTGTTTGAAAGTGTGATGATGCTTCGTCGTGGGGAACTTGTATTATCAATGAGCACCGATGAGATTTGCAGTAAACTCGCATTTGTTGCATCAACAACTCCTAATCCAAATGCATTATATTTAGAGCATGATATGACCGGTTTCAAGTCTATTGAAAAAAACATCGACAATAAAGAAACCGAAATAAACTTTGCACTAATATACAGTGCATTAATGAGCGAAGTGGCTCAAGACGTATTAGACGCATTAAAATAACCTCTAAACTTTAGATTTATGACTTACACTGACAACACTATATGCTCCCCCATTTTAGACAATGGTTTTTCATGGAAACGTGTAAAGATGCTTGCCAATTTTTATGCACCCACTACACGAAAACAAATAATAGCATATTCAGGCATCTCATTCTTCTTTACCGTGCTATTAATTTTCTTGGTAACAATCAATTCAAGTAATGTATTATGGGGCATCTTAGCTCACTTCGTCATTTCCTATATGACATATTGGAGTCCATTGATTTTCACTCGCAGAGATTTCCAACTAATTGAAACGACTTTACCCGTATCGGGCAATGAGAAGGTTGCATACTATTTCATTTACACTTATGTGATAATTCCGGCGTCGGTTCTCATTCCCACTGCTTTAGGAGTTGCACTTATGTATATATTTCCCGATTCACGAGAATTGATAAATAATGTAATCAGTTTAAACTTGCCACAAAAATTGCTTAATATAATCGAATCAGCCAACATCGGTTTAGCCTATTTGCTATCTCTTGTAATAATCACTTTCCTCATGATATCAATTGCGCTTTTTGCCGTGTGTCGATTTAAAAAGAGTAAAGCATTGATGGCAATTATCATGTCGCTTGGCTTCTCATTTATCAGTGGCACAATTGCGGGGATTATTGGAGTAATTGCCGGAATTCACGACCTTGATTTTGAATCTACATTTAGCGTCACATTAAATATTTCCACTATATTTACTCTCATCATCGTTTCGATTGCGACTTATTATACTATTAAAGCAATTAAACATCGCCAATTATAACAACCCGTACTATGGATCTCAAAACGAACAAACCTATATATCAACAAATCATTGACTATTGTTTCAACAAAGTCTTGGCGCAAGAGTGGAGCGAAGACGCCAAAGTGCCATCGGTGAGAGAACTTGCCTTGGAACTATCGGTCAACACCCACACCGTGTTGAAAGCGTATGAATATCTTCAAGATGAAGAGATAATCTATGCTAAAAGAGGACTTGGTTTCTTCTTGGCTACTGATGCATTATCGCGAGTAAACACTGCTCGCCGAGAAGAATTTTATGAGACTACCCTCAATGAGGTATTTAACGAGATGGATCGATTACAAATCTCAATTAATGACATTATTGAACATTATAACAACCGGAAATAGCAACTATATACTTTTTATAAAACATCGGCAAAAAAATTGTCGATGTTTTTTTTGCCTCGTTAAAGAATGTTCACACAACAAAAAGGTCAAAAAATTGCATATTTTAGTTAAATTTATTTCCTTTGCATAACAAACAAATTATTTCTAATAATCTATATCATGATGCAGGAAAAATTACTTGAGATTTATGCTCAAAGTTTCAAAGATAACTGGGAATTACCGGCACTAAGCAACTATATTTCAAAAAAGACAATTACTTACGGTGAATTTGCCAAATCAATAGCACGCTATCACCTCCTTTTTAAAGAATGTGGCATCAAAAAAGGTGACAAGATTGCACTATTAGGTAAGAATACGCCCGAATGGATTCAAATATTTTTTGCCACAATTACCTACGGAGCAGTAATCGTACCTGTATTAAACGACTTCAATCCTCAAGATGCGCAACACATCGTAAACCATTCCGACTCGGTATTATTGTTTGTTTCTCAATACATTTGGGAATCGATTGAATACGATAGACTTCCAAAAGTTAAAGCCGTATTTTCGCTTGATAACAACGAACTCCTTGCCGAAAGCGAAGAGTCAGAAGGAAATGTAATCAATGCAATGCGCAATCTTTCAAGCATTTTCAACGCAAAATATCCTAATGGATTCCGTCGCGAAGATATCTCCTACCCCGATGTTGACCCCAATGCACTTGCTGTAATCAACTACACCTCGGGCACCACCGGATTTTCTAAAGGAGTAATGCTTTCTTATAACAATCTTTGTGGTAATGTAATCTATGGGCTCAATGCAAATCTGCACTTCCGAGGCTCACGTTGCGTTTCATTCCTTCCTCTTGCTCATGCCTATGGTTGCGCTTTTGACATGCTTGTACCGTTGGCAATAGGCACACACATCACATTATTAGGAAAGTTACCTTCTCCTAAAATTTTGATTAAAGCAATGAGCGAAATTCGTCCCAACTTGGTTATTTGTGTTCCATTAATCCTTGAAAAGATTTATCGCAAACAGATTGTACCCATGATTACCAAACAAACAATCCGTTGGGCCCTTGCAATCCCATTTATTGACACTGCCATATATTCTCAAATACGCAAAAAATTAATTGAAGCATTTGGTGGTAATTTTGAGGAAGTAATCGTAGGTGGAGCACCTCTAAACAAAGAGGTTGAAGACTTCCTTCACAAGATAAAATTCCCATTCACCGTGGGCTATGGCATGACAGAATGTGGACCACTTATCAGCCACACTCCTTGGCGTGAATTCATCCCCACTTCATCAGGTCGCACACTTCCGGGCATTATGGAATCAAAAATCCTCAGTGAAGATCCGGAAAACATTCCCGGTGAGATATGTGTAAGAGGTCAGAATCGTATGCAAGGTTATTACAAAAATCAAGAGGCTACCGACTTGGTTCTTGATAAAGATGGATGGCTACACACCGGCGACATGGGAACTCGATCATCCGATGGCACTATCTTTATCAAAGGTCGTTCTAAAACAATGATACTCTCGGCCAATGGTCAAAACATTTATCCCGAAGAGATTGAATCAAAACTTAACAACATGCCATACGTTGCCGAAAGCCTTGTTGTGGAACGCAATAGCCGACTTGTAGCACTTGTTTATCCCGATTACGAAGCAATGGACGTTAATGGCATTGGGGCATACCAATTGAGAGAGGTGATGGAACAAGTGCGCAAAGATCTTAACAAATTAGTTGCGCCTTATGAAAAAATTGAAAAAATTCAACTCATCGCCAACGAATTTGAAAAAACGCCCAAACGCTCAATTAAGCGATATCTATACAACGCATAATAAACGTGCATAAAAAAATATGATAGCCGGAATCTACATATATAGGTTTCGGCTATTTTTTCGTTATCTATATAGCCGATATCCTTATGAATGTTGGCTATCTCAAGAAAATATCGTAAATTGCAACAAATTTCAGATAATTGCATAAAATGAAGAAATATCTCGTTACAGGTGCCGCCGGATTTATCGGTGCCAACTTTGTAAAATATATCCTAAAAAAATGGAACAACAATGTTGAAGTTGTTATTCTTGACGATTTGACCTATGCCGGTAATCTCATGACGATAAAAAATGAGATAGAGCAAGACAATGTGACTTTTATAAAGGGGGATATAGGCAATCGAGACCTTGTAACTGATATTATTGCCAAATATGACCCTCATTATATCGTAAACTTCGCTGCCGAATCACACGTAGATCGAAGCATTACCAATCCTCGTCTCTTTCTTGAGACCAACATTCTTGGCACACAAAACCTTCTTGATTGTGCCCGAAATGCTTGGTTTGAGGGGAAAGACAATAATGGTAAAAACAAATATAAAGATGGTTGCCGATTCCTTCAAATAAGCACCGATGAGGTATATGGTTCACTATCTAAAGACTTTGATGATGCCCAACCTCTACTAGTAAGCGATGAAGTGAAACGTGTTATTGAAGGAAGAGACGATTTAAAAACTTTTGGCACTAAATTCTTTACTGAGGACACACCATTGGCTCCTCGTTCACCTTATTCTGCAGCAAAGACCGGTGCCGACCTCATAGTCCTTGCTTATCATGAGACCTATGGGATGCCCATAAATATCACTCGTTGCAGTAATAATTATGGTCCATATCATTTCCCCGAAAAACTCATACCGCTAATCATCAAGAACATCCTTGAAGGTAAAAAACTACCGGTATATGGTAAGGGGGAAAATGTACGCGATTGGCTATATGTTGAAGATCATGCAAAGGCTATAGACATGGTGTTGCGCCAAGGAAAACTTGGAGAGGTTTACAATGTTGGAGGCTTCAATGAAGAGCAAAACATAAACATTGTAAAAACCGTTATTGCCACTATCGCTCGCATCATGAATGAAGAGCCTCAATATCAATCGCTCTTAACTTGTAAAGTAGAGGACATCAACAATGACTTGATTAGTTTTGTAGCAGATCGCCCGGGACACGATATGCGATATGCTATTGACCCTACAAAGATTGCTGTCGAACTCGGTTGGTATCCCGAAACACCATTCAATATTGGAATTGAAAAAACTATTCGTTGGTATCTTGACAATCAATCATGGGTTGAGAGTGTTACATCGGGAGATTATCAACGATATTACGAACAAATGTATCACAATCGTCAATAAATCAAATATAGATGAAAGGAATTGTATTAGCCGGGGGATCAGGCACACGCCTATACCCTATCACCAAAGGGATATCAAAACAATTGATTCCTGTTTATGATAAGCCCATGGTATATTATCCCATTTCAGTACTCATGCTTGCCGGCATTAGAGAAATCCTCATCATCTCTACTCCCACCGACTTGCCTATGTTCCAACGTTTACTTGGTGATGGCAGCGACCTTGGGGTGAAGTTTGAATATGCCGAACAACCTCGTCCCGAAGGGCTTGCTCAAGCATTCTTAATCGGCGAGCAATTTATAGGCAACGACGATGTGTGTCTTGTTCTTGGCGATAATATTTTTTATGGACAAGGTTTTACAGCAATGCTGGTTGATGCGCTAAATATTGCTTCAAAGAATGAAGCCACCGTATTTGCATATCCCGTACTTGACCCTCAAAGATATGGAGTTGTCACTCTTGATGAAAATGGAAAAGCCATTGACATTGAAGAAAAGCCAACAAATCCCAAATCAGACAAAGCGGTTGTCGGTCTATATTTCTATCCAAACGATGTAATTCAAACCGCAAAAAAAATAAAACCATCAGCACGTGGCGAACTTGAAATCACTAGCGTAAACGAAATTTACATGAAAGAGGGACGACTAAATGTAAAGTGCTTTGGTCGTGGTTTTGCTTGGCTTGACACAGGCACGATTGACTCTTTAATGGAGGCTTCTAATTTCATCGAAGCGATTGAAAAACGTCAAGGATTGAGAGTTGCCGCTCTTGAAGAGATTGCATTCCGTCGTGGGTTTATTGATGCTCAACAGTTACGCACCCTTGCCGAGCCGATGAAAGCCAACGAATATGGTCAATACTTAATCAGATTAGCAGAAAGTGGCATTAGATAAAGCACATATAATTGACCTGCCAAAGGTAACAGACCCCAGAGGGAATTTATCGTTTATACAAAATAACGATCAAATTCCGTTTGACATTAAACGTGTATATTGGATTTACGATGTCCCCGGTGGGATGTTTCGCGATGGTCATGCTTTCCGCCAACAACATGAATTCATTGTTGCCCTATCAGGCAGTTTTGACGTAGTCTTAAGCGATGGCAATCAAGAGCGTCGCATCCACATGGCTCGCTCATATTATGGACTTTATGTCCCACCTATGACATGGCGTTCGATTGATAATTTTTCAACCAATTCGGTTGCTCTTGTCCTTTCATCAACATTATACGCCCCCAATGATTACATTCGTGATTTTGAGTTATACAAAACGATTGTGAACAAAAATGGATAAACACGAAATTTTTGCAAAATCTACGATTGAGGATTGTCGTATAATTGAACTTATGCGCAACACCCACAGAAACGGAGCATTGTCAGTTATCGAAAACAATGAGGATATCCCTTTCACTACAAAGAGAATTTATTATCTTTACGACATTCCAGGCGATGCCGAGCGTGGAGGTCATGCACATTGTGACAATCAATCTCTTATTATTGCTGTAAGTGGATGCTTTACTGTAACCCTAAATGATGGAAAAGCAACAAAATCATTCATCCTAAATCGCCCATATAAAGCACTATATGTCCCGGCAGGATTATGGAGGGAGATTAATGAGTTCTCGTCAGGGTCGGTTTGTTTAGTCCTTACTTCAGAGATATACTCCGAAGACGACTATGTTCGCGATTATGACGAGTTTCTACATCTAACCGAAGCGAAGCGCAAATAAAGACACTCATTATGAAGCATTATACATTCCTAAATTTAGCAACAATCAATCAACAATACAATAGTGCCATCAAAGATGCAGTAAATCGAGTCATCGATAGTGGTACATATATCGGAGGGGACGAAGTTAATGCCTTTGAAAAGAATTTGAGCACAATATGCAACACTCCACATTGCATTGGTGTTAGCACCGGATTAGATGCATTAAGATTAATTTTGCGTGGATATATTGAACTTGGCATAATGAAGCAAGGAGACGAGATAATCGTTCCTGCCAACACATTTATTGCTTCGGCACTTGCCATAACCGACAATCAACTTAAGCCCATTTTTGTTGACCCCAATATAGTTTCATATAATATCAATGGCGACTATTTAGAAGAAATAATCACTCCAAACACAAAGGCAATTATGCCCGTACATTTATATGGTCGCGTTGCTTGGAACGAAAAAATTGTCCACATAGCAAAAAAACATCACCTAAAAGTCATTGAAGATAATGCTCAAGCATTAGGAGCGACATCACTACACGATGGCCTTTATAATTCTCGTGCAACAGGCTCACTTGGAGATGCCGCGGCAATTAGTTTTTATCCCACAAAAAACATCGGTGCAATGGGCGATGCCGGTGCGATTGTCACCCACGACAAAGATCTGGCTCATGTTGTAGCCGCATTGCGTAACTATGGCAGCAATCAACAATACCATAACTCTTTTAAAGGCCTAAATTGCAGGCTTGATCCAGTTCAAGCGGCCATTATAAATGTAAAATTACCTTTCTTAAAAGAAGAAAATAAATATCGACAATCTATTGCCGATATTTATGATTCTGAAATCTCAAATGCTGCAATTATAAAACCTTTAAAACGTATCGAAAATGAGGTTGTATGGCATCAATATGTAATTAGAGTTGCCAATCGCAATCAATTCAGAAATTACATGCTTGAAAATAGAGTTGAGACAGCAATTCATTATCCCATTCCTCTTCACAAACAACAATGCTATTGCGAATATAACAACCTAAACTTACCTATTTCAGAGAAAATTTGTGATGAAATCGTGAGCCTACCGATTACCCGATGTACTTCAATGCAAGATGCCCACGAAATTGCCACAATCATTAACAATTATCAACCATAAAATCATCTCAACCATTTAAAACAGCGTTAGTTGAGTCGTTGCACTATTCTCTTCACGAGGTAAAGACAACATTATTTGTCGACATTGCAACCAACCTTGTGTACGATTGCGAATCTTCAAAGTCACCAACCCTACACATTTTGAAGCCAACAGCCTTAGTTGTTGCAAAATGTTTGAGATTGAATTAACTCCAATTAATCGTACTGACGCAATAATATTACCTCGTTGGGTCAATGTTGCGAAAACTTCATCTTGTAAATCTATTGTAGCCATAACTATCTCCTTTTAATTATGTTACAAATGTAAGCATCCCATGGGGCAATATATCTGCCCAATGATACTAATTTTTACTAACGGCGACCCACATTCACAAAAAAAAGAATAGCCTACTTTCACAAGCAGCCTATCCAATCCTATGATTCACTTATTTATAATCCTTTCTCTTTACATTTAATATAAATGCATATACAAACTTACTAATAAAATCACACATCACAATTAACATCTATAAGAATTAATATTTTATAACACACAAATGCGCAAAAAAACGCCCTATTGATTAATATAATCAAGCAACAATTATGATATTGCACTATATTTTTGTATTTTTGCATAAAATATCAATTTTCGTAAATCAAATTATTATCAATACATAAAACTTTTTATCAATGAGACTAATTATTGAACCTAATTACGAGGAAGTATCTCGCTGGGCTGCTAATTATGTAGCATCTCGTATCAATGCCGCTAATCCAACTGCCGACAAACCATTTGTACTTGGTTGTCCTACCGGAGGTTCTCCTCTTGGCATGTACAAAAACCTTATCAAACTTAATAAAGAAGGTAAAGTTTCATTCAAAAATGTAGTTACATTTAATATGGATGAATATTGTGGTATTCCTCAAGACCACGAACAAAGTTACCACACATTCATGTGGACCAACTTCTTTAACCACATTGATATTCTCCCTGAAAATGTAAACATCCTTAATGGCAATGCAGAAGATCCTATCGCTGAATGTCAACGATTTGAAGATAAGATCGCATCTTATGGTGGCATTGACCTTTTCATGGGTGGCGTAGGTCCTGATGGTCACATCGCATTTAACGAACCTGGTTCGGCATTGACTTCTAAAACTCGCATGAAAACTCTTACTCAAGATACTATCATTGCCAACTCTCGTTTCTTCAACAACGATGTAAACCAAGTACCCAAAACTGCATTAACAGTTGGTGTCGGCACCGTAATGGCTGCAAAAAGCGTTATGCTCATTGTTAACGGCTACAACAAGGCTCGTGCATTGCGTCATGGTGTTGAAGGTGGCATCAGCCAAATGTGGACTATCTCTGCTCTTCAAATGCACCCTAAAGCAATCATTATCGCCGATGAAGATGCTTGTGCTGAATTGAAAGTAGGCACTTACAAATACTTCAAAGATATCGAAGGAGCCAACCTCAACCCCGACACACTTCTCTAATTCTTGACCAACATGCCACATGACGTGGCACCCAAATAACAATAGAGCAATTGCTGAATGCAGTTGCTCTATTTTTTATGCCCATAAAATTTCATTTGAGTGCTTCTTCTCAATATTGGGCTTATTGCAAGTGTCTGGGTCAGGAGACATTAATTGTATAATATATTCCAACGTGAATAATATGCTATGCTTATATGTTTTTATCAAAATAAATAAAAAAATCGTTCAAACCATACCATAGTACGGTTTGTTTCATTACTTCAATAAGACGTATCGGATTTGCTCTGTGTCCTAGATAATACTACTACGTTTCTCCTCTCTAAAATGTAGCCAAAATGTATTTAGGATTTTATTACTTCGCAATATAAATATCTCTTATATATAAAAACAACCCCGAGCCAAATGACTCGGGGTTGAATTTTTATTTCTTATCTATATTAAGACTTATCTATTGATTAGTCAAGAGTACAGATACTAACGCGGTTCCAAGAGTTTTCTTTGAACATTTTGCCAATACCTTGACCTTTAGCGTCGATACGGCTAGCGTCGATTTTGTAAGTTTTAACGAGCATAGTTTTAACAGCTTCAGCACGAGCAGCAGCAAGTTTTTCGTTCAATTCTTTGCTACCTTCTGGAGAAGCGTAACCTTTGATTTCTACTTTAGAATCAGGATTGTTCTTAAGGAAATCAGCAACCATTGCTACATTTGGTTTTTGAGAAGCAGAGATTTTAGAAGAACCTTGGTTGAAGTATACATAACGTACGCTTGAAGTGTTGTCAACTTTTACTTCTTTTACTTCAGGTTTGCGGTTTTTGCAAGCAGCGAGTTCTGCAGCAAGAGCAGCATTTTCAGCAGCAAGAGCTTTTACTTTACCATTGCAAGCATCGTTTTGTGCACGAAGGTCGTTGATTTGAGCGTTAAGAGCATCAACTTCTGCTTGGTCGTAAGGTTTAACACATTTGAAACCTTTAGCACCGATGTGGTAAGTTACACCAGCCATAAGGTTGAATTTAGCATAACTTGCATCATAAGAAGCACTTGCTGATGAGCCATTGATTTCACGAAGGCTACCTTGAGTTGCATCACTCATGTTCCAAGTTACAGATGGTTTCAAAGAAACTGTAATAGCTTTGCAAACATTAAAGTTCAAGTTAAGACCTGCTTTAGTTGCGAAGAAGTTGTGGTCTGCTGCATAACCGGTAGCCCAGTTTTCATCATTCCAGTTTTTGTCATAATAACGACCCCAACCAGCACCAGCGACTGCTTCTACTTCAAAAAGTTGAGTTTTGCTTTTGCAAGCACCGAAAAGTTTGTTAAGGTTGATAGCACCATAAGCACCTACATATTGATCATCAAAAACATTAACACCTTCACCATAAGAAGTGTTGATACCCCAGTTACCTTCAACACCAAGAGCAAAAATAGGAGTAACTTGTTTTTCGATTTCAATACCTACGATACCACGCATATCGCCCCAGAAAGCGGCATTTTCAATAGGAGTTGTACCACCACCTACTAAAGACACAGACCAATTGTCAAAAAATTTAGGAACTTCAACAGCTTGTTGAGCTTGAGCTGACATTGCACCAAGTGCTACAGCAGCCAAAAGAATAATTTTTTTCATCTTGTGTATAGTTTAATAAAAATTAGTTTAATTTCAGCACAAAGATATTATAATTGTGCATAATAACAAAATAAATTCAAGAAAAAAATAACAATTTGATTTAATTTTGTGGCATAAAAGCCTATTTAATTGTTTTTGGCTCCTATTTGCATCATTTTTGCCCAATCTATCGTCACTTATTATACTTCTTGATTACACATTATATATTTTTATTCACAAATTCTTCAAATTGCTCTTCTGTCATATACCCTACAGTTGAGACTTTTTCGCCATTTGGTTTTACAATCACAATCATAGGTATTGATTGTGCTCCGAATTCCATTGCGACATCCTGCCATTTATCTACATCAACTGATATAAACTCGGCTTTATCGCCCATCTTCACTGATACTGACTCAAAATGAGGGGCAAACTCTTTACATGGGCCACACCAAGTTGCATTAAAATCAATAATTACAGGTTTTTCTGTCGCTTTCAATTGATCCACTGATTCAAGCACCTTAACACTACCTCCGTGTGTTGCTAACTGAGCCGATTGTGGTTGCGTTTTCTCTACTGTAACGCTATCAGCCTCTTGCGCATCTTTTTTATCAGAATTACCATTTACACAGCCACACAACACGGCTACTGAAAAGATTGACATTAAAATAACTTTCTTCATAACTATATAAAATTTTAATTAATAATAATCACATAAGATTGCAACTACATCATCAACATCATCGGTCAATGATAGCAACAAATTTTTATATCGTTGTTGCTCCGACAATGCTTTCAACAATTTATACACCGGCATTGTTTGCGACCAATACTCTACTCCAAGAAAAACCATTGGACTTGCATAACCAAATGTAAGATAATGATTCTGCACTGCATCTTGAAATATTTCTTGCATCGTCCCGGCACTTCCCGGCGAATAGACAATCCCACCTTTTGCTATTGTGAGCAATTCATCTTCTCGTAATGCATTTTCAAATAATTTTGCAATATGTGTTGCAAAAGGCGTTGATGGCTCATGACCATACAACCATGTAGGAATTCCTAAACTTTTATATTTCGTTTGTGGGTATTTTTCTATAACGGCCAATGCCGATTGAAACCATTGCTCATCCTTATACGTTGGCGCTACCGACAATAACCGAAGGGCATCTTGCACTTCACAATCGTCACGACCCGCCATCCATGCACCCAAATGTGTTGCCTCCATCGCTCCAGGACCTCCTCCACTCACAAGCAATTTTCCTACTTCAGTCAACCGCTTTGCAATAAATACAACTTTGCAATAATCGGGTTCAGTACGCAACATTGCATGCCCTCCCATTATTGCTACTACATCTTTTTCATCATATTGCGATAAAAAATCACGCAATGCATTAAGTATTGAATGGTCATGCAACGAACGAGCCAATGTCTCACTTATGTCTTCAGAGAATTTTCCTTTCTGAAGATAATGCTGATACACCACATCGTCAAATCGGCGTTTTTCATCAACCATACCATATAATTCGGATGGAGAATATAGCCTTGATTTAAATAAATTATAAGGTTTTTCAATCGAAGGAAAGCAAACACAACTATCACCGATATTTGACAATAATCCTTTAATATTACACCCCATAAATATGCAATATTCAAATTTTATTGACGAAAGCGCCCCTTCTTCAACCTTGGTAAAATCTAGATCTTGAAAAGCACAATACTCCAATCGACCATTTACCTTTGTTTCCTCAAGCAGTTGGTCTATTGTTTCAATCTCTTTATATCGCTGTGCCATTATCAAAAATCAATCAATTTACAGCACAAATATAATGAATAATCTCTTATTTACACATTCTTTCCCTTTCAAGTTTAGAATTATCTTGAGACAAATTATCCTAATTTGAACACTTTTTTCTACATAAATGCTCAATATAACGAAATTTGGAGTAACTTTGTGGACAATTAAGACAATTACTAAACTATTACATCGTGCTTGACTTTTTAATTGATATTGACACCCAAATTTTCCTATTTTTCAATAGTCTTCATCTCCCATTTTTTGACTATTTCATGAAGGCGTTTACAGGAAAAATTATTTGGGTTCCTATGTATGCCACACTTCTTTATATTATATTTCGTCGATTTGGATGGAAAGTGGCATTATGCTACACCCTTGCTATACCACTTGTCATTATGTGTGCCGATCAATTGTGCTCCTCTGCAATTCGTCCTTATGTAGAGCGTCTTCGACCCACCCATATCGACAACCCCATCAACGCCCTCGTACACATGGTTGACGGATATCGTGGGGGAAAATATGGTTTCCCCTCTTGCCATGCATCCAATTCTTTTGCTCTCGCAACATTCGTTGCATTATTATTTGCAAAGCGTAGATTTACTATATTTATTCTCATTTGGGCGTTTATAAACTCATACTCACGACTATATCTTGGAGTTCATTACCCCGGAGACTTGGTTATTGGAGGCATTATTGGGGCATCAATAGGTTTCGTTGGGTATATAATTGCTAAAAACATCGCACAACACTTCTCTACGACTCGCGACTTGGAACAACACCATTTCTATGCACAATTATCGATGGGAAATTCAGCAATTACATATCAACTATCTGATATAACAATTGCCACCGGATTGATTATAACAATATCAATCGCCACCTATTCTTTTTTTGCTTGGTTTTAATCTTCCTTGATTAAGGCTATCGCTTGCTCAAATGCTGTATCCGGATTGAGCAAATGCAACTCTCCATCGCGCTTATTCCATGTGAGTTGTTTCTTGGCATATACTCGTGTATTCTTCCCTATTCGAGCCACTGCCGTCTCATAATCCATCACCCCTTCAAAATAGGCAAACATCTCTTTATATCCCACCGTATTCAACGAATTTAGGTGTCGCAAATGATAAACATTGCGTGCCTCTTGTTCAAGTCCGGCTACCATCATGGCATCTACACGACGATTAATGCGATTAAACAACACCTCACGATCATAATCCAAAGCCATTTTCACTATACGGAACGGTCTTTTTTTACTCTCACCTGTTCGCAATGACGAATATGGCACACCGGCTTGCATAGTTATCTCTATAGCATGAACCAGTCGTTTGTGATTATTTAAATCTACTTGATTATAATATATCGGATCAAGTTCAAGCAATGTACTCCGAAGTTGCTCTATGCCACCTTCGCGATATATCGCCATAGCCTTCTCTCTAATTTCGGGAGTAATTGTTGGCAGTTCATCAATCCCCTTTGTCACGGCATCAACATACATCATTGAGCCTCCACACATCACGACATAGTCGTTCTCTTTCCACAACCGGGGCAACAGTTGCAACACATCTTCCTCATATTGCGCTGCGCTATAATAATCTTCAAGCGAAAGGATTCCCACAAAATGATGAGGCACCAAGGCCAATTGTTCGGGAGTAGGGGCAGCCGTACCAATGGGAATATCTCGATAAAGTTGACGCGAGTCAGCCGATAAAATATGGCACCCGTAGTGGAGTGCCAATTTTATTGCTAAATCAGTCTTACCCGATCCTGTTGGACCGGTGACAACGATTAAAGTCTTATTTTTATTTACGTTCTGCAACGAGTTTTGCTATTTCAACAATTACTTTTGTAGCCTTTTCCATTGATGGAATGGGAACAAATTCATAACGTCCATGGAAATTCAATCCTCCGGCAAAGATGTTTGGACAAGGAAGTCCCTTGAACGAAAGTTGAGCACCGTCAGTTCCACCACGAATAGGCACTACTTTAGGCGTAACATCGGCATTGCGCATCGCTTGTTCGGCAATTTCAATCACATGCATCACCGGTTCAATCTTTTCGCGCATATTATAATATTGGTCTTTCAATTCAAGTGAAGCGCAATCGGGGAATTCCTTATTTATTTTGCGTGTCAAGTGTTCAAACTCTTTCTTACGACGTTCAAAGCGATCACGATCATGGTCACGAATGATATATGTCAACACTGTTTTTTCCACATCACCCTCAATTCCTATCAAGTGATAGAATCCTTCATAACCTTCGGTGTGTTCGGGAGTTTCCCAACGTGGCAACATAATAGCAAACTGAGTAGCCACACGCAATGAGTTAATCATTTTATGCTTAGCATATCCGGGGTGAACATTGCGACCTTTGAATGTAACCTTTGCTACGGCTGCGTTAAAGTTCTCATATTCAAGTTCGCCTATCTCACCACCATCCATTGTGTAAGCCCAATCGGCACCAAATTTCTCAACATCAAATTTATGTGCGCCAAGACCGATTTCTTCATCAGGATTAAATGCAATGCGAATATCTCCATGCTTGATTTCAGGATGATCCATGAGATATTCTACTGCTGTTATAATCTCTGCGATACCGGCTTTATCATCTGCACCAAGAAGTGTATTTCCATCAGTAACAATCAAATCTTGGCCTGTGTAATGCAACAACTCAGGGAATTGATTGGGCGACAATATAATTTCTTTTTCGGCATTGAGCACAATATCACTACCATCATAACTTTTGACAATGCGAGGATTAACATGACGTCCCGACATATCGGGAGATGTATCCAAGTGTGCAATAAATCCTATTGTTGGCACTTCGGCGGTTGTATTACCGGGAAGTGTTGCCATAAGATAACCATTTTCGTCAAGCGACACATCTTTCAAACCCAATTCATTGAGTTTTTCTTCAAGATATTGAGCAAACACCATTTGCCCCGGAGTTGAAGGGGTAAGATTAGTCAATTCATCACTTTGAGTGTCAAACTTAACATATTCAAGAAATCTATCTACTACATTCATTGTCGTAAGAAATTCAAGGTTGCAATTTATAAGTTTTGTAAATTAATGTACAAAATTACACAAAATCAACGGAATAAAAAAATACAACCTCATTTTTATATTTTATGCACGAATTGAATACATATCTCAACCACCTCCACACATCTCTTTGAAAAACAGAAATCAGTCTTGTTTCCACTTACTTAAGAATTGTTATCCAAAATCTAGCCATCGCAATTTGCAAAACTCACTAATTACACCTAATTTTGTTTCTAATTAAAATTTTGAAAAAATATTATGGAACGAATCTATCAAGACCTCACTCAATTAATAGGCAATACGCCTCTTGTGCAACTCAATAATATCATGCGCGATTTTGATCTCAAAGCCCGACTCATCGCGAAGGTTGAATCTTTCAACCCCGGCGGAAGCGTAAAAGATCGTGCTGCTCTATCGATGATTGAAGATGCCGAGAAGAAAGGGTTGCTTTCGCCCGGTGCGCTCATCATTGAGCCAACAAGCGGCAACACCGGAGTGGGACTTGCATGGATAGCAACACTCAAAGGATATAAAGTAGTCCTTACCATGCCCGAAACGATGAGCGTTGAACGCCAAAAACTTCTCAAGGCTCTCGGTGCCGAAATCGTTCTCACGCCCGGAGCCGAAGGAATGGCCGGAGCCATTCGTCGTGCCGAACAACTTCGCGACAAAAATCCCGGATCGATTATTATTGGACAATTTGAAAATCCAGCAAACCCCGCAGCCCACACCTCAACCACAGCACAAGAGATATGGCGCGACACTTATGGCACTGTTGACTTTTTTGTTGCCGGAGTGGGAACAGGTGGTACCCTTTGTGGCACTGCACATGGGCTAAAAAAACGCAATCCACAGATTCAAGCCATTGCTGTCGAGCCAGCCGAATCGCCAATTATTTCGGGTGGAGATCCCGGTCCTCATAAGATACAAGGTATCGGAGCCAACTTCATTCCTCAAAACTACGACGCATCGGTTGTTGACGAAGTCATAACCGTCAAAGGCGATGACGCAATAGCCACAGCACGCATCCTCGCCACTCGTGAAGGCATCTTTGCCGGCATTTCATCGGGAGCAGCCTTGCATGCAGCTATCTCCATTGCTCAACGCCCCGAAAACAGTGGAAAAACCATCGTCGTGCTTCTCCCCGACACCGGTGAGAGATATCTTTCTACCGAATTGATAAAATAACGTTCTTTTTATCTAAACATCAATCACTATGGCTAAAACTCGCAAAACAAAGAAAAAGCAACGCAAAAGCACAAAAAACAAGTTCGTACAACGACTAACATGGAGCATCACCATTGCAGTCATCATCCTAGGAGGAGCCTATTTCAGCGGTTACATATCGGCCACAAGCGGAGAATCTACTGCAAATCATGGCAAATGGGGTAATCTCGAAGATGTTACGACACCCGAATCAACGCCAAGCCAAGTGGTAAATTACGAAGGATATTCTTTATCATTCAATAGTAAAATGCACATCCCCAACTGGGTTGCATGGGAACTCACCGGCAAGGAAACCAACGGCACCGAACCTCGCAAAGACAATTTCCGTAGCGATGATAACGTTATGGGGTCGGCCGAACAATGGGACTATTCTTATTCGGGATATGACCGTGGTCACATGGCTCCTGCTGGCGACATGAAATGGAGCAAGAAAGCAATGGATGAATCATTCTTCATGACAAATATGTGTCCACAAGCCAAAACTCTCAACACCGGAGCATGGAAACGCCTTGAAGAAAAATGCCGTCAATGGGCCGAAATCGATAGTGCAATCATTATCGTGTGTGGACCGATTCTCACCGACCCTATTGAAGAATTTATCGGCGACTCACGCGTAGCCGTACCTCAACGATTTTTCAAAGTGATACTATCCCCTTATGTTGACTCGCCTCGTGGCATTGGCTTCATTATGCCCAACGGCAAAGTGCCCGGAGGCATGCAAGCATCGGCTGTGAGCATCGACGAAGTGGAACGCATCACCGGCCTCGATTTCTTCTCTTCACTCCCCGACGAAATCGAAAACGAAGTGGAATCACAATGTCGCTTCCACTACTGGAGCACACTCAAAAAGAAGAAATAAATCTCACTCCACATTCCGCACTAATTATACATTATGAACCCCGAAGGGCTAAACGAGGCTTGACCGAAGCAGTTGAGAGTTGAGAAGTTGCAACTCTCATCTTGAAAATTACCAAGTAATTTTTAGGAGGAGTACGGCAAAGCCGGAGGTGGTCAACATTCCGCACTCCGCATTAATTATGATTATGAATTGCGAACCCCGAAGGGCTAAACGAGGCTTGACCGAATGAATTATGCATTATGAATTATGCATTATGAATTATAATTATGTATCTTTGCACTATAATATATCTGTTGGCTCATTTTTGCCAACAAAAAACGCTCTACAACGATGATAATGACCGATGATACTATATGCGCCATC
Organism: Muribaculaceae bacterium; assembly: GCA_017409345.1. Taxonomy (GTDB): domain Bacteria; phylum Bacteroidota; class Bacteroidia; order Bacteroidales; family Muribaculaceae; genus RGIG4079. The sequence goes on along the minus strand of JAFQSX010000024.1, from coordinate 19,852 downwards.
TCCACTCCTGCCGGTGTGGGAGGCATTGCCGTGGCTCGTGTGAGTGGAAAAGACGCCATCACGCTTGTTGATAAAATATGGAAAGGGAAATCGCTATCCAATGCCGATTCGCACACTGCCCACCTCGGCACCATCGTCGACGAGCAAGGCGAAGCCATTGACCAAGCCGTGGCAACGGTGTTTCGCAACCCCCACTCATTTACCGGCGAAAATGTGGTAGAGATTGCCGTGCATGGCTCTCGTTGGGTGCAACGCGAACTTATTAACCTGCTCGTACGCACCGGCTGTCGCATTGCCGATGCCGGCGAGTTTACACGTCGTGCCTTTGCCAATGGTCGCATGGACCTTGCCGAAGCCGAAGCCGTGGCCGACGTAATCGCATCATCATCGCGTGCCGCTCATCGCATTGCCATGAGCCAGATGCGTGGCGACTTCTCACGCCGATTGACCGACCTTCACGACCAACTGCTCAACCTCGCCTCTTTGCTTGAGCTTGAGCTTGATTTCTCGGAAGAGGATGTGGAGTTTGCCTCTCGTCAGAAACTCCTTGAGATAGCACAAGAAATTCACTCGGTCGTTACCCGATTGGCATCAACCTTTGCCACCGGAGCAGCCATCAAAGACGGTGTGCCTGTGGCTATCGTGGGCGAAACAAATGCCGGCAAATCAACCTTGCTCAACCGACTGCTTCACGAAGAACGTGCAATCGTTAGCGACATTCACGGCACCACTCGCGACGTGATTGAAGACACTATCGAAATTGGCGACACTCTTTTCCGCTTCATCGACACTGCCGGACTACGCGAAACAACCGACGTGATTGAATCGCTCGGCATCGAACGCACCATTAGCAAACTCACCGACGCTCGCATAGTGTTGTGGGTGATCGATAGTGCAACCACACCAGGCCAACTCTCATCGGTGGCTCAACGCGTATTACCTCACACCTCGCCCGACCAAACAATCATCGTGGCACTCAACAAAATCGACATCAACGCCGAGAACGTCGAAGCATTGCAGTCGGCACTTATGGGAATACTCCCCGAAGGAGCCATTGTAGCTCCAATTTCGGCACAACGAGGCGACGAGATTGACGCACTGCAACAACACCTCATCAACGCATCGGGCAGTGCCGACATAGCCCCCGGCGAAGTGATGGTAACCAACGCACGCCACTATCAAGCACTCACACGCGCCGGCGAATCGATAGCACGCGCCATCGACGGAATAAACATGGGCATTTCTGGCGACTTCATAGCCCAAGACGTACGCGAAACCCTCCACCACCTCGGCGAAATCACCGGCACCATCACCACCCAAGATATCCTCACCTCAATATTCTCCCGCTTCTGCATCGGGAAGTAACTAACGCCCTCTAATGCACACTACTAAACGCTAACGCTCACAAAAAGCAACAGAAAATCCTACAAAAATAGACGAATAAATCCCGAAAGTTAGACTCGACTTTCGGGATTTTTCTATGCCTTAATGTCTTCAATAAAAATATCTCGCCAAGTTTGCAATGGTGTGCAATGAGGTGCAATGGAGTGCAACGAGCTGCAATAACAGGGCGAAGAGAATTGTACTTTCTACTAAAAAGGCAATGGTTGTCGGCGACGAAAGTCGTTAACAACTTTTTTTTGCAAAAAAATCACTAATTCATAAACCTTATTACTAACTCCCCCTCTACTCTTAATATGAATTCACTTAAAAACAATAACAAAATGGAAGCTAAAGTTGTATCATTTGAGCAGATGCCAGAGCTCATTCAAAATCTGGTAGAGAGAATTGAAGTACTCGAAAAGACAGTTCGCGAGAAGCAGCAACCACAGCCACTCGAAGGGGAGCTGATGAGCGTGGAGGATGTTTGCAAGCTGCTTGGTAAATCCAAATCTGCAGTGTACCGAACGGTGAGGTGTCACGACATTCCGTTTATCCGCCAGGGTAACCGATTGTATTTCGATCGACCAACCATCAAGAAATGGCTCGAAAAGAAACAAAATATCGAGTGTATCACCAATATGGAAGAGTTCGAAAAGTTTATGACTCCCGATCCGTGGCGCTACCGAAATCGACGATAGTAAAGCGGTTTGATGAATTAGACTAAGATTGAAAAGGCGACTTCGGTCGCCTTTTTCTTTGTTGATAATGACAAAAAAGAGCTAGGTTATCCTAGCTCTTCTGCCATTGTGTCAGTTATTTGCATCTAAAGACTGCCAAAATCTTCAATTTGTCCTAAAAATACCCACTGGCACACCTATTGTGTATACAGAAATCGCTTATTTATTAATTGTATATAGAATGGAGGTGATGCTTATGAGATAACTTGACAATGATTAAAGAGATGGCGGATTGCCAAACCCTGAAAAACGATGGCTATGGGGTGTGAAATAACACATATGTTTCATTTTAGCGGTGCAAATATAGCAATTCGTCTCAAAATCCACAACATCGTGGTACAAGTTTTATGCCGCACAAGCCATCATTAAAACAATATAAAGTATGGCAACATATTATGTAAATAAAAATGCTCAACCAAGTGGAGAGCATGAGGTCCACACCTCAACGTGTATTTTTCTACCCTCTATGGAGAATAGAAGATATTTAGGAGTGTTTAACAATTGTGCAGATGCAGTAAAAGAGGCTAGAAAGCATTATTACAATGTTGATGGTTGTGCTTACTGCTGCCCTGCCTGCCACAAGAAGTAACTATGGGCAAAAATCAGCATGTGGTTAAAACCAAAGATGGTTGGGGTGTACGAGGTGAGAACAATACTCGCAACACCCAGAATTTCGATACGCAGCGGGCTGCGATTAATCGAGCAAGAGAGATAGCAATTAATCAAAAATCCGAACTTCTCATACACGGAAGAGATGGTCAGATTCGAGATAAGCATAGCTATGGCAACGATCCTTATCCTCCAAAGGGATAATAGAAAACGCAACGATAGAGTCCGCTGAACACAGCGGACTCTATTATAATATCTCTCTGCTATTTTATCAAGTTGCGTGCTATATACCACATCATAACAGGAGGGATTGCGTTGCCAATTTGTTTATACGACTTTGCCTCTGATGGATGCAACTTAAATGTATCTGGGAAAGATTGGATACGTGCTGCCTCACGAGGAGTAAAGCGTCGATACAACTCCTCATTAGCATCGACCAATAAAATCGGATCGCGAGAGTTCATACTAACCTTTGCCAAATGGGAAGTTAAAGTTAAGCAAGGAGCATTTAGATCTTGCCAAAGACCTCTCTTCATATTGTTTTTAGCATTTTTTACGCCCTGAACTGCCTTTTGAGAAAAATAATACTTTTGTTCTTCAATATCGAGTCTATCAATAACTTTTCGCAATGGTACTGCATTATTTTCTGTGCATATAGAATCAGGGAACAAGTAGCTTAAATTAATGTCTTTTCTGATTCCGACAATAATAACTCGTTCTCGTCTTTGAGGTATACCATACTCGACAGCCTTGATAAGTTTATATTGAATATTATACCCACACTCTGTGAACTCCTTTACTATCTTTTGAATAATAGCCCCCTTCTGCAGGGTTAGCAAGCCCTTTACATTCTCGCAGATAAAATACTTCGGTTGTTTTTCTTGCAAGAAACGAACAATCTCTTTATACAAGTTTGCACGAGCATCGTTAGTATCTTTAGTTGGATTCACAGTGCTAAACGATTGACATGGGAAGCCCCCAATCATCATATCAACATCGGGGACATCTGCAAAGTCCACTTTCGTTATATCTTCACATACGGCAGGATGCTCGAAATTAGCATTATATGTTTCAACTGCATATTTGTCGTTGTCGATTGCGTACACAATCTCAAATGGCAATCTTTTATAGTGTTTGCCAAGATACTTAAAACCTCCTAATAAACCTAAATCCGAACCACCACAACCACAAAAGAGCGAGGCAACCCTTATTTTATTCTCCGGCATAACGATGTTCTATTACTTTGTCATTAAAATTCATTTGATAAGTTGTTGGATATACCTCGATTAAATCTTGTGTTGCCAACTCATATGGATTCTTGATTCTTACAACAAAAGTTCTCTGTTTTGTAAAGTATACTCTGTATATGTTATAGTACTCTTTATACTGTTCCGCAGCCACCCACTCTTTGGATGTTAAATTGAGCGAATCGGTCCAGTTATCATCAAATGACGGCTCTGTAACTCGCGTGGTAGATTTAACCTCAATATATCGTGCAAATTCAGGTTTGTCGGGATTCTCATCAGCCTCGATTGAACTAATGTCATATCCAAGGCCCTTTGTTTTGCCTAACAATAGGACCTTGTTAACTAACCTTGCTTTGTAGTTCCCAACTCGTTCTTTTTCGAGATTGTACACTAATGCTTCACCCTTATCTCCCACCTCTATTGTAGTCGCACCAACAGCTCCTCGTTGAGCAGTTTGTTCCACTCTGTCGGCAATAACAATCTCTGTTGCGTTCTGGAATTTAGTAGGTAGCATCGCCAAATCAGGATTCAATCTGCCATAATACTCTTCCCAATCGGCGTAAAATTGTTTTCTTCCATCAAGAGAAGACAGATTATAGGCATATACATCAAATGTAGATTCATTCAGAGATCTAACAAACACCTCTATCGACAATGCCTCTTCTTTGTTAAGCCAAATATATGTTCTATCTGTATGTACTATATTTGCTAACTCTAATAAGTTAAACTGCTCTTTAATATGTTGCCAATCGTGAGAGCCTGACAACTGAGGTTTATGCGCTCCATTTACTCTATCTTCGATTATTTTATGATACACAGTTTCAACACTGACTCTACCTTGTAGCACTTCTAAATTATTAAGAACATAATACCCAATCTCTTGTTTTGTTAGAAGATGTTTGTGTGGCTGTTGTTGAGCATAGTAGAGTAACGAAACAACAAAACAAAAAGGCTTTATATTTATTCTATTGGCTACATCTTGCAATACAAAATTAGATTTCTTCGTTCCATTTGGGAATTGAAAATTTAAACATATATTGCGGAAGAATGCGGGAAAATCGTTCTTATCAAGTAGATATGAACACAACTCTGTCTCATATACATAGCCATCCAGATCAATGCGATATAATGCGAGCAAAGTTCCAGCAATTTCCGTAAGGTGATTCCTTACAGTCTTTTGATTGCTATTAGGTAGTATCTCATAGCAGTCAGTACCGAATAAAGCTTTTGATAGGAACTTATTGCCTCGCTCATTAAATTCATTTTCTGTGCAAGGACATAATCTATGTACCATATTGGCGTACAGAGGTAATAAGTCTTCCATTTGTGTTTGACTTTTACCTCTAATTATAGTACATCGGTATTGGTTGTCTGGGTTGTAGCTCATATCTGTATCTTTAATTGTTTTGCAATCTCCATAGCCATCAATGGAGGGACAGCATTACCAATCTGTTTTAATTGACTGGTTTTGCCATGCGTAAATACAAATGAATCCGGAAATGATTGCAGTCGAGCGCTCTCACGAGCAGTAGGAACACGATTATACAAATAATGAAAATGATGGTTATGTCCAGTATCAATAGTAATGCTTGGTTTCTTGCTATTTAGGCGAGTCCATGCAATATTTACCTTGCGGGTTTGTTGAAGTTCTTTAGGTAAATCTTTATAGTTACCTCCATCTGGCACCATCGCAATAATGCGTGCTGTCTGCTCGGTGTGGATTGTCGCTTGATGGTTATGCAAGGTCTCGACACCTCTGCGCATCATCTGTTGGTAAGCGCTTTGTGCTGGCAACGGATATGCTTCGCCATCAGCTACACTATTATCAGGCAAGTCTGACAACGCTTCTTCAGTAGTTATAGGAGTGGTACTTGTGGGCGTTGGGAATGAGAAGCAGCCATTCTTCAACCCCACGAATACGGCTCTTCGGCGATTTTGTGGAACGCCATAGTCTGAGGCAAGCAAGATCTTGTAGTTAACATTATAACCTATATCACTAAAATCCTTGATGATTGATTCCTTAACAACGCCATCGCCAATAGAGAGAATGTTTGGCACATTCTCCATCACAAAGGCATCTGGCATAAAGCATCTAACAAAGCTGACAAATGATTTGTAAAGTTTGTTTCGTTCATCATCAATGATGCGCTTACCTGCAATTGAGAAGCCTTGACACGGAGGGCCACCAATAATGGCGCTCACTCGGTCGATGTTATATTCTCGCTTAATATCTTCGGGATTAATTTTAGATAGATCGCCACAGAGAGTGCGAGCATCAGGGTTGTTATGCTTGTATGTATCAAGAGCATCTTGCCAGTTATCAATCGCCAATAGCGACTTATAACCAGCCATCTCGAATCCGAGCGACAGCCCTCCACAACCGGAGAAAAGATCTATGAATGTGTATTTGGAGTCTTGCATATTGTCGAAGTTTGGGATAGATTAACTTCGACTATGCGTTCGAATAAGGGCACAAAAAAGCGCGGACTTATTCGAATTTATCTTACTGCGGCCCTAGGAAAGCCTTTAGCGAATAAATGGAATAAAAGCCCACGCCATAAAGCGTGAGCACCAACTTTTATTCCCTTCGCTAAATTTGAAATTTCCTAGGTTTCAGTAAGCGAGAACCAAAGTTAATACTAACTTATTTTATATATGTATGTTATACTATTCTTCTTGTGCTTTTTGTCTTGTTTATCGGTTTTTAGTTCGTTTTGCTGCTCAAAGATAGTAAATATTTTGCAATAATGGATATCATACCATGAAATGGTGTGAATTATTGAATTAAAAACATGGTTAATTATGTTTTATATCGCCAATTTGCATAATAATTGCAAAATATTAGAATTAAATAGATTTTATTTACTATATTTGCACAAGCAAAATATATAACATATGATACAGGAAATTAAAATAAAAAACTTTCTATCTTTTAAAGATGAGGTAACATTTAGTTTTGAGGCATCAAATGACAAATTTGCAGAAGATTGCCAGGTAATACAAATCAATGAAAATACAAGATTACTCCGGTATGCTATTTTGTATGGATATAATGCGTCTGGTAAAACCAATTTATTAAGTGTATTCAGTTTCTTATCTCAATTTTGGAGCTACAAGCCAGAAGATTTAGATGAAGGTACTGGAGTGATCCCATTTAAACTAGATCAAGTATCAAACACCAATTTATCTTGTTTTGATATTATATTTTATGTGGGAAATGTAAAATATCTATATCAGTTAAAACTAGATAGCCAATCGGTCCATTTTGAAAAACTTTCATACTATAAAAGTATTCAGCCAATAATGCTTTTTGAGAGAATTATAAAAGATGGACAATCCATTGTGCATTTTAATTCAACTCACAAAGACGCAGATGTGGTCAGCAATGCGGCACGAGATGAAATCAATGTCAAATGCTTGAAGAATCTATCTTTTTTTGTTGCACGTAATCAAGTGAATGTTAGCTTACCATTAATAGATGCAGCAAAAGATTGGTTAAGGAATAATATAATGCAAACCATAACCCCATCTACTGGATTAACAAATTATGCACAGCGCAAAATATCTACAGATTCTAATTTGGTCGGCCATATACTAACTTTCCTTAAAGAGGCAGATTTTAATGTGACCAATATTTCTACCGATATTGTTGACAAGCACATCTCCGATGACACTATTAAAGTTCTTCTTGAAGATGACGACATCCCGAAAGAAGAGAAAGAGCGCATAAAGAAAGAAAAGACGTTGAAGCAACTTAGAACATTATTTCAACATACCGTTAAAAATGAAAATGGAGAAGAAATATACTCCTTTTTGGGAAAAGATGAATCTAGGGGTACAATGAGGATTTTTGGATTAGAGGCTGCTTTATTTTCTGTTTTGAAAATTAATGGCATTCTACCTATTGATGAAATAGAAACCTCCTTGCACCCAAAGTTACTAGAAAAAGTATTATACGAGTATCTTAAGACTCCTATAAGATCTCAAATAATAATTGCTACTCACGACGATGGTTTGTTGGATCTAACGGATGATTTAATAAGAAAAGACTCTATTTGGTTTACCGAAAAGCAAGAGAATGGTATTACAGATATATATAAACTAACTGATTTCAGGGGGGTAAATAGACTATCTTCTATTAGGGAGGCATATAGGAACAAGCGTTTTGGTGCAACTATGAAGTAATTATGAAGACACGAGAATTAGAAACTCCTATTGAGCAACGTTATTTTGAGAATACACCTCATCCACAAACAGACATAGAGGTTGGCACAAGAGAAATGGGGACATTACACCCATTTATCATATCTGGTGGATCAAATACAGAACGTTGGTACTTCAAACATATAAATAGTCTAACCGAGTACAAGTTCAATTTAAAACCTGAGTATTTTGCGGATGAATCAGATTACACTAATGCCTTCCCAAGAAGAATTAATGAAATTTTGTCCGCCAATTCGGATGCTAAGATATTTTGTGTATTTGATTGGGATACAATATATGGGAACAAAACAAGAATAAGCAAACATAAGGATTTTATAGATAAATTCAAAAGCGAGATATCTAAGGAAATAGTGATTATTTGCCAAAGTATGCCATGTATAGAATATTGGTTTCTTTTACACTTTGAAAATTACACAGATTTATTAAAGAACTATCCTAAGGTATCAACTCATTTAGCCCCATATATTAAAAAATGTTTTCCTATATCTACAATTAAATTAAAGAAATTATTGAAGGGAGAGAAATATCTTAAAGATGCCACATGGGTTAAGAATTTAATTGCGGATGAAAAATTATTATTAGCAATACAACGAGCCGAAACTAACATTAAAAATGCCATTAAAGATGAGACATTAAACAACCAGTCTTATTCATTCGTATATAAGATTTTTAAATAGGATACTAGTTAATGATTTATTTTATGGAAAAAGAAATTTTATCATGTGTGGGCACTGATCACGAGGTACATGTCGGGGATATAATTATGCCACAACAGGTGGCTTGTGTTCTTCAAATATCACCGATGCAAGCAACTGAACTACTGAATGATTTGGCGGAACGAGGTTTTCTTACGTTTGAAGATTGCAATAATGGCAAAATTGCTGGTTGGCATTTTACCCAGTTAGGAGTTGAAACCTTATTATAATTCGAACAACCCTACTAATATTGTACTCTGTTTAGGTAACTCCTTTTGATTCTTGTCAAGGAACATTTTAACCAGAAGACTTGTAAAGAATCAAAATACAAAGTGGCAAATTAAAATAACACCTCTTAAATTCAGCGACTCGTGAGCGAACCTCACGAGTTGTTCTTTTATAGCCTCCTTCGAAGTGGTTAGCCACACTAACCACTTCGGTAAAACAGTCTGTTGGTTAGTCTCGCTAACCGACTACTAATTTTATCAAGTTGACTACAATTTGTAGTCAACTGCATTTTCTCAAAATCAGTTGTATTCAATCTGTATACAAGTTAACATTCTACAATAGAAAGTGGACATTCACAACCCTCAATAACCATATCGACCACAAGTGAAATGGTCTTGGGGGCTATGTTATTATTTATCTAAAATTTAACTCGTATTTTCTATGAAAAATTACTATCTTTGTGTCAGAATCAGGGCGCCAAGTGGCAAAAACGAGAAGTCGCCATTAGTCACAATTGCAAGGCTCAATTGATTCCCTTATTTTACCCACAAGTCTGTAACTATCTGATTACCAGATAGGTTTACTTTCTGCATCGGAAAGTAAGCCATTGATTATAAATGCTTAAATCAATCATAACTGATTAAAATAGCATTCATAAAGAGTGCTATTTTAATACCTCTGCACCGAAGATGATGACTACAAGTATTACCAAACGCTCAACCTTCCTTGCATAAAACGCGGCTTCATGGGACGCCACTGCAACTATGGAGCACCGCTGAAAGAGATTGATGTGTAGCGGTTAAAGTAACCTTAGAATGTGAGCCCCATTTGTCCGCTCTCATCAATCAGTTGTAAATGATCACTTATGTTTTGCTACGTCATTTTAAATAACTCAGCCATTTCAGTAAATTAAATAAAGTGTTCTCCAAGATGATAACCCTTCTGTGTTACCCAAGCCTGAGCCTTTGCCATCACACGCTCGAAGTTCCAATACTTCCCATAGCCCATCACTCGCGCCAACTTACGCGAGTTCCACCATTCCTTGCCATCCGAATCCACTGTTCGTAGCTGCTCGAAAGGGGATTGCAGTTCTGGGGTGTTATTATCTTTATTCATAATATAGATATATCAATATTATTTTATGCCATCATACCATATCGTTGACTAACATAATTATAAACAGCATCTTTATAATAGTTAATGCTCTCATCTGAATAGCTTTCGGGCAGTTCACTCCACAATGTATCACGAATAGCAATAATTATAGTTGCTTTTGTTTCTCGCTTATCAAAAGGATGATCCATTGTTTTTATTAAATCTTTAATTTTTGCCAATAAATCAACAGCTACCTTTTTTAGTTTTTTAATATCCTCTTTTGAAAGATTTTCTTTCATCAGTACATCATACATAGAAAGTTGCTCATCATTCTCGAAACCTTCTCGAACATATCGTTTCTCCTCTTCTGTCAACTGAGTAGAAAGTTGCATCAAATCCTCAAAAGTCTGTTCAATATTTACTTGATTTTGCTCTTGATTATATTCATGTATTATCTCTTGATACCTTTCATAAAAATTGACACGTATTGGATTCTGAGACAACATTTGCGCGATACGCTCTTGCAACAACTCTTGGATATCTTTCAAGATTAAGTTCTTCTCTTTACTCTTGGCGAACTCTCGTCTTAATATATCGAAATTGATGCCACTGATATCGAATTGACGAGATACACCAGGTTCTGCCACAATGGTAGTATCAATTTGCAGATGTTCGTTCACGATTTCATTAATAGCCACGCTCAAATCTGTAATGTCGGCATGCTTACGTTTCTTTTGCAATTCCTTATAAATAGCTTCTATGGCATCTTTCTGCTGTTTTAGTTCTGGGGTGATATCTTCACGATCTAAGTATTTCCATAACTTTAGCAATGTAGTTGCATAGGTGCAATATATCTTTCTAATTTCTGCTGTTGCACACATAGCATTGGCAGCTTCTTTCAATAAAGATAGTTTAAAGAAACTATCAGCTTCTATCAAATTTATCAACTCAAATTCATGCTCATTCAAAAATGCCGTAGCCGTTGCTATTGTTTCATAAACATGGTTGATGAGTTCTTTTTTATCTATCGTTGGATCATTTCCACCTTCTCCTTCAGGATTTGCTGTATAGTCGGCCAACGCTTGACGAAGAGCTTTGACGATTCCAATATAATCAATAATTAATCCATTGGTTTTCCCTTCTGCTACACGGTTGGCACGAGCGATGGTTTGCATCAACGTATGTGCTTTCATCGGTTTATCAATATATAAGCATGAAAGTGTCTTTACATCAAAACCTGTAAGCCACATAGCACAGACAAACACTACTCTCAGTTTGTTATCTTTGTCCTTGAATTCCTTATCCAGTTCCCTCTTTTCCATCATGGCACGGTGTGGAAGTATATCCAATCCCCATTTCTGGAAAGTTTGTATTTCGTTTTGTTCTTGCGAAACTACCACCGCCATTTCCGTCTCTTGCATCCACTTGAGTTTACGGTTCAGTTCCTGCACTTCTTGTTGGGAAGTAGACTTCGCAATCTGTCCTTCCAATGAAGCTATTTCCTTCTGCCAATATACCTGTACATACTCATACATCCGTATGCAAGTCACTTTGTTGTAGCTTACCACCATAGCTTTTCCAGAGGTCCACAAATCACTATAATGACGTACAAAATCCTTTGCCACAATGCGCAAACGCTTTTGGGCAGTCAATAAATGTACCTCCTTAGCAAACTCTCTTTCCAGTTTTGCTAACTGCGATGCATCCATATCTCCAGCCTGTTCTAGGGTAGTTGCTATTTCTTCATTGATTTTAGGATTCTGCAAATCTTGCAATCGTTCACCGCGGTTTTCGTAATACAATGGAACAGTCGCCTTATCTTCTACTGCGCGTTTAAAGTCATAGATACTTACATAACCACCAAATGTACGAGCCGTAATATTGTCATTTGAAAGCAACGGAGTTCCAGTAAAACCAATACGATTGGCCGTAGGCAACAAATGCATCAAGTTATCGGCAAAGATACCGTTCTGAGTGCGATGCGCCTCGTCACTGATTACCACAATATCATGGTCTGGATATATGGGTTCTGCATCTGGCTTGTTGAACTTCTGTATCAGCGAGAAGATAAACGAAGGATTTCCCTTAAGCTTAGTTATCAAGTCTTCACCACTTTGGGCGATAAACTTGGAAGCCTTTACTTTTCCTAGCATCCCGCAATTTTCGAAGGTATCACTAATCTGCTTGTTCAGTTCCTCACGGTCGGTCAATACCACAATGGTAGGCGAACCGGCAAACTTACGACGTATTTTCTGTGCTAAGAATAACATGGAGTAACTTTTTCCACTACCTTGTGTATGCCAAAATACACCAAGTTTTCCATTTATATACTCACGGTTCTTATACATTTCTACGGCTTGGTTTACACCCAAGTATTGGTGGTTACGTGCCATAATCTTTACCGTGTGACCATCCGAGTGGTCGTAAAGAATAAAGTTCTCCAACAAATCAAGGAAGTTCTCTTTTTTACAGATTCCTCGCAACATGGTAGGCAGTTCTATGCTTCCAGCCTCTAATTCGTTTAGTCGCTTCCATTCGTGGAAGAATTCCCATTTCGAATCAATGGTACCTGCTCGTGCTTCCAGTCCATTACTGAATATGATGAATGCATTGTGATAGAACAACTGTGAAATGGTATCTAAATAATCTCTATAATTATTGTTAAAGGCATCCACTACTTCCACGTCGTGGTTTTTCAACTCCATAAACAGCAACGGAATACCATTGACAAAGCCTACAATATCGGCTCTTCTTCTATACAGCGAACCATATACCCATAGCTCACGCACACACATAAACTCGTTCTTATCCGGTGAGGCAAAGTCTATCACTTTGGCTTTCACCTCTTCCGTTTCACCATTCGGTTTGGTGCGTGTTACAGGTATGCCATCCTTGATGTATTGGTATTTCTGTTCGTTGATTTGCATCAAGGTCTGGCTGCTCATGCGTTCTGTCATCCGCTCTACCGCTTCGGCCAACTGCTTCTCCGTCATCCACGGATTCAGAGCCTTCAGTGCCTTGCAGAAATGACGCACAAGCAATACTTCGTGATAGCTCTTTCTGCCCAAGGTTCCTGTTTCGCCAAGTACCTCTGCATCCCATGCCATCACACTGGTCCAACCGAGTTCGTTTTCCAACAAATCGGCTGCACTTTTCTGTATCAATTGGTCTTCGCTGTAGTCTTTTGACATAAATATTATAAATCAAATTTATCGTGTATCGATTTGCAAAACTAAAACTATTAAGCTTTCTTGATCTTATTGAATAAATACTCTGGACCAAAAGTTGCTTTTACAATTTTCGCCAATGTTAAATTATCATTGAAATCATATTTTTTAACATTATCTTTAAATACCCAATATCTACCATGTGCTATCCAATTTCTATAATTATTTGCATCAATAATTCTATTAATCAAATCACCACACTCTGGTCTATATTGTTTCCAACCATTTAACACAACATCAACATAGGCATATTGGTATACTTTTTTTGCAGGGTTATATGTACTTCGATATATATTTGACAATTTATCATGTTTTTTTAATTCTGTTCTATACACAAAGTCTTTTCGAAATTCAGCTTCTATTAGAGATAATAACGAAAAAGAAGCTTCACGAGATAATTCTTCAAGGCAAAATTGACATTCTTTCCGAATTTCAGAATCAGTCATGAATAAAAAGTCTGAATCATAATTGGGATTCTGACTTGAATTATATTGTGATTCTAAAGATTTTTTCATCTTATTATAAAATGATTCTATTTCCTCAATAGACTGAATATTTTCAGAAAATTGGAACTTAATTTTTCGCATTTATCAAATCTGCTATTAGGTTCTGAAGAGAAGTCGATGTAACCTTTATTAATTTACTATTTTGGGGATTTACAAATTTCCAAACTATTTCTCCAGGTTCTTTGCGTTCTTTTTCAATACGTCCATTAACACGTATTTCAATCAAATCCCGAAAATTCTCAAAATTATTACCAACTCTTACAAACTTTACGGATTCATTTAAATATTTTAAGTCTATACGAGCATCAGATCCTATTAATACTGTACCAATAGGTTCGAACTCTAAAAAATAAGAACCAATTCTAAGATTCTTTTTATTTACCTCATAAGTTCCTAAAGACTCTTCTGTTATAGTCATTGAGCTCAAGTTTGTCGTAAAGACTTCATTGTAACAACCATCTAACCATTCGTTATCTACTTTATAATAGAACTCATTAACACGTTCAATAAAAGTATTTATCCTGGCTTGTATTTTGTCAGCCTGGCCAGCGCTTGCATCAATAATTTGTTTTAGCTTATCTTCCATAATATTATATATAATTTAAAAAACTTCTATCCCTCCACTCATTAGCTTGGGAAGCAAGCGGTCGTACTATATGTCAACCTATTTTACCGATTTTTCATTCGGTACATCGTCCTTTTCTTTTTGTTCCTTCTCCAGAGTTTCAAAGGCGCCATCAATACACTTCTTAGTAAAATCTTTCCCAAATATGTGGTCATAAGTCAGTTCGTAGGCCTTTCTTATGTCCTTGAATTTAGACAATTGTGGATATATCATAAATGAAACTATAGCTATAATGGTCAAATCCAAGAAAACATCGTTCAATAAATTAATAAAAATAATAGCAATCAATAAATATACGACGATCTTTAATCCTACATAAAGAGCATCCATAATGATATCACCCACTAATAATATTTGACGATATGATGAGTATTTGGAATATTCTGCAGCTGCTCCCCTATAAAAGCTTAAAGCATATTTTATAGTGTTATGTTTTTTCTTTCTTATTTGAAGTTTCTCCCGTAGATAATCAACTATTTTCCTAAATATGTAGCATAAAAACGATCCAAGTATGGAGGCTATTACTCCTGCAATAATAACACCCCATACATTCTTCAACAAGAAATCTTCAATCAGTTTCACAATATTTCCCATAATTAACTATATAAGTATTTAGCGATTCACATTAATTTCTCCATTCATCAACTTGGGAAGCAAACGGTCGCGTGCTTCAGTTAGGTGACGGATTTGTTCCCTATTTTTCTGAATACTTTGAAAATATAGAGATTCTACTTTATCATACCTTTGTGCAATGTCTTTAGATGGTACTAGAATATATTCCTCCTTTAGATATTTAAAATGTCTAGCGTAACTATAGTTAGACAAATCTATCTCTATTAAGCTATTATAGAATAAGCTCTGAGGCATTCTTTCCAAATCATTAGACATTATCAATTGTGTTCCATCTGCTCCTTTTGCAAAAGAAAACGGCACATACTTTAAGACTCTTGTATGATCTCCAAATACAATATATGGTATAGTAACCTTTACCAAACTTTCAATATCATTAGTATAGCCAGCAATATAATTGCGACTTTGATCAATAACAGGGAAACGTCCTGAATAAAGATAATTATTCGCTGAAACCTGCTTTGTTCTCAGAACTTTTGATATCAAATTTCCTACCTTCTTTTTCTCCCACCCCTCTGGTACACCATCGACAATCTTAGTGTTTTCGTGGCCTGGAAAGCGGAGGTCAATGAACCATTCCTTATAAAGACGTTGAGCGGATTCCTCTAATAGCTTAATTTGCTTTTGATAGTTTTCTATCAAGGAATCGTAACGAGACAAGAATTTACCAATTTCTTTCTGTATATTCTTATTCTGTTCTGCTACAATCTCTATTTTTTCAAAATTCGATTTTGATATAAATTCTCTACCTGATGCTGTACCCAAATTGTAAGATTTCAGATTAGGTAGAAAATTTTTCATCAAGTAATAGACATACTCGTTGTCGTAATTTTCATTACAAATAATCGTATTTATAGATTGGTTAGTATAGCATGCACAATGAGTCATAGTCATTTTTGTTCCGATAGTACCGATGCAAGGTATACATATCGCCCCTTTGGGGATTAAACTGCTTTTATATTTCTCGGCAGCTAATTTTGAATACATTTCCTCAGTCTCATATGTAAACTTGCTATCCTCTGAAATATCAGTAGGTTTAATAAACGCCACATAGTTGCCATAATAACTCTTGTTTGTTTTTGACGGAGTCTTTCCTGTTATTATGGTTCCCAAATCACCTATACAAACTTTTTCCCTCATACAGTAATTCGTATCCTATATGTTTGACCATTTTTTCAAAACTTCACTCATCAATATATTGGCTTCGTCGTTCAAGCGTTTCAATTCCGCATGAATTTCGTTCATGCGTTCGTGGAAATCCACGCCATCATCTTCGACTTCCGCTACGCCTACATAAGCACCTGGAGTAAGTGAATAGTTCTTATCCTCTATCTCCTGAATAGTGGCAATCTTACAAAGGCCAAGTACATCCTTGTATTCTCCTTCGCCAAATTTTTCGGTCAGCCATTCGTATTGGCGTGCGGTTTCCAAAGTATCTTCTAACGCATCTTCAATGGCTTTCATTTCTGCCTCGATGCGTTTCTTGTCCTTGCGGGAGGCATTAGCAATGGCTTCCTTAGCTTCGGATTTCTGCTTGTCGAGTGCTGTTTGGGCAGATGCTACCGTAATATCGCCCAATACTTGTCTATAATCGTTGAGTAATGCTTGGTATTTCTCTGTTTCACCACGATATAGGTGTACGATGGCTTGCAAATTGCGAAGCTGCCATTCGGTCCACTCATTGAGTGTACGGTCAACCACCGTATAGTAATTTCGAGCATCGATAAAGAGCACCTTATCACGATTTTCTGCACGCTTTGCCTTATCGAAGAACCACAACGAACAAGGAAGTGAAAGGGTGTAGAAGAAGTTATTGCCGACACTTACCATGACATCCACATCACCTGTACGTACAAGTTTCTCACGAATATCACGGTCTTTATTGGCACTATCGGTTGCCGAACTTGCCATGACAAAACCAGCACGACCATGGTCATTCAAGTATGCATGGAAATAGCTTATCCAAAGGTAGTTGGCATTGCCAATCTCCTTACTCTTGGCATTTACACCTGGCAAGCCAAAAGGCAAACGACCGGCTGCCCATGCCGACTCGCTCTTTACCTTATCGACATTGAACGGAGGATTAGCCATGACATAATCGCACTTGCCTTCCAAATTATGGGCATCGTGATAGAATGAATTGGCTTCGTCGCCCGATACAATCTTGCCATTCAATCCATGTACTGCCATGTTCATTAAACAAAGTTGAGCGTTGTATTCCACCTTTTCCTGACCGTAGAATGTCATGTGTGTATTGGCATTGAGACTGGATTGATTTACAAAATCGCCCGTCTGTACAAACATACCACCCGAACCGCAAGCAGGGTCTAGCATGATACCCGATGTAGGCTCCAATACATTAACCAAAATTTTTACCAACGATTTGGGCGTAAAGAACACGCCATCATCACTGGCTACAGCCTTGGCAAACTTGGACAAAAAATATTCATAGATACGGCCAATTACATCACCTCCTACTTCATCAATTGTCTGATTGTTGAAGATACGAAGCAAGTCGGCCAACAAGTCATCGGCAAACATGGTGTAGCTTTTGGGAAGAACGCCTGTAAGTTGTTCGCTCTGTTCTTCTACCAACTGCATAGCATAATTGACTGCTTCGCCCAATGAATTAATATCCTGTCCGTCTTTGGTTTTTAAGCCTGCATCAGCAATATTAGCAGGAAGATTTACCAAATAGTCATATTTAGCTTCTTGTGGGAGGAACAAAGCACTCTTGGCTTCAAAGTCGCTAGGCTCAACCGGCATCACTCTTCCCCCTCTTGATGGTCTGTTTTGCAAGATTTCGGCTTCTACCATCTTGAATCGGCTATAGGCATAGCGAAGGAACAACAAGGCAAGAACCGGCATACAATACTGGCTGCTGGTAAGTTTACTGCCCTGTCGGAGTAAATCGGCCGACTCCCATAATTCGGCTTCGAGTTTCTTTATATTGGTCATATTCTTTTCAAATGATTTGTTCAGTTTGTAACTTAAAAGCATTAGCATTTGCTTTCATTTGGTATATCTTGATGTTTGGATTCCGGTTCTTGGCTGCTTCTATAATTTCATTTCGCATTTCATCATCTATGTTCACACCCAAATAAACAGAATCATAACATTCACCTCCTAGTTCAGGGGTAAATCTTATTTCCTTATAATCAATTCTTTCTTTATTTTCTAATGCAGAGGGTATATAATGTGGAGTTTTTCTTGAAGGATCAACAATCACCAAACGTACTTCCTGTTCATGTTCCCAGGCCTTTGCTTTGGTTGACAACTGATAACTCCACAAATCTTCTTCTCTTTTAAAGAAGTCTGGCTTCTCAATAATATCTCGGTATCTTACCTCAAACTTTAAATAACCTAATATTATTGAGCCCCAAATACGAGAAAGGTATTTATCCGCTTTTTCCAGATCTATTCCGATGCATACACCTTTATGGCAATTATAATAGCTCCACATTAACAATGAATCATAGTTTTTAGAAAGACTACACAACCATGTATTATCCCTGTGTCTTTCAAAACGATTTGATTCTAAATTTATAATATCTTCTTTGCTCCAGACTCTTGTTCTCTCTGAAGGAACTTGAGAAAAATCAATCAAGCTTGGATGACAATCAAACGGATCATTCAATTTCGTCGCATTAGTAAATTGAATATTGCCATTAGACAACATCGCCAATCCTCCTTGTGCATCTAAATATTTATATAGTTTAATTGATTCCATTTGACGTAACATAAATATTCTATTGAGAAAATCCAGATTCTAACTATTTTGTAGGTGTAATCAGCAATCTTACATCTACATCTAAGTGTTTCGCGATTTCTTGTAATTGTGCAATCGAGGGCTGTGATTTATTGGAACACCATCTTGAAATAGTGTTCTCCGATTTACCCATCTGCTCAGCTAACCATCTATTGGTTTTCTGTTTTTCAACAAGTGTAACCTTTATTCTATTCATCACTATTTGTTGATTATTCGACATCTTAATTCAAATTATATCCATTAAATTATGAACAAAGTTATACTTTATTTTCCATACAGCAAACTTTACGGACTATATAATTGTTGTTATAAGAATTATTTAGGTGAAGGTATTGGCTATTCCCCATATTTTTTTGTAACTTTATAAGAAAAATCATGGGATTGTTTGACGAATATAAGAATCATCCTGATAAGGCTGTTAGAGAAAGAGCTAACAATTGGGGTGCAACAATAGGCTTGCAGAATGTAGATGGGCTTAACGTGTCTGAATTTCTGATTCAACTTGCTCAACAACAAATTGAGGGTGAGATTACTATGGAGGAAGTTACCCAAAGACTCAATGAGCATTACAAGCATAGAAAACTTTATAGTTCTACTTATGAGATTGTTCCTCCTAACTCAGAGATGATCAAAAGAATGAAAGAGGAAAACGAACTCAGACGACCTGGGATGTATGAACAGGATTCAGTCATCTGAAATTCTTGACTGTTGATGCAATTATTTCAGTTGACTACAAAATGTTGCCAACTGAACTCGTGAGCCACACTCACGAGTTGAATTATTCTACTTTTGCAAATTGTTATTGCATAATTTTGCCGAATAAGAAAAGTGTATTATATTTGCAGTTGCGAAACCACCGTTTCGGAAACAGATATTT
>JAFQSX010000023.1 GCA_017409345.1 Muribaculaceae bacterium | reverse complement strand
GCCTATATCCCTACCAATGTGATTTCAATTACCGATGGTCAGATATTCCTTGAAACAGCATTATTCAACCGTGGTATCCGTCCTGCAATCAACGTAGGTCTTTCAGTATCGCGTGTGGGTGGTAGTGCTCAAATCAAGTCAATGAAGAAAGTGGCCGGTACATTGAAAATCGACCAAGCGCAATTCCGCGAACTTGAATCATTCACCAAGTTTGGTGGTGATATAGACCCTGTAACTGCTCGTGTAATTGACAAAGGTCGTAAAAATGAACGCTTGCTCATTCAACCTCAATATCGCCCGATGTTGGTAGAAGAAGAGGTAGCAGTAATATATTGTGGTGTGAAAGGATTGTTGCAAAATGTGCCAATGGATAAAGTGGCAGAATTTGAAAAACAATTCATTCAAATGCTTCATGCAAAACATCAAGCCGATGTGCTTGACTTAATCAAGCAAGGTCAACTCACAGATGATATTGAAGCAAAAATCACAGCAGTGGCAAACGAAATTTCAAGCCGTTATTAATAAGATATTTTTATAGATGGCAACCTTAAGAGAATTAAAAGGACGAATAGGGTCGGTAGCCTCATCAGAGAAGATTACCGGAGCGATGAAAATGATTTCATCGGCAAAGATGCACAAGGCCGAGCAGGCATTGAAGCGTCAATTGCCATTCCGTAATCAGATTGAGACTATAATCGCCAATTTGTTGAGCGCCGATGCCCAATTTGCCTCACCTTTGCTTGATGCGCGTGATGTGAAGCATGTGAGCATCGTGGTTCTTGGCTCAGATGATGGTCTATGCGGTGCCTATAATGTGAATATCTTTAAGCAATTACTTGAACGGATGCAATATTATCGTTCAATCTATGGCGATGATGTCAAGATAAAGGTAATACCTGTCGGCGCAAAAATGATTAAAGCTGCCAATAAAGTTGCTCATACAACAGTGTCGGTAGCGCCCATTGATGGTATTGACTCAAAGACTGAAGCCGATGGCGTAAAGGCGTTTATGGCGCAGTTGCAACAACAATTCCTTGCCGGAGATACTGACTTGGTTGATGTGTTGTATATGAACTTTAAGAGTGTGAGTCGTCAGCGTCCACGTTTTGAGCAAATATTGCCAGTGGTTCAAGAGTCATTTATGCCCGAAGGCGCGAAGATAGCATCGGCTCGTCCATATTTGTTTGAGCCCGATGTTAATCAGATATTCTCGTCGGTGTTGCCGTTGTTCTTGTTGTCAACCTTGCAAGAAATATTTACTGAAAATCGCGCATCGGAGCAGGCTGCTCGCGTGATGGCAATGCAGAGTGCAAATGACAATGCCAAGAAGTTGCTTGATCAATTAAGATTGGAATATAATAAACTACGTCAACAAAGCATCACAAATGAGTTGCTTGATATTGTTGGCGGACAAGTGAGATAAATAATAATAACTTAATAATATAGATTTAGACTAAATTCTATGGGTAGTGTAAAAGATTATTTTTCATCATTAGGTGCCGGCTTGGCAAGCCTTGTAAAAGGTATGCAGATTACCGGTAAAGAATTTATTACGCCTAAGATTACTGAAAAATATCCCGAACATCGAGACACCGTTAAGGTTCCCGAGCGTTTCCGTGCGATTTTGGAACTCAAGTATGATGAGGAAGGAAATCACAAATGTATCGCATGTGGAATATGTGAGCGTAATTGCCCTAATGGCACAATCAGCATCACAAGCAAGATGGTGGATACTTGGGACGGAAAGAAAAAACGCAAGTTGGATAAATATGTTTACGACTTGGGTAGTTGTACTTTCTGTCAATTATGTGTAACAACATGTCCTCAAGACGCGTTGGAGTTCTCTAACGACTTTGAACAAGCCGTATTTACACGCGAAAAATTAGTAAAGCAACTCAATTATCTCCCTGAAAAGGAAGAACCGGCTCCAACTCCTGAGCAAATTGAAAAAGCAAAGGCTGAAAAAGAAGCTAAAATTGCTGCCGCTAAAGCTGCTGCCGCCGCTAAGAAGGCCGCTGTTGCAAAAGCTGCCGAAGGAGCTGCTCAACCTGCATCAGATGAAACAAAAAATGATGATGCAACAAAATTAACTGAAGAAAAATAAAAATTAAAAACAATATATGGAATTAGTAGGAAGTATCATTATGTTAGGCATAATCGTGTTGTCGATTATCGTCTTTTCGGTACTGACTGTCACCACTCGCAAAATTTTGCGTTCGGCAACATACTTGTTGTTTACGCTTTTTGCCACAGCCGGAATCTATTTCCAATTGGATTATGAATTCTTGGGCGCAGTGCAAATCGCTGTTTACGCAGGAGGTATTGTCGTGCTGTTTGTCTTCTCAATCTTGTTGACAAGCCGTCCAGGTGACAACAGTGCAAAACTTACTTCAAAGAAGCATGTACTTGGGTTGATAGCAGCCGTTGGCACTCTCGTAGTAGCCGGTTATGCATTATTCAGCCGTTGCACCGCTTTGTGTACTAAGTTATCTCCAATGAAAGATTACACAATGGATAATCTTGGTACCGATTTGTTAGGATCGGGTGCAGGTCAATATTTGTTGCCCTTTGAAGCAATCAGTGTGTTATTACTCGCATGTATAATTGGTGGCATCGTTGTCGCTCGTAAAAGATAATCGATTATGGAACTTACGATGTTATATTATATTATTCCCAGCTTAATAATGTTTTGCTGTGGTGTTTATGGGTTTATTACCCGTAAAAACATGATTGCGATATTAATCTCTCTTGAGTTAATGCTCAATGCTGTTGATATTAACTTTGTAGTCTTTAACCGTTTCTTGTTCCCCGGACAGATGGAAGGTATGTTCTTCACACTCTTCGCTATTGCAATCGCAGCTGCCGAAACAGCTTTGGCTATTGCAATCATCATCAACCTTTTCCGTGTGGCTAAGAATATTGATGTTGAAGACGTTAACGAAATGAAATTTTAAGCGCTATGGATATTACAATGCCTTTAATGATTTTAGCTATTCCCTTAGGAATGTTCCTATTATTAGGCCTATTTGGGAATAAGATGAGCCATAAGCTTGCCGGTTGGCTCGGTACATTGGGTATGGGTACTGCCTTGGTGCTTGCTTATACCACTGCATATCAATATTTCTTCAGCGGCAGCGAATTGTTTATCAATGCAGCCGGTGAACGTTTGCAACATGCAGTATTCGACTATACTTGGTTGGAATTTACCGAAAAATTGATTATCAAACTCGGTTTCCTTCTTGATCCTATCTCAGCGATGATGCTTGTGGTTATTACCACAATCTCATTTATGGTGCATCTTTATAGCCTTGGCTATATGCACGGCGAAAAAGGATTCCAACGCTATTATGCGTTCCTTTCATTGTTTAGTTTCTCAATGTTGGGATTGGTTGTTGCTACCAACATCTTCCAAATGTATATCTTCTGGGAACTTGTGGGTGCGTCATCTTATCTTTTGATTGGGTTCTACTACACTAAACCATCGGCTGTTGCAGCATCAAAGAAAGCGTTTATCGTTACACGTTTTGCCGACCTCGGCTTCTTGATTGGTATCTTGATTCTCTCATTCTATAGCTCTACATTCGACTTTGTAACCATGACATCTAATCCTCAAAGTGTATTTGCAAGCACTGCCGGAACAATGTTTATGGGTGGTTCAGTGTTGACTTGGGGCTTGGTGCTCATCTTTATGGGTGGTATGGGTAAATCAGCCATGATGCCACTTCACATTTGGTTGCCCGATGCGATGGAAGGTCCAACACCTGTTTCGGCTCTTATCCACGCTGCTACAATGGTTGTTGCCGGTGTGTTCTTGGTGGCTCGTATGTTCCCTGTTTACATTGTTCAAGAATCAGCATTAGAAATCGTAACCGTAGTGGGAGCGTTGACTGCTCTTTATGCAGCAATCGTGGCTTGTACACAGATTGATATCAAACGCGTACTTGCGTTCTCAACTATTTCGCAAATCGCGTTTATGGTTGTTTCACTTGGTGTAGCACGTCCCGATTTCCACGAAGGTCTTGGATATATGGCATCAATGTTCCACTTGTTTACACACGCAATGTTCAAGGCTCTCTTGTTCTTGGGTGCAGGTGCATTGATTCACGCAGTTCACTCAAACGATTACACTGCAATGGGTGGCCTTCGCAAATATATGCCTATCACTCACATCTCATTCCTCATTGGCTGTCTTGCTATCGCAGGTATTCCTCCTTTTGCAGGGTTCTTCTCAAAGGACGAAATCCTCACAGCAGCATTCAACAATAGCCCACTTTGGGGTATCTGGATGACAGGTGTAGCCGGTTTGACTGCATTCTATATGTTCCGTCTTTACTATCGCATCTTCTGGTGGAACAATCCTGATTATGGTCACCACACTCCACACGATGGACCTTGGACCATGTCATTGCCATTGATTATTCTTGCTACTATTTCATGTGTTGCAGGTTTCATTCCTTTCGGAGAATTTGTGACATGGAACGGACATGAATATATTATCCATCTTGATTGGACAGTAGCCACTACAAGTATCGTTGTCGCAGTGTGTGCAATTGCACTTGCCACAGTGATGTATCGCAAAGAAAATGCAATTCCTACTCGCATGAAGAATGCAATGAAGGGCTTGTGGACTGCTGCTTACAATCGTTTCTACTTCGACGAACTTTATATCTTCATCACTCACAAGATTATCTTCAACCTCGTGAGCCGTCCTATCGCATGGTTTGACCGTCACATCATCGACGGCACAATGGATAGCTTCGCTACCATGACAAATTATGCGTCAGAAAAGATTAAAGGTTTGCAATCGGGTAGTGTACAACAATATGTATGGGTTTACCTCGTAGGCGCGTTGTTGCTTGCAGGTGCAGTGATCGTTTTCGTGATTTAATAACAATGGTGCAAATCTAAAATATAGAAAATTATGTTATTTGGATTAAATATATTATTATATTTCGTGATAATCCCGGTGCTCATGTTGCTCGGATTATTCCTCTGCCAAAAGGATAATATGAAGCAGATCCGCACCGTTGCTGTTGTTGGTTCTACTTTATTGGTAGCCCTTTCGGTATATCTATTGGTAGATTACCTTGCACTCCGTGCTGCAGGTGAAACTGCTCAAATGCTTTATACCGATTCTTGGTGCTGGTTTGAAAACCTCAATATCAACCTTGCAGTGGGTGTTGACGGTATTTCAGTGGCAATGATTCTACTTTCTGCGATTATCGTGTTTGCAGGTTCGTTTGCTTCTTGGAAAATCAATCCACTACCCAAGGATTTCTTCTTGTGGTTGATACTTTTGTCAACAGGTGTGTTTGGGTTCTTTATCTCAATCGACCTCTTCACAATGTTCATGTTCTATGAAGTTGCGCTTATCCCTATGTACCTTCTCATCGGTCTTTGGGGTACAGGTCGCAAAGAATATTCGGCAATGAAGTTGACATTGATGTTGATGGGTGGTTCGGCATTCTTGATGCTTGGTCTCATCGGTATCTATTTCCACTCAGTTCCCGAAGGTCAACAACTCACATGGAACATCGTTGAAATTGCTGAAAAGGGTGCAATTCCACATGATTGGCAATTATTCTTGTTCCCTATGACATTCGTTGGTTTCGGTGTTCTTGGTGCAATGTTCCCATTCCACACATGGAGCCCTGACGGTCACGCTTCAGCACCTACTGCAGTGTCAATGCTTCACGCAGGTGTGTTGATGAAACTTGGGGGATATGGTTGCTTCCGCGTGTCAATGTATCTCATGCCCGAAGCCGCTAACGAACTCGCTTGGATTTTCTTGATTCTTACAGGTATCTCGGTTGTTTACGGTGCATTTAGCGCATGTGTTCAAACCGACCTCAAATATATCAATGCTTATTCATCAGTGAGCCACTGTGGTCTTGTGTTGTTTGCAATCTTGATGCTCAACACAACTGCAATGACAGGTGCTATCATGCAAATGCTCTCTCACGGTTTGATGACAGCGTTGTTCTTCGCACTTATCGGTATGATTTACGGACGTACTCACACTCGCGACATTCGTGAGATGGGTGGTTTGATGAAGATTATGCCATTCTTGGCTGTATGTTACGTTATTGCCGGTATGGCATCGCTCGGTCTTCCAGGCTTGAGTGGTTTCGTAGCCGAAATGACAATCTTCGTCGGTTCATTCCAACACACCGATATGTTCCACCGAGTATTCACTATCGTAGCTTGTTGTTCAATCGTAATCACAGCGGTGTATATCCTCCGCGTGGTGGGCAAATTGCTCTTTGGCCCTGTTCAAGACGAACATCACTTGAAATTGACCGACGCTACATGGTGGGAACGCTTCTCGGCTATCACTCTCATCGTGTGTGTGGCTGCAATCGGTTGCTTCCCCAACTTCTTTAGCGACTTGATTAAATTCACATTCGATCCCGAATTTTTTACAGTATTAGGTTTAATTAAATAAGATTAAGTAGAAATGGATTACTCACAATTTTTAGCAATGAAGCAAGAAATAGGATTGTTAGTCATATTTCTATTTGTCTTCTTCTATGATGCCTTTATGCCTAAAAAGTCACAAGGTGCGCTTGCAGGCATAACAACAATGTTGTTTGGAGTATTTACTCTTTATGGATTCTTCTGCCCATGTTTGAATGGAGCATGTGCCACCGATGCTTTTGCCGGAATGTATAACACCTCGGCAATCGTGGTAGCCATCAAAAACATTCTCAACATAGGTGTGTTTATCGTTCTCATTCAATCAATGAAATGGGCCAATAGCGAAGATCAAGTTATTCGCCGTGGTGAATTCTACGAATTATTGCTCGTTACATTGTTTGGTATGTACTTGATGATTTCGGCTCGTCACTTCCTTCTCTTCGTTATCGGTCTTGAAGCAGCATCATTGCCATTGGCTGCAATGGTTGCCTTCGACAAAAAACGTGTTGAAAGCCACGAAGCCGCTATCAAATATATCCTCACTGCAGTATTCTCATCGGCAGTGTTCTTGATGGGCTTGTCATTTGTGTATGCCCTCACCGGTTCACTCTATTTTGATGCTATTGCAGCCAAAATCGCAGCCGAACAAGGTGTGATGCTCATCGTAGCCGTTGCATTCGTGATTGCAGGTATCGGTTTCAAACTTTCATTGGTACCATTCCACTTGTGGACAGCCGACGTTTACCAAGGCGCACCCACATCGGTTACTTCATATCTATCGGTA
The DNA here is from genome assembly GCA_017409345.1 of Muribaculaceae bacterium. Lineage (GTDB taxonomy): Bacteria > Bacteroidota > Bacteroidia > Bacteroidales > Muribaculaceae > RGIG4079. The sequence continues at coordinate 19,877 of JAFQSX010000023.1, read as the reverse complement.
ATCTCTAAAGGTGCTGCTGCATTTGCATTCTTAGTGATTATGGCACAAGTGTTTGGCACAGTTTACTCACAAGTGTGGGAATGGATGCTCTATGCGTTGATTATCCTCACCATCACTATCGGTAACCTCTTTGCTATTCGCCAACGCAACATGAAACGCTTCTTGGCATTCTCATCAGTGTCACAAGCCGGTTATATCATGCTTGGTGTGATTGCAATGACTGCAACAGGTGTTTCATCATTGATGTATTATATCCTCGTGTATATCTTCTCTAACCTCGCAGCTTTCGGTGTGATTCAAGCAATCGAAAACAATACCGGCATGGTGAGCATGGACGATTACAAAGGATTGTATAAAACTAACCCACGCTTGTCGTTCACTATGATGCTTGCAATGTTCTCATTGGCAGGTATCCCTCCGTTTGCAGGTTTCTTCAGCAAATTCTTCATCTTCACAGGAGCTATCGAACAAGGTAGCATCGCTATCTATGTGCTCGTGTTGATTGCGTTGATTAACACTATCATTTCACTCTACTACTATCTCCTTGTAGTGAAAGCAATGTTTATCCACAAAGATGAATGTAAGATTGCAAACTTCAAATCGGCTTGCTCTGAACGTGTGGCAATGTGGATTTGTGTGGCAGGTATCATCGCCCTTGGTATCGTAAGTTGTGTTTACAACTCACTTCTCGACCTCACCAACGGCACTTCAATCCTCGCCAACCTCTTCTAATCGAATTTCTCATAATTCATATATGCGACGGCTTCCAGTGATTGGGAGTCGTCGCTTTTTTGTAGTAGTTAGTAGAGAGAAAGTAGTAGTTAGGAGAAAAGGGGGGCAATTCTCCTCTTGTTTTTCGCAGAAAAATAGGAGGAGTGGCTCAACAAGCCGAGGTGGTCAGGGGAATTCATAATGCATAATACATAATTCATAATTCATAATTAACTCGGTCAAGCCTCGTTGAGACATGCGGGGTTCATAATTCATACTTTTCCTGCGTTAGCCATTGCCCACCTGTTTTAGGGGGGCTGTCGCTTGCGACTGAGGGGTTAAGGTCTTTATGGGCTTTAACGACCTTTGGCAAAATTATTCGCTCAAGATAGGCTGCGCCTTGGTAATAATCAAGTAAAGACCACCTCCCCCCTTCGGGGTACTCCTCCTAAAATTCTTGCAGAATTTCAAGAGGAGAGTTGTGGCTGACGCGTGAAAATTATGCATTATGCATTATGAATTAAATTTAACCACCTCCCGGCTTCGCCGTACTCCTCCTATCCACTATGTGGCAGGAGGAGAGTTTTGCTCTTGAAAATGTTTTATCGGACACTCACTTACTATTTTAACTATAAATTTACACATCAAAACAAACTTTAACAAATGGGGGGGGTAAAACGCACCTTTTTGCATAAATTTGTAGCCTTAAAGAGGTTCAGACTATTCGCTAATGATAAATTGAATTTATAGAACCTCTCTTGAATTTATAGAACCTCCAAAAAAATAAAATTATGAAAGTTGAAAAAATGTTTTTGCGTGCTATGCAAATTTGCATGGTCTTAGCAATGTTCTGCGTATTTTATGCATGCAGTGAAGAAAATGTTACTCACGAGCCTGAACCTCCAACAGAAGACCCTGTTCCGGCAGGTAATGCCGGTGAAGTTGAGTTTGACATCACCAACAATAATAGCGAAGGTGGTAATAACGGTGAAGGCTCAGGAAGTGGCACAACCCCTGAAGACCCTGCAGTTGCCACTGCTGAAGAGGGTGTAGATATGACTATTAGTGCCAAAAGTTCTTACAACGATCCCAATGGAACTACATTCACTTGTGAACCTAAAGCAACAATTACATTGTCGGTTGATTTAGACACCGTGTATGCAAAAGACATTGAAACACTGACGAAAGTTATTGGAACGCCCAAAGTCACTACCGGAAACACTGGTACCAATCCCGCTAATTACACAACCAACCAAACATTCAATGTAGGTGGACAAAATGTAACATTTAATCTTGGGTATGAAGTCTATACTCACACTAACAGTAAGAAGCAAAAGATTGAAATGCCATATATTAAAGTAAATAACGCAAACTTTGGTGCATGTACTCCCACTGAAACTGAAGCCAAGTCAAGAAGCACAGAAACTGCGAGTGTTCGATTGGCAAATGTTACTGTTGTTCCTACCCAAAAGGCTATGAGCCGTTCTATAACAGTTACCGATACAACAACATACGAGGTAACAGCAAGATTTAATCTTGATGTTGAGAGCAAAAACTCTGCTAATGACAGCAAGCAAACCTTATCGTTTGAGGTTAAATATATTGCTGTTATAACAGAAACAATAGAGTATGATGGAGCAAAATTGACCTACGAAGTTCAATCTAATGCTTCGCCTCAAAATGGTGTATATGTGGCGAATGACCCTGAAAACCCATTGGAAATTCTTGTCAAGCAAGAAAGTTCGTTTATGGGAACAGATGGCGTTACTCAAACAGGTAGTGCAACTACTAAAATCACCGCTATTGCTCCGGGTGATGTTTATTTTGCAAACAAAGACGCCATTAGCGAAGATGAAGTTAAAAAACACACGGCAATCACGGTTGAAGAGGAAAACTTGACAGCGCCTCTGCCTTATTATGACTTTGAAGAGGTTAAGTTTGATGGTTATAATATTAAAAGTTCAAATGTTACTGATACACTTGAGACTTATCATATTGTTGCGAAATATTCACAGGTTGCAAAACCTGTAAATGTTGAAACAGCGACTGATAAACCGGACGAACTTAAGTTTGCTTATCAAGTTGAGTTTATTGCAAAGGTTAAGATTGAGTTGGTTGATACCAAGTATCGTCAAGCGTATGAATGGTTGCCACCTCATGACAACATTCCTTGGAGGTATCATTTTATTGTGTATCGTGATAGAATTTATTCTAACGGCAAAACAGTAACCGATACATTTACTTCTGTTAATCGCATTGTGGAGTATGGTATACATGCGGATGGAAGTAATGGTTGGAATGCTAAAAAGTCATGGGAAAAAGATGATCACATGGACCCCAATGCCACAGATACTTTGTCTTATTGTGTTTTTGGTCATATTGATGTTGATGCTGACATATCAAAAATAACAGAAACAGAATTAAGACCTCCTTATGAGATTGGTTATTCAGAAGATTTCGGCACATATGAAAATGATAGAACCGGGCAATATTTTTCTGATTCTAAAATAGATGGTGGATGGTATTCTGACAGAGTCAGCTATTATAGAAGTTTTTATATTTTTTATGAGGGCGTGGTTCATCTTGATAGTTATCCTTCTATACAAACGTATAGTTATTTCTTATATTTAGATGGAAAAATATTTGTGTTTGATAGGGTTGATTTGTCAACTTGTACGTCAGAATGCACTTTGGAAGATGCTGAAAGCGATTTCCGCGGAAAAGTTAAAGTTCTAAAACATAAATTTGGTATAGACTGGTTAGGCAAACACTGTAGAGTGGAACTAACAGACACAATATACTAATAATAAACACCGTAGAACGGTCTATACATTAAAGTTCAAAACGGTAAAGCACAAAAGGTGAAATTCACCGGCGAAGCACCTTCAATCGAAGGCATGACCAACATCTTCGATGCTAAAGCAAAGAAACTTGCATCAAAACTCAACCCCGGCGAATACCAAGTGTGGGCTAAGTAAAATAAAAACTTCAATATAACACAAACAGTGAGTCATTTTCATTTTGACTCACTGTTGTTTTTTATATCTCTACCAAAATATTACTCTAATCCAAAAAAGGTGCGTTTTCCTATTTATAAATTTCTTTTAGACAAAATCGGGAAAATCAAGGTTGATATTAGTAAAAATCAAAATCTTAAGGTAGCTACATACTAAGGAGTTGTGTCAAAATTAACCCCTCCGTCACTTCGTGACACCTCCCCTAAAAATTTTTCAAATTTTCAGAGGAGGAGCTTCTTCAGCTATTGGGTAATATAGCTGTCCCCTTGTTTTTCGCAGAAAAAGAGGGGGACGAGAATTGCAAATTGCAATTCGGAGGGGGTTACTCTCCACAAATCAAATAGTTATACGGAATGTTGTGCCAACAAAGTTATAGTTCCCAATTAAAATTGTATCTTTGCCCTCTAAATCACATCACTATCATTCTCAACAATGGAAAAACGTAACAATGCGATAGATATCGCTCGTGGGTTTGCTATTATTTTGATGGTTATAGGTCACTCCGAAATGCCGGGATTGCTTATGCGATCTATTTACCTTTTTCACATGCCTATATTTTTCATTTCGGCCGGATATTTCTTTAACTTATCGGCTCTTGATAATCCATGCAACTTCATCAAAAAACGATTTAAAGGTCTGTATGTTCCCTTTGTCAAATACAGTCTATTTTTCTTATTGATACACAATCTCATGTTTAAATGGGGTATTATGAATGAGGTATATGGCAACTGGGAAAATGGTGTTACACATCCTTATTCATGGCATCAATTTTGGCAACGGATGATATATATCGTCACTTCAATGGAGGGATATGACGAATTTCTCGCCGGAGCCTTTTGGTTTTTCAGAGCATTATTAGTCGCAAGTATAATGTTCTTGGTATTATATAAACTTCTTAATAAAGTAAAATTCCTGCATAATCGCACTACAGCAATCCCCATAGTAATATGCCTGATGGCAATAGGTCTAGGGCTCGCTCTCTCTTGTGAAAAACTACGCATCTCCATGCCTCAAGGAGGATTTCGCGATACGATGGGATTATTCTTCTTTGGATTGGGCGTGCTATATCGTAAATACGAGTCAAAAATAGGCCATCATCTTGTGTGGGCTCTTGTGGGAGCAAGTATTGTTATTGGAGCATCATTATTGAAATGGAGTGGCATGAATGTTCGCCCAACAGCCATTGACCCTCTCACCCTTCCCATTACCGGATTTGCCGGATGGATAATGGTATATAATATCTCATATCACATAGCCCAACTTAAGTCATCCAAATTCTCTCGTTTCATTGCCTACTGTGGCAATAACAGCCTTTACATACTTGTATGGCACATCTGTGCATTCAAGATTGTGAGCCTCATTAAAATCCTCTATTATGGGCTTGATATGCGACAAATAGGTTGCCACATGGTGATACATTTCAATTCGGCCAATGATTTATTCTGGGTACTATACTCAATCGTTGGAGTAGTGATTCCGATAGCATTATATTACCTTTATTCTAAATATTTAGCACCTCGTATCCCTAAATTTAATTGGCTTGTCAAATAAATGTAGTAACTTTGCACCCATGAAACAAAGCGAAGCCATATGCGTATATTGTGCCTCAAGCGCACATATTGACCAATCATATATCGATGCAGCCTACGAGTTGGGATGTTTGATTGCTGATTCGGGCAATGCTATGGTGTGTGGAGCCGGTCGCACCGGATTAATGGGAGCCGTGATTGATGGCACATTGAGCCGTGGAGGAAAAGCCATAGGTGTTATCCCTCAATTTATGGTAGATAATGGTTGGCACCATCCACAATTGAGTCACATGGAAATCACCCCCGACATGCACATACGCAAAGAGACGATGGCTCGCATGGCTAAGGCAACCATTGCCATGCCCGGAGGATGTGGCACTCTTGAAGAATTGCTTGAGATAATCACTTGGCGTCAACTAGGGTTATACAATGGAAAAATCGTTATTCTTAATATCAATAATTATTTTGATCCACTTCTTGCAATGCTCAACAAAGCCATTAACGATGGATTTATGAAATCAGACCATTGTAATATATGGCAAGTTGCCAACACTCCATTACAAGCTCTTGAGATGGCTAATGATTCAAATGTTGAACTTTCTCTTTCTTCGAAATATTAATGATACAAATAGACAAAAATAGCATAAATTCAACAACTCCTTCGTCATCGACCGAAAACCCAACGACAAAGAGAAAAGCCGATCCCAAGAAACGAGATAGGAAGAAAGACGCATCTAAAAACTCGGATCAGCCAGAGGATAAAAAAGAGAAAGATACATCTTCGGAAAAGAAAAACGACAACAAGAAAAACGACAGTAAGAAGAAATCCGAAGAAAAAAAATCTTCTGACAAAAAGAAAGAGGATAAAAAAGCAAAAGAAGATAAAAGCAAAAAAAAGTCGGAGAAAACCGATAAAACTGAAAAAAAAGAAAAATCGGAAAAGAAAGAGAAGGCAGAAAAGAAAGTAGATTCTCAAAAGAATGAAGAAAAAACTCTTTCTAAAGAAGAAATAGCAACGGAATCAACTTCCGACACCTCATATATCACCACTGACTCAATATCTCTATCCGACACTATCTCTAATGATAGTATTATCACTCTTGCCGATTCATCTTCTCTCAAAACACAAACCGACACCACTATTATCGTTCCCTACATGTCGGGCAATGAGCCTATTGCAAGAATAAATCATCCGGGGCACGATTCCGGCATAATGATGCTAATTGCAATCACATTTATATTGGTATCGTTTAGTTATAAATATTATCGCCGTATGCTCTCCACCTACGGCCAAGACCTATGGAATGTTCGCAATCGAGCCAATGCATTTGACGAACATACCTCAAACGAACATAGCGTTATCGCAATCCTCATATTCCAATTATGTGTATATGCAGGCATCTTGATAAGCGCAAAATTAAACACTATTATCCCCATAAACCCCGATAAAATCATGCTTACCACTTGTTGCATGATGGGGACATACGGCCTTTTTTATCTATTTCAATTGGCAATATACTCAATCGTTGGGTATGTCTTTACCGATAAAAACGGAGCAACTCAATGGATCAAAGGATTTAATGCCTCGCACATTTTTTTAGGATTTTCACTCATAATACCCACCATGTTGTCAATCTTCTATCCCACTACAACGGGAGCAATGATTGTCATTGCTACGATACTCTATGTTATTGCTAGATTGACTTTTATTTTCAAGGGTTTTAGAATTTTTTACAAAAAAATTCACTCTTTATTCTATTTTATTTTGTACCTTTGCACCCTTGAAATTATACCGATAATTTTTGCATATGGAATTGCGCAAATAATTTTCAGTAGTTTACAGTAATTCAAATAGTTACCAGAGTGAAAGTAAAAAAAGTATTAGTTTCTCAGCCAAAACCATCTTCAGAGAAATCACCATATTTTGAAATTGCGGAAAAATACGGAGTAGAAATCGAATTCCGTCCTTTTATCAAAGTAGAAGGTCTAACGGCTAAAGAATTTCGTCAATCAAAAATATCTATTTCAGATTACACTGCTGTAATTTTTACAGCCCGCACTGCGATTGACCACTTCTTCCGTTTATGTGAAGAAATGCGCATTTCTATCCCCGACACAATGAAATATTTCTGCACAACAGAGTCTATCGCTCTTTACTTGCAAAAATATATCATCTATCGCAAACGCAAAATTTTCCATGGTCAAACAGGAAAACTTGACGACTTGTTACCCTTCCTCATGAAGCACAACAAAGAAAAATTCCTATATGCCATTTCATCGGTACACAAAGCCGAAGACCTCAACATTCTTGACAAAAACAACATCAACTACACTAAAGCCGTAATGTATCGCACAGTGAGCAACGACTTTGGTCCGGATGAAAAATTTGACTACGACATGTTGTTGTTCTTCAGCCCTTCAGGTATCGACTCTCTTCTCAAAAACTTCCCTGAATTCAAACAAGATAAAATAAAAATCGGATGTTTCGGGGCTACAACAGCCAAAGCCGTACGAGATGCCGGATTCCGCCTTGACATTGAGGCTCCAACGGTAAAAGCGCCTTCAATGACTGCGGCATTAGACATGTATCTCAAAAAAGAAATGGCCGAAGCTTAAGAATCTATTTTGATAAAACTCATATAAGTCTTGCAAGTGTCGTGATATTTTACTAAACTTGCAAGACTTTTTATTTCTCACAATAGCCATCGTGACCACTTTTAGACTATATAAGAAAGAAAAACTGTGTAGCAACACCGCCATAAACATGCTATTTCAACCCAATGGCACATCCCAGGCCATGCTCGCCTACCCATTGCGTGCAGTGTGGCGTCAAAATGATGGTCGCTATTGTGATGCAAAAATGCAATTCCTCATTTCTGTGCCAAAAAAGCGCCTGCACCATGCAGTAGATCGCGTAACGATGCGTCGTCGCATTCGCGAGGCCTATCGGCTTAATCATCACAACTACCCATTGGCAGAAAACTCTCGAACCGATGTCGCTTTTATATATATTGCCAACACCTTATTACCCTATAAATCAATAGAGAAAGCAATAAAAAAAATACTCAAAAACATATCAGAAAACACTAATTGCATCAACTCCAACGATGAAAAAACTATTTAGTTATATACTAATATTACCTATATACTTTTATCAACGATGCATTTCTCCATTGTTTCCACCCGCATGTAGGTTCACACCCACATGTAGCCACTATGCAGTAGAAGCGATAAAAAAACATGGCCCTATAAAAGGATTGTGGCTTGCCATTAAACGAATATGTCGCTGCCATCCTTGGGGTGGATGTGGACACGACCCCGTACCATAATGTTTCCTTGCTCCAACATACACACTCATGATAAATCGCTCTGCAATGCGACAATCAATATTTACCCTCATGAACAATTAATTGAGGGGGCCATACATTCGGTTGGCATCCACCCGTGGCACACAATAGATATTGACAACTCAACAATAGAGAAACTTTCCTCTCTTGCATTCAACTCGCAAGTTATAGCAATAGGAGAAACCGGGCTTGATGCGCTCAAAGGTGCTCCCATTGAAAAACAGATTGACATCTTCAAACTGCACATCTCTTTAAGCGAACAAACAAAGAAACCCCTTATTATTCATTGCGTAAAATCTTTCAATGAACTAATTGCACTCAAAAAACAAATAAGGCCCTCTATGCCATGGATTATCCATGGTTTTCGTGGCAAGCCTCAACTTGCCCGGCAATTACTTGACAATGGGTTCTACATCTCTCTCGGAGAAAAATTCAACACCGAAACGGCTGCAATTATACCGACCAATCGCCTACTATTTGAAACTGATGAAAGCACTCTTAACATCAATACAATTATTGAGAACATCAATAGATATCGCGACCCATAGACTCATCTCATCATTAAAATATTATTACTGTCCGTAAAAAATCAATAAAGCATAAAAAGATGGTCTCAATCACAGATTTAATGCGGTTGAGATTATTTTTTACGATTTACAAGCCCCATAAATCAATGGCTACCGGCATTGCCGAAGGTAATTATATACATATTGGCACAATTCTCTGTGTAACCTCCTGATTATCACAATCTAACCCCCTCCGAATTGCATTTGCAATTCTCGTCCCCCTCTTTTTCTGTGAAAAACATGGGGACAGTTACATTAGCAAAAGCATCAATAGCTCTCCCTCTGAATTTTGCGTAGTAAAATTTAGGGGGAGTACGGCGTAGCCGGGAGGGGGTAAGATAAACTTTGTGCCAACAAAGTTATAGTCCCCTTGCCGAAAGTAATGCTTAATATATAGCCTCGCCTGAATAAAGTGAACCCCAAAAGTTTTTGTCTAACTTTTGGGGTTTATTTATTACACGTTTAAGACAAAGAAATTATACAGTGAGGATTTCCTTTTCCTTTGCCGCAAAAAGATCATCAATTTTCTTCATGAATTTATCATGAACTTTTTGTGCTTTTGCTTCTCCATCTTTTGATACATCTTCAGGCATACCATTTTTAACCGCTTTCTTCAAACCTTCAATAGCGTCACGACGAGCATTTCGCACCGATACTTTTGCAGTTTCAGCCTCAGCCTTACATTGTTTTACAAGAGCCTTACGACGATCCTCGGTCAATGGAGGAATAGTGAGACGTATTACTTCGCCATTATTTTCGGGAGTGATACCGAGTTCTGAATTGATAATTGCTTTCTCAATTTCTTTAAACATAGGTTTCTCCCAAGGAGTAATAGCAATCGTGCGAGCATCGGGAACCGAAATGTTCGCTACATTTGAGATGGGAACAGCACTACCATAATACTCAACACGAATACCTTCAAGAATCTTCGCATTTGCCTTACCGGCACGAATACGAGCAAGTGTTTCGTCTAGATACTCAACTGCCAATTCCATTTTTTCTTCAGCAGGATCCAAATAATCTTTTACTTCAGCCATAATATTTTTGTTTTTAATTAATAATCAATTTAATAAACAAGCGTACCGATTGGTTCTCCGGCAATTACTTTTGCTAAATTTCCGGGAGTATCCATATCAAACACTACGATAGGCAAGTTATTTTCTTTACATAATGCGGTTGCAGTCAAATCCATTACTTTCAACCCTCGAGTGTAAACTTCATCATAAGTTATTTCGGTAAACTTAGTCGCAGTGGGATCTTTTTCCGGATCGGCAGTGTAAATACCATCAACACGAGTACCTTTCAACATCACATCGGCTTCAACTTCAATACCTCGTAATGCCGAGCCGGTATCAGTCGTAAAGAATGGATTGCCTGTACCTCCGGCAATTATTGACACTGCGCCATTGTTAAGTGCTTCAATTGCTTTCCATTTGCTATAATGTTCTCCCACAGGAAACATATTGATTGCAGTAAACACTTTCGCCGGCTGCCCTACAGCCTCAAGAGCCGAACTCAATGCAAGAGAATTAATTACAGTTGCAAGCATACCCATTTGGTCGCCTTTCACTCGATCAAAACCTTTTGACGCTCCCGATAGTCCACGGAAGATATTTCCTCCACCTATCACGATTGCCACTTGCACACCTTGCGATGCTATCTCTTTTATTTGTGTAGCATATTCTCCTAATCGCTTTGTATCAATGCCATAGCCTTGTTCTCCCATTAGCGATTCGCCACTGAGTTTTAGCAACACTCTTTTATATTTTGTTCTCATTGTCATTGTGTTTTAATTATGGTTATTACGACAAAGATAACACATTAAAACGATATTTTGCAAAAATCTATCAAAGAATATTTCTAAAGGTAATTTATGAATAAAAATTTGGAACATTTCAACTATAATCATTAACTTAGCAAATTAATATAATTCATTAAAGCCCTTAACCTAAAACTCATACTTAACATGATAAATAATCATAGATATTGCGTAATAATGTGTGGTGGCATTGGTAGCCGTTTTTGGCCATACAGTCGCACCAATCGTCCTAAACAATTTATTGACTTTCTTGGCACAGGTCGCACTTTGCTACAGATGAGTTATGACCGTGTACTACCTATTGTCCCTAAAGAAAATGTCATAGTGGTAACAAACGCACAATACGCGCCATTGGTAAAGGAACAATTGCCCGATTTAAATGACGACCAAATATTATTAGAACCGGCTCGACGCAATACTGCACCTTGTATCGCTTGGGCTGCATGGCACATCGCTGCTCGCGACCCCGAAGCAAGCATGATTGTTACTCCTAGCGACCACCTCATCACTCGCGAAAAAGAGTTTGAAGCAAGCATCATTAAAGGATTTGAATTTGTTGAAAATAATGATGCATTGCTCACTTTGGGCATCACTCCCATACGCCCCGAAACTGGCTATGGATACATCCAGATAGGCAAAGAAGCCGAAGAAGGTATCCGTAAGGTAAAAACTTTTACCGAAAAGCCCAACCTTGAACTTGCTAAAGTATTTTTGAGCACAGGTGAATTCTTTTGGAATTCCGGCATATTTTTGTGGAAAGCATCTACAATCAAGAATGCTTTTCATCAACACGCCTCAAAGATTGCCGCTAAATTTGAATTGGGAGCAGAACTCTTTGGCACTCCTCAAGAAAAGGATTTCATTGAAGAGCAATTTCCTGCATGCGTAAGCATATCCGTTGATTTTGCAATTATGGAAAAAGCACCCAATGTATATGTTGAATGCGTAACTTTTGGGTGGAACGACCTCGGTACATGGAGCGCCCTTTATGACAATTCTCCAAAAAATATTGACCACAATGTGGCTCAAAACTGCAATGTGCTCGCTTACAACTCAACCGGTAACATCTTTGCTGTTGATGGAGAAAAACTCATCGTGGTTGACGGATTGAAAGATTACATCATTGCCGATGCCGGCGATGTATTGCTGATATGCCCTAAAAGCGAAGAACAACGCATCAAACAAATGGTAAATGATGCCAAACTTAAATTTGGCGATAAATTCTTATAATATTTTGAGACAAAGCATCATAATCATATTAATCACACTTTCGTCGGTTGTCGCTTTGGCAACCGACTATGATGTGCTTAAACGCAAAGCCAACTTGTTTTATGAACAACAAGAGTGGTTGAGCGCATTGGCAATGTACACCCTTATGCTTGACCAACACCCCGACATTACCGACACATATAGCCATGCCATTATTGCGGCTTCTATGCGCAACGATTCTCTTATGCAAGCCGAGTTACTTGACAAGGCGTTTCAAAATCACATCCCGTTTGACTCCTTATACAATCAAGTCAAATCTTTGAGTTTCAATATTGGTAAAACCAATTTATATGAAAACTTTTTGTTGCGCACACAAATAAGTTACCCATGGCTTTCGCGAAACATTGACCTACAATTGCTCAAATATTACACATTCCGTCGCAATGGAAACAAGATGGAGCATTATGCACTCAAAATGCTCAAAAACATTGAAGATAAGCCCGAAAGCATACCATTTAGAGATGCTCTCGCCGAAGCCTATCTGCTTCAAGGTCGACAACCCGAAGCAATTGACACTTTCAAGTCAATAATAAAACTTGATGCTGATAATTACAATGCCATCATCGAATTGGGCAATTGTTATTACACCTCTTATCTGGCCAATAAAGAAAACTCTCAATTATGTAAATTGGCTCAAGAATATCTATCCAAAGCATATTCATTAAAACCAACACCCTTTGTTAAACAAATGCTTGAATCGCTCAAGACTCCTACGAAATAATTTAAAATCATTATAGATGAAAACTTCTACTGATAAAAACTTTATTGATTTAATTATCGAGAAATTTAAACGCCCTCAAGTGTGGGGATTTTGCTTATCTACAATCGTAATTCTTATCATCTCTTTCTGCTATTTCTATCCCGATGCAGCACAAGGTAATGTATTGCAACAATATGATATGGTGCAAGGTGAAGCAATAGGCCAAGAAGCCAAGGTTTTTCATGAGCAAACAGGGGAAAAATCATGGTGGACCAATTCTTTATTTTCGGGAATGCCAATGTTTCAAATCTCACCATCTTACTCTTCTAATGCACTTTTTGATTGGATAAACTCGTTGTATGGTGGATTTCTCCCTTCTCCTGCCAATCTATTAATGATGATGATGATGGGATTTTTCATCCTATTGATGTCAATGGGATTAAAATGGTACCATTCTCTCATTGGGGCGATAGCATACGGATTTTCTTCTTACTTCATCATTCTTATTGGCGCCGGACACATTTGGAAATTTGTAACTCTTGCATATATTCCGCCTACAATTGCCGGTATAGTTCTTTGCTATCGAGGGAAATATCTACTTGGTGGAGCGCTTGCCGCATTATTTGCAATGATGCAATTATCATCCAACCATGTGCAGATGACTTATTATTTTGCATTTGTGATAGTAGGATTTGTTATAGCCTACCTCTTCATTGCTATCAAAGAAAAGAAGTTCAAACAGTGGGGCATTGCAACCGGAACACTTGCTGTGGCAGCAACCCTTGCTCTTGTAGCCAACTCCCCCAACCTCTACAACACCTATGAATATTCAAAGGAAACTATGCGAGGCAAACACTCCGAATTGACCTCTGCCACTGAAGCTAACAATACTAATAAGACTGATGGCCTTGATCGCAATTATATCACCCAATATAGTTATGGATGGAGTGAAACGTTTACACTTCTCATTCCCGACGTAAAAGGTGGATCTTCACAACAAGCTCTTTCCGAAGCCGATGAGGCTAAAAACTGTTCGAGTGAAGAACGATATTACCTCAGTCAACTTCCACAATATTTCGGTGGAGCCGAAGGCACAAGTGGACCTGTGTATGTAGGAGCTATTATTTGCGCTCTATTCCTATTGGGTTGTATTATTGTTCGAGGCCCTATTAAATGGGTGTTAATCACACTCACAATATTATCAATTTTGCTTGCATTGGGACGCAACTTTATGTGGTTTACCGACTTGTTTATCGACTACATTCCCATGTATAGCAAATTCCGCACAGTTGAAAGCATTCTTGTGATAGCACAATTCACAATGCCATTGCTTGCATTGCTTGCCGTGAAACAACTATTCGAGGAAAAAGAACCTTGGAAAAAATATAAAGTGGCTATATTCGCATCATTTGGTGTGACACTATTTATTTGTTTTTTAGGAATAATTTCGCCAAGCATCTTTGGCTCATTTGTGGGCGATGCCGAAACAAGCATCAAAGATCAATATCCTCAAATATTTATCGCAGCCGAACAAGTAAGAGCGGCTATGGTATCGAGCGATGCATTGCGTAGCTTTATGTTTATTGCTGCTACATTTATCGCTATTTGCCTTTTTGGAGCCAAAAATATTTCTCCAAAAATCACAACGATTATCATTACATTATTAGTTCTTGGCGACCTTTACACCGTAGATAAACGATATCTTAACCATGATAGTTTTGTAACTCCCGAACTGTCTGTCAATGACCCATTTGCCAAATCGGCTATTGACGACCAAATTCTTGCCGACACAACAAGTCATTTCAGAGTGATGAGCATCCCTGATTTCCATCGTCCACACCCATCATATCATCACAAAATGATTGGAGGATATCATGCTGCAAAACTCACTCGTTATCAAGACTTAATTAATCGTCAACTCAATCCGATTATTTCAACTGATTATATTGCCGACTTGCGTAATGATTCTGTGGCATCACTTTATCCTGCCGAACAACAAGGCTCAGTAAAAACATTGCAACAGAAATATCGCATTCTTGACATGCTCAATGCACGTTATATCATCACTCGCGAAAACAGTCTTGTTCAAAATCCTCATGCTCTTGGCAATGCTTGGTGGGTTGACAATGTAATTTTTGCCGACAATGCTAATGGCGAAATGGCGGCCCTTGACAGCATCAACCCGGCTACCACCGCTGTTGCCGATGTTAAATTCAAAACAACATTAGGCACTGCATCGCCCAAATCGATTGGCGACACCATTAGCCTTACATCTTATGCTCCCAATCGCTTGACCTATCATGCCAAAAGTGCAAAAGGTGGTGTAGCCGTATTCTCTGAAGTATATTTCCCTTGGGGTTGGAATGTCACTATTGACGGACAACCGGCTGAATTGGCTCGTGTAAACTACATATTGCGCGCATTAAACATTCCTGCCGGCGACCACAAAATAGAAATGATTTTTGATCCACAATCAATACACACAACCACAACATTGGCATCAGTTGCTGTTATTTTGATATATATATCGCTAATTGCAGCAATCGTGTTTTCCATTATTGCTCGTCCAAAAGAAGAAAACGAGAATCAGATTAAGGTCAAAAAATAAATGATTAAATTTAAGCGATACTATACAGCTTTTCGTCGATACAACCGAAGTAAAGGCTTTGGCATCCACTCGCCATTTGCCTTTAACTTCGTGTTGAAGGTGTTGCGTGAACGCTCTCCTTATTACGCTTACGATGACATCCATGCTTCACATTGGGAAGCATCGCGACTTGCAACATCTAAAGAACGCCGTGGCCTCATATCGTTTAAATATGCCAAAATGATTTTTCGCATCACAAGTCATTTTAATCCCAATTCTATTCTTCAAATAGGCACAAGCCATGGCATCTGTTCTAAAGCATTATTGAGTGTGACCTCCACATCACATCTTTACTCATATCTCGGTGTGGGACATCATCGTAAAATATATGAATCAGTAACATCAGGGTTGAATCATCGCATCTCCAAATATGAGGATATCAACAATGCGATTAATGATTATAACTCAACCTTAACTTCTCCCGAAAAGGCGTTTGTGATTATCAATCATATTGACAAAGGTGGTAATATTATACTTGACACCGCCTCCAATGCCATAAAAAATGGTGGAGTCGTAATAGTGTGCAACATAAATCACAGCAAACACATCAAAAATCTATGGACCGAGATAAAATCTACAATGACTCATGGCATGAGTTTCTCTAACGATAAAATCGGTATCATTGTCGGACACAAGCATTTGCCATTGCAACATTTCTCGCTATGGTTCTAAAGCAATATATGGCATATCTTATGCTTGAGCGAGGGCTGTCTGAAAACACTCGTCAATGCTATCTTGATGATGTTAAAAAACTCATTAATTATCTCAACAGCAATAACCTTGAGTTAAAAGATGTAACTCTCGACACTCTTCATAACTTTATCGCCGAACTTCATGACCTAGGTATATCTTCGCGATCGCAAGCCCGCATCATTTCGGGAATAAAATCTTTTTTTCGTTTCCTAAAACTTGAAAATCATATTGATAATAACCCTTCGTTACTTCTCGAATCGCCTCGTATAGGTCGCAAACTGCCCGAAGTGTTATCTATCGAAGAGATTGATGAAATGATATCTTGCATAGACCTATCTACCAACGAAGGGCAACGCAATCGTGCCATCATTGAAACACTTTATAGTTGTGGCTTGCGTGTGAGCGAACTCATTAACCTTGAAATCAACAAAATATTTCTTGAAGAAGAATACATTGTAATCAAAGGCAAAGGGAATAAAGAACGCATCGTTCCCATCTCGACGGTTGCCATACATGAAATAATGCTTTACCTTGAAGACCGAAAACATCTTGACATAAAACCGGGCGAAGAAAACATCTTATTCCTCAATCGCCGTGGTCGCAGATTGACTCGTGTAATGATTTTTTATATCATCAAGCAACTTGCCGAATTAGCCGGCATTCGCAAAGAGATTAGTCCACACACTCTTCGCCATTCTTTTGCCACACATCTACTCGAAGGGGGTGCCAATCTCCGTGCCATACAGCAAATGCTCGGTCACGAAAGCATCTCCACCACCGAAATATACATACACATTGACCGCACCCGCCTCCGCGAAGAAATCTTGACTTTCCACCCAAGGAATAAATAAAATTTCACCTTAAAATATCATAACAATGCCCCGCATTTGAAAATTAATTCAAATAATCAATCTTGCATTGTGAATAAATTTCTATCTTTGTAGATATAAATATTAAAAGTCAAGGATTATGACTTACGAATATGATTATCTTGTTATAGGTTCCGGCATTGCCGGCATGAGTTTTGCTCTAAAAGTTGCTCACACCGGGCGTGTGGCATTAGTGTGTAAAACAAAACTTCCCGAAGCCAACACTTATTTGGCTCAAGGTGGAGTAGCTTCGGTTACAAATCTCAAAGTTGACAATTTTGAAAAACATATCGAGGACACTATGATTGCCGGTGACTGGTTGAGTGACCCCGAAGCAGTAAAAAAGGTGGTTACCGAAGCACCAAATGAAATTAATGCACTGATAAATTGGGGCGTAAACTTCGATAAAAACGAAGATGGCGAATTTGACCTACACAAAGAAGGGGGTCATAGCGAATTTCGTATTCTTCACCACCAAGACAACACCGGTGCCGAGATACAAGAAAGTCTCATTGCCGCAGTAAAGAAAAATCCGAATATTGATGTCTATGAAGATCACTTTGCAATTGAGATAATCACACAACACCACTTAGGGCGCATCGTTACTCGACGCACAAGCGATGTCACTTGTTATGGCGCATACATTCTTAACCCCGAAAACGACAAGGTTGACACGTTCAAAGCAAGAATCACCGTAATGGCAACCGGTGGTATTGGTGCTGTATATAAAACCACTACCAATCCTCTTATCGCTACCGGCGACGGCATTGCTATGGTTTATCGAGCCAAAGGTACTGTTCAAGATATGGAATTTGTACAATTCCACCCCACGGCACTTTATCACCCGGGGGATCGCCCATCATTCCTCATTACCGAGGCTATGCGTGGATATGGTGCTGTGCTTCGCAACATTCGAGGCAAGGAATTTATGCATCGCTACGACCCTCGTCTATCACTTGCTCCTCGTGACATTGTGGCTCGTGCCATCGACAGCGAAATGAAACGCCATGGTGATGACCATGTGTATCTCGATGTTACACATAAGGACCCTGAAGAGACTAAGAAACATTTCCCAAATATTTATCGCAAATGTCTATCGCTTGGCATTGACATCACAAAAGATTATATCCCCGTAGCTCCTGCTGCCCACTACTTGTGTGGTGGCATAAAAGTGGATTCTAATGCCGAATCATCTATAAAACGGCTATATGCCGTTGGCGAATGTGCTTGCACCGGACTTCATGGTGGAAATCGCTTGGCTTCAAACTCTCTCATTGAGGCTGTCGTATATGCTCAGGCGGCTGCCGTCCATGCAATGGAAATGGTAAATCACTACTCTTTCCGCAACGACATTCCCGAATGGAACGACGAGGGTACTCGATTGCCCGAAGAGATGGTGTTAATCACTCAAAGCATCAAGGAAGTAAACCAAATTATGAGTACTTACGTGGGAATTGTTCGCTCCGATATTCGTTTGAATCGAGCATGGAATCGTCTTGACCTTCTATATGAAGAAACCGAACGGTTATTCAAACGCTCTACTGCTTCGCGTGAAATATGCGAACTTCGCAACATAATTAACGTGGGGTATCTCATTATGCGACAAGCCAAAGAACGCAAAGAATCTCGTGGCCTACATTATACCATCGATTATCCTCACACCGAAACCGATAAATGCCCTATTTCCGACTCATAATTACACTTTTCATCGGCATTTTGTGCTCTTTTAATTCATTTGCACAAGATACGATTGACCCTAATACTTCAAGTGAATTAGGGACAGGTGTAAAACGAGCATATATCGGACAATACCACTTTGTTGATGAAACAGGCGACTCGGTATTGATGGTTGTTATTCGCGACTTAAATTGCTTCCCTAAACTCAAATTTAAAAACAAGAAAGAAGAAGAATTTTATTGGCGTACGGTGAGAGATGTGCGCAAAGCTCTGCCTTATGCTCATCTCATTTGCGAAACACTGCTTGAGACTTATGAGTATATCGAAACATTTCCTACTCAGCAAGAGCGAGAAGCTCATCTAAAAGCAATGGAAGGCTCTCTTTTTAAGCAATATAAGCCGGCTCTTAAAAAATTCACTCGCAATCAAGCCAAGGTATTGGTTAAACTCATTCGTCGCGAGACTAACCAATCTTCCTACGATATTGTCAAGGCTTTTTTAGGTGGTTTCCGTGCCGGATTTTGGCAGATGTTTGGAAAAATGTTTGGTGTTAATCTAAAAGGGAAATTTGAACCAAACAAAAATCGCGAAGATGCGATTATTGAACGCATTGCATGCCTTATTGAGGATGGGATGTTGTAATTTGTACGCCTATATCTGTTAATTTTCACAAATAAATCTTCTATTTGCGATATTATTCCTAAATTAGCAGTTAAATTATCGATATTTATATACTAACAAAAAAAATAATTAACCCATGAAAAAGATTTTCATTTCGGCAATGTTGTTGTGTTCAAGCGTTCTCGGTTTCGCTCAATTGGTGGAAATTCAATCGGTTGACAAGATTGATCTTCCAGAAGGCGTATCGGTGAACCAAGCAACAATTAGCCCTGATGGTTCATTTGTGGTGTTCTCTCAAAATGCTAAGGGAGGATTACATAAGATGGACCTTGCCTCTAAAGAAATCAACATGATTTCGGCTAATGGTAACAGTTTCGATCTCAAGATCGCTTCTGATGGTACAGTGGTGTTC
>JAFQSX010000022.1 GCA_017409345.1 Muribaculaceae bacterium | reverse complement strand
GGCATCGGTAGGCTCATTGCGAGTTCTGCCATCTTCGGCTGTTTTCTCGGTGGTTGCAAATTCTACAGGGAGGTAAGATAATGAAGTTGTGATACCCTTAAGTAGTCCCTCGCTATTTTTATAGTCGTTCATCTTATTATCGGTGTAAGATGCAGAGATGTCTCCACCTAAATCAATGTCATAGTCAATATCCCAGAAATTGACCACTTCGCTTGTAACATGAAGAGTGCCAAAATTACCATCGGCAGAAATTTCATTCACTCCACGATAATGAACGGGGTCTGTCAAAGTCACACCCTCATTGGTGATTGAGTTGTGGCTGCCCATAGGCATGTCAGATGCATCGGTGTTGGCAGTGTATTCCTCGTCAACAGCTTTAATTGTCGTGTTGTTATAAGCAACAGCCGTTGTGGGGATATACATTGCATTTGACACGTCATCGGCATAGTCAAGATATAATGCTTTCCAAGCGTCCATCTTCTCGGCCGATGATTTAGATAGGTATAATCTGAAATTATAAGCCTTATTAGGGTCAACGTTATGGAATACCAACGGTTTGCTAAATACATCGGCATAACTGCTATAGTGTGCAGCCCCTTCGGCTTTTGATTCCGATGCATTGGCTTGCACAACCTCAAATCCATTAGTTATAGAAATTTGGTCGGCAAAGTTATCGCGTTCCACCGCTCCATAACCTTTTTTAGAATAAGTATTATCAACATATTTAGATGTAAGAGCGTTCGCCCATTCATCACCCTCATGCGCGTTTTCATTCCCAACGGTGATGTGAGTGGCTTTGTCGGCGATTAGGTCGGTAGATTTAAAATTGCCAGTCGCGTCTTCCATCACAACCACATACTTATCAATAAGTTCACGGAATGGAAGTACATCGGCCGCCTCGCCATTAGTATAAGCAAGATAAGCATTGTCATAAGGCTCAGGCAACATTGCATTGTAAGCAAGGTTGAAAGAGTAGTATTTTTCGTTATCGATAGTTTGAGTCACTTGCTCGGTAGCCATGCGAGGAGCCATACCATAAGTCAATGGTCCATCGTATGCAGCCGTGAGATTTATTACAATATCGTTAGACTCATCATTGGCCGTTGCAAGAGGCGAGTGAAGACGTAGCGATGCGTTGTATTCGCGCTTTTTGATGTCGGGGGTGAATGTTACGGTAGCTGTAACGGTTGAAGTTTGGAACTGTTCATTGTCCGAAACATCTACTTTAAATTGTCCGCCGTCGGCACCAGTAATCGTACCCACCCATTGTCCATAGCGATATTCCCCGGCATTTGTGATAGTGACAACAGCCGTGCGAGGAGAAGCATCTGATAATGTTCCAAAGTCAATATCGGTTTCACTGCAAGACACATTAGCATCATCGCTTGCCACTGCATGAGAAAATTCTATAGCGGGATATTGTGAGGCGTTGAAGTGGGTTGAGGTTTCAGTCAAGTCGTCACCCGACACTCGGTATGTTAGTGTAGTATAATTTGTGCCATCCTCTTTGGTGTCACCGCTATCAAAATGTTGTATATAACGATTGATATGATATTTATAAATACTTGCTTCATTAACACCGGCATTCTCTCCATCTACTAACGCTAAATAAAGAGTTGAGTTGCCATAAATATCGGGGCGCAAAACAATCCCTTCGGCTTCCCCATAACTTGCGTTAGTTCGACCATAATTTATTCGAGAACGGTTGAGGTATTGACCGGTGCGCCAATTGTAAACACTTACGATAATAGTAGGGAGTCCTTTGGTGATTCCTGAACTAGGGCCTGTGCCTTCGAGGAAATAGAGGTAATCACCGGCAATGGCGTAGCTTTGATATGACCATGTCTCAAAACCGTTGTCGGCGGCTTTAAATTCCGCGAGACCATCGCTTCCCAGACATCTTTGGGATATTGCAGGTGTGCCACATTTAATATTGATTCGCTTTATAAGACGAGGATTGGCTTTCCCCTCAAGGATATCGTCAAGATCATAGATGCAATATTCTCGTTGTCCGGTAACCGATGAACTGAAACAGAAATAACGGGATAATTCATCGACGGTGCCATATACATTCCTTAAGCCTGCAATAGGGTGGTCGATATATGAAAGATCCAACTCATCCCATTTGAGGTCGGCAGAATGAGCGGTTGTTCTTCCGTCGAGAATTACTTGGGCACCATTGACAAACTTAAATTTAGCAACGGCATTGCCCGACAAAGTATTGGAACTTGATGAAGATCTAGTGGTGCCTTTCGCACCGGTGAGCATCCATAATTGTCCGTCTTTATCACGCACAATACTGAGTTTTACACCATGTCCGGCTCGGAATAGTTTCATGGATTCATACGATGTGCCATATTGATACCCTCTTCTTGCTGCGGAGGAGGTGTGAGGAAGAGCAGGAGAAGTACATTTCACTCTGGTTAAAATCAAACATTCTTCAGTTTCATGTGAGGCGCCATATTTTTTCGCCATTGCATCACCATCGGTTTTGCTAAGATCTTGAATAAAGTATAAGTCGCCGGTTTCCATGTCGATGTCAAAGGATTGGATAAAGGTGGGTATATAATGGAGTATGCTTTTCCCATCAATCCATGCCGCATGGTTAGTGATATTTGTTGATTGTACCGTAGAATTAATATCTCCGGTAGTCCAATCTGCATTTCCAAATGAAGAATCAGTGCCTCCCAATTTGAATTCAGAAAAATTGTTGGCATAAATCTCTTGGCGAGGCATACCATCATTTAGTCTTATCCAAGCATATTTATAAAATCGATTGTCGTAGTGGTTATCTTGAATATTATAGCGAGTGCCGTCATAAACATCTTGGTTATCTTGATACAAAATGAGGTTTTCACCGGCTTGGTCGGTTGCTCCATTGCTCGCGGTCATAATCTCACTTGTTATTATTGTCGTTTTTCCTTTAAATGTATTACGATTGATATTAATGTTGAAATTAACCGGAGTGACAAAAGTTGAAGAACTTGCGTTGCCTCCCCATACGCGAATTATAGAAGCCAATGTTGCTTGTCCGTAGCAACCGTCAAACTCGTTGTCTTGAATATATGCAGTGGTGCTGTTGGCAAATGCACAACGCTCGAAGTAGACTGCAAAATCACCTTTTGCGCCTCCGTCGGCACCATCCCATGTGTCTTTACCTACATTTTTGAATACATTGTTTTTGATGTTTATAACACCTTGTCCGTTTTCTATCGACACACTTGTGCCACCGGAGTTGAAATAATTGTCGTGAACATAAGTTGTGCCTCCTGCTCCGCTTATGTCAACACCACTTGGGAATGTTGTGGTTGTGCCTGCGGGATAATAGAAATGATTATGTGCCACTTCGCAATCTAAATATCGAAGTTGTGATGATGTGTTATTGGCGGCTGAACCGGTAGCTCTTGGACCAAAATAAACCACTTGATATCCCCAATCGCGCTTTACGGTTGAGTTCTCAAATTTGTTATATATGACGCACAAATTCTTTATCGGCGTTGAATTGGTACCTGTTTCACTAATAATTCGACCGTCTTTTGTTACCTTAAAGCCATTTACTGTAATATTGCTTGCTTCGATATAAAGAACGGCTTGGAGCTCGGTTTCCAACGCATCGCGTGTCGAAGTCCAGTCGCGGTTGGCATTGTGCCCGAATATTTTCAAACCTGCAACTTTAATAGTTGCACCTTCGGTATATACCCCCGGAGCCACAAAAAGAGTGTCGCCTGCGGTGGCGCCACAAGTTGTTTGGTTGCTGGCAAATTCTTTTAGAGAACGGAATCCGGTTACACCGATTCGATAGTATTTCC
>JAFQSX010000021.1 GCA_017409345.1 Muribaculaceae bacterium | reverse complement strand
CAAATCTACATCTTAACTCATCTATATACGGTCTTTCAGGACCGCATTACAACCACGGAAGCCCGTTGCGTATTAAACAATCTACCAACGAATTGCATTATTTCCCAATTTCCTGCCTTTTTCTCGCGAGTTCTTCCTATTTTTGTGATGTAAAATGATTTGTGTTTTATATGAAGTATTTTTTCTTATTAATAACTACATTATTTTTATCTCTTAATTCTTGGGGATTGGTTATTCCCAAAGGGACTTTTTATTTTGACAATTCATTGACCGGTTATGCGCAAGTGAAATTTGTCTATGGTAGCGATTCGCGTGCCGAGACTTACATCATATCAATGACCGATGAAGGAAATGGGTTGTGGAGCATCACTATTCCCGAGAAGGTGAGCGACATGTATCGATATACATTTGCCAATACTCACCTCGCCGATGGCAAGATTAATAAAACATTCTCGACCGTAAAAGAAGAGATTAGCAAAACCTATAATGAATATCGTACAGCAACAACCGATCAAACTATTGTGGTGGGTGGAACCTATACCCCACTCTCAAGTGATAATTGGGCTCAAGGATATTGGAAATCACCAAATGCAAATGACATAGGTTATTCGGGTACGCTACCGGTGATGTATATCAACACCGATGGTGGCGTGGATATTACATCAACCGAAGATTATGTCAATGGTACTTATTATCTTGATAATATGGGTATCGATGGCATTGAGTCAATCGCATCGCCCGATAGCGCGTTTGCCCTTGAAATTCGTGGGCGTGGAAATTACACGTGGAGAGATTTTGACAAGAAACCCTACCGATTGAAATTTGACAAAAAAGCCGCACCTCTTGGCATGAACAAGAGCAAACATTTTGCACTATTAGCCCATGCCGATGACCAAATGGCGTTTCTGCGCAACACAGTGGGGTTTGAATTAAGTCACCGATTGGGATTGAAATACACTCCTGCTCAACAACCTATTGAAGTGGTGTTGAATGGCAAATATATAGGATTGTATTTCTTGACCGAGACCATTCGTGTGGCAAAAGATCGTGTCAATATCGTGGAGCAACCCGACACTGCCACCGACGCCACTACTATCACCGGTGGGTGGCTTGTGGAGATAGACAATTATGACGAAACGGAGCAAGTGAGAATTACGGAAGGTAATGGAGAAATCATACGATTTACCTATAAAACGCCAGAGATACTATCTTCACAACAAGAACGCTACCTACGCACTCAAATGATTGCCACAAACAGCGCGATATACTCAACCGACAAATCGTCGGAAACATGGGAACATTATATCGACATGGATTCATTGGCTCGTTTCTACATTGTGCAAGAGGTGATGGACAATGCCGAATCGTTTCACGGCAGTTGCTACCTACACAAAGACCAAGGACAAACGAAGTGGATATTTGGCCCGGTGTGGGACTTCGGAAACTCTTATCGTCGCAACAATGGATTTTTCATCTATCAATACCCTCCATACGGACAAACATGGATAGGCGAAATTGCCAAATATCCTCGATTTCAACAAAAAGTGGTGGAAGTGTGGCAACAATTTAAGGGCAATGACTATGATGGGTTGCACGACTTTATTGATTCATTTGTTGACCAAATATATAGTGCCTCACAAAGCAATTACACTCGTTGGCCACAATATGGCAACGGCGACATCGAATGGGCCAAAGATGAGTTTGTAAAAAGTCTTGACAATCGCGTTGCATGGCTTGTCGGCCAATGGGGCGAAGGTGTAGGAGTTGAAAACATTGAAACCAATAATAATATCTCTATTACTTCTCCGGCAAATGGAGTTATAACAATAGCAAGTTACTCTCCTATTGCATCAATTATTGTAAATGACATTTCGGGCAAGGTAATTGTGACAAAGAACAATCTTGACAATGAACATTCAATAAATTGCAATACCGGTATATATATCGTAAAAGTAACTACCGAGTCAAATTCCATAGTGAAAAAGATATTGGTAAAATAGATGTAAAAGCATAAAAAGGTATAATTTATCGTAATAAAGAGGGATTTTGTCTAAACATGCAATATCCCTCTATTATTTTCACATCATTTTTTTGTATCTTTGGCAATATTGTGATATTGTTCACATTATCATCTCATTAATAATGTAACTAATAATAACTAAAACACTTAAATACATGAAAAAAATTCTACTTCTTTTTGTTGCTATTATTGTAACCTTTGCGGTAAAGGCAGTGGAGCCATCAGGGACATTGCCTGTGGTTTATATCACAACTCAAAACAATGCTGAAATTACTTCAACTGAAAATTACATCAATGCAACATTCTATATCGATGGCAAATCTTCGGGATACGCATCTTTAGGTTCTGCCACAAGTCAGACTGCAATGAAAATACGTGGTCGTGGTCAAGCCTCATGGACCGACTATGATAAAAAACCTTATCGTTTCAAACTAACCATAGGGACACAACTCCTTGGCATGAGCAAGAGTAAGAACTTTGCATTAATGGCTTATGCCGATGACCAACATGCATTTCTTCGTGCTACTACCGGGTATAAAGTGAGCCAACTGATGAATCTCGCCTACACACCCGATCGTCGCGCTGTGGAACTCGTGCTCAATGGAGATTATAAGGGGTTATATTTCTTGACCGAGACGGTACGTATCGACAAAGACCGTGTACCCATCACAAAACAAGATGACAATGCTATAGATGCGTCATTAATCACCGGCGGTTGGTTGCTCGAAATAGATAATGCCGTAAGCACCGAGCAAGTAACCATCACTGAAGGTAATGGTAGCCTCGCTCGCTTCACCTACAAAGATCCTGAAGCGCTTTCGTCTCAACAAAACGAATACCTCATGAGCCAACTTAACGGAATGGATGATGCGATCTATGCTACCGACAAAAATTCCACTGCTTGGCAACAATATATCGACCTTGACACCATTGCTCGCTACTATATCGTGCAAGAAGTGATGGATAACTACAAAGCATTTAATGGTAGCACTTATCTATACAAAGATCGTGGCACGACCTCAAACTGGAACTTCGGTCCGGTATGGGATTTTGGTGATGCATTTATGCGCAATGGCCAACAATTCATCTATGTAAACTCACCCAAAACTCCTCAAATCTGGATTGCCGAAATTGCAAAATTCCCTGCATTCCAAGCCAAAGTAAAAGAACTATGGCCCAATTTCTACAACAATCAATATCCCACAATAAGCGCATACATCGATAGTTTTATCACATCTATCAAGAGTGCTGCAGCTTGTGATGCTCAACGATGGCCGGCCTATGGCACTAGCGACCCAGTGGTCGATGCCACTCAATTTAAAGCGTTGCTCGACGCACGCGTGAAATGGCTCAACGACCAATGGAGTGGAACAGGAGTCGAAAACATTGAGATAAATGGAAATGTTCCTACTGAATACTACAATCTCCTAGGCACAAAAATAGCAAATCCTTCAAATGGCATCTTCATTAAAGTGCAAGGAGATAAAGCCGAAAAAATCTATCTCAAAAAGTAATTTTCCTATTTAAATCGAATACTCATAAAAATAAGCACCCATGAGGGTGCTTATTTTTTCATTTATAGAACTAATCAAGGATTGTTAAACAAGAACATCATCTTAATTGTGCAAGCACTTTTGCATCACCAACAAGCCACACAATATCACCCGGTTTAAATTCCACTTCTCCATTAGGCTTTAGATAATCATTTTCTCGCTGTATTGCCACAACAAGCGCCATATACTTATTTCGAATACTTGCTGAAGCCGACGTGTGCCCAAGCAAAGGAGAATTTTCACTCAATAACACATTGGTGAGTTTAAAGTCATTAGCATTAACTGCCGAAGAGGTTTCTTCTTCACGTGCTTCAACTACCGGAAGTAATTGTTGAATCTGATCATCATTGCCTATCACACCAAGCACATCTCCAGGGAAAATACGAGTATCCCCCTTGGGTATTAATATTGATGTATTACCTCGTTGAATGCTCACAATATTCACTCCAAAACGCTTTCGAATATTAGAATCAATGAGGCGTTCTCCAACAAAATCACAATTATGTCCCACTTCCATATATGCAAGGTGAAGGTCACTCACAAGATTGTTATTTTTTCCACTACGACGCAATTCTCGTTCATTGAGATTGTCAAGGAATTTAGATTCAATATTAGCAAGACGCGAACTCACACGTTTTGACAAAACAACGACGAACAACACAAATATAGCCAATCCAAAACATACACCTATTGCAAAACTATATATATCGGACAAAAGATATACAATAAATACAGATGCAATAATCAAACGGAAAAGCGACATTACAATAAGAGGGACATCAAAATGAGCATGTGATTGTTTGAGTCGTTGGCGTTCTATTTTTTTTGAGACAGGGACCGACAATGCTAACAAGAATGGAGCCATTGCCGATAGAGTAATCACACTACTTGCAAAACGATGCCATGATGGCATAATATCTTTGAGCCATGGTTGCAAAAATTGTTGTGACACAACAATAATAGCAATCAATACTATTGAATACAATAACACTCTCCATAGATAACGACGCAACAAAGAAGCCCACAATGAGTTATTTTCACTTTCGGCAGATGCTTGCGTAGTGTATCTATTGATGAGAAAATGGAGTCTCTTGGGTAAAATCTTCTCTACAATATTGTAAGCAGGCTCTGCCATTTTGATAAAATAAGGAGTGGTGAATGTAGTAATTACCGACACCGCAACCACAATAGGATAAATCGTTTCATCAAGCACACCAAGCGACATACCTAACGACGCGATAATAAACGCGAATTCCCCAATCTGAGTTAATGAAAATCCCGATTGCATTGCCACTTTAAGAGTTTGTCCGGTAACCAACATCCCAAATGTGCCAAAGATAATCATCCCAACAATTACGACAGCCGATAATATCAAGATAGGAGACCAATAATCAAGAATCACTTGTGGCTGTACCATCATCCCCACCGAGATAAAAAACACTGCACCAAAAAGGTCTTTTACCGGAGCAACGACATGCTCAATGCGCTCGGCATAACTTGTTCCCGCCAAGATTGAGCCCATAACAAATGCGCCAAGTGCAAGTGAAAAGCCACAATATACTGAGAACACAGCCATTCCTAAACACAATCCCATTGCAACCACAAGCAATGTTTCGCTATTTAAGAATCTACGAGTCGCATTAAACGCCGATGGCAATACAAATACTCCAACCAAGAACCATATTATAAGGAAGAATGCTAATTTACCTACACTATATAGCATTTCGCCCCCTTCTACACTACTATTTACAGCAATAGAGGATAGTATCACCATCATCAACACAGCAAAAAGGTCCTCAACAATGAGCACAGCAAATACCATTGACGCAAATTTCTTGTGTCGTAGATTCATATCGGTAAATGCCTTAATTATAATAGTGGTAGAGGACATTGACAACATACCCCCAAGGAATAAACTATTTATATTGGAGAATCCAAGTAAATGACCTATCACAAATCCCCCCGTCATCATCCCTATAACAATAATCAGCGCAGTAACTACCGCCGAGCCTCCGACATTCATTAGTTTCTTAAAACTAAACTCAAGCCCAAGAGAGAAGAGTAATACCACAATACCAATTTGAGCCCAAAATTCTATATTTTCGGCAGTATTTACCGATGGGAGATACTCAAAATTAGGACTCGCCAAGAACCCGGCAACAATATACCCAAGCACAACCGGTTGTTTAATCCATTTAAACAAAATCGTAACTATTGCGCCAAGTATGAGAATAAACGCAAGGTCAGTAATAAGAGATGTAATCATTTTAAATAATATCTTTATAGATTCACTTGATTGGCCAAAGAGATAGACTGTGTAGGAAATAATTTACGCAAGTCGGAAAACAACGATACATTGTCGGTGTTCTCTTTCATCAAAACGACAAAGTTAATGCGAGTTATATCTTCGGCATAATCATATTCAACAAACACGTTATTCAAATGAACTTTATGTTGTTTAAAAATTTTTCGATAGCAATCAATATCCTCCACAACACAGCCCACTTTTATGCGAATGATGCGCGATTCTGAGCCCATCCCTATGCGATGTTCAAATCGTTCAAGAGGCACAAGAATAAATAGAATCAAGGCTGTTGCGACTATTGACAAAGTATATAAGCCCACCCCAACAGCCAAGCCAATAGCCGCGACCATCCATATACCAGCAGCAGTTGTCAAACCTTTTACCGATCCTTTCATCTGAATTATGGCACCGGCACCAAGGAAACCTATCCCCGACACTACTTGTGCTGCAATTCGTCCGGGATCACCATTTTTCAGACCCAAATATACTTGTGGCACATATATTGATATGAGCATTGCAAGAGTTGCACCCATTGAAATGAGTGCAAACGTGCGAATCCCTGCCGACTGCCCTTTTCTTTTACGCTCAAGTCCTACTATACTACCCAATAGCAGGCTAAAGCATAACTTAAAAATCGCAGATAGCATCGTAACCTCTTTGACACTAATCAAAGAAACAAAATCGCTCCATATTTGAGAAAAAGAGGTCATTTTAAGACTTTATTTTTTCATTGTATAACGACGAGAAGTCAATCTATATCCATCGGTAAATAATTCCACAAGATATTCGCCAGGATTAAGAGCTGTATTTACATCCCAATAAATTGTAATACCACCAATTTCTTCACCACCATATTCAATCTGTTTGCGTGCAGTGCATTGAAGATTGGCACCTTCAAAATTAAATGTTCCTGCGCCACCTAATAAAGTTCCTTCGGGAGAAGTGATGCGCAAATACAAGTTTTTAACACCAACAGGAGTGGAATTGTTTTGAGGAATAGTAAACGTAACTTTAAGTTGTTTTGCTTTTGTTATATTTTTCTCGTTTTTGCCTTTTTTATTCAATGCAGAAAAAGAGACACCTGTCACATTAAGTTTCTCAGCAAGCACCATTTTTTCTTCAAGCACTTTCTTTTCGCCCGACACTCGTTCTACACGAGAAGAAAGTTCTGTATTTTGATTTTTTATCTGAGTATTTTCTTCACGAAGGTTTTTATTTTCTTTACTCAACGAATCAATTTGAGCAACATAGTGACGAAGGATTCCTTTGAGAGTTTCAATCTCCCCTTGCAATTCCTTTATACGTTTGGCACTTTTGTTTTTTTCGTTTTTCAACTCCTTACGAAGTTCTTCAATGCGTTTTTTCGCTTTTTTATATTCTTTTGAGATAGAATCATTTACAACTCCTCTAACTGATTTGCTTTGAGTTTCAATTGATTGGAATTGATTTTCAAGACTTTGAAACTCATTATCAAGTTGAATCTGTTCGTTTTCGAGTTTTAATTGCTCATTAGTATTCTGCAATTCAGCCACAGTTGTTTGAGCCTGTTCAATCTTTTCACTTTGAGAACTATACATCCATGCAAATAGCACTATCATTATTGTTATCACTACCGCAGCAACAATGATAATAATCTTCATCTTTTTATTTGCATCATCAATATTCATATTATTCATTTCCATAACTTAATCCTTTATTAATTTATGACTACAAAATTAGTTAGAGTTTTTGTTATTTACAATCTAAAATTTCATTAAAAGAGATAATATTTATCTTTAAAATCTTTTTTTACTAAAAAATGCATAAACACTTTGTATTATATTAACATTTGTATTAATTTTGCAAATAGTTAGATTCGGAAGATTCTATTTTTATTTTTTTTATTTATCATACTTACAAACAAAGTACTCATGAAGAAACTTTTTTCAAGTGTGCTCCTAGCAATATTGCTAAGTTTTACAATGAGCACCACAGCGGCCAATCAGTATGGCCTTCAAGAGAATTGTCAAGATGGTACGATTCTACACTGTTTTGACTGGACATTTAACCAAATCAAAGAAGAGTTACCTAACATTGCTGCTGCCGGTTTTACATCGGTGCAAACTTCGCCATGTCAAGGTAATGCTAACACTAATGCCGAATGGTATTATGCTTATCAACCTTATGATTTTTATTTTGCCGATGGAGGTATTGGTACAAAGCAACAACTAAAAGACCTTTGTGCCGAAGCCGATAAATACGGCATTAAAATCATCGTTGACGTTGTTGCAAATCACCTTAACGGCAATATGAGTTATGTGGCATCACGTTGGCACGATAGCCAATATTGGCATACACATGGCTCTAATATTGACTATGGAAATCGTTGGCAAGTTACTCATGGTGAAATCGGTATGCGCGACCTCAACTCAGAACATTCAACAGTATATAATGCAGTGCGTGCTTATGTTGATGAATTGAAATCTTATGGCGTTGATGGTATCCGTTGGGATGCGGCTAAACATATCGGACTACCTTCAGAAGATTGTAATTTCTGGAGTGCAGTGACTCAAGGTACCGGAATGTGGCATTACGGCGAAATTCTTGTTGGACCAACAGATAATGCCAATGACGAAAGCACTCGCCTAATGAAAGAATATACCAACTATATCTCTGTTACCGACAATGTATATGGTAGAGATATTCGTTGGTCAATCCAAGGTGGAAACGCATATGGAGGATATGGAAACTGGACTGCTCGTGGATTGGATAGCAAAAAAATTGTATATTGGGCAGAAAGCCATGACGCATATTCAAATGATGGTGGCTATGGCGAAGACTCACGCACAGCAAGCGTAAACCAAATTAACCGCACTTACGCTCTCTTGGCTTCTCGTAGTGGTGCCAGCGCATTGTATTTCTCTCGCCCCACTTCAACATCAAAAAGTTCCATTCGCCTTGGCCAAAAAGGTGGTGTTGATTTCAAAAATAAAGAGGTTGCAGCCGTAAACCATTTCCACAATGCTATGGTGGGACAAAAAGACTACTATGTGAGTGAGAATGGAGCGATGGCAGTGTGTCGCGAAAAAGGCGTTGTTGTAGTTAAAGCATCGGGTAGCGGTGCGGTAACTATCTCAAATGGAGGTAGCACTGTTGCTCCCGGCACATATAAAGATGAAATTACAGGCAACACATGGACTGTAACTGCGTCAACTATTTCAGGAACAATCGGCTCTACCGGTATTGCCGTTGTTTATGACTACGAAAATGCCGGAAATGACTCCGGTAATACAGGAGATGACAACACCGGTGACGATTCAGGCGACACTAATGACGGCAATTGGACTGTATATTTCGACAATAGCAACAGCAATTGGGGCACAGTATATGCCTATAGTTGGGACAAAAGCAATGAGTCAAATACACCATTGGGAAGTTGGAGCGGAACTGCAATGACAATGGATAGTGCTTCGGGATATTACAAAATTTCATTCTCAAGCCAAATGACAACTCCAATGATTATCTTCAATAATGGAAGTGCTCAAACCGATGACCTCACATTGGTAAATAATGGTATTTATAATGCATCGGGCTACACAGGTAAAACCTACCAAGAAGGTAGCGATGACTCAGGCAATACAGGTGACGATGACTCAGGCAACACTGATGACAATACCGGAAATGGTGACCAATTAAATTCTACTTATTATGCCACAAACCCCGATGGCAAAGTTGGTACTAATAAGACAATCAACATGTCATTTAGCAATGGCGTAAGTTCTACAGCATTGAGCAACTGGACAAGCAATGAACTAATTGCACAAGGGGTGGCTCGCGACGTGGCTCAAGCAATAAAAGGTGTTCACGAACGCCCAATATATGACACTTATTCTCTATATGCAGCCTACGATGACGACTATCTATACCTTGGATGGCAGTTTGTATATTTGATTTGGGATCTCTATGGCGAAGGCAAACAACCCGGAGAATCAAAGCCATACAATGCCGACATTCGCCAAATGATTGCACTCGACCTTGATCCGGAGTTAAGTGTTGAAGGAGTATTGGTTGATGGCAACACAATTTGGGACGCAGACGGTAAATATAATACATTTAAGAATGGTGCCGATTGTTTTGTTTTATTCAATTCTAAGCCTACATCGGGAACTCCCGGTATCTTCCTTCCAAATGCTGATGGAAAATTTGACTACACCGATCCCAATAGTTGCTTGTCATTTGAACCAAATTCTTATGGCCATGCCGATGGTCTTCTTCCTTCAATCACTAAAATTTATGGTCAAGAATCATTTGGCTATGATCCTGCGGTGTTGACCGGTACAACAGGTTTTGTTGACCTTATTGGCGAAATTGACCCATCGGCTCACACATTCTACGAAATGAAAATTCCATTGTCAAAACTTGGCATAACCAAAGAATATATTGAATCAAATGGTATTGGCGTAATGCATGTGTCAACTTATGGTCAAGGTGCAACCGGTTCAATCCCTTACGATGCAACTGTATTTGACAATGTAACAAAAGATTATGCTGCCGATCCATCTTCAAGTGCCGAAAAGAACGACTTAGATGTATTTACCTACGCAATGGCTCGCGTTGGTAAACTTGCATCAACTGATGATGATGGCGGAAACACAACTACTCTTGTCGCACCAAAAGTAACTGCTAACCCTGCATCGGGTACTACTTTTGATGAGTCGATCTCAGTGACATTGAGTGTAGATTCAGTTGCCACTATTTATTACACAACCGATGGCACAACTCCTTCGGCATCTTCTTCAGAATATAGCACTGCGTTGACCTTCACCGAAACCACAACGCTCAAAACTTATGTTGAAAAGAACGGGAAGAACCGTGTTCAAACATTCACCTATACTAAAAATGCAGTAGTTGAAGATCCAACAGGCGATTGGACTGTATATTTTGATAATAGCAACAGTAATTGGAGCAATGTATATGCCTATAGTTGGGACAATGACAATACTTCAAACACACCATTGGGAGCATGGGGTGGTACAAAAATGACTTATGATAGCGCTTCGGGATACTACAAACTTACATTCTCAAGCGAAATGACATCTCCAATGATTATTTTCCACAATAATAGTGGTACACAAACCGCCGACCTTAAATTGGTAAACAATGGTATTTATAAGGCATCGGGTTACACCGGCAACACTTATCAAGATGGTGGAAATGATGACGATGATGACACTCCATCAAACGATGGCACTTGGACATTCTATTATCGTGGTACAAATTGGGGTAACTCAACTGTGTATGCTTATGTGTGGGATTCAGGGAATGCTAACAAACAATATCTTGGCGGTTGGCCCGGAACTACAATGACTAAAAATGCAGATGGTATGTGGGAAATTTCATTTACTACTACCGATAATCTTGTAACTCCTATGGTCATCTTCAATAACGGACAAGGTGGTGGCTCTAATCAAACTGCCGATTTGCCATTGAAAAACAAAGGTATCTACGAATTTGACGGTTGGAAAGAAACCGGTATAGATGATGTAATAAATGAAAACAGATTAAACATCTATGTGTCAAATGGGGTATTGATTCTTGAATCGGATATTGATACTCAAGTAATGGTTACTCGTGCCGATGGAGCATCAAGAATCATCAATGTTAATGCCGGAGTTAATTATATTGACAATCTACCTCGTGGATTCTATATCGTTAACCGCACAAAAGTTATTCTTTAAGTAAACTTTTGATTAAACATCTAAAAGTGCGTCAAATGTAATGTTTGACGCACTTTTATTTTTAATATCTAAGATTTATAAAATCATCATAGTCCCATAATGAAATATATTCACCTCATAGACCGATGATTAATCACAAATGAAATTATTTTTTAGAAAAAACTTCTCATAAAATTATATTGTTTTATAAAAAACCATTACTTTTGTAGTGGTAAATATTTAATTCGTATAATATCTAAATTAATTTTTATTATGGCTTACGTAATTACTGACAACTGTGTTGCTTGTGGTACTTGCCTTCCTGCATGTCCAGTAGAAGCAATCTCTGAAGGTGACATCTATGTTATCGATCCTGATACTTGTATCGATTGTGGCACTTGCGCTGACAACTGTCCAAGCGAAGCAATCGTTCCAGGTGAATAATCCTTCACACAGACGAAAGTTATAACAAAGATGCACTCGTTGAGTGCATCTTTGTTGTTTTTATGTCCTATCCAGCCAAAAGATTGTGTATTTCAATAAATTAGAGTAACTTTGTCAGCCAAAACTATATAAATATTATTTTATATGAAAAATTCGTTTATTTATATCACATCAATCATATTTTCTCTTGTGACAATTGCTTGTGGTGGCAAAGAAAAAAACAGCACATCGGCACAACCAACTGACAGTGTTAAAGTTGACACTCCAAAAGTAATTACTCCACATCCCGACACAATATACGCTTCGGCAAAAAGATTAAAAGAGATAAAGATTGATACATTTCTTAAGAATGTACCCGGCACACTTGAAAGTTTTGAAAATCAATATGCCGATGTTGACGGCATTCTCACATTCCGAGGAGCACCCTCTCGCGAAACTCCATTTTCGGGAAAAGTTAAAGGCACCCCATCTACGGTAAAAGTTGATTGGGTTTTCAACACCGGGAGTGGCATGACCGGACGTTGGGGTGGCGGTTCAGGCTGGACCGGCCAACCTCTATATGTCAATTGGAGTGATGCTCAAGTCAATCGCATAAAAAAAGAGGCTGCCGATTATGTTAAACCCGAGTTTAAAAACAAAGAAATTATCGTAGGGTCGCTTGCCGGTAAGGTGTTTTTTATCGACTTTGAAACAGGGAAAGCCTCTCGCGAAGCCTACAACATAAACAACCCCATCAAAGGTACAGCATCAATCCACCCCTCATTAAACGGCAACATCTTCGTCGGACAAGGGATTCCGGATCAAAAGCCATTTGGGGCAATAATTTTTAACCTCTATAATCACAAAGAGGTGTCATTTTTCAAAGAAGACCGCAAAGCATGGCGTGCATGGGGCGCATACGACTCATCACCAATCGCAGTGGGTCAATTTATGTTCCGTCCCGGAGAAAATGGCACAATCTATAAATTATATTGCAATGGAGATAGTGTTACACTCCATTCCACTCTTCGCTATCGAAATGGTGTAGGCGGTGGTGGTGTAGAATCATCAATGGCGGTGCATCGCAACTATGGATATTTTTCCGACAATGAAGGATTTATAATTTGCATTAACCTCAATAACCTTCAACCGGTGTGGACCTATCGCAATCATGATGACACCGATGCCACTATCGTTGTTGTTGAAGAAAATGGCA
Organism: Muribaculaceae bacterium; assembly: GCA_017409345.1. GTDB lineage: Bacteria > Bacteroidota > Bacteroidia > Bacteroidales > Muribaculaceae > RGIG4079. Next base: position 20,760 of record JAFQSX010000021.1, on the reverse strand, counting down.
TACCATTCATATATACCGGCAGCGAGATTGACTCACAAGGTTCTGAAGGGATCTCTTGGTTTACAAAACTCAACGGATTGAATGGCGAAGAGGTATGGAGCGCACAGATTGAAGGTCGTTGTATCAATGGAGAAAAGAAAGTTGAAGGAGGGATGTTCTCTACTCCACTTGTTGGTCATGGAGACTGTGAAGGAATGATTTTTTCTCACTTTGTATTACACAAGCCCGGACGCCTCGGTGAATTTGTAGCATTTGACTGCAAAAGCGGAAAGATACTCTATCGCATTCCGTTGAAAAACTATTCTTGGTCATCACCTATTGCTGTGTATAACGAAAAGAATGAATTATTTATATTCACAGGCGATGTGGTGGGTAATGTGTACTTGTTGCGCGGTAAAACAGGCGAAATTCTTCACACTTCACATGTAGGGAATAACTTTGAATCATCTCCAATAATCATCGGGAATAAGGTTGTGTGTGGTTCAAGAGGAACACAAATATTTAAAATGTCAATCGAATAAGCATTTCCAATGATGAATAAAATAATCACAATACTTCTCGTATTGCTTTCGCTTTCAATCGTGGACGTAGAGGCAAAACTCTCGACCAAGATTGGGAAGGTAAAAGATGGGTATAACTTTTGGCTATATGAACCCGATAATGTTGCATCATCTTCAAAAGAAAATAACGATGCCGAGAATGATCCATTATTTAATCCTCCTGCACAAGGTGAAAACCCCGATGAGTTTTTCCCAATAAACCTTGACAGTCTTTCGACTGAAGAGCAAATTGCCTATGAGATGTGGGGCAACGAATTATGGGGCGACAGCATCAGTTATCGTGAACGCAACAATAACGGAGGGAAGAAACCTCTTGTAATATTTCTTCATGGGCGCAGTCTATGTGGCAACAATCTGGATAGAGTGTTGCGCTATGGGACGGTTGATGCAGTAAAAAAAGGGCGAGAGATAGATGCATATGTTATTGCGCCTCAAAATCCGGGAACTTTTTGGAAACCCGATAACATCATGAATATCGTTGATTGGGTTATCGAACGATACCCCATTGATACCAATCGCATCTATGTCCTCGGCATGAGTCTTGGTGGATATGGCACCATTGACCTTGTGGCAGCCTATCCTCATCGCATAGCAGCTGCAATGGCACTATGTGGAGGAGGATCTCGCAAAGATTTAAGTGGGCTGAATGAAGTACCATTATGGATAATTCATGGCACAGCCGATGCTGCAGTATCGGTCAACGAGTCGCGCAAGGTGCGTGATAAAATGAGAGAAGCCGGTAAGACTCCCCTACTCCGATATGATGAATGGAAAGGTGTCAATCATGGTGCATTGGCTCGGTTGTTCTACCTAAAACAAACCTATGATTGGCTCTTTATGCACACCCTCGACAATCGCAATGTCGATAAATCAATATCTATAGAACAAGGCGATACTAAAAACGCATACAAAGATCTTCGCCGCAAGAAATAACAAAAAATCTTGTATTACCAAAGCGCAGTAACTCTCCTCCTGCCCACGTGGGCTGCACTCGGCAATAAACAAGTAAAGACCACCCGGCTCGCCATACTCCTCCTAAAAATTACTCAGTAATTTTCAAAAGGAGAGTTATTGTCCTCATTGGTACCATTGCCCCTCCTAAAATCTAAAGAGGAGAGTTATGCCGATGCGAGATTCTCGGAGTAAAAAACAGCAATTATGCTTTGTGGGTTATTGCAATGGTGAGTGTGCGGCCGGAGTTGATGCCTAATCGTCGTGCCGAGAAAAATTTTTGTGGATTACAACGTGAGCAATCAGTTGGCAATGTAATGTTTTCATCACGAATGCCTATTTCAAGAAGTGCTTGACGGCATGCTTGTGGCAAGTCGATATGTGGGCGTGGTTGATATTGATTTAATATCACTTGTGGAGAGTGAAAACCATTCTTCTCAAACTGCTCAACAACCTCATGTCCAACCTCAAAACAATCGCCACATATACATGGCCCCATAGCAACTTTTATGTGCAAGAGCGAGGCTCCACACTGAAGCATCGTGTTCACTGTTTTTGATGCTATACGCCCCACAGTTCCTTTCCAACCCGAATGCGCCACGCCTATCACTTTATTCACTTCGTCGGCAAACACTAATGGCACACAATCGGCCGTGTTGATTGCTATCGCAACGCCGGAGAGTGTTGTTACAAGGGCATCTATATTCTCTAATCGTTCGGCACTAAAAGGGATTGAGTCAACGACTGCAACATTAAGCGAATGTGTTTGGCGAGGAATAATCAGTGCCTCTCTGCCAATGCCAAGTTCATCACATAACAACGACCGAGACGCTTCAATATGCATCATATCGTCGCCCGTGTAATGACAAGCATTAAATCCACTATAACTATCCCCTTCAACAACACATCCCCGACATGTGCTTATTGCTATCATGCCGGGGAGAGTCATAAGGTTTATATAAGAGAGATTACTTTTGTGGTTCATCTTCTTCGTAATCTACCCAATCATATTCAATATCTTCGCCCCAATCATCTCCTTCATAGAAGAATTCTTCATCCTCTTCTTCAACAGGAATTGGCTCGTTTTCAAAAATAAATTCATCTTCTTCACGCACACGATGATGTCCATCAAGTCGGCGATGAGTGATTGTCGATGGTTCAATGCGATTGCTTTCATCGGTAATTGCAGCCCAAAGGAGGTCTTTCAACTCGGTCACACCTTGCCCGGTTACTGATGATAGAAATACATGAGGCACACCTTCGGGAAGTTCCTTTTCTATTTCGGCCATAAGTTCATCATCAAGCATATCACTTTTAGAGATCGCAAGGACACGATGTTTATCTTCCAATTCGGGGTTAAATTTCACAACTTCATCAAGTAATATTTCATATTCACGCTTGATATCGTCGGCATCGGCCGGTACCATAAACAATAATACGGCATTGCGTTCAATGTGACGAAGGAAACGTAATCCAAGGCCTTTGCCTTCACTTGCCCCCTCAATGATGCCCGGAATATCGGCCATAACAAACGAGCGATTGTCGCGATAAGACACAATGCCAAGTTGAGGCTCCATTGTTGTAAATGGATAGTCAGCAATCTTGGGACGAGCAGCCGAAACGGATGAAAGTAGTGTTGATTTTCCTGCATTGGGAAATCCCACAAGCCCTACATCACCAAGCAACTTAAGTTCCATGATTACGGTCTTTTCTATCGCCGGTTCTCCCGGTTGCGCATATCGAGGAGTACGGTTAGTCGCACTTTTAAAGTGCCAGTTGCCAAGTCCTCCACGACCTCCACGAAGTAGTTTTATCTCTTCATCGTGATCAACGACTTCACAAAGATATTCACCTGTTTCGGCATCAAACACGACTGTACCACATGGGACTTCAAGTATCACATCTTCGCCATCTTTGCCAAAACTGCGTCCCCCTGAGCCACTCTGACCATTACCGGCAAAGACATGGCGACGATAACGCAAAGGCAACAATGTCCACATATTTTTATTTCCCTTTAGAATGATGTGTCCACCACGGCCACCATCACCCCCATCCGGGCCACCTTTAGGTACATATTTGGCACGATAAAAGTGTCGCGATCCTGCTCCCCCTTTTCCGGAGCGGCAAAGTATTTTTACATAATCAATAAAATTAGATTCTGCCATCGTTTAATGTTGTTTTTCGTTATTTGATTAAATCATTATGGTGGCGCATGAGATCTTGGGCCTGTTTGAAGTCGTTTGGCGAGCCCACATCAATCCATGTGCCATTAATAGGATAATAAACAACCTTCAATCCCTTATCAATAGCCTGCTCTATTAAATCGGTTGCATCAGTGCGACTGTAACTTGGCACCGTATCGAGCAACTTATTGGAGAAGATATAGATGCCGGCATTAGCATAATAAGAGTATGATGGTTTTTCTTCAATACCATTTACCGTTACACCGTCGGTAGTCAATATAGCATAAGGAACTGACACGACATAAGGAATTGCCGCAATCGTCACATCGGCTTGTTCTTCAATATGTCGCATATACATTTCCTCAAACGAAATTGTTGTCAATAAATCAGAGTTCATCACAAGAGTGTTACCCTCTTTGTCGCGAGGCACAAGCGATGCCGCCCCTATCGTGCCTAATGGTTGCGTTTCGGTCACACACTTCACTTTAACTCCTGCAATGGGGGTCGCAAAATGTTCATGAATTTGTTCGGCAAGATATCGAGTGGTAACAGTTATATCATTTATACCAACCAAAGATAAAGCCTCTATGTTGTAATCAATGATTGCTTTCCCACCTATCTCAAGTAATGGTTTGGGGGTGTTAAGAGTTAATGGACGAAGTCTCTCTCCTTTTCCTCCTGCCATAAGTATTGCACTCAATGGCAACACCGACTTTGTTTTGGTGAGATCATAAATATGTTTAATCGTACCATCTTCATTGAGATGAGGCAAAATTCCAATACCTGTCATGCGACACTTGCGCATCAAATTGACATCAACACTTTTTGTCTTAATGGCCTTAAAATTGCGATGCATGGCCTCTTTAACTGCAGCCGAAAGCGAAACTCCGGCAAGCAATGCACGGCGCACATCCCCATCGGTCAGAGTCCCTGTCATCACGCCACATTGATCGGTAGCAATAAGCACCATCTGCCCCGACAAACTATTTAATTGTCGCAAAGCCTCAAGTATTGTCGCATTTTCATTTATTACATATTGATTCATAGCCATTATTTATTTTTTGACAATTCAGAAATTACCACTTCGGCAATAACCCAATCCAATGGTGTATCAAGGTCTATACTTCGTTCACGAGGCATCACGCAAGGTTTCTTCCGCGAGAACTCGCCCATCGCCATTGCTCGAATAGATTGTGGGTTAATCACATATACAGCTCCATTATATTCCCACACTTGTGGTGCATCTTGACGGCGTGTGATGCTTCCATCTCCCTTACTAATGCGAAGGAAACCACTATCAGCGTCCGTTTCAAAACAGTTATAATAAGGATTGGCATTAGCCTCAACAACACTCACTACCATATCAAGGTCAGTTGTATATAGTTCCAGAGCCTTTTTCACATCATCAACATTTCGCAATGGAGATGTAGGTTGCAACAACACAACATTGTCATATTCAATCCCTTTACTATCGGCATAATCCATTGCATCAAGAATTACTTCTCTCGATCCGGCTGTGTCGGTAGCAAGACAATCGGGACGCATATATGGAACCGGCAATCCTGTCTGACGAGCCACATCGGCAATTTCATCATCGTCGGTAGTAACAATAATATGCTCGTCATCAGAAAGTTCACGAGCCACAGAAATCGAATAATTAATGAGTGGCACTCCGGCAAGTTTCTTTATATTCTTGCGTGGAATTCCTTTACTCCCTCCTCGAGCGGGAATTATATATAGTGATTTATATCTCATTTGTCATATTTATTCAATCGTGAGAGTTCAAAACTCTCCCAATTTATCCAATTTACAAAAATACGAAAATTCTCCCAACTCACACCTTTAAGTCGCATTTTTTTGCAATCACAATCCTAATAAATTGATTTTCTTCAATAAAATATAATTTCAAAGTATATAAAAAAGCATAGGTGTCGTCGCAAGCGCCAACACCTATGCTATCGTTTTATCTTATTATTATTTAACTCTGAAATAAATCTCTCTATCTTGTTGATTTGAGGTGTTTGCTATTGATCTAATTGCCTTTTCATCTGTTATGGCATTTTTCACTCCAAAAGTTTCATCTTGCTGATGAGCATTATATAATTGCTCGTTGGCATAATTAATTTTACCCACCATGTCATTATAAAAATCGACATATAATTGGGGGTCATCGCATTTTACCAATATCGTGTCGGTTGCAAATTGTCGTTCAAGGCAACTATCATTCAACTCCCATAGGCCTTTTACTTCAACAGTCGCTACTGTATCAGTATTATATGAATTAACATAGGTGAGTTTTTGAATAAATGTATTATCCTCGGCCAATATCAATGTATCTAACATTTCAAAAAATCCGACAGCATCCACCTCCTGTTCACTCACATTGGTCCAAGTGCCAACAAATTGTGATTCATATTGCGAAGAACAAGAGTATAACATTACACTTGCCAATAATGCGAACAAGATGTTAGAGGATTTTTTCACTATATCAACCTGATATCTATATTATTACACGTTAAAACGGAAGTGCATGATATCGCCATCTTGCACCACATATTCTTTACCTTCAACATTCATTTTACCTGCTTCTTTCACGGCAGCTTCACTACCAAGCGACACAAAATCGTCATACTTAATTACTTCGGCACGAATAAACCCTTTTTCAAAGTCGGTGTGAATGATACCGGCACATTGAGGAGCCTTACTTCCACGAAGGAATGTCCAAGCACGCACCTCATCGGCTCCGGCAGTGAAATATGTCTGAAGATTGAGAAGAGCGTATGCCGCACGAATCAAACGTGCTACACCCGATTCTTCAAGACCAATCTCCGCAAGGAATTCTTGGCGTTCTTCCCATGTGTCAAGTTCGGCAATGTCAGCCTCAGTTTGAGCAGCCACGATAAGAATTTGCGCATTCTCATTCTTTACAGCCTCACGCACTGCTTCAACATATTTATTACCCGAAACAGCCGACTCATCATCGACATTGCACACATACATCACAGGTTTATTGGTCAACAAGAATAGTTCGCGAGCAAATTTTTGTTCGTCAATAGTTTCAAATTGAACCGAACGAGCAGGCAATCCTTGATCAAGTGCATCTTTATATTGTTTCAACACTTCATATTGCATCTTTGCAACCTTATCACCTCCTGTTTGTGCTTGTTTTTGAGTTTTAGCGATACGCGCCTCTACTGTTTCGAGGTCTTTGAGTTGTAATTCGTAGTCAATAATCTCTTTGTCGCGCACAGGGTCAACCGTTCCGTCAACATGAGTAATATTATCATTATCAAAACAACGTAACACATGAAGAATCGCATCGGTCTCACGAATATTGGCAAGGAACTTATTTCCCAACCCTTCCCCTTTTGATGCACCTTTTACAAGTCCTGCAATATCAACGATTTCAACCGTAGCAGGAACGACACTACGAGGCTCACACATCTCAACGAGTTTTGTGAGTCGATCATCGGGCACAGTGATAACGCCCACGTTTGGTTCAATTGTACAGAAAGGGAAATTGGCTGACTGCGCTTTAGCATTTGACAGGCAGTTAAAAAGAGTTGACTTACCCACATTAGGAAGTCCCACGATACCACATTGAAGTGCCATTTGTTATATCTTTATTTGTTATTAATCAATTTTATAGTGCAAAGATACGAATAAATATTGGCATTTGCCACAAATAGGCTATAGTTGAGTACCGAAATCAAGAATTATGTATCCACAGCCACATTACTTCTTTCGTACTATTGCATCGGTTTTGCAAATGAATAAGGCATCATGAGCAGTCAACAAGATATAGTGAGTTTCATTTTCTTCAAATTCATCAGCAATAATAGTGCCACGTGGTACTGTTGTATAAAATTCATAAGGATTATCACCATAACCTTCTACATAAATGGTCGTACTATTTTTATTGGCAACCAGCACTTGCTCCCCTTTGCCACTATACCAATTTTGAGTACCAATATATTTACCATTGCACCAGCCTGTCACTTTCCCTACACTCACTTTAACCCAATTTCCTTGTTGTCCTCGCCAAACACCTTGCCCCAAACCATGAGATAACATCCAAATTTGTGCGATTTTTTTTGACTTTGCTGATGGTCGCTGACGAACATTAACAAATCCATCATCCGATGTAGCATAAACTACAGTAAACACTTCTTGAGACCACAAGGAACCGCACATCATTAGAGCGGCAAATAACATCATAATTTTTTTCATAGTTTTTATATTTTTATGTCAGTATTTCTACAAAGATACAAATGATTTCACATATTCTATACAAACAACGGCGTGTCAATTGAAAATAGACACACCGTTGAGGTTATATAACAAATATTTATTCTAATTAGAATGCCGATGGTTTGAGGCGAAGACCTACGCGTTCATGGAGACCGAAGAGAAGGTTCATGTTGTGAACGGCTTGTCCTGATGCTCCTTTTACAAGGTTGTCGATTACCGAGGTGATAAGCAATTTACCTTCGACTTTTTCAAGGTGAAGAATACATTTGTTAGTGTTTACCACATCTTTCAAGTCGGGAGCCTTGTCGGTCACGAATGTAAAGTTATGGTCTTCGTAATATTCTTCATATAGTTTCTTGATTTCATCGAGTTCGATAGGACAATCCATATACACGATAGCCATGATGCCACGAGAGAAGCAACCACGCACCGGAATGAAATTGATATCGGCGTTAAAACTATTTTGCAATGATTTGAGCGATTGTTTTATCTCGGCAAGGTGTTGATGCTTAAATGGCTTATAAATCGATACGTTATCATTGCGCCATGAGAAATGTGATGTAGCCGAAGGCTTCACACCGGCACCGGTAGATCCGGTAATGGCTGTAACATGAATATCACTATTGAGCATCAAATTTTTAGCCAATGGAAGGAGAGCCAATTGAATTGCAGTAGCAAAACAACCGGGATTAGCCACACGAGTAGCACCACGCACGATGCGTTTGCGATTTAATTCGGGCAACCCGTACACAAATTCATGCGTACCATCTTCGATGCGGTAGTCGGTCGAAAGGTCAATGATGCGAAGTTCTTGAGGCACTTCGTGGCTTTCCATAAACTTGCGAGTTTCGCCATGAGGAGTGCAGCAGAAAAGCACATCGATTTCTTCCCAAGGAGTTTGGTCGGTAAACACCAAATCGGTTTCGCCAATCAAACCTTGATGCACGTTTGCCACTTTATTTCCGGCATTACTGCTACTATTTACCCATTTTATTTCCACGTCGGGGTGATTTAATAACAGTCGAAGCAATTCGCCTGCAGTATATCCGGCCCCGCCTATTATTCCGGCTTTTATCATATCTTAATTTTAGATTTGTTCGTCGTTATGGTTGGCATAATAAGCACGAAGAGCAGTAGCCGACACTTTGATGAAACCTTTGGCGTCATCGGCAGTCCAACCCTTTTGAGTTTCGCCATATTCACCAAATTTATTTTTCACCAAGTCGTCTTTACTTTCCACTCCCACTGTAGAGAATCCAAGAGGACGAAGTTCGAGAATAGCAGTACCATTCACATTGCGTTGAGAGTTTTCGAGCATGGCTTCGATGTCGCGCATCACCGGTTCGAGATATTGGCTTTCGTGAAGGAACATTCCATACCATGTTGCCACTTGATCTTTCCAGTATTGTTGCCATTTACTCAATGTATATTTTTCGAGGAAACGGTGAGCACCGATGATAAGCATTGGAGCAGCAGCCTCAAAACCAACACGACCTTTGATACCGATGATAGTGTCGCCCACGTGCATGTCGCGACCTACACCATAAGCAGCACCGATTTCTTCAACCTTTTGGATTGCTTCGATTGGGTCATCGTAGCGCACATCGTTTACGGCTTTCAACTCGCCTTTTTCAAATGTGAGACGAAGTTGTTCGGTCCCTTCTTTTTCGCAATGTTTGAGATATGCGCTTTCGGGAAGTCCTTGAGCAGAGTCGAGAATTTCGCCGCCACAGATAGAAGTTCCCCAAAGACCTACGTTGTAACTATATTTGAGTTTTGTGAAGTCGGCAGCAAAACCGTTTTTATTGAGATAGTCAATTTCTTCTTGACGAGAAAGATTGTTATCACGAGTAAGTGTAATAATTTCCACTCCGGGAGCCATCACGAGGAATGTCATATCGAAACGGATCTGGTCGTTACCTGCGCCTGTTGAGCCGTGAGCGATTGCGTCGGCACCGATTTCGTTTGCATAACGAGCAATAGCGATGGCTTGGAAAATGCGTTCAGAACTTACCGAGATGGGATAAGTGCCATTGCGCAACACATTTCCATAAACCATATATTTAAGACTCTTTTCGTAATACTCGCGAGTGACATCAAGAGTTACATATTTTGTAGCACCAAGTTTATAAGCATTTGCCTCGTTAGTGGCAAGTTGTTCGGGGCTGAAACCACCGGTATTTGCACATGCAGCATATACTTCATAACCCATTTCTTTTGCAAGATACATCACAGTGTAAGAGGTGTCGAGACCTCCACTAAATGCAACTACTACTTTTTTCTTTCCCATTTTTATTTTTGTTTTCTATATTATTCAATTAATCTTCGCTTTCGATATCGTTGTTGAGGCTATATCGATGATATTGTGTTTCTTTTGGGTCATACAACAACCCCACACATAGACATTTGTGTCCCCCATTGCGTTGAAGGATATCAAAATTCACACAACTTTCACAACCTTTCCAGAATGCGGGGTCGGTGGTGAGTTGATCGAATGTTACAGGACGATACCCCAATTCAAAGTTCATCTTCATCACTGCCGCACCGGTAGTCAATGAAAAGATTTTAGCATCGGGATACATTTCGCGTGAAAGTTTGAAGATGCGACGTTTGATGCGTGTAGCAAGCCCTAACCCACGAAATTTGTCGGCAACGATAAGCCCCGAATTGGCAACAAACTCTTTATTACTCCAACTTTCGATATAACTAAATCCTGCAAACTCGCCATTGCAAAGAGCAACAACGGCTTTGCGTTCAAGCATTTTTTGTCTCACATATTCAGGAGAACGTTTTGCAATACCGGTGCCACGCACTTTGGCAGCACGGTTGATTGTGTCGAGAATTTCATCAACATATTTCACATGTTCTTCTGAGGCGACTACTACTTCTATTTTATTAGCGTCATCCATTTTTTCAAATTATATAGCTTATACAATAACTTTAATTAATAATCACTCATTATCTTCACCCAAGAATTGGTGTTTGGCAGCATCTAGCACTGATTGGGGCAAAAACGATTGAAATAGATTAAACAAGTCCTTACGGCTTGAAGTCTCATTTACAACAGCAAAAACAGTATCGGCTCCCGGTATAGTCCCTAAGATATGTTGCGATTCAAGCATATCCAAATCATAAGCCAATCCACTAGCATAGCCATTGCGAGTCTTTATCACAACAAGATTTCCCGATACACTCAATGACAATGCAGCAGGATGTAATGAGGATTGCACCGTGTTTTGCGTTTTTGCAAACGGCTCATTACTCAACCGTTCGGAGTCGGCTATAATATATCGATACCCACCCATGTCGGTGGCTATTTTAGTTGTACGCAACATCTTTAAATCGCGCGAAAGGGTGGCTTGAGTAACAATATATCCACGTATTGCAAGTTGTTTAGACAATTCTTCTTGACTGCCTATACTGTTGTGTGTAAGAATATCTACAATAACAGGCAATCGAGACTTTCTCTTTTTCATAATAACGACTGTTTTTTATTTCTATGCAAAGATACTATTAAATATTGAATAAAAATAGAAAACGCATAAATATTTATTATTTCACGCATTTTACTGCATAAAAAACAAAGGGATAGCGATTAATCTACCCCTTTGCAATGATAGGGAACTTCTCCCTTCAGTTTTTATCTCATTTTGTGATATTGGCTACTCCGGCAAGAACTCGTTTCATTGTTTCTTCTTTACCAATTAATTCAGTAATGTCAAACATGTGAGGGCCTTTGCACTCTCCCACAACAGTGAGACGGAACGCATTCATCACATTTCCCATGTGATAACCCTTGTCGGTAATCCAACCAAGTACAGCCGGTTCTGCAGCCGCACATGAGAAATCTTCAAGTCCACGAAGCACCTCAACAAGTTCGGTCATCACTGCAGGAGAATCTTCTTTCCAACGTTTCTTCACTGCTTTTTCTTCATATTCAGTAGGAGCAACGAAGAAGAAACGAGTCACGTCCCAAAGGTCGCGCACAAAGTTCACACGATCTTTCACCATTGCCACTGCACGAGTGATATATTCATCGCTGAAGTCCTCAACATTCACGCCATTTTCTTTCAAAATAGGCTTGAACATTTCGGCAAGAGTAGCATCGGGCACTTCTTGTATATATTTGTGGTTAAACCACTTTCCTTTTTCAAAATCAAATTTTGCACCCGATTTTGAGCAATGATCGAGTGAGAATTTAGCGATAAGTTCGTCCATCAACATGATTTCAGTGTCATCACCGGGGTTCCAACCAAGCAACGCAAGGAAGTTAACCACCGCTTCGGGCAGATAACCCGATTCGCGATAACCCGATGAGATTTCGCCGCTCTTTGGGTCGTGCCACTCAAGTGGGAACACAGGGAAACCAAGGCGATCACCATCACGCTTGCTCAATTTCCCTTTTCCGTCGGGCTTGAGTAACAATGGCAAGTGTACAAAATCGGGCATAGTATCAGCCCAACCAAATGCCTCATAAAGCAATACATGGAGAGGAGCCGAGGGCAACCATTCTTCACCACGAATCACGTGCGACACGAGCATCAAATGGTCATCAACAATATTTGCCAAGTGATATGTAGGAAGGTCATCGGCGCTCTTATAAAGCACTTTATCATCGAGCACGCTTGAATTGATTGTCACTTTGCCACGGATAAGGTCATTTACAACCACATCACGGCCGGGTTCAATCATAAAACGTACCACATATTTTTCGCCATCGGCAATCAACTTGTCAACCTCTTCTTTAGGTAAAGAAAGAGAGTTTCGCATTGAAAGACGAGTTGATGCATCGTATTGGAAATTTGCCACCTCTTGGCGTTTTGCATCAAGTTCTTCGGGAGTGTCAAATGCGATATAAGCCTTGCCTTTATCGAGCAACATTTTCACATGTTCGCGATAAATATCGCGACGTTCACTTTGCTTATATGGGCCATAAGCACCACCTTCGCTCACACCCTCATCAATCTTTATTCCGAGCCAGGCAAGAGACTCATTGATATATTGTTCTGCTCCGGGCACAAAACGTTGTGAATCGGTGTCTTCAATGCGAAGAATCATATCACCGCCATGTTGACGAGCAAACAAATAGTTATATAACGCAGTGCGCACACCACCGATGTGCAAAGGCCCCGTAGGTGACGGAGCAAATCTTACTCTTACCTTTTGATTCATTTTCTTTGATATGTTTTATAAAACTACTGCAAAGTTACATAAAAACCACGAATAATCACACAAACATCAAACAAATCAAATCACTTATTGTCTTGTCAAAACAACCACTGTATTGTTATATGCCGCCGATGCATCAATAAGTTCAAGAAATTCAGTCCAGTTACTTACTGGCTCAAAATAGCGAATGTATCTTTCATTTATTTTGAGCGTTAATTCATTATCTTTTACTCTTGCTTGTGCAATAAATGCGCCACATTTAGTCGTCACTGACTTATTAAGTAATTCTACACTCTCATCGGTTATAGTATAACCTTGTGGAATCTCTAATGTTATAGTATAGCGATATTGATTAGGACAATTTCGAAATATATGCGATTGACGATTACGTTCCTCGCCTTCTACCTTATTTTGTTCTCCAATCAACTTGCCTAGAGATATTATTAAATCATTTCCAGCACGTTTTACAAGTCCATCAACCTCACATGCCATTTCATAATCAACAGTAGGGTTATTGGGAGTAGCACCAATTGATGATATTTTATAGTTTTGTATTACCGACGGAGTAACTCCAAGCATTGTTTTTGCTTCCTCTTTGAATAATTCTTGCATTTTCTCTTTTAGTTCAACCGAATCAATTTTCAATTTTGCACGCCATTTTTGAGGAATTTCGAGATAGTTCTCAGTGGCACGCATCCATGCATTTTTATCAACAAGAGGTGACGCTATTATTTTCATCGCCCCCTTAATCGACACGTTTCGACAAATATTTAGAATATTTTCATCATTATCGTTTAACGACACTTTTACATCAGATATTACCGCATTTTCTGATGCGCGAGAAGAAGGAAGTGTTATAATTTTAACTTGTTGTTTATTATAATCTTCAGCATTACATTTAAAAATCGCACCAGTTTCTCCAAAGTATTCTCCTGGCAATTCACCTGGCAAGAATATAAGGTCGCCAGTAACGAAATAGCACGAATCACCTATAACGCTTATATAATCAGGCTCTTGCCAACTTAAAATCATTGGCAATGGAACCTCATTTCTAGAATTTACAACTCCAACATTTACATCATTCTTTATTCCCAATTTTTTCAATACTTGAGCAAAATATAATGGCATTGTCATTGAAGAATGGGACTTATCATCACGCAATCCCGAATAGAATGTTGCCATCCATGCTGCATCTATTATCTGACGACGAGTAGCCTCGGGATGCATTTTTTTATAATTTTCCGTATAGTCTATTGCATCTAAAACAATATCCTTAGTAAGGACATCTGACATGTCGGTCAATACATTAGAAATATCTTGATAATAGGAGTTAACTGGCAATCCACAATACACTCCTATACGTGCACTTTTGGGTTTATACACTAATGAACCTCGTTGATTATTCATTATATACATCTTAATAAATGGAAATTGTCGTTTAGGCGACATCCAATTACCCGACTCTCGCTTAGGGATATGGACTGCTTCAACCCCCAATATACGTGTTTGATTCTTTGCAATAAAACCAGTCAACAATGGTGCACCATTATAATTGCGATATTCAACAGTCAATTCAGGATCTATGCTACAATGGATTTTGTAAAACATCATTGGATATTGACGAGAAAACGAGAATACCAATGGATCTAAATCAAATTCATCAAGCCACACCTCATCATAATAGAAATACTCCAACACATCGCCCGGTTCAAGTCCAGGGATAGCCACAATACGCTCTACAGTTTTTTCTTTTTTGCCTTCTTTTACATCAAAAGCGGTTCTGCAATCTACATCTATAATGTCGCCATTGGGTTTAATTACTCTTGCGCCAAATGCAGATGATGAATATTGATAAGAATAACCTCTCAACTCCTCGCGTCCATCGGTTGCAATATCAAATTCGGAATAATCCTCAACCGATTTTTTATCATTAAGTTTTATCATTACTCGCGATATGGATTTCATATCAATAGCATTTGTATAAGCCTTTCCATAATGCGAATATTTATTAACATTGAGTTGTTGCACTCGCTTCACTTCAACATTGCGATATGCTGCAATTATTACTGCCGACTCTTTGCCATATAAACTATCAGGGATTTCCGTTTTTGCATTAAAATCCGACAAATTCATTCCCCATACTTTTTCAGCCGCCTTTTTAAAAAACTTAGCATCATACTTTGCCCACATTGGCATTATTGCAACAATTACTACGGCTAATGTTGTTAATAATCGTCTCATGGCTCTAATTATTTATGAATTAATACAATCTGTTCGCTATTCGCTTGCTTAAGTTCTCGCGCTAATTTATTCCACTGCTTAGCGTCGTCCAATTCAATCAAGCGTTCTTTTATCACCACATGTGATTTACATTTAATCTCATCTCCGATTACCTCATAAGTGATTGACGCACTAAACCATTTATTTTCGACTTCATACGTTGCAGGCAATGAACCTACTTGATAATCTGATGGAATTTTGATACTTATTTCACTAATCGTGCTATTACAATATGACAACAATATATCGTTTTTACGCTTCTTAATGTCATAAGTTGCTATATTAATTTGTCGCAAAGGCTGTATGTCGATATACAACTTACCCGACAACGACTGACAAGCGTCATTTTCCATCACTTTTGCGGTCAAAATCGTTTTGTAGGCCTGCTCCGCATCTCCCGATATTTTAACATCGTCAACCACAACATTCTTTTTGGGATAACAAATATATTTCGACAATAAATCAATTTTGTTTGTCGCATTAACCGAATGATATGCTCCACACAATATCATTTTGTCAACCCCTTCAAGTTCTCGTTTCACGACTCCTACAAGAGCATTTTTATCAATCTCGTATGTCGCAGTCAATTTATCCTTATTAACATCAGGAGGCATAATAGGCACATTTTTCAACATATAATTTTCGCCATCTTCTATAAGTGCTTCGCGTCCTTGAATACTCGGCGAATAAACTCCCACCGGCAAATACGTTGCAGTTCCATCTATATAGAGAATTGAATCACCCTCAACCACTGCACATATCATGTGGTTTCCCGAAGATAATGATGGCACCTCACTCCATATTGACCCAACATCGTCAGTGCCTATCCATACTAATCGGGCATCAAATCCCACTGCAATCAACATTGATTTAAGCAATGCCGACATTCCTTTGCAGTCGCCATAACGTTTACGCAGCACCTCGCTTGCCAAGTCGGGGCGAGTGCCATATTCTCCATGTTCCACAGCAATATAACGTATGCGATTTTGCACCCATTCCACTAATTTATTTATCTTTTCTTTGTCATCAGTGCAACCGTCCACAATCTCCATCGCTTGTGCTTTTACCGTTTCTAATGCCGGGTCGGGGTCAAGGGTTAATCCATGAAGATACTTATACAAATCGCCTACAGTCGGGTATTGACCTATTATATGAATTCGTGGCATCGTGACCGACGCATCGGGCGAATCTTCCTCCTTTTCAGGAGCAGGCATATCGGTTATTTCATACACATAAATTCGTTCACCTTTCTTTCCCTCCTCCACTTTTCTCACAATATTAGGCATAAAAGATTTTTCCACAATCCTCACTCTATTTACAAGCGACTGAGGAACCTCTATTCTTACCACCTTTGATTTCATATCATAAATCTCAGGGAATAACACTTCGGTAAAATGATCGGCTCGGATATAAGTTTTATCAAATACCGCTTTGACTGTTTTGCCTTTCTCTTTAAGTGGAATATCGAGATAACACACTTTTGAATCGGTATAAAATATATCTTCGGGAATCCAATGTCGATACTGCGCCTTCGCACCCGACGCCGAAGCCTTGTCGATTTTCACATAGTCGTCATAAAATTCAAGTGCTAATGCATTGCCGGCCATACGAGTGGCTTCATATACAATTTCTTTGTGTGCTTTTACTTTTGATAATGAGGCACCATCTTTTGAAGCCTCAATTTTATATATTTCATTGCTCGATGCAATCACTATATTATCATTCGACGCAAGCACCACTTGCGCAATTAATATCAATAATGGTGTCAGATAATATCTCATAATCAGCCTTTGTGTAATATACATTATTGGTCTAACTGACCATAAACCTACAAAAAAATAAAGCAAAACTCAAAGGGAATGTCCTACATTAGCTCCATTTCATCTATTAAATTTCTCATTTAAAGACTATTTCTCTCAATATTTATCAATCATTATATGACAAAACCCTCGATTTTTTTGCTCTAATCAAGCATTTTTGCAAATATAGATAATATTCACCTTCTCACAGGTTAAAATATCTTAAATTAACCTTTAACAAGGGATTCCTCTCATTCTTAATTTTATGCAATTCGAAAGCCGGATTTTAGAATTAAATAGATTTTCATAAAGTTTATATCATATTCTTCATATATACCCAAAGAGAGAGAGAGAGATTTTAGAGGCAATGAGATGCCGCAATTAGTAATATTTTCCTTATCTTTGTATCTAGATATTAGTTATTCAAGGCTAATGAAATTTATATCTCCTTTTTCAACGAAATAATTATGAAAAGATTTTCTATTTTAAGCATCGTTATTTATGTAGCGTTATTTTTCACATATAGTTGTAAATGTGCCCAAAACACCACTACTATGGAAAAGAAAGAACAAACCAAAACTAAAAAACAACCAATTATATTAGATGATGCAACCGATGAATATAGTGCGACTCTCAACGATGAGCTATACTATACTCACGAAGTTCATGCATCGGTAGGTAGCTCGTATTATGCCGAGTTTGATTCTTCGGCATTTTTGATGCGTAGTGCTATGAAATTCAACAATCCCGCATCAGAAAGAGCCATCACATGTGGAGGAGATAGAGGGAAAAAAACATCTATATTTATTCCTCAAAAAACCGGTAACTATGAAATTAAAATATACCACAATTTCCGTGGCGAAATAACCGATTCTTTAACTTTTAAAGTCAACGTGAAATAAATACATTGTAGTTATTCTACAATTTAACCAAAAAGAAATTTACTGTTTGCAATAATTGCAATTTTTGAAAAATTGAAATGAATGAGGGATAGCGATTCGCAATATTTTCGTTATCTTTGCGTGTAATAATAAATAATTAAATCTATAAGCCAAAAGAATAATATTATCATGACTTACAATCTCAAAAAACTATTTGCCACTATGGCAATTTCTCTTGCAACAACATCGATTGCAATGGCCGATGTGAAGGTTGCATCTCCCGATGGAAATATCGTAGTATCTTTCGATGTTGATGGTGGTCGCCCCGTGTATTCGGTTGACTATAAAGGTGCTCAAGTTGTCAAACCGAGTTACCTTGGTCTTGAACTCGACAGCGAAAACGGTCGCAACGACTTCAGCAGTTTCTCAATGGACAAAGCCGGTGCCGACAAACTTTCACTTTGCACCGGGTTTGAATTGACCGATACCCAAACTTCTACTTTAGACGAGATATGGACTCCTGTTTGGGGAGAAGAATTGGCGATTCGCAATAATTACAACGAAATGGCCGCCACATTGACTCAAAAGGCTTTTGACCGCCACATTGTGGTGCGTTTCCGCGTGTATAATGATGGTATGGGATTGCGTTATGAGTTCCCTCAACAAAAAAATCTCAACTATTTAGTTTTAAAAGAAGAAAAAACTCAATTTGCCATGACCGGCGACCACTATGCCTATTGGATTCCCGGCGATTACGACACTCAAGAATATGACTACGAAAAGTGCCGTTTGAGCGAAATTCGTGGCAAAATGGCCGGTGCGATGCGCGACAATGCCTCTACAACCACATTCTCTGAAACAGGCGTGCAGACATCACTCCTCATCAAAACCGACAATAACATTTGGTTAAACATTCACGAAGCAGCCTGCGTTGATTACGCAACTATGCACCTCAACCTCGACGACAAAAACCTCGTGTTTGAATCATGGCTCACTCCCGACAATCAAGGGAAGAAAGGTTATCTCCAAACACCTTGCACCTCTCCTTGGCGTACAATCCAAATCACCGATGATGCTCGCAACATTCTTGCATCACGCCTTATCCTCAACCTCAATGAGCCTTGCAAAATCGAAGATACTTCGTGGATAAAACCGGTGAAATATATCGGTGTGTGGTGGGAAATGATTACAGGCAAAGGTTCATGGAACTACACCGACGATGTGTATTCGGTTCAACTCGGCAAAACCGACTACACCAAAACAAAGCCTAACGGCAAGCACTCGGCTAACAACGAGAAAGTGCGTCGCTATATCGATTTCGCTGCTGAGCATGGCTTTGATCAAGTGCTTGTAGAAGGTTGGAACGAAGGTTGGGAAGACTGGTTTGGTCAATCAAAAGACTATGTGTTTGACTTCGTAACACCCTACCCCGACTTTGACCTCAAAGCCCTTAACGCATACGCAAAAGAAAAAGGTGTGAAACTCATGATGCACCACGAAACATCTTCATCGGTGCGCAACTATGAACGTCACCTCGACAAAGCATATCAATTTATGGTTGACAATGGCTATAACTCTGTTAAGAGTGGATATGTGGGCAACATCATTCCTCGTGGCGAATATCACTACAGCCAATGGGTAAACAACCACTATCTACACTGTGTGACCAAGGCTGCTGAATATAAAATTATGGTGAATGCTCACGAAGCAACTCGCCCAACCGGCCTTTGCCGCACCTACCCCAACTTGCTCGCCAACGAGTCGGCTCGCGGCACTGAATATCAAGCGATGGGTGGTAGCCGCATGAGCCACACTTCAATCCTCCCCTTCACTCGCTTGCAAGGTGGACCGATGGATTACACTCCAGGTATCTTCGAAATGGATATAACAAAACTCAATCCAAACAACAAGTCAAACATCAAATCAACCATCTGCGGTCAGTTGGCTCTATATGTAACAATGTATAGCCCATTACAAATGGCGTGCGACCTCCCCGAAAACTATGAACGTTTCATGGATGCATTCCAATTCATCAAAGATGTGCCCGTTGAATGGAGTGAAGCGGTATATCTCGAAGCCGAACCAATGGAATATGTCACCATTGCCCGCAAAGACAAAAACTCTGAAAATTGGTTTGTAGGTAGCACAGCCGGTGAAGCCGACCACAACTCAGTCATCAAGCTCGACTTCCTCGACAAAGGTGCAAAATATGAGGCTACAATCTATGCCGATGCCAAAGATGCCAACAGCACCAACAACCAACAAGCCTACACCATCACAAAGAAAAAAGTTGATGCAAAATCAACCCTCAAACTCCGTTCAGTAGCCGGCGGCGGCTTCGCCATCTCAATCAAGAAACTATAAACAACAATACACATACTCAAATTGCAAGAGGACACGGCGTGCCGTGTCCTCTTATATTACACATACAATGTCTATACCTCAACGCAAACATCCTCGTGCCAAATGGTTGGATTATAACGAAAGGGAACTATAACTTTGTTGGCACAAAATTTATCTTACCCCCTCCCGGCTACGCCGTACTCCCCCTAAATTTTACTACGCAAAATTCAGAGGGAGAGCTACTTATGCTTTCGGCAATTTGCTTTCTTATTTTTCGCATCTCACAGAACACAGCAAAATCTTTCTCGTTCAACACATTGCGATAATCAATTTTGCCTTTTTT
>JAFQSX010000002.1 GCA_017409345.1 Muribaculaceae bacterium | reverse complement strand
GGGCTACTCGCCCCCTTGCCGCTTGGCGTTCCCCCGGTGTGTTTTTCATAATATTTAGTAAGTTACAATTTGTAAGCACCAACTATTTTGACCAATAGGATCTTTAGTTTAGGTTTTACCAACTATTTTGACCAATAGACCCCCATTGTGCATTTTTTGCTGTGAAATTTATGTCTGATGAAAAATTGTATTGGTGTTAGATAGAACTTTTTCAAGAACAAATGCAACCCCTTTGGGGTTGCATTTGTTCTTGAATCGCGCATCGAGCCGCATTAGGCGATTCCCGGTTGTGATTTATTATGCTTATTGTGTGTAACCATTGTGCTACGGAAACGGAATCCTCACCCACCACGAGCCTGCAACGGCCCGATTCATTGATGAAACTATTTTTCCTTTTTCTTTTTTCCTCTTTTCTTTTTTTGTTACCTTTGTATTAATGTTTAATTAATAAATAAAAAGAATAGAATTATGGCAAGTTGGTTTGAGTGTAAGGCTCAATTTGATAAAATGATGGAAAATGGCTCGCTTAAAAAAGTGACAGAGCCTTATTTGGTTGACGCACTTTCATTTACAGAGGCAGAGTCGCGAATTATTGATGAATTGACTCCATTTGTGTCGGGAGGATTAGAAATTAAGGCTGTTAAGAAAACTCGCATAGGTGAGATTTTCTGGGATGATAGTGCTGATAAATGGTATCTTGTGAAAGTGGCTTTCATTACTATCGATGAGAAAACTGCTGCTGAAAAGAAATCGGTGTCTCATATCCTCGTTGCGGGTAGTGACTTCAAAGGTGCATACGACAACTTTATGGAAGGCATGAAAGGGACCATGGCTGATTTTGATATAGTTTCAATTGCTGAAACTCAAATAATGGATGTTTATAAAGTTAAACTTTCGGCACCGAAACCGGCAGATGAAGCTAATTCATAATTCATAATTAACTCGGTAAAGCCTCGTTGAGCCCTTCGGGGATCATAATGTATAATTTATAATTCATAATAACTATAGTCACTGTTTGAAATAGCAACTCAATGAATGTAGGTGATAATATATTAAAGGTGCGCGAAACTATTCCTGAAGGGGTGGAGTTGGTAGCTGTGTCAAAGTTTCACCCTAATGAGGCTATAATGGAGGCGTATGAGGTGGGACAACGAGTATTTGGCGAAAGTCGTGCCACGGAATTAAAGTACAAAGCCGTTGCGTTGCCCGAAGATATTCAATGGCATTTTATCGGACATTTGCAAACCAATAAGGTGCGCATGATAATGCCATTTGTGTCGCTTATTCATAGTGTAGATTCGGAGCGATTGTTGCGATTGATTGATGCCGAAGCCGCTCGCATTAACAAGATCGTTGATGTGTTATTGCAAGTGCATGTTGCACAGGAGGAAACTAAGTTTGGCTTTACTCCCGATGAATTGTTGCAGTTTGTAGAGAGTGGCCTTATTGATGAATTGACCAATGTGAGAGTCGTTGGTGTGATGGGAATGGCTACAAATACCGACGATGTTAATAGAATTACTGAAGATTTTAAGGCAATTAACCAAACTTTTAAAAATGCGCGTGCGTTGTTAAAAGAAAATGCTGACTTTGCCCACATTAGCATGGGTATGAGTGATGACTACCAATTGGCAATAGATAATGGTAGTACGATGGTGAGGATTGGATCTACAATCTTTGGATATAGACAATATTAAATATAATAACATGAAAAATTAATGAATATGGACAAAAAAAAGACTAAAGGGAATTTAGTGGCGATTATAGCCATGTTTTTCTTGTTTGCGATGATTTCGTTTGTTACGAATTTGGCATCGCCAATGGGAGATATATTGAAAAACCAATTTTCAATACCAAACTGGCAAGGAACCCTTGGTGTGTTTGCCAACTTTATAGCGTATGCGGTGATGGGTATTCCTTCGGGAGCATTACTCGCAAAATTGGGATATAAGAAAACGGCATTGTTAGCGATTGCTGTCGGTTTTATTGGAGTGGGAATTCAAACTCTTTCGGGCGTCGCTGAAAGTTTTGCTGTTTATCTATTAGGCGCATTTGTTGCCGGTTTCTCAATGTGTATGCTCAATACGGTAGTGAATCCTATGCTCAACACTCTTGGTGGGGGAGGAAAAAAAGGAAACCAGCTTATCCAATTGGGAGGCTCGTGTAATTCGTTGGCTGGAACCGCAGTTATCGTGATGACCGGTATCTTGATTCCTTCGATTGCAAAAGCTCAAATAAGTGATGTGTTCCCATTGATGTATGCTGCATTGGGTATCTTCGCATTTGCTTTCTTGGTGATTTTGATGTCAAAAATACCTGAAACAAATAGTGAAAATGCAACTCAAGTAAAAGATGACTCAAAGATTGGACCTATGTCGTTCCGCCATTTTGTGCTTGGCGCTATAGGTATCTTTGTTTATGTTGGTGTCGAAGTTGGTATTCCTAATGTGTTGCAAAAATGGTTGCAAAACGAGTCATTAAATGTGTTGCAAGTGCAACAAGGTGCCGAGGCGATTGCTGCATCAGTTGCTGCTACATATTGGTTCTTGATGTTGGTGGGTCGATTAGTTGGTGCCGCGATTGGGGCAAAAGTGTCGGCAAAAGCAATGTTGACAACAGTGTCGGCTGTGGGGATAGCATTGGTTTTAGGTGCAATATTTATGTCAACTGAAACATTTGTATCTATGCCTGTATTTAAAAATAGTCCGGATGGATTGTTTGGATTTGTAAGTGTGCCTATTAATGCTATGTTGCTTGTGCTAGTGGGATTATGTACCTCGGTAATGTGGGGTGGCATCTTTAATCTTGCAGTAGAAGGTCTCGGAAAATATACCGAACGAGCATCGGGTATCTTCATGGCGCTAGTGTGTGGTGGTGGTGTATTGCCATTGTTGCAAAATTTGATTGTTGATATGCAAGGTGGCATAGGATATCAAGCAAGTTATTGGGTAGTGATAGCCGGATTGGCATATTTGCTATTCTATGCATTAGTCGGGTCTAAGGTTAAGGCTGTGAAATAACTAAAATAAATAGAATAAAAACATAGATATTCAGATGCGAGCCATTAATGGCTCGCATCTGTGTTTTAAGATGGATTTTTATCTACATTTATCGGTTTTTTATAGTGTGAAATTTGCCTAAATGATAGTTTTGTTGTACTTTCGTAAAATAATAAATATAATCAGTAACTCAACATATAAATAAATAATATGGATACAAAGATATTGAACAAAGCGGCCGATAATATTAGAATTTTAGCCGCATCGATGGTAGAAAAAGCCAAATCGGGTCACCCCGGAGGTGCTATGGGTGGCGCTGACTTTGTCAATGTTCTTTATTCAAAATATCTCGTGACCGATCCCGATGATCCAACATGGATTGCTCGCGATCGATTCTTTTTAGACCCGGGTCACATGTCGCCAATGCTTTATAGTGTATTGGCCCTCACGGGAAAATATACTATTGAGGAATTACAACAATTCCGTCAATGGGGTAGTGTTACTCCCGGTCATCCTGAATTATGCCCTGAACGTGGAGTGGAAAACACCTCTGGTCCACTAGGTCAAGGTCACACTATGGCAGTGGGTGCTGCAATCGCAGAGCGTTGCCTTGTGGCTCGTTTTGGAGATTTCTTGAGTCACAAAACGTATGCGTTTATCTCTGACGGTGGTATTCAAGAAGAAATTTCACAAGGAGCAGGTCGTGTGGCAGGGTATCTTGGGTTGAGTAATCTCATTATGTTCTTTGATAGTAACAAGGTGCAACTTTCTACTGATGTTGATGCTGTTACTACCGAAGATTATGCTGCAAAATATCGTGCATGGCATTGGAATGTGATTGAAATCGATGGTTGCAATCCTGTTGAAATAGCAGCCGCTCTTGATAAAGCTATCGCTGAAACAGAAAAACCAACACTCATCATTGGTAACACTACAATGGGTAAAGGTTGTGTAACTGCTGATGGCTCTAATTTTGAAGGACAATGTAGCACTCACGGACAACCATTGAGTAAATCAGGTGCCGATTTCCCTAAAACAGTGGAAAATCTCGGCGGTGACCCTGAGAACTTGTGGGTAGTTTGGGACGATGTGAAAGAACTATATGCTCAACGCGAAGCTCAATTGCGCGAAATCGTCAAAGAACGTCGCGCTCAGGAAAAAGCTTGGGCAGAGGCTAATCCCGAACAAGCTAAACAACTTGCTGATTATATCGCAGGCAACCTCCCTGAAATTGATTACTCTCAAATCGCTCATAAACCAAACGTGGCAACTCGTACAGCTTCGGCCGATGTGTTAAGCGTTCTTGGTGAAAAAGTGAAAAATATGATTGTTTCATCGGCCGACCTTGCTAACTCAGATAAAACAGAGGCATTCTTGAAGAAAACAGGAGCGCTTATTAAGGGCGATTTCTCAGGCGGTTTCTTCCATGCCGGTGTAGCCGAATTGACAATGGCGTCGATTATGAATGGTATCGCACTTCATGGTGGCATGTGGGCCGCATGTGGAACATTCTTCGTTTTCTCTGATTATATGAAACCAGCCGTGCGTATGGCTGCATTGATGGAACTTCCTGTTAAGTATGTGTGGTCACACGATGCGTTCCGTGTTGGAGAAGATGGACCAACTCATGAACCAATTGAACAAGAAGCTCAAATTCGCCTTCTCGAACAAATGAACAACCTTAGCGGACGTCCTGCAATGCTTGTCCTTCGTCCTGCCGATAGCGCTGAAACTACTGTGGCATGGGAAATAGCAATGGAAAATAAAAATACTCCTACCGGTTTGATTCTCACTCGTCAAGATGTGAATGATATTCCTTCAATATCGGGAGACCGTTATGCCGATGCTCAAGGTGTGCGCCGTGGTGGATATGTATTGAAAGATGCACAAAATCCAGCAATCGTTCTTGTCGGTAACGGCTCGGAAGTGTCATTGCTCTGGAATGTGGCTGAGAAACTTGAAGAAGAAGGCGTTGCAGCTCGCGTAGTATCGGTTCCTTCAATCGGATTGTATAATAGCCAATCAGATGAATATAAAGCTTCAGTAATCCCTGCCGGTGTTCCTGTATTTGGATTAACTGCCGGATTGCCATCGGTTTTACAAGGTGTAGTAGGATGTAAAGGAAAAGTTTATGGTCTTGCTCGTTTTGGTGCTTCAGCTCCATTTAAGGTGCTTGATGAAAAATTCGGATTTACAACCGAAAACATTTATAATGAAGTAAAAGCGATGCTTTAAAGCGTGTTTTGTAACAAAAACGTGCGCATAATGTTAAATAATCTTTAAAATCAAAAGTTTTTTTTGATTATTTAATGACTATTTAGCAGAAATAGTGTAATTTAGCAAAATATTATATACAAATAGGAAAATAATAACAATAATTTAGTAATATTTCTATGAAAAAAATTACATTCTTATCTTTCATTTGTGCGCTTTTTATGGGTCAAGCAGTAATGGCTCAACAAGCACAAGAGATTACTTATGTGGAAGATCCTTCTCAAGGTTATCTTTTCAATAAGTTTAAAGACAATTGGTTTGTTACCGGTGAAGGTGGTGTAGGTTTCTACATGTCTCCTGGTGATACTGGTCGTGATTGGTACAATCGTTTTTCTCCAGCTGCATCAATTTATGTGGGTAAATGGTTCTCTCCCGAAATTGGTGTTCGTTTTGGTGTAAACTGGTTGCAATGTAAAGGTTTGTCAACAGTGGCAGAAGGTACCGGTATTGAATGGGAAAAACCTGTAATTTCAGATGATAATCAAGAATATTATCGTCAAAAATTCTCAGAAATCGGTCCTGTATTTGACGTTATGTTCAACTTGACAAACATCGTTTGTGGTTATAAACCAAATCGTTGGTACAACCTTTCATTCTATGTTGGTGGTGGTGGCTATTGGTCAATGTCAAAGAAATATGACATGAACAGCACTAATGGTAACTTCGGATTTGAAAAAGATGGCTGGGAATTCAACAATGACCGCATTATCACTTTCCGTGGTGGTATCATCAACTCTTTCAATATCTCAAAACAAGTTCAATTAGCTCTTGATATCCGTTATAGCGGTGTTGACAACCACAAAGATGAACCAGGTGAAGGTTGGAACAAAACATCTCACGACGTTCAAGCATATCTTGGTGTAACTTACTTGTTCAAAAAACGCGAATGGAATGCTCCTATCGTTCCTGTTTGTCCAGAACCTGAAAACTGTGACGCTCTTCGTGCTCGTCTTCAAGCTGCTGATGCTCGTATCGCTGACCTTGAACAACAACTCAAAGCTTGTCTTGAAAAACCAGAACCAGAAGTTAAAAAAGCACCTCTTGCAACAATTTACTATCCTAAAAATGTTTACAAACTCACTAAAAAGGATGTTAATGTGTTGACTGCTGTTGCTGAAGTTATGAAAGATAACCCAAATAATGGTTATGTAATCACTGGTTGGGCTGATAACTATACAGGTAATGACGAAATCAATACTCGTCTTCGTCACAATCGTGTAAATGGTGTGAAGAAACAACTTACTAAACTCGGTGTGCCCGACGAACAAGTTGAAGCAAAAGTTAACCACGCTAACCTTGTTGACCTTGGTGAAAAATATCAAGCTCTTGGCCGTGCGGTAACTATCGAAGAAAAATAATATCAGAAGAAAATTACTAAAATGATATATTTTGAAAGGCTCCGTCAAGATGGCGGAGTCTTTTTATTTGTTAAGCGATAATTATATGTAGTTATTTGATATTTCAGATAAATAGCTTACTTTTGTAAAAGGAACAAACTAACATATTTAAATCATGAAAAAAACTCTCATAACCATGTCTGCTCTTGTCATGTCATTAATGGCGACAGCAGAGTCTTTCACCGCCGGGAATGAAACATATACTTATACTGTAACCGGCAGCTCCATCCCATCAGCGGGAATAAAGCATACACGAATGCGTTTTACTGCACCAAGTGCGTGCAATGTAAGTATTGTAGAAGTCGATTTGACAAATCCTGATTTAAGAGTAGAGGCTTTTACAGCCAATGACTCATTGTTGCAGTTAGAGGCAATGACAAATTTTTATACTAGAAAGAAAGCCACTGGCAGAACGGCAGTGGTGACACAAAATGGCCATTTTTGGTCAATGTCATCACAAACAGGAACTTCGGCCGGGGTACATGCAACACAAACACTCTTGGGAGGTTGTATGGTCAATGGCTCAATCCAAACCGAGACTAATTATGTGATGGATCAATGGAATGGAGGACCTGCTCGCACCGGTGTATTGGGTATTACTACTGATGGGAAAGCCGTTATTGGTAATTATAAAACAATAGCAAAGGTGATGTGTCCTACGAAGTGGGGGGCAAGCGAAGTATCAAACTCGTTGCTCATTACCGAAGTAAACAAATATTGCATTGCGAGTGACTATATGGCTATGTTTACCCCGGAATATCCAAAAGGACGAGCTATGAAAGTAATAAATACATCTTCAGGTCAACCGGGAAGTGAAGTGACCGGGACAGCAATAGAAGTGTATTTAAAACTCGATGCCGGTCAAACGTTAGCAAATAATAGTTGGATAAACTGTACGGTTGGAGAGATAAAGAAAAATACCTCAGGAGGGACTCGAGGTAATTATGATTTTGTGCTTGTTGCAGCTCCGGGTGTGAGCCAAAACGTTATGTCGGGTCTTGCAGTAGGTGACAAAATGAAAATCAAATATTATTGGGAATCGACAGGTAGTGATGCTACAGTTCCAAGTTTTGAGAACGTTATTGCTGGAAACGCAATAGTGATGCAAAATGGCGCAGTAACAACACGAGCCACCGATGAAAGTTATAATACAACAGCATATGCTCGTTCTCTCTACGGAATTAATGCCGATGGCTCAAAATTGTATATGTGTGTTGTAGATAAGGGGCAAAATGCAACCGAAGGAGTCTCTTATGGAGCTACATGTACTCGTATTAGTTATATCATGAAACAATTTGGCGCACAAACCGTGCTTCAAGTTGATGGTGGCGGTTCGGCTCAAATGGCAATAAATGGTAGTTTGGTGACAAAACCGGCAGATGGCTCAGAGCGCAAAGTGGCATCGGGTATTGCTGTATATTCTCTTGCAGGAGGCTCGACGGTAGATCCTACTCCCGGCACACCATCTGATTCGTATGTAGAAGTAACTCCTGCAAGTGGTACACCTAATGCCTACGCTTTTGAGGTGACAGGCTCGGTAACCGACAATAAATTAAAGGTAAATTATGTGCTTAATACAGCTGCAACCGGTGTAAATGTTATAATTAAAAAGAATGGAGCAGAGGTGAAAACTATTACTCTTGATAATAGCTATTGCACTGAAGCGGCTCATACTGCCGAGATTGATATTTCGGGATTAAGTGCGGGTGATTACACTTGGGGAATTCAAGTGACAGGGGCTGTAAAAGATGCTGTTCAAGAATTTAAGGCAATCCAATTTAATCACCCTCAAGGGGTTGATACAGATAGGGATTTCGAATCACCTTATTTTGGTCGGATTTATGTGACCGAAGGACGGGCTACTACATCGTCAAAACATTATAGCTATGCAAATGGCGGGCAAGGGCTTTATATGTTTACCCCTCGATTTGTAGGTATTCAAAACTGGATTACCGGTAAGTATGCTTATACCGGAGGTGTAACATTTGATCAAACAGTAGGGACTAAATCAGGAGCTGACTTCCGTAAAGTGCGTGTAGCAGCCGATGGTCGCATTTTCTTAACTCGTCAAAATGATAGTGGGAATTATCTTCTTGAAGTGCCTGATATTAATGCCGTACAACAAAATAATGCATCTTTTTCAACGGTATTTAACGGAGGTGCATTAAATGCAACTACCTATGCATATGAAAATGGTTCTACATTTATTTCTGCTCCAAATATTGGCTTTGATGTCAAAGGAAGTGGCGACAATTTGACTATTGCAATGCTTTCGGGACAAGCAGCGTTATTCTCAAGCACTGCAACATCGGCAACGCGAGTTGACCAATATGCACTTGGCTCAAATGCAAATTGGAGTGCAGCTCCTGCCGCATTGTCGGCTCTTTCGGGCAAATTTACTGTAAACTATTCAGGAACAAATATTTGTTATGATAATCGCGGCGGTTTGTGGTATTGTCAATATCGTCAATCTCCATCAGCTACCCAACCATCACTTGTGTATATAAATTCGGCCGGAGTAGAGAAATATATTGATATTACTACACCTCGTGGAGGTGGTGGCATTCGCTTCAATCACGATTTTACTCAAATAGCGATAGCAAGTTCGGCTTCGACATTCTCAATCTATGATATAGCTTATTCAAGTGATAATACTCCCACATTGACAGAGAAAATACGTATCACTCACGGAATGGGTACTAATATCAATGATATAGCATGGGATAGAGCCAACAATATATATGCAGTGAGCAATAGTGGCGAATATTTCAAAGCATTTAGTATTCCTCGCTCTTATAACGTATTTACAACCGATGCCGCTTCTCAATATGGCTTTACCGTTGAGGCCGGTGACTTGAGTAATAATGAAAGTGCTATTGAAGGATATGAGTTGACACAAGAATGGGCGCAAACCGATGGTCATCTTGCAGCAAATTCAGCAAGCCGTTGGGCTACTGCGTTTGATGGAAAGATATATGTAAATGACCATTCTGCTTCTAAATTATATTATTGGACCGAAGGAGGATTGACCGATACAGGTATTTCATCTGCCGCCGGTACGGCTATCACAAGTGATGATGCTGGAAATATAATAGTATCGACTTCAATGTATGCCGGAGGTAACACAGCAATGAAGATACTCCCAGCAAATGGTTCTGCTATGCAAGACTTATCAATTACAATGCCTTCGGGGGTAACAGCAGCGCAAATGCAATATCTCGGCAAGGCCTCAGGAAATATTATGGGCAATGGTGGGGCATTATACTTATTCCCAAGTGGTGCATCATCGGTGGCTAAAATTACATTTAAAAATGGTGTGCAAGAATCGGCTGAAGCGATAGCAGTTGGTGCAGTCACTGCCGATGGTCAATCATTTGCGTTGCCATTGAGCAATGATTACACTTCAAATGATGTGGCAGTGCGTGTGCGTGGTCAAAAGCATTTCTTCCATAACGACGGTACTTCGTTTGTCGCATATCCCGATAATGGTATAACTACAACACAGGGTGGCACTGTTTTCAAATTAGCCGATGTGTATTACGCTGTAGAACCTATAGGGACAGCTTATCGCGATGGTTTCCAAATCGTTGATTTGACAAATAATGTAGTAGTCGCTACCCATACAGAAGAACTTACGTCAACTGCAGTATCTCCTAATGCGAATTGTATTATTGCAGAGGTAAATGCTGATAAAACGGTAAACATTTATCAGTATGTGCCCGGTCAACTTGCTACAATGTACACATTTGAAGTGAAGGCTCTTACAGGAGTTGATTATATTGAAGATGAAGGGACGATTGTTATAGCAGGATACGATTGTATCGAAATTGTAGGCGAAGCAAAATCAATCGAAGTGTTTGATATACAAGGAGTTCTTGTTAGTCAGAATGAAACTTTTGTAAGTTGTCAGTCTGGGGTGTACCTTGTACGAGTTGAAGGCAAAGTGACTAAGGTCATTGTGAAGTAGAAAAATAAGTTTCAATCAGTAATGCTTGAATGAGCATAAAAAAGCAACCTTGTATAAAGGTTGCTTTTTTATGTATTTAAAGAGATTATTATCCTTCGCCTTGTGATTTATAGGTTATATTAGGTGCACCTTGTGGGTGGGCTGTGGCGTTAATCTTGCGAATGAAGATTTTTCCGTTGATATCTTTAACATATAGGTTATTGCCTTCAAAAGCAAATGAGACAATGTTGTTGGCAGTAGGATAGGGGAGAATCGCACGCACACGACCACTATGATCACACACTTGAATTCCCATCTTGGTCGCTACATAAAGATTGCCGTCGGTAGCATAGAGCATTCCTATGATGTCGTAATATTGGTGTAAGGTGTTATGCAACCAATAATATTGTTGACGATTGGATTTTTCCCCTTTTTCGTCAATAGTATAACTTACGAGCCAATCAGAATGAGGTTCGGTTTCAGTAAATAATTTGCCATCGGGCGAAGTCGCCGATTTAATTGTTGTTTTAGGCATTTTGCCATTATATGTATTCCAATTTTCGCCATCAAGGAGAATGGCTTGGAACATATTGTTTTGGCTTTTTCCTGCTTTTACTGGAGTGGGATAGTCTTTCCACAGATAGCGCATTGCATCAGGGAAGAGTTTAGACCCATTTTTGATGCTGTGGTTTCCATCATCCCACACTGCTTTATATTCATATCCTGCGAATTCGAGCGCTGATGCAACAAGAATATTTTGTTCATACCAATGCCCGAATAGAGGGTTCCACGCATCATTTGAGCCATCATGTATATAAACACGCATAGGACGAGGTTCATATTTGCGAATTAATGCAGGGTATTCATGCCCACCACGCATTGATACGAATGTGCCACAAGTGGTGTATATGCGACTAAAAAGGTCGGGACGCAAGAATGTTGCATTAAACGATGCAATGCCACTACTACTTGCTCCCGAGATTGCACGGTCGTTAGGATCTTTAGATATTTTTATCGTGCGACCATCGGCAAGGTTATGTTTCTCTGCTGTTGGGAGTAGTTCTGTTTCAATAAAACGAGCGAATGTGTCATCAATGCGATCAAACTCGTTGCTGCGATTATAGCGAATTACAGTGCTGTCGTTTGCAATGCGCCCCGGCTTTACAAAAACGCCGATTGTTACAGGCATCTCACCACTTGCAATAAGCGTATCCATTACGGCAGTTGCATTATAAAGGATACCATCAAGCCCTAGGTATAGGCATGCAGGTTTTGAACCATCGTATTGTTTTGGAATATATACTTTATATTCGTGAATAGTTCCGGGATAGAATTTTGAGTTGGAAATTTTACCATCAATGATAATGCTTTTTTCGGCAGCAGTCGTCGAAAATGCTATTAAGACAATAAGAAGTGATAATAATTTTTTCATGGTCTTTATGTATAGAATTAAATATTTATTCGTTAAATGTTACACCATCAATGTCTAGAAGCCTATTTGCAAGATTTTCTCTATTATCAAGGCGAGTGGTTACGGTTATTTGGCAAGCATTGTCAAATACTTGGTTGGAGATTTTAATCCCCGGGTCTTTAACCACTTTCATTACATCATTCATGGCGAGATATGGAAAATTAAAAGTTATTGATGTCATTTCGTGACATTCAATGATGTTGCCTGCAAGAATTGCCTCGCGCGCTGCTTCACGATAGGCAACAATGAGACCGGATGTGCCGAGTTTAATCCCTCCGAAGTATCTGACAACGATAATAACGATATTGGTGAGATTAAATGAGTTGATTTGACCCAATATCGGTTTGCCGGCAGTGCCACTTGGTTCTCCATTATCGTTGCTTAAAAACTCATTTCGCGCAGTGCCTATCATATAAGCCCAACACACATGACGAGCA
Organism: Muribaculaceae bacterium; assembly: GCA_017409345.1. Classification (GTDB taxonomy): domain Bacteria; phylum Bacteroidota; class Bacteroidia; order Bacteroidales; family Muribaculaceae; genus RGIG4079. Next base: position 53,573 of record JAFQSX010000002.1, on the reverse strand, counting down.
TCAAAATATTCTTTCTGATATTTGGCTACAACCTCTTTAGCCTCAACAGCCGATGTCACCGGCACTGCAAAGGAGATGAATTTGCTCATCTTCTCTTTATATAATCCTTCGGCAGGAGCATCAAGAGTGTAAAACGTATCGGCCATGGTGTTACCTATAATTTGTTTTCTTCTTTTGGTTTGCGATCGAAGAATGGGTTTTTAGACGATGCTGAGATGGCTATTGCAAACACTTGTTTACATCCATTAAGAATGTCAAGTTGTTGTGCGGCTAATCCCGCTGAAAATAAAACTCGTGTGTCAAGTCGCAAATCGGCTGCCATAGCGCAGGCTGAACCAATAGCAATCCCTACATCAATAGAGTTAATTGCACAAGGCACTTCGCAAGGTTTTTCGGCGCATGTCGCATATCCACAATGGGCACAATTTAGTCCTTGGGTGAGTGTGTGAGTGCCAATTAACATTACACATTCGGCTTGAGTTACATTTTCGGCATCACGTATAAAGAATTTCATGCTATGCTCTTCGACCATAGCAATCATTTTGTCGGATAAGGTAATGAGATCCTTGCCTTCGATTAGTGCAATCTCAATTATGTCAACGCCTTTGCCTTTTGGAGCAGTACGCGCTGCAGTCATCATTTGACGAGCCGCCGCGAGCACTTGCTCGTGACGGCTATCTCGTTCATTTATAATCATAATGGAATATTATAAAATGAGCATGGCATCACCATATGCTCCGAATCGGTAACCTTCTTTGATGGCTTGCTCATAGGCTTCCATTGTTAACTCATATCCACCAAATGCCGAAACCATCATGAGCATAGTAGAGAATGGCATATGGAAATTACTGATAAGAGCATCGGTAACGGTAAAGTCGTAAGGAGGGAATATAAACTTGTTGGTCCATCCTTCATATACTTTCATGTGTCCACCCATAGAAACAGCACTTGCTATACCACGGAGAACAGATGTACCTACGGCACACACTTTGTGCTCTGCATCTTTAATTGCATTTACGCGTTCAACAAGTTCGGGTGAAACTGCCATTTGTTCCGAGTCCATGCGATGCTTTGTGAGGTCTTCCACATCAATTTCACGGAAGTTGCCAAGACCGCTATGAATAGTAAGAAATCCTTGCTCAATACCTTTAATTTCCATGCGTTTCAAAAGTTCGCGACTGAAATGTAATCCGGCAGCAGGGGCAACAACGGCTCCTTCATTTTTAGCAAAGATACATTGATATCTTTCGGCATCATCTTCATTTGGCTCTCGTTTGATGTAGTCGGGCAGTGGAGTTTGACCAAGACGGAAAAGAGTGGCTTTAAACTCTTCGTGACTGCCATCAAAAAGGAAACGAAGTGTGCGACCACGCGATGTAGTATTGTCAATAACTTCGGCTACCATTGATTCATCTTCGCCAAAGTAAAGTTTGTTACCGATGCGTATCTTTCGAGCAGGTTCAACAAGTACATCCCATAGTTTGTGTTCGTGATTAAGTTCGCGCAATAGGAATACTTCAATGCGAGCACCGGTTTTCTCTTTATTCCCATATAGACGAGCAGGGAACACCTTTGTGTCATTAAAAATGAAGATGTCACCTTCGTTAAAGTGTTGTATTACATCTTTAAAATATTGATGTTGTATTTCCCCTGTTTTGCGATTAACAACCAAGAGTCGAGCATCATCACGACCGGGAAGTGGTTCTTGTGCAATAAGTTCTTCGGGAAGTTTAAATTTAAATTGTGATAACTTCATAATTAATGTATTTTATTATATGATTTAATTTATTTTTCTGTTTAATTATTGCCAATTTCTTCGGGCATTACAATTTCGATATTATTGAGCATTTCTACTGCTTGATCAACAGTGAGACAATCTTCGACTCTTACATCTCCAACACGAGTGCGACGTAATGCCGTGAGATGCCCACCGGAATTAAGCGCTTGACCAATGTCGCGAGCAAGGGCTCGAATATATGTACCTTTGCTACACACGACTCTCACCACAATGCTTTGTTGTGAATATTCAAGTAACTCAATCTCATCAATTACGAGAATCTTTGCTTTGAGTTCTACCTCTTTCCCTTTGCGAGCCATCTTGTAAGCGCGCTTACCATCAATTTTACATGCCGAGAAAGCCGGAGGTATCTGTTCAATACGACCGGTAAATTTTGTTAACACATTTTCTACCATTTCGCGAGTGATGTGCTCGGTGGGGTAGGTTGCATCAATTTCGGTCTCGAGGTCAAAAGACGGAGTCGTTGCGCCTAATGCAATAGTCGCTACATATTCTTTGGTATGGGCTTGCAGTTCATCAATGCGTTTGGTGGCTCGACCGGTGCAAACAATCATCACACCTGTAGCAAGTGGGTCAAGAGTGCCGGCGTGTCCCACTTTCATTTTTTTGATTTTGAGACGGCGTGCCATGATGCCACGCACACGCTTCACTGCATCAAACGATGACCAATGAAGAGGCTTGTCAAGATATAATATTTCTCCTTCTAATGGATTGAACATAATCAGAATGGATGAGATTTATTACATAATTTGTAGATCTATGCCACAAGCAATCATAATGAGAATGGCTCCACCTATAATTATTCGATACCAACCAAATGCTTTAAACCCATGCTTTGATACAAAATTGATAAAGAATTTAATAGCGAGAACAGCTACGATAAATGCTACAACATTGCCAATAATGAGAGTAGTCATGTTATCGGTAATAATGCTCGGGTCTTCTTTAATGAGTTTATAACATTTATATACGGTTGCTCCGAGCATAGTAGGGACTGCAAGGAAGAATGAGAATTCGGCTGCTGCCTTGCGAGTCATCTTTTGAGCCATACCTCCAACGATGGTCGCCATCGAACGTGACACACCGGGAATCATTGAGATGCATTGAAAAAGCCCCACCATTAATGCTCGTTTTTCAGTCATTTTTGTGTCTTCGCTACCTTTGTTGAATATTTTATCACAGAATAACATGAATATCCCACCAATGACAAGGGTTACGGCTACAACCCACACTTTTTCAAGCATGGCATCTATCGCATCACTAAACAGCAAGCCAAATACGGCAGCCGGAATAAATGCGATGAATAGTTTCCAATAAAAATCGTATTTGTGTAAAAAGCGTTTAATCCAACCGGCGCTTTCGGGAGCAGGAGTGTGGTTGAGTTGGAAGAATCGTTTCCAATAAAGCCACACAACCGATAGAATAGCACCAAATTGAATGATAAAAGTAAATGCTTTAACATAGTTGGTGCTTTCTACGCCGAGGATATTTTGAGCAATAATCATGTGACCGGTTGAAGATACCGGAAGAAATTCGGTTAACCCTTCAACGATAGCGATGATAATAGAATCGAGAATATCCATTATGCTTTATCTTCTTTTTTTGAACGATAGATAATGCCTACACCCATGAAGATAAACCCAAGAAAGGCAATTGTTGGACCTACAACAATGCGACGAGCGCTGAAAATGTCGGGGTTAAACTCTTCCATTGAAGAACTATCGCCACACATTAATATAAATCCTAGAATAATCATCACACCGGCAATAGCCATTAATATGAGGTTGATTCGGTGTAGAGGGAAAATTACGCGTTGCTTTTCGCTTGTTGTTGGCTTAATTGTTTTGGTCGTTTTTTGTTTCATTATAAATGAGTCTTAAAATTTTAGCATGATTATTTAAACATATCATCATAACTGGTGCGTAAATATTTGTTGGTTGCAAATAATGCAGCCATTGCACAGATGAAAATGCCAATGATAAGTAGAGCACCAAATACGTATGATGCGTCAATCCATGAAATAGTGTTGCTTACAGAATAATCAATTGTGTGAAGATAATACAACGATGCAGCAAGGATTATATTGGCAATTATTGCTGCAAATATTCCATGTAATATGTTATTGATGATAAATGGTCGACGAATGTATCCACCGGTTGCACCTACAAGTTTCATCGTGTGGATGATGAAACGCTTTGAATAGACTGTGAGTCTTACCGAATTATTAATCAAAACGAAAGAAATTAGTAATAACGCAATGGCAACAATTCCAAGTGTCAATATGATATTGTTTACACTTGTGTTTATTTCATCAGCCATTGTTGAATCGGTAACAACATTTTCAATACCCTTAACACCTATGAGTGATGCTGTGATTTTTTCTATGCTATCGCGTGATGCATATTGTGGTTTTACTTTTATTTCAAATTCGGGTTGGTATGGATTTACTCCAGCCATCATTTCAATGATGTCTTCGCCCAATCGTTCCGATTCTTGCTTTAAAGCCTCTTCTGCCGAGATGAATTTCTGGCTGGCTACATAGGGAGCCTTGGCCCATTTTTGTTTTAAACCATTTATTTCCGTCTCTGAAATGCTGTCGGTTAGCATCGTAACAAATCCTATATTCTGTTTTATGTCATTGGTTATACCTCGTGCCGCAATTCCCATAAATGCCACAATACCTAATATTAAAAGGACTAATGCAACACTTATGGTAGATGTTATTTGCGCGCTAAAAGTTGAGATGCCCGATTTACTTTTTTTGCTCATAAAGTTTATTTGTTTCTTCGGTCGTAGATATAAAATCCCATTTTACCTAATATTTTGCAAATTTAATACATTCAGTAGCCGTTGTCAAGAGTTTTTATTGTAAAAATGATAAAAAAAATGTAACTTTGCACCCGATTTATTTAGAATAGATTTAAATAATATGAACTCTCAACGCCAAAATTTACTCAAAACTCTGCTTTTATTGGCATTGTTTATGAGTTATCAAGCAAGTGTCACATTATTTGTGCACACTCACGTGGTTGATGGCGTTGCAGTTGCCCACTCTCACCCTTTTACAAGTAGTAATCACTCTCACTCTTCTTCACAAATTGTTGCCATTGGGCAGTTAAGCACTTTTAATGGTGTTGAACATACTTCTTATGATGAAGTTAATGTCTTTCATAATTGTGTAGAGGAGATTGAAATTTCAAATCATGAATCAAATGTAATTAATGCGTGTGTTGCATGTGTATTATTGCGTGCACCTCCTATGTGTTGTTAAAATACCAACTAGACTAACTTTTAAAAGTTTTTTAACAACCTGTAATTACATAAAATCAAATGAAGAAAATAATTATGGTATGTGTGTCTATGGTAATAGGCGCATATATCACAATGGGTGCAGTAGGGCACGGAGATCACCATAACCATAGTCATAATCATCCTCATGGTGAAAACAAAGATAAGTACAAACGTAATGCTATTTCAGGACATATCTTTGAATATGGAACGCATGAAGAGATACCTTTTGCAACAATCTTTGTAGTAGAAACATCCGATGGAGTATCGGCCGGAGATGGAGGAGAATTCTTTATTGAAAACTTGCGTGATGGTCGTTACACATTGCGAGTTCAGTGTATGGGATATGCTACAAAGGAGGTTATAGTAGAAGTTAAAGATCACGAATTTAAACATCTTGATATTGAACTTGATGCAAGTAGTGTTCAATTAGATGATGTTGTTGTGTCGGCATCGCGCAATGCAGTGCGTCGTTGTGAGGCTCCGGTAGTAGTTAATATCTTAAATCAACAATTATTTGAACGTACAAATTCAACCGACTTGGCTCAATCTCTCAATTTCCAATCGGGATTGAGAGTGGAAAATAGTTGCCAAAATTGTGCTTTCCCTCAAGTTCGCATCAATGGTCTTGAAGGTCCATACTCGCAGGTGTTGATTAATAGCCGCCCTGTGGTAAGTGCATTATCGGGAGTGTATGCTCTTGAACAAATCCCTGTAAATATGATTGATCGTATCGAAGTGGTGCGTGGTGGCGGTTCGGCTCTCTTTGGTGCAAATGCAGTGGGAGGAACAATCAATATCATCACAAAAGACCCGATTAATAACTCGTTTAGTGTGGGTACGACAATCTCAAATATGAATGGCGATGCATGGGAAGAGGTTGTAAATGCCAATGCTTCTTTGGTGTCAGATGATAATAGATATGGTATAGCATTATATGAAACATATCGTAATCGTAACCCTTATGACGCTAATGGCGACGAGTTTTCTGAAGTAGGAAAACTTAATCTCAATTCTTTCGGGTTTAATGCTTATTATCGTCCAACAATGTTCAGTCGTTTGAGTTTGGAATACCACACAACCAATGAGTTCCGTCGAGGAGGTAATAAGTTTGATCTTGAACCATTTCAAACCGATATCACCGAACAAACACGCCACGTGATAAATAGTGGAGGTGTAAACTATGAGCAATCATGGAATGAGTATAAACATCGAATGTCGGTTTATACATCAATCCAAGATATTGATCGTAATAGTTATTATGGTGCACAACAAAACCCTGATGCATACGGAAAAACCGATGACCTTACATGGGTGGCAGGTGGTATGTATACCGGTAATTATGATAAAGTAGTGTTTGCTCCGGCTACATTCACTGCCGGAATGGAATATCAAAGTAACTCAATGCACGATGTGATGGTGGGTTATGGTCGTGATATGAAACAAGATGTGAGAATCTTTGGCGCATTTTTGCAAAACGAATGGAAAATGAATCACTTTACATTACTTGCCGGCTTGCGATTAGATAATCACAACCTCATTGATAACCCCATTTTAAGCCCTCGTGTAAATTTGATGTATAAGCCTACCGATAAATTCCAAGCTCGTGCTACATGGTCAACCGGTTTCCGTGCACCACAAGCATATGACGAGGATCTCCATATCACGGCAGTGGGTGGCGAAGGTACATTGATTCAACTTGCCGAAGGGCTTGATCCCGAAAAATCTAACTCATTTAGTGGTTCGATTGACTGGGTTTGCAATTTTGGTCATTGGCAAGCAAATGTGTTGCTTGAAGGATTTTATACTACGCTCAATGATGTATTTGTGCTCGAAGATAAAGGGTATGATGAACAAGGAAATGCTCTTTTGGAACGTCGCAATGGAAGTGGAGCGCATGTGTATGGTGCCAATCTTGACTTTAAGATTGCACATGGCAACGATATTGCATTGCAACTTGGTGCGACATGGCAACGCAGTCGTTATAAAGAGTCTGAACAATGGAGTGAAGACCCATCGGTTGCTCCTACTAAAAACATGATGCGTACACCTAATCTTTATGGATATTTTACTTTGAGTGGTTCGCCATTCCGTCGATTTGATTGGGCTTTGTCAGGTGTTTATACCGGTCGCATGTATGTGCCTCACTACTCGCCGGGCGAAGTACCCGAAGATGATCCGTTCTTCGACACATATATCACTCAAGATGAATTGGTTCACACTCCCGACTTTTTTGATTTTAATGTGAAATTCAATTACACCATCCCTCTAAATAACCGTTTAAGTATGCAAGTGAGTGCAGGTGTTAAAAACATCTTTAATGCATTCCAAAAAGACCTTGATTGTGGTGGATACCGTGACTCTGGCTATTTCTATGGCCCTACAGCCCCACGCACCTATTTTGCAGGTGTAAAGTTCTCAATGTAGAATATCCCGGGACACACCATTTAGAATTATACGAATTACTACAATAGGGGAACAACTCAATAGGAATGTTTCCCTATTATTGTTTTATATTAGTATCGAAAGGGTTAATGTTTTGGTATTCGGTTAATTATCCTCCCCCTATAAAAATGGGATTAATTTTATTTGTGTTTAATGAAAATATTTCTTTATTTTGCAAAAACAATCATTAAAAAACAAAGATCTTATAAACATTAAATTTAATAGATATGAAAAAGGTTATAGTAGCATTGGCATTAATCCTCGGCCTTTCATTTGGGACATTTGCTCAAGATTATGGTATAAAGCGAGGATATAAGGGATTTATTGATTTTGGATATACTGTTAATGTAGGAATGACAGGGCTTGCTAAAGATATAAGTGGATATGATTCAAACAAAATTAATTGGGTTACATCGCATGGATATCAGTTTAATCCTTATCTCTTTGTGGGAGCTGGAGTTTCGTTTGATTGTTATACGGCGAAAACGTGGGTTACGGTGCCGATATTTGCCAATGTTAGAGTGTCGCCATTAATAGGCAATATAACCCCTTTTATAGATGTCAAAGTGGGTTATAATAGCATTGGATATATGAAAGGGGTATATTTTGCCCCAAGTATAGGCTGCCGATTTGGGTTAACACGAAAAGTGGGGTTGAATGTAGGAATTGGCTATGCATTGCAACAAAACACAGCAAACCACTATCAATGGGATCCTTATGACAAATTTCCCGATGAAGTAAAAAATCATGGTTTAAGTTTTATATTCGGATTTGATTTTTAAACCAAAATATAGAAAAATGGTGAGCACTGCTCACCATTTTTTTACCTCAATTTATTTTTATTGAAATGCGTGGCAGTGTGGTTGAAGAAGGTGAGGGCGCCTATGATGCACACTGCCATGTTTTTTAGTGCTGAATATGAGAAATAAAACTCTTATTTAGTGGATTTTGGGTTTAATATTTTGATTATAATATATTTTTTATTAGTTTTGCCTAATAAAATTATTAGATATACCTAATAAAAATATTTAGTTGCCTTAATAAAAAATATGGATATGATACAACGGTTTTATTTTCAGGAAATAAAGAGTAGGGTTGATGAGCCTCGAAAGTTTATTCAAGTGATATATGGTCCTCGTCAAGTGGGGAAAACAACACTTATAAAACAAGTTTTGTCAAATATTACCCAACCATATATATTTGAAACTGCCGATGATATTTTAGGGGTAGATGCAATGTGGTTAAGAAAGATTTGGTCAGATGCCAGATTGCAATATTCGCAGCATAAGCAAGAACTATTATTGGTGATTGATGAGGTGCAAAAGATAGAGAACTGGAGTGAAGTAATTAAAAAAGAGTGGGATTTAGATACATTTAACGATGTGCCCATAAAATTGGTAATATTGGGCTCGTCATCATTGCTTATTCAAAAAGGACTTTCTGAATCGTTAGCCGGACGATTTGAATCGATATATATACCTCATTGGTCGTATAAAGAGATGAAGGATGCATTTGGCTGGAGCATTGATGAGTATATTTGGTTTGGAGGATATCCTGGTGCTGCGTCATTGATTAATGATGAGGAACGGTGGAAACGATATGTGAAGAACTCGCTTATTGAGGCGAGTATCTCAAAGGATATACTTATGCTTACGAGGATAGATAAGCCCGTGTTGTTGCATCGTTTGTTTGAAATAGGATGTTCTTATTCGTCGCAGATATTATCACTTACTAAAATTCAAGGAGAATTAATGGAACGTGGTAATATAACCACATTAAGTAACTATCTGAAAATGTTGGATACAGCAGGGCTTTTGTGTGGAATAGATAAATATGCGTGTGATATAATTCGTAAGCGAGCATCAAAACCAAAGTTTCAAGTTTATAACAATGCGTTGTTAAGTGCGCAAAGTGAACTAAATTTTAGAGAGGCAAAAGATAACCCTAAATTATGGGGACGTATATTTGAATCGGTGGTGGGAACGCATCTATTGAATCACTCTAAAGTAAATGATTATAAGTTGTATTATTGGAATGAAAATAGCCAAGAGGTGGATTTTGTAATCCAAAAAGGCTCAAAAGTGGTGGCAATAGAAGTAAAAAGTGGTAAAGATTCAACAAATAAAGGAATGTCTATATTTAACGAAAAATATAGACCAACTTCACTTTTTACAATAGGGACAGATGGGATTCCTATTGAAGATTTTTTAGAAATGAAGCCAACCGAACTATTTGTGTAAGGAGATTTACCTCAATTTATTCTTATTGAAATGCGTGGCAGTGTGGTTGAAGAAGGTGAGGGCGCCTATGATGCACACTGCTACAGCTATGATATAGGCGGTGTGGTAGGACCATTGCTCGGCAATGGCTCCCCCTATGAGCACTCCTACGCCTAAACCTAAATCCCATGAGGTGAGATATGTGGAGTTGGCAGTGCCACGGCGGTTATTGTGCGCGAGGTTGATAAATACGGCTTGAAATGAGGGACACATCGCTCCGTAACCGGCGCCAAGCACAAGGGCAGATAGGTAGAAGCCTGTAATGTCGCGCCAAAAGGTGAATAGCGAGAACCCGATGATTGTGATAATCATCCCTGCTCCGATGTTGCGAGTCAATTGTCCGCGTTTAACCCATTGAGCCGAGAATATTCGAGCCGAAATAAGTCCGATGGCAAGTAGGGTGAAGAATAATCCACTACCACCTTCAATGCCCACTTCGTCTTTGCCATATATTGCTAGATAGGTTGAAAGAATACCATAAGAGAAAGAAAAGAATATTACCATTAATGCCTCGGGAGTGGCGTTGGTGAGAATAAATCTATCAAGCGATATCGGCTGTTTCCCTTTGAACTGCTCTTTGGCCGGGGCTTTTACCGAAGCATTACATAGTAGGCCGATTGCAGCAGCCACGAGTGAGATTGTAAATATCACATTGGCATCAATGTGGTGGTCGTAGAGATACATCGAAATCGATGGTCCTATTGCCATCGCAAGGTTGTTGCTCACACCATAATATCCAATCCCCTCGTTGCGACGAGAGGAGGGTAGCACATCGATAGCCATAGTGCTGTTGGCAACAGTGACTGCTCCAAAAGCAAATCCATGCATGCTTCGAATTATGGCAAACAATAATATTGTGCCGGCAACGATATATCCGGCAAAGAATATGAAAAACAAGAAATAGCAAATGAGCAATACTCGTTTGCGAGGAAAACTATCAACGATAAAACCTCCAAACGGACGAATCAATAGGGCTGTGATTGTGTAGCCCGATAGGATAATGCCTATCAACTGCTTATCGGCACAAAAAGTGTCGCGCAGATATAGCGGTAGCATCGGCAACAACAAGTAGAATGCAAAAAAGAGTAGAAAGTTGGCGGTGCACACTGCTATGTAATTTCTATTCCATAGCACCTCTTTCATAATTTATAATGTGTAGTTCATAATGCATAATTAGCGTTGGCTAATTATTAATTCTCAATCAATTCGCAGATAAGTGTTGCTGAAGATACTTCGAGCACACGCACATTAACAATGTCGCCAATGCGGTAGTTGCCACGAGGGAACACACATGTTTTGTTTTGTTGAGTGCGACCCACAAATTGCTCTTTGCTGCGTTTTGAAACACCTTCGACCAACACATCAAATTCTTTACCTATGTCTTTGCGGTTTGACTCAAGCGAAAGTTCGTTTTGAAGAGCAATCATGCGGTTGAGACGATCGATTTTCACATCTTCAGGCACATTGTCGGGCATGTGTTTCGAAGCCATTGTGCCGGGACGCTCAGAGTATTTAAACATAAACGAAGCATCAAATCCCACTTCACGCATAAGGTCGAGAGTGAGTTGGAAATCATCTTCGGTCTCGTTATAGAAACCGGTGAACATATCGGTAGAAATGCCACAATCGGGTATGGCGAGACGAATGGCTGCGATGCGGTCGAGATACCACTCGCGAGTGTATCGGCGGTTCATATCTTTAAGTACCGAGTTGCTTCCCGATTGTACCGGAAGGTGAATGTGGTTACACACATTGGGGTAACGAGCAATAGTGGCAATGATTTCATCGCTCATATCCTTTGGGTGAGAGGTTGTGAAACGCACACGCATATCGGGAGCCGCTTCGGCTACCATAGCCAATAGCGATGCAAAGTCAGTAGTGTTTCCTTCGGCATCTTTGTAGTTATAACTATTGACATTTTGACCGAGAAGGGTGACCTCTTTAAACCCTTTGGCACGAAGGTCGGCAAGTTCGTTAAGTATGCTTTGTGCTTCGCGGCTACGTTCGCGTCCACGAGTGTAGGGCACGATGCAGTAAGAGCAGAAATTATTACATCCACGCATGATGCTGATAAATCCACTCACTCGATTGCCTGTTATACGCGAGGGAATAATATCGCGATATGTTTCGGTGGTGCTTAATTCTACATTTATTGCTTTTTCTCCAGCCTCAACCGATGCGAATAGGTTGGGGAGGTCAAGATATGAATCGGGACCGGCAACGAGATCGACACCATGTTCATTGATCAATGAATCTTTCACACGTTCAGCCATACAGCCAATGACCCCAATAATAATTTTGTGTCCTTTGCGTCGCAAAGATGCGAGATATTGAAGACGTGACACGATTTTTTGTTCGGCGTTGTCTCGTATTGAACAGGTGTTGAGGAGTATAGCATCGGCATCTTCAATTTTTTCTGTAATGGCATATCCGGCCATTCCCATAATTGATGCAACAACTTCGCTGTCGGCAACATTCATTTGACAACCATACGTTTCGATGAATAGATGGCGGTCGGTAGTTGCGTTTATAGATTCATTTTTGATTTCAGTCATAATAATTTATTCAAAACGATGAAATTTCTCTACTTGATAACAAAAAGAAAGTATGAAAACTTTGTATTTGAAAAGAGAATTATCTAAATTTGTACAAAATTACTAAAACTGTGGATACTTCCAAACTAATTATAGGTATTTTAATAGTTGTGTTCTTTATTGTAAAGACCATAATCGGTGATGCAAAGAAGGAGCAAGCGAAGAAATCTACGCCCCATCCACCCAAACGTCCAAAGACTGAATTTCCACCGTTTTTTTATGACGATGTTGTTGAGTCGGAACCGGTAAAACCTAATATGCCTCCTGCTTATTTTCAAGAAGGACAGTCGGTTACCAATCAGCCTGCATCAACTCAATCGTCGATCTTGGAATCGGAAATGACCGATGAACAAGAACAAGCACATGCCGAGCGTTGGAGAAGGGCGATAATAGATAGTGAAATCTTAAAAACAAAATTTTAATATAACTTTCATTAAATCATTTTTCTAAAATGGCATTGAATTTTATTTCGGCACAAGATGCTGCCGAGCAAATTAAAAATGGTGATAGTATAGGTCTTTCGGGATTTACCGCATCGGGAACCCCTAAAGTAGTTACCGAGGCTCTTGCTGAAATTGCTGTAAAGGAACATGAGGCAGGACGCGAGTTTAAAGTGAATATTTTTACCGGAGCATCAACTAATGACCATGTTGATGGTGCACTTGCTCGTGCTAATGCAATCAATATGCGTACACCTTATCAAAGTAGCCCCGATCTTCGTAAGCGTCTTAATGCTCACGATGCTCACTATTTTGATTTACACTTATCGGAATTAGCGCAAAAAATGCGTTATGGTGTATTTGGTAAACTTGATGTGGCTATTATAGAGGCTGCTGATATCAACGACAACGGGGAAATTGTGTTAGGTACAGGTATGGGTATCGCTCCTACAATTGCTATGCTTGCCAATAAAATCATTATTGAACTTAATGATGCACTACCCAAAACATTGCGTGGTCTTCATGACGTATATCTTCCTGCCGATCCTCCTTATCGTCGTGAAATTCCTATTTATAAGGCTAGCGACCGCATCGGTTCTCCTATCTTGAAAGTTGATCCTGCTAAAATCGTGGGAGTTGTTAAAACTTCGGCTAAAGATGGTGTAAAAGGATTTACCGAGCCTGATGCAACTACAATGCAAATCGGCGCAAATGTGTGCGACTTCCTTCTTGCCGAATTGCGCGCCGGTCGTCTTCCTAAAGAATTCCTTCCTATGCAATCAGGTGTGGGTAATGTGGCAAACGCAGTACTTCATGGGCTTGGTGAAAGCAAAGAAATACCTCAATTTGAAATGTACACTGAGGTTATCCAAGACTCTGTTGTGGAATTGATGGAAATCGGAAAATGTAAATTTGCTAGTACTTGCTCTTTGACATTCTCTGACGATGCAATGGATCGTGTGTTTAACAATATGGATTTCTTCCACGATAAGATACTCCTTCGTCCGGGTGAAATTTCAAACAACCCTGAAATCGTGCGTCGTCTCGGTCTTATTACAATGAATACTGCGCTCGAAGCCGATATCTTCGGTAATATCAACTCTACTCATGTGCTTGGTACAAAAATGATGAACGGTATTGGCGGCTCTGGTGACTTTACTCGCAACGCTTATCTTTCAATCTTCAGTTGTCCTTCAGTGACTAAGGGTGGCTTGATTAGTAATGTGGTGCCTATGGTTTCTCACCTTGATCATAGCGAACATTCTGTTGACGTGCTTATCACTGACCAAGGTATTGCCGACCTTCGTGGTAAAGATCCTGTTCAACGTGCTGAAACAGTTATCGAAAACTGTGTTCACCCCGAATACAAACAACTACTTTGGGATTATCTCAAAATGGGTAAAGGTGGACAAACTCCTCACTCTCTCAATGCAGCACTTGCATTCCACACCGAGTTTGCTGCATCGGGCGATATGCGCAACACCGATTGGTCTAAGTTTGAATAATTACCATAAACAATATTTGTACAATAAGAGGCAGACCGACAAGTCTGCCTCTTATTATATTATTAAAGAAATAATTGGGAATCTATTTTTTGAAAATACGATTGATTATTTGTGCGATTGCACCATCTCCGGTCACATTGCATGCAGTGCCGAAACTATCCATTGCAATGTAGAGGGCTATCATCAATGCATTGTCGGCTTCGCTAAATCCGAGCATAGCAGAGAGTAACCCAAGTGAAGCCATGATTGCACCACCGGGCACTCCGGGAGCAGCGACAATAGTGATACCAAGCATACTGATGAAGCCGGCAAACATTGAAAAATCATAAACCATCCCATTTGTTATCATTAATGCCATGGCGCAAGCCACGATTTTAAGAGTACTTCCACTCATGTGAATAGTTGCACAAAGAGGTATTACAAATCCGGCTACATCTTCATTTACTCCGGTTTTTATTGATTGGCGAAGAGTTACCGGAATAGTTGCTGCCGATGATTGAGTGCCGAGAGCTGTAAAATAGGCCGGCATCATCGTTGCAAGCGATTTAAACGGATTTTTGCCACTGAAAAGTGAAGCAATACAATATTGCAAAATTAGGATGCCGATATGTAGAGCAAATATTACAGCAATGATTTTAGCAAATGTGATGATGATGCCTCCCACTTGTCCCGAAATGGTCATGTTAAGGAAAATCCCGAAAATGTAAACGGGTAATAATGGTATAATTACCTTTGATATGACAAGGTTAATAATGTCACGAAAATCATTTATGGCATTGCGAAGAGTTTCTCCTTTGATTTTAGCGCAACCGAGCCCTAAAGTGAATGCTAATACAAGAGCAGTCATCACATTCATCAAAGGAGGAATTTTTACTGAGAAATAAGGTGTAAGAGAGGCATCTTGTGCAATCTCATTGGCTCCGATTTGTGCTGATATGAGTGAGGGGAAAAATGTGTCGCTTACAAAATATGAACTAAATCCGGCAAATAGAGTCATTCCATAAGCGATAAGCGTGGTGACAAAAAGCATTTTTCCGGCTCGAGAACCGATGTCGGCAATTGCTGGGGCTACAAAGCCTATTATAATCAGAGGAATGCAAAAACCAAGTAGTTCGCTAAAAATGCCATTAAAAGTCACAAATACACGAGCCAACGCATGGGGAAACACTATGCCGGCACCTATACCGAGTATTATAGCAATTAATATGCGAGTGAGTAGATTGATACGGGGTAGTTTCATGATTTTGTTAGTATTATTTTATGCAAAACTAATGAAAAAATAGGTTCCCACAAAATCAATCAACGACAAATGGCATGAGTGGCATACTTTGCTATGCTTGTTTCTTGTAGGTGAGTGCTGCAAGTGTATTGAAAAATATGGCAAAAATGCCTAATGCAACAAAGTTGGGCCATAGTTCAATGAAGGTTGTCCCTTTGAGATATACCGAGCGCAATATCTCAACGAGATAGCGAGGAGGAAGCAATAGCGTGAAACGCTGTGCCCATTGTGGCATGGAGTCGATGGGGGTGAGAAGCCCACTCAACAACATGAATATCATAACGAAAAAGAACATTACAAACATCGTTTGTTGCATAGTGTCGGAAAAGTTGGCAATAGTGATGCTAAAACCCGAGATGGTGAAAATAAACAATATTGCCCCAAAGTATATTGTCGCAACCGACCCTACAGGCGAGAGACCATAAACTAATCGTGCTACAATCATGGCCACCGTTACAACAAATAGTCCTATAATCCAGTAGGGGACAAGTTTTGATAGCGTAAAAGTTAATTTTGAGATAGGGGTGACATTTATTTGTTCAATTGTGCCACTCTCTTTTTCGCCCACGATGCTCAACGCAGGGAGAAATCCGCATATGAGAATAAACAAAATAATCATCAAGGCTGGAATCATATAATACCTATAATTTAAAGTGGGATTATATCTATTCTCGACAGTGAGCAATTCTTGAACATTTATGGGACTTTTCTCACATTGAAGTTCGGCCAAAGCTTTGGCTATAGTTTGAACGGTATATTGCAAGCCCATGCTCCCCTTGGTGGCATTTACGGCATTGGCAGTGATGCTTATGCGCTCGGGAGTTGAGATGGTCATATCGCGTTCAAAATTGTTGGGAATTTGAACAATAATATCAATATCTCCATGTTTTAATGCATCTAATGCAAGAGGATATTCGGCAGTAGATTGTGCTAACGAGAGATACTCCGAGGCATTAATATGCGACGCAATGCGATGAGATGTCGATGAATGGTCGAGGTCAACAATTGCAATATTGACATTTCTCACATCCATAGTCATGATGAGAGGCATCAGAAGCATTACCAATATGGGGAACGCAATGATCAATCGTGGGAGGAATGAATTGCGTCGAATTTGAAGAAATTCTTTTTGTAACAACGCTATAAATACTTTCATAGGGCTATTCGAGTTTGTCGTTGAACTTTTTGAGAGATATGCCTAATAAGGCGATGGTCATGCCGAGCAAAATAGCACAATTGTGCCAAACAGCCGTGATGGCATCGCCTTGTATCATCATTTTGCGCATGGCATCAATATACCATCGGGCAGGGATAATATTTGATAATACTTGGAAAAATGATGGGAGGTTCTCGATGGGGAATAATAGCCCCGAAAGCATTAAGATGGGCATCATTAACACCATTGCCGACATCAATAATGCTGCTATTTGGGTTTGGGCAATGGTTGAAATAAGTAGCCCAAGAGAAAGTGATAGCACCAAGTAAAGCAGTGACAAAGAAAATATGCCCCAAATGCCGCCCGACATTGGAACCCCAAGCAAATATCGAGCAAGTAGAAGAATCATTACAAGCACTATGCACGAAATCGTGAAATAAGGAATCATCTTGGCAAAAATGATTTTTACAGGGCGAACGGGTGAAACGAGTAAAACCTCCATTGTGCCCACTTCTTTCTCTCTAACAATAGATACCGATGTCATCATTGCACACACAAGAATGAAGATGAGACCCATAATTCCTGGAACGAAGTTATAAGCACTTTTTAATTGCGGATTAAATAACATGCGAGTTTCAAACATTGCTTGTTGCGCATCAGATTTGAGCAAGATATTCTGCAGGTAGGCTGTAGCCGAGCCGGCTGTGTTTACATTTGAGGCGTCAACAATCAATTGAATGAGTGGCTTTGACGGGATTCCCTTAGAGGCTTGCTCAACACGACGGTCATAGTCGGCTGCAAATACTACGACAGCGCCAACCTCGCTTGATCGTAATTTGGAGTCTATTTGGTCGGGTGATATGTATCCACAAAAAGTGAAATATTCGTTTTGTGAAATTTGCTCTACGGCATCTTTCACCCCATCGGTGCGATTAGATGCCACTACTGCCACATTTATATTATTTACCTCGGTTGAAATAGCAAAGCCAAATAGCAACATTAGCACGACTGGAATGAGCATAACGACGAGCATAGTGCGTTTGTCACGAAGAATGTGCAACGACTCTTTTTTTACGAATGATCCAAAATTCCCTTTCATGACAATTATCCTCCTCTCTTTGCTCCTCGAGCCAATGTGCGAAATACCTCATCCATCGAGTTGGCGCTATATTGCTCTTTGAGGCGTGTAGGCGTGTCGAGAGCACATATTTTGCCATCAACCATTATTGACACCCGTGAACAATACTCGGCTTCATCCATGTAGTGAGTGGTGACAAATATAGTTGTTCCATTTTCGGCGGCTTTATATATTAGTTCCCAAAACTGGCGGCGAGTAATGGGATCAACTCCACCGGTGGGCTCGTCGAGAAAAATTACATCGGGATGGTGAATTGTAGCAATTACAAACGATAGTTTTTGTTTCCATCCTAGTGGTAATGACCCTACAAGAGTATTGCGCTCCGACATAAAGTTGAGTTGATTAAGTAACTCGGTTGCGCGCTCTTCGGTATGCTTTTTTGAAAGGCCATAAATGCTGGCAAATAGGCGCATGTTTTCCAACACAGTGAGGTCGTTATATAGCGAAAATCGTTGGCTCATGTATCCTATGTGGCGTTTAATTTGCTCGCCGTTTCGCATCACATCATAACCTGCAACAGTGCCACTGCCCGATGTGGGATAACTTAACCCACATAGCATGCGCATTGCAGTAGTTTTTCCTGCTCCATTTGCTCCAAGAAAACCAAAAATCTCTCCTCGTTGCACATCAAACGAAATGTTATCGACCGCCACGAAGTTGCCAAATTGCTTGGTGAGGTTTTTTACCGATATTACTATGTCGCTCATCTTTTCATCAATTTAATAAACACATCTTCGATAGTGGGTTCGATTGATTTTATGATAAAATCATCCATGTGATTAAATTCTGATTCAAATTTGCTCACATCAAAATTGGTGTTTGCAACCAAGTGGTGCCATTCGCCCGATGGGTAACAATCAATCACTCCTTGAGCATTGCGAGCCGATTCTAATAACGCGAGCATATTGTTTGCCCTTATGCCGTAGATAGGGGCGTCAAAATGCTGAACAATGCCTTGTGGCGTGTCAATGCTCAATATGCTCCCCTCATTACAAAGAGCAATGCGGTCGCATCGACTAGCCTCATCCATGTAAGGGGTGGAGACAAAAATAGTGATGCCTTGAGTTTTAAGAGTGGCAAGCATATCCCAAAATTCGTTGCGCGAAACGGCATCAACACCAGTTGTGGGTTCATCTAAAAATAAAACGCTTGGACGATGAATTAATGCGCAAGAGAGAGCAAGTTTTTGTTTCATACCACCCGATAGTTTGCCGGCTTTACGAGTGCGAAATGGCTCAATTTGTGAGTAAATAGGTGCAATGAGGTCGTAGGAGTCCTCAATTTTTACGCCAAACAATGCGGCAAAAAATTGCAAATTCTCTTCAACCGACAAGTCGGGGTATAGTGAGAATCGGCCAGGCATGTAGCCCACTCTCGAACGAATCAAACGATAGTCCTTTACCATGTCGAGCCCATCAATTTTGGCGCTCCCTTCGTCGGGGTTGAGTAGAGTGGTGAGAAGGCGAAAAAGTGTGCTTTTTCCAGCGCCGTCGGGGCCTATAAGCCCAAAGAGCTCGCCTTGTTGCACCTCAAACGAAATGTTTTTGAGGGCTTGCACTTTGCCATAACTTTTTGACAAATTATGTATCTCTATGGCATTCATGTTATAACTTCACTTCGCCTGTAAGACCTATTTTAATGCGACCATCATTTTTAACAGCAATCTTAACTGCATAAACAAGATTGGCGCGAGAATCTTTGGTCTGAATGGTTTTAGGAGTGAATTCGCTTTCTGAAGAAATCCATGTGATGCGACCTTTGTAGTCATATCGTTTGTCGCCACCAAAGTCGGCAGTGACAGTAACAGTATCACCGAGTTTAATGTCGGCCAATTGATCCGATGTAAAGTAAGCACGAAGATACACATTTTCAAGGTCGGCAATCTTCATGAGAGGTTTACCCACTGTGGCAAGTTCGCCGCTTTCGACATATTTGACCAATACAGTGCCATTAATGGGCGATGAGATGTTGCATTTCGCAATTTGGTCATCAAGCGCTGCAATCTGAATATCCAATGCAGTAGAATTGTCTTTGATAGTTAAGTTTGTGTTGTTGAGGTTAGAGAGTGTGGCTTCTAATTGGCTCTCAAGCACGCGTATGTGTGCCTCTATGTCGTCGTGTTGTTTTTGAGTAGAAGCGCCGTCGCGCAACATATTGTCCACGCGTTTGAGTTCATCTTTTTGCTTTGAGATTTGACTTTTAAGAGAAGCAACTTGTTTTTTTACATCGGGGCGAGAATTAAGTATCGCCGATTGTTGAGCCTTTAATTGCTGGCGTTTGAGATCGAGTTGAATATTGTCAATAACTCCTACTTGCTTGCCAGCTTCAACGGTTGAACCTTCCGATACATCAAATTTGAGAATTTTGCCTGCACCTTCGGCCGAAACAACTACCTCGGTAGCCTCAAATGTTCCTTGTGCATCAAATTGAGCCTCTTCGCCACACGATACCATGAGTAACGCAATGGCTAAATATGTTATATGTTTCATATTTTATTGATTTAAAATGTTTTTTAAGTTATATATTGCTTGTAGTAATTCTATCTCGTGAGTGCTGCGATTGAGTGAGGCAGTGGTCTCATCAGTAATCTTGCGAAGCAAGTCGGTGGCATCAATTACTCCGTTTTTAAGTTGAGATTCGGCTGCCATTCTCACATTGCTACGCAGTTCAACTATGCGACTATCTTCGTCAATGGTTTTGCGCAGTCTTATAATTTCTTCGTCGTAATGGGTTGTTTGAATTTCGGTGTTGAAAAGAAAAACATCTCGTTGAATATCTATTTGTTTTTGCGCGATATTAAGTTTTTCAATATTGTTGTTTTTGGTATAAAAAGCGCCAAAGTTCCACGACATTTTAACACCGATAATAGCATTTAGGCTCCAATCGGCCGAGCGCATGCTTTTAAACATATCCATTCCAGGGTAGCCATAATATCCTTGAGCAAATGCACTCACTTGTGGCATAAGAGAAGCATTAAGGGCATTGCGTTGAGCCTCGATTTTATTTTTTTGAGCATTAAAGAAATCCAACTCAGGGCGTGCCGATGTGCGACTATTTATGCTCGTCATTGTTGGTCGTTCTAACTTTTCGGAGGTGAGAGGCTTCCCTATAAAAGTTTCTAACATGTGTCGATAACTTGCGCGCGATGATTCGAGCTGGTTAAGGGTTTGCTTTGCTGTTAATAGTTCGGCTTCAATTATATCCACATCTGCTTGAGTTGCCACTCCGTTATTGTGATAAGTGCGCATGCGTGAAAGGTTGTTGTCAAGTAAGGAAATTAAAGCATTGGTTTGCGTGATGCGCTCTTCGAGGAGTAATATGCCGAAATATATGTTGTTGACGCGTGCTTGAAGATCGTAGAGCGAAACATCGGTATGCAGGCGTTGTTCGTTTGCCTCGGCGATTGTTATAGCCTTTGATGCTTTTGATTTGCCCCCGTCCCAAATGTTTTGCGACACATCAATACCTATCTTATATTGATCTTTTCTAATCCCCACCATATCCATTCCGTTGGCTTGCATAATAGATTTAAATGCCTCGGGGTAGGTGGGCGTAGCCGATTGGTAAGATGCTTGTCCCGATATTGAGATTTGAGGGAGCCAAGCTTTTGCGGCATTTGATAAGTTGTATTGCTCGGTAAGTGAGATTAGGTCATATTGCTTAATCTCGGGATAGTGCTCGCTTGCAAGTTTGTGGCACACCTCGAGTGATTGAGCATGCGATGAAGATATTGCAACTAATATCATGCTGCATAATAAACAAAAATACCTCATAATTTTATCTATTAAAATTTATTATGCAAAGATATAAGAGTGGTGGTGGTGAAAAAATGCCAATTATATGCAAAAATTGAGCAAAATCCATCAATATTGTTTTTGATGTCTATATTTCAGCTATTTGTTTAGGTGAAATTACTATCTTTGTGATGTAAACAAACTTGATAATATGGAAAATGATTTATATTTTGGGCTCTACCTTTGTGTGAATGGAGGGTGTGAAATGCAGGTGAATGATCGATTGTGTAAAATAAATGCAGGTGATGCATTAGTGAAATCTCCTCTTGTGCAAATAAACAAGTTAAAAGAATATGGCAATTTTGAGGTTGTAGCTATTTTTGAAGAGGATATGGAAGTTCTTGCTCCTATTGCCGAAAAAAATATTGAGGTAGCGCAAGAGTTTGTGCTACAAAATAAGTTTTATAGCACTTGTAATGAACAGGAGCAACTAATACTTTTGCGAAATAAGCAACATATCGATGAGTATAAACAAGAATTGTCAAAATCAGATATCTCGGCCAAACAATATCAAGTTATAAAGAGTATAATAATATTGATGGAGCAGGCTTCTATATTGGAGTATTCAAAAATATTTTTACGCCAAAACGATTTCCGTCCAAAGGAGATTGAGAGGGGTAGAGATGTTATGATTAAATTTGCACTCTTGTTGTTTCAACATTTTAAAAAACAAAGACAGGTGAAATTTTATGCCGATGCATTAAACCTTTCACCTAATCATTTCACAAGAATAATCAAGAATGTATCTAATCGCACACCATCGGAGTGGATTGCTGTTGTGACGATAAATCAAGCAAAGAAGTTGTTGCGTATGCGCAACCTATCGATAAAAGAGGTGGCACAAGAATTGTCCTTCCCCGAGCAATATACATTTCGTAAATATTTTAAACTATACACAGGCATTTCTCCCAAAGAGTTTAAATTATTACATTCATGACAAATGGCATTTGTGTGGGTTGCCGAAACCGATAGAACCGACCTTCGCGCATCAAATCTCAAATCAGATGAAATGACATTGGTATTCGACGGGAATGCTCCAATCAGATCTACCGATAAAGAGTGGACTATCCAACTTCCTGAAGGATTTGAATACAAAGGTGGTACTCTTGCTATCATGGTGTTCAAAGATGCTCCCGGAACACAATTTGAAGGCGTTACATTCCAAGGAGACTATTGCTATGACAAGCCAAACGCTCCTTTGCGCACTCGTTTCGATTCTCCATGGGACGAAACTGAATCGGTTGACCACAATGCACTATTTGGCTGGGATTGTGAAAAACTACTTCCTACTACCAAAATGCTCTTCTTGCCTTCAGCTGGTGTTGAAGGGGTAGTGGTTGATGATGCTAACGCTCCTATTGAATACTACAACCTCCAAGGTTTGAAAGTTGCTAATCCTTCTAACGGAATCTTCATCAAGGTTCAAGGGAACAAAGTATCAAAAGTAATTGTAAAATAATAGAATATTGAGAGTTAATCTCTCATTGTTCTCAATAACAAAGCGAGCAACCCAATCGGGTTGCTCGCTTGCTTTATATGTGGGAGTTTTAATTAACTTTAGAACATAAATGTAGCAGAGGCTACGGCACGATGATTGCCTACAGAATGTGTGTTGATGATTTTGCCATTGGAGGGGTTGAGGTCGCCATACCATGCTGTTGTGTAGTTATATTCAACACCAAAACGCCAATGAGGAAGATTATAGGTCACTTCGGCTGACCCACAAAGTAGTTGATCGATATCGGTGCCTGTGCCATACATTTTAGAAACGGCATCGGTAGTGCCGAGGTTTTTCATATATCCGCCAAATACGCCCACTTTCCATTTCTTGCCATATACCACGTTGATCCATGACGAAGAATTGCGGTTGGGGCTATATGATTGCTCACCTGTAACGGCATCAATGCCGCTCACTCCATATCCACCGAGCATTGAAGTGTGGGTGAGGTTTGAGCCAAGCACGCTCTTTGCTGCCACATACCACATGGGAGAGGTAAATTTTATATGCACTTCGGGAGAAACCGATGTTACACGCTCATCAACTTTAAAAGTGTTGCCACCTACGGTTGCTTGAGTGCGAGGCACGAGAGAAATTACGTCGATACCGGCACCAACGATGAAATTCTTTGTCTTATAATCGGCTCCAAAATAGAATTCGGGCACACAGCTGTTTTTGATATATTTGTTGCTTTTGCCGTCGGGGCCGTTAGAGCAATATTGCGATTGCCACAATGCAGTGGCAGTGAGTTGTACATTCTTGTTGTTGTAGCGGTAACGTACTTGAGGAGCACGGCCGAATGGTTGGAATGGAGAACCCATGTTGAGGTTAAGCACTTGTGGAGCAACATCGCCATAAAGAGGGTTCCAAGTTTGACCTACGAGTACCGATGATTTTCCCCAATCGAGGTTGAGGTATGCGTGACGAAGACGCACGGTGGATAGAGTAGTGCCTGAACCGCGGAAGTCAAATTCGATCTTAGCCGAAGTCTTTGCGTTGCCTAATTTAGGGCCTTTTACATCGAGTCCAAGACGAGAATAAACGAGATATAGATTGCTATTATCTTGGTCGTTTAGGTCATTGCCATTGGCGTCGTAGTTGTGGTCTTTGGGATAGCTATAAAACAATCCGTCGACACTTTCCTCATTAGCGCGAGTGTTATAAAACAAGTCGGCACGAATTTGACCATAAACTTTGAGGTCAAAGCCTTTTTTTGATTCTACTTCTTCGCCAAAACTATTGAGAGCAAAGATTAAAAGAGATATAAACAATAAATGTTTTTTCATAATTTAAAATGGTGATTATTTTAATAATTACTCCCCCTTTGTTGAGTAAACATAGGGAGAGTTATTATGTAAACCCAACTCCTCTGCTATGTAGTGGAGTTAGATTAGTATTATCAAGAAAATTATCCTCCGATAAATCCGTTAGAACCAAGAATGATGAGCATTATATAGCCGAAAACAAGACCAATAAGCCCCATAATGATACCAACTTTGGCCATATTCTTTTGTTCTATCAATCCTGTTGCATGAGCCATCGCATTTGGAGGAGTAGAGATAGGAAGAACCATACCCAAAGAAGATGCGATTGCAACACCAATCAACAATGTTGACACGCCACCAAGAGGAGCTAATTGAGCCGACATACTTCCACCGGCAACCGCCAAGATGGGAACCAAAAGGTTGGCTGTAGCAGTGTGAGAGATGAAGTTGGCCATTGCGTAACAAATGATACCCGAACCAACGATAACGAGCACAGGTGACCATGTGTCGAATGGGATTGATGAGATGATGTGAGTTGCCAATCCGGTTTGGTTCAATGCTACACCGAGCGCAAAACCACCGGCAACCATCCATAGCACACCCCAACTGATTTCTTCAAGGTCGCGACGAGTAATTACTCCGATGATACAGAATACACCTACGGGCAACATTGCCACAACATTTGAGTTTACTCCGGTATATTTGTCGAGAACCCAAAGGAGAACAGTTAATGCAAATACAATATAAACGGTAATTGAGCGCCAGTCTTTTTTTGCTTCACCTTTGATTTCAAGATGGATTGTTTTTTGTTTGAAGGGGAATAATTTCAATAAAACAACCCAAGAGATGAATACGAGTAGCAATGTGAAAGGAATCATAAATGCCATCCATTCACCGAAACCGATATTCATATTCATACCTTCTGGGTCGTTGAGATATTTCAAAGCGATAGCATTAGGAGGTGTACCGATAGGAGTACCCATACCACCGATATTAGCAGCAACAGGAATAGCAAGAGCCAAGCCTATTTTACCTTTACCGTCGGCAGGGAGAGCTTTAAGCACAGGGGCCAAGAATGTGAGCATCATAGCCGCTGTGGCAGTATTGCTCAAGAACATTGAGAATACGGCAGTTACGGTGATAAAGCCTAATAATACATATTTTGATTGAGTGCCGAATGGCTTAAGCATCACTTTGGCGAGTTTTACGTCAAGCCCTGTTTTGGTTGCAGCTATAGCGATGATAAAACCACCGATAAAGAGCATAATGATAGGGTCGGCGAAACAAGCCATCAATGATTTATAGCTTGTGAGTTTGCCTAATTCTTCAGTTGGAATCCCTTCGCGGAAGAACCACAAACTACTATCAGATGTGGCAAAGAGCAACAGAACGACAACAAATGTAGAGGTTGTCCAAGCAGGGATTGCGTTGAATACCCACATCAATGTGGCAAATGCAAAGATTGCAATAACGCGTTGTTCTACTAATGTGAGGTTTGCGATACCAAATGATTCAGTTGGGATAGCCCAAAGAACAATCATTGTGATAGATGCAATAAGGATTTTTGTGAGGCGAGATGCCAAAAATTCAGTTGACATTAAGCGATGGAGTTTTTTGCGTTGCAATGCCTCCATCAAATGTGAACCATGAAATCGTTTAAACATAATATATATAAATTAATAGTTTTTGTACTGGATCTATGTTAAACTTTTGATTTTCACCCTTTAGCGTTGTCGCAACAGTGGGGGTAACAAAAACGAGTGCAAAGTTACGGCTTTTTTTTGATTTATGACCAATTTTTTAGATTTGTTTTCAAAAGGACAGGGTTAAAATATGTGATTTTTGAAACTATTTGTGAATTAGAGGTGTTTTTGCATCAGTAATTGAATTTTATTGTAAAAAGTGTATATTATGGATTCTGTAGTTCATCTTTTTCGAGAATATCCCTCATTGGCGATATTTTTGACTATCGGTATCGGTTTCTGGATAGGGAAACTGAAGTATAAATCTTTTTCGCTTGGCACTGTGACATCGGTGTTGCTTGTGGGAGTACTGGTTGGGCAGATGGATATTCCTATTTCCGGTCCTTTGAAATCGGTATTTTTCCTGTTATTCCTATTTGCGATAGGGTATAGTGTGGGGCCTCAATTCTTTCGCTCATTGCGAGGGTCGGGGTTGAAACAAGTGGGCTTTGCCGTTGCTTTGTGTGTGGTGTGTTTGTTGGTGACATTTGGTATAGCCAAACTATTTGGATATTCACCCGGTGAGGCAGCAGGACTGTTGAGTGGCGCACAAACAATCTCGGCCGTGATAGGTGTGGGTGGCGATACTATCGCAACACTCGATGCCTCGGCTGCCGATAAAAAGATGTGGACCGATATGATACCGGTGTGCTATGCCGTAACGTATATATTTGGTACAATTGGCTCGGCATATATTCTTGGCAATATCGGGCCTCGTTTGCTCGGTGGCTTGGATAAGGTGAAAGCGCAAACGGCTCAATTAGCTGCACAACTCAATCAAAGTAGTATTGCAAGCGATCCTTCTTATATCGATTCAAATCGTCAAGTGGTGTTTCGTGCCTATCGTGCCGAATCATCTTATTTCGACACTAATCGCACTGTGGCAGAGATTGAAGATTATATCAAGAAAATGAATCGCCGAGTGTTTGTCGAAAGATTGCGTATTGATGGCAATATTGTAGACCCCGATTTTACTACTATTGTGAAAAAAGGCGATGAGATAGTGTTGAGTGGCCGCCGCGAATATGTGATTGAAGATGAAAGCTGGATTGGTACAGAAGTGGCTGACAATGATTTGCTTTCATTCCCCATTGAACAAGTGAGAGTGATGCTGACAAAAAAGACCGTTGATGGCATTACCGTTGATGAACTTCGCGCTAAACCATTTATGGCAGGTGTTATTGTCAAATCAATCAGCCGAGGTGGCGTTGAAATTCCGGTACTTGCGCAAACTGAATTATGTGCGGGAGATATGGTGACAATTAACGGCCTTGCTCGCGAAGTGAATGAGGCTGCTCCGCAAATGGGTTATGTCGACCGTCCGACAAATCAAACCGACCTTGTGTTTGTTGGTCTTGGAATTGTGATTGGTGGTATTATTGGAGCATTGACATTGCATCTTGGAGGTGTTCCTATCAGCCTCAGTACGAGTGGAGGAGCGTTGATTGCAGGATTAGTGTTTGGTTGGCTTCGTTCAAAACGGCCTACGTTTGGAGGTATACCTCAACCGGCATTGTGGATTCTCAATAATCTTGGGTTGAATATGTTTATCGCAGTAGTGGGAATCACAGCCGGACCTACCTTTATTCATGGTATAGAAAAAGTGGGTATAATGTTGTTTGTAGCCGGAGTTCTTGCCACATCTATTCCATTATTTATAGGATTGTGGATGGGTGCAAAGATATTCAAATTTCATCCGGCAATAAATCTTGGGTGTTGTGCCGGTGGGCGTACAACAACTGCTGCTCTTGGCGCGATTCAAGATTCGCTTCAAAGTTCAATACCGGCAATGGGCTATACTGTGACATATGCTGTTGGTAACACATTGTTGATTTTGTGGGGTGTGGCTATAGTGTTGATGATGGCTTGAGGTTAGTTTATAATTTATAATTCATAAATAAAGATTGTATGGAAAACAAAGAATCGAACTGTAAATGTACAGAAAAAAGAAAATTAGAACGTGAGCTTGAGAAAATGAGTCCGTTTGAGATAAAAAATCGTCTTATCGAAATGGCGCATGAAGATGCTCGCAAATCATCGGCAACGTTTTTGAATGCCGGACGCGGCAATCCCAATTGGATTGCAACTACTCCACGCGAAGCCTTTTTCTTGTTGGGCAGATGGGCATTAGATGAATGTCGTCGCACAAAAGATGTGGGCGACGGAATTGCCGGAATACCTTCAAAAGAGGGTATCGGAGAGCGTTTCCGCCTGTTTCTCGGCAATAATCGTAATGTAGAGGGTGCCGACCTATTGCGTGGAGCGTTTGAATATCTGATTATAAACCACAATGCCGATCCCAATGATGTAGCTCATGAATGGGCTGAGGCTGTAATCGGGGATCAATATCCCACACCCGACCGCATTTTGCATTACACCGAACTTCTTGTGCGCGATTATCTCGCCAAAGAGATGGGCGATTGCCAATGTGACGATGATTGTGAATGTAAGGAGGGTAAAGATTGCGGTTGCGAATGCAAGAGTAGGGTGTATGATTTGTTTGCCGTTGAAGGTGGCACGGCTGCAATGTGTTATGCCTTTGATTCGCTTTATGAAAACCGATTGCTTCGAAAAGGTGACACGATAGCATTGATGACGCCGGTATTTACCCCTTATCTTGAAATTCCTCATCTCGAACGATTTGGCTTTAATGTTATTAATATTAGTGCCAATAAGATTGAAAAAGATGGCTTGCACTATTGGCAATATCCCGATGAGGAGATAGATAAATTGCGTGATAAGGAAGTGAAGTTGCTCTGTGTTGTAAATCCAAGCAATCCACCTTCATACACACTTTCGAATCATACGCTCGACCGCATTGCCGATGTGGTGCATAAGGATAATCATGACTTGATGATTGTGACTGATGATGTGTATGGCACATTCGTACCTGAGTTTAAGTCGTTGATGTATCGATTGCCTCACAACACCATGACTGTTTATTCATTCTCTAAATATTTCGGAGCGACAGGGTGGCGGCTTGCAGTGATTGCTCTAAATCAACTAAATATTTTTGATGCGCTCATTGAACATCTTTGCGACAAAAACAAGAAAGCATTGAACACTCGTTATGGATCGCTCACTCTTGAACCTGAAAAAATGAAGTTTATCGACCGCATGGTGGCTGACAGTCGCATGGTGGCACTCAACCACACTGCCGGATTATCAACGCCTCAACAAATGCAAATGTCGCTCTTTGCTGCCTATTCGTTGCTTGATAGAGAGAACGTGTATAAAACACGAATGCAAACGATTATCAATAATCGATTAGATGCTTTGTGGAAAACTACAGGCTTCACTCTCAAGCCCGACCCCTTGCGTGCAGGATATTATTCTGAAATGGATATAATGGTGTGGGCAAAACGCATCTATGGAGATGAATTTTGTGAGTTCCTTGCCAAGAATTATGAACCCCTCGACTTTGTGATACGCCTTGCCAACGAAACGGCAGTAGTGTTATTGAATGGCGACGGCTTTGCCGGTCCCGATTGGTCGGTGCGCATATCTCTCGCCAACCTCGACCGCAAATCCTACCTCAAAATAGGCACCGCAATACGCACAATCCTCAACGAATACCACGATGAATTCCGTGGGAAAACAACCTGCGATAAAACAAAATAATTAGGAATTGTAGTTGTTGAAACGCTATAAATCAGATTATGCTAATCGAATTATGCGATTAGCATAATTTGTGTTTAATGTTAATATATAAAGATGGTATTTGATAATGAAGCCTGATGGATTGTTTATGCAAACCGTAAAGCCAATATTGAGTAAGGCTTTGGAATGTTTAATGGAAATGAATGAATCAAGGCTGAGTCTTAAGCCCAAACAGATTGGTGAATAATATCATCGCTTATGCCTGCTTCTTTTAGTTTGTCGGCGATAGATATTTTCTCTTTATATAGTTTGTCTTCTTCATAAATTTTATCAATGAAATATTTTATTGCGTTGAGAATTCGCTTCGAGCCATTTTCGTTGTTTATGTCAATACCGCTAAACGGGCTCCGGTCTTTGTGTAGTGATAAATAATATAAGCCTCCTATTATCAAGGCAGTTAGTGCAGCGATATCGATATCTTTTTCTTTGAATCTAGCCTCGAATTCGGTTACTAATGGTAAAATATGAACTTCTCGTAACATTGCTGTTCGTGTGGTAATGCTATTATTGTTAGCAACTTCCCATCTAAGAAGTTCGAGCATTATAGAATCATTATTAAGCTCTTGAAATAGGTGTTGAAGAATAGCTGTTAGATTATCACTATTTGTTGCTTGAGAATTGACGTCTTTCAATATATCGCTAAACCAATAATCATATCTTTTTACAAATTCACTCATAAATGATTCTAAATTCTCAAAGCGATTGTAAAAAACCGCAGGCTCGATTTTGGCGCGTTTAATAATATCTGTTACCAGCACATTGGAAAAACCATCTTTTTTTATCTGATCTTCGGCTGCATTATTAATGCATTCTATTAGATTTGCCTTTGACCTCCTTGGTCGTCGTTTCTTATCTTCTGTCATATGAAAATTATTGTTTATTTTACAAAGATAATGAAATTTTAAAAGATATGATAAATAATTGTCAATTTATGCAAACAATATTGTATAAATTGACTGTTATATTTGTTTAATTTGTCAAATAATAGTATATTCGTGCCATTATATACAATGTATATTGTATATAATATTGTTTGAAGTAAAAATATCGGTGGTATGAAAAAGAAATTATTGCTATTTTATTTAATCATTTGTTTTAATTTGTATTCAAATGCACAAGTTGTTGCATTTGATGCAAAAGTTTCTGAATATGGTCAATTAAGAACAGTCTTAGGTGAAAGTTGGGATAAAGTTGACTCATTAAGCGTGACTGGTCCAATTAATGCTACGGATTTCCGAACAATGTGGGAATGTGCTTTTTATGGCAAACTAAGCGTGCTTAATTTAGAGAATGCACAAGTTGAAAATAATAAAATTCCTGATTATGCATTATCTGATGTAAATAAGCAATACTGGGAAGTAGATCAAACAATCTATTTGGGAATAAAAAAAATAATGCTTCCGGATAATATTGTTGAAATAGGCAAATCGGCATTCAATTATATGCAATTGGAAGAAATCAATTTGCCGGAATCTTTACGTAAACTTAATATATATAGTTTTGCAAATTGTCATTGGCTAAATGTTGATCCACTTATTATTCCGGAAGGAGTAATAGAAATACCAGCTCAATGTTTTGTTAATTGCCAAAACTTCAAGAAATTGGTATTGCCTTCTACACTTCGTAAAATAAAACAATGTGCATTTTATAATACTCGTATGGAAGAGGTTGTTTTTCGTGAAGGGTTGGAATGTATAGAAAATGCAGCATTTCATGGTTCCGGGGAATTAAAGAAAGTTTTATTGCCAAATACTTGTTTGGAATTAGAAGGATTTGTGTTCAGTTTGTGTGATAGTTTAAAAGAACTTCGATTGCCTGACGGTATTAAAAAAATACCAGCCAACTTTGCTTCATTTTGCAATGTGCTTGAAAAAGTGAATATACCCGAAAACGTTGAAATCATTAGTGATTATGCTTTTCAATGGTGCTTTGCATTAAAAAATATCAAATTCCCAGAAGGACTAAAAACAATAGGTCATACCGCTTTTCATTATTGTAATCCTGATTCTATAGTTTTTCCTGAATCATTACAATATATAGGTGGAGGGTGTTGTAGATATTGGAAAAATCTCAAGACGATTTATTCAAAATCACTAATTCCTCCATTTTGCGATGAAGATCCTGATAATTCTGGGGTTTATTCTTTTGGGGGACTTACATCTACTGATATACCTGTTTATGTTCCCGTAGGTTCAGCCGATTTATATCGCAATGCGCAAGGGTGGAGTTATTTTAATAACTTTATCGAGACGGATGAATTCCCTGAAGCTGGTATATATGGAGTAAAAATAGACATCCCAAATCAATCAAAAGTATATTGGGCTAATGGTAATTTGAATATCGAAATATTGAACGATATTGAATTGCCGGTATCTTATTCTGTTTATACAATAGATGGGCAAATGATTCAATGTGGGAAAATATATTCTTCAAGTTGTTCAATTGAAATTCCCCAAAGAACTTATATTGTGCAAATAGGAAATTGTATAAAAAAAGTAATGTAACGCAAATCTTGAAAACAATATTAAATGCATGTAGTGCGTTACAATTTATATTGTGATTAAATTTTATGAAAAAAGTATTTTTGTTGAGTGTTATAGTGTGCGTGTTGACGGCGTGTTCAGAGGATGTGGAGCATAAAAGAGTATTGATGGAAGATGGTAAAGTGATTTATCTTGAAAATGAGGATGTCACACATTATAATACTGAACAAGATTTGGTTGCAGTATATAATAATTATGTTTATTCGAGAAACTCACAATCGGACGATTCGGACGATTATTCCATTCGTACAGATTCGGTTTATGGTTATACATATGTAGATGCTGATGCTCGTTGGAGTATTGCCACCTTTGGCGATTGGATTGCTGATTATGGGCTGACTCCAGGTGAGAAATATTATGTGCAAAGTGTAGTGGAGGTATGCAAGCAGTTGCCATGTTATTCGGGAGAACAGGTTGTGGCTTCTCCTTATAATGGCGAGATGTCGCATTTGATGGGATATACAACGAGTGGTAAACGAGGATATGGAGTGGGTCCGATAAGAGATACTGATGGTTATTATATAGGAGTTACATTAGTGACAAACATAGCCTACGATGAAAATGGGAAATCGGTGCAGTGTTATTATCCAGTAAAAGATCTCACTACACTTAAATGGAAATTCAAAGCACTTGCAATAGATTGGAAGTAGTAACATTTGCAGCCAAGAATTACCTAAACAATGCGCAAAAGCAACCCAGCCTCGCATTTTGTGGTGCGAGGCTGGTTCTTTTTATGAAGAGTGTTGTTTAGTCTTTGATTTGGTAGAATGGGATATCTACTAATTTGATGTGGAATTTCAATGCGCTGTAAGGCTTGATGAGTCCTGAACTTTGAGCTCCATAAGCCATAGTGTAGGGTATAACTACCTCGCAACTATCGCCCACGCGCATATCTTCGAGAGCGACTGTCCACCCTTGAATCACCTGGTTGCATTGTGTGCGATATAGGCTATCGCCATATGCAGCGGTGTTGGTGTAAGATGAGTCAAAAGGCACATCATTATACAAGCTACCTTTATATTTCACATCAACGGTGCTTGTGTAAAGGGGAGATAGATTCCCCTCGGTCAACTTGCGGTCGTTGAAATAGTGAATGAGTACACATTGGCTTGTATCCCATGCCGGAACGAGCTTGTTGTAATATTTTGAGCCGTTGGCATCGGTGCGATTTTGTTGCTCGGCAAACCAAGTCTCATTGGTTATGCGCCAATCTTCGTATTCGTCCCAAGTGCTTTCTTCACCGGTCGAACAGCTATAGATTAATGCTGCAAAAGCAAATATAAATAAGAGAGGTAATTTTTTCATCTTAATGATTTGTTGTTATTATCCCAATTTGCGAAGAAGTGCATTGAGGCTCACATTGTCGTGAATCAACTTGTGTAGGTCAGCGATTGCTACGCGTGATTGAGTCATTGAATCACGTTCACGAAGAGTCACTGTGCCATCTTCAAGAGTTTGGTGGTCAACGGTGATACAGAATGGAGTACCGATAGCATCTTGACGACGATAACGTTTACCGATTGAGTCTTTTTCTTCGTAGTGAGTAGCGAAGTCAAACTTAAGGTCGTTAACGATTTCGCGAGCTTTTTCGGGAAGACCGTCTTTGCGAACTAATGGCATAACCGCGCATTTCACAGGAGCTAATGGGGCTGGCAAGTGAAGAACAACGCGAGTGTCGCCACCTTCGAGTTTTTGTTCTTCATAAGAAGAGCAAAGAACAGAAAGGAACATGCGGTCAACACCGATTGATGTTTCGATAACGTAAGGAACGTATGATTCGTTCAATTCGGGATCGAAATATTTGATATTTTTGCCTGAATATTTTTCGTGTTGAGAGAGGTCGAAGTTTGTACGAGAGTGGATACCTTCAACTTCTTTGAAACCGAATGGCATTTCAAACTCGATATCGGTAGCAGCGTTTGCGTAGTGAGCGAGTTTGTCGTGGTCGTGGTAGCGATATTTGTGGTCGCCAAGACCGAGCGCTTTGTGCCATTTTAGACGTGTTTCTTTCCATTTTGCAAACCAATTGAGTTCTTCACCAGGACGCACAAAGAATTGCATTTCCATTTGTTCGAATTCGCGCATACGGAAGATGAATTGACGAGCCACGATTTCGTTACGGAATGCTTTACCAATTTGAGCGATACCGAAAGGAAGACGCATGCGGCCGGTCTTTTGCACGTTGAGGTAGTTTACGAAGATACCTTGTGCAGTTTCGGGACGAAGATATACGCCCATAGCGCCGTCGGCAGTGCTACCCATTTCAGTTTTGAACATGAGGTTGAATTGACGCACTTCAGTCCAGTTTTTTGTACCTGAGATAGGGCACGCGATTTCTTGGTCAATGATGATTTGACGTAATTCTTCGAGATTGTTATCGTTGAGAGCAGCAGCGAAACGAGTGTGAAGAGCTTCGCGTTTGGCTGCTATTTCTTGAATGCGAGGATTGGTTTCGCGGAAGAGGGCTTCGTCAAAACTTTCGCCAAAACGTTTGCGTGCTTTAGCGACCTCTTTTTCAATTTTGTCGTCCATCTTAGCGAGTTCTTCTTCGATAAGAACGTCGGCACGATAGCGTTTTTTAGAGTCTTTGTTGTCGATCAATGGGTCATTGAATGCATCAACGTGACCTGAAGCCTTCCAAATAGTGGGGTGCATGAAGATTGCAGAGTCGATACCTACGATATTGTCGTTTAACAATGTCATGGCGTCCCACCAGTAGCGTTTGATATTGTTTTTGAGTTCGACACCGTTTTGGCCGTAGTCATAAACAGCACCTAAACCATCATAAATTTCACTTGATTGAAAAACAAAACCGTATTCCTTGGCGTGTGAAACGATTTTCTTAAAAACATCTTCTTGTTGAGCCATAATATATTTTAAATTATTTTATTAGCAATTTATCTTGCAAAGTTACACATTTTTCTTGACACTATGATATAAAATGAGTTAATAGTTATGATTGCTTGATGCAAACAGCAAAAAATAGTAGTATAATATGAAATTTTACCCAAGAGGAACTCTTGCTTGAGGAAATTATGACTTGCGAAAATGAAGAAACTTTTATCTTCACTCACCTTTCACTATATTTTGATAATATAGGATGCGGTTCGGAATAAAAAATCAAGTAAACTTGTTTTTTTCTTCACTCACCTTTCACTATATTTTGATAATATAGGATGCGGTTCGGAATAAAAAATTCAAGTAAACTTGTTTTTTCTTCACTCACCTTTCACTATATTTGTGGGAGTTTAATTTAAATCGTGATATATTATGAAATGTAATGCACTTCTTCTCGGTTTTGTGGCAATGGCAATGTGTGTAAATATTACTACTGCGCAGCGTCACCCAACAATCGTGAAGCAAGATAAAAAGATTGAGTTTGTGGTGGGGAATGATAGCGCTATGCAAGATTCAATTGCCAATCCTTATGATGTGTTGCTTGAAAACCGTCCGGTCGATCCCGATTTTGTGGCACCTCATTTTGCTATTATCGATAAGGAACAACGATTTTATATGTCGTTGGGCGCAACTGTAAAAGCTATTGCATTATATGATTGGGGTAATCCTTATGATAATCCGTCCGACTTCAAACCCTCTGACTTTTCTACGGCGCTTCCCGGAAATGATCAATCGTTACAGATGTCGATTAAGTCAAGTTCGTTGATGTTTAACATTGTGGGTATGCCCAAAAATAAATATCGCGTGGGGTTGTTTGCTATGCTCAATTTTACCGGTGGTTCGGGTAATGACTATTTTGTGAAATGCGACCATGCATATATTCGTTTCATGGGTGTGACAATGGGTTATACATCAAGTGTATATGATGATAAAAGTGCCGATGCTTATCTTATTGATGGTAATGGTCCCGGGGCTTCGGGTGGTCACTCTAATATGACATTTAATTGGCAACGCAATTTGTCAAATAAAATAAGAGTGGGGGCTGGTATAGAGTTGCCCAAAGCAAGTTATACCCAATGGGTTGGTAGTCGTGAAAAAGAAGCAACCCAGCGAGTGCCTTCAATCCCATTATATGTGCAATATGCATGGGGTGATATTGGTCATGTGAGATTGTCATCAATGTTACGCACATTGACCTATCGTGACTATGTGGATAATCGCAATCGATCAATGTTAGGATATGGATTAAAACTTACTGCAAATTACAAATTGGGCAATGCTGTCGGGTATTTTATGACTCAAGGAGGATCAGGTATCGCTAATTATTTTAAAGATAACGATGGCTTTAATCTTGATTTGGTACCCGATGAAAATAATTTAGGCCAATTAAAACGAACATCTTCAGTAGGTGGGTTGTGTGCGTTGCAATATTATTATACCCCTAATCTATTTTCAACAGCCATGTATGGATATATGCGCAATTATGTAGATAAATACGATAATGGGTTAATTGAATTTGGTCAGCACATGAAATATGAACATTATGCTGCAGTCAACTTCATTTGGCGAGCATCTTCATTCTTTGATGTAGGTATTGAATATAACTACGGTATCAAACGCTCTTTCGCCAACGAATCAATCCACAATAACCGCATCACAGCAATGTTTAAAGTAGGATTCTAATGGAGAGAATAAGAATTAATATTATATGCTGTGAAGTCAAATGAAATAATAAAAAAGTAGATATTATGTCAAAAATACTATTACCATATGCTTATGATGAAAACAAAGAATTGATACATATTGATA
Organism: Muribaculaceae bacterium; assembly: GCA_017409345.1. Taxonomy (GTDB): domain Bacteria; phylum Bacteroidota; class Bacteroidia; order Bacteroidales; family Muribaculaceae; genus RGIG4079. Next base: position 16,442 of record JAFQSX010000002.1, on the reverse strand, counting down.
ATGTTAAAAAAGATGGTATGTATACATGTCCATGTTGTGGGGCTAATTTGTCATTAAGAATTAGTAAAATACCCAAAGGGCAAAAATATCATAGGCGGAATCACTTTGCACATAAAACTCAAAATGAGAATAATTGTTCAGAATCATTTTTGCATAAATTGTTTAAAGAAAATGTTTATAATTATATAAAAAGTAAAATATTAAATAAAGAAGATTTGAATTTTGAATGGCAATGTGAAAAATGTACAGATCGCCATACTGGGAATTTATTGAAAAAAGCGGTTAATGTTGATTTAGAGCATAATTTAGGTGGGTGTAAGCCTGATATCGCTTTATTGGATAAAAATAATAAGGTTGTTATCGTTGTTGAAATAGTAGTGACACATAAACCTGAAGATTTTGTTCTAAAATATTATGAAGATAATAGAATTGCATGTTTGCAGTTGTTTGTGGATGATTTTGATGACTGTAATAATGTTGAGTATAAATTATCTCATCCAGATAAAGTTAACTTGTGTCCTAATCCGATTTGTAAAATTTGTGGTCGTTATAAACAGAAGGCTAAAATAGAGATAATTGGCACCGAATGCTGGAGGTGTGGACGTCCGATGAAGATTGCTATGATGGTATCAGAAAATGAGCAATATATTCATCCAACAAGTTTTACGCAGCGAGAAATTGAATTGGCAAATTTGTTAGGGGCAAATATAAAAGAAAATTATAGTAAGACGCAAAGTCGTAGTTATAAGGCAAATACATGTAAATATTGTAATGCATTTATGGGCGATTTCCATTTGCATGATTATTATGATTTAGCTCCAGAAAAAGAAAGTGAGCATGTCTATAAGTGTTTTTATTGTGAAAATTAAAAAATGAAAAAGGATAAATGAAAAATAATTTTTCCTCTTTTCTTTTTAACTAAAAAAAGTGTGTTCGATGAGGATTTTGAGGCCGATGAGGATGAGGATTACGCCGCCAAATAGTTCGGCATGAGATTTATATTTGCAACCGAAGATATTGCCTATTTTTAAACCTGCGACCGAGAAGATAAGTGTTGTGATGCCTATGGTAATGATTGCAGGGAAGATTGCAACTTTGAAAAAGGCAAAAGTTACACCAATGGCCAATGCATCAATGCTTGTCGCTACGGCAAGAGTAAACATTGTTGTTAATCCAAATCCATTTTTATCTTTCTTATTGCAATCGCAATCATTATCCGAGTCATTTTCAAGTGATTCTTTTATCATATTGCCACCGATAAGAGATAGTAAAACAAATGCTACCCAATGGTCAAATGTCGAAACTATTTCGGCAAAAGTGCTTCCGAGCATATATCCGATTAATGGCATCAATGCTTGAAAACCACCAAACCATAATCCCACTTTTAGGGCATGGCTCAATTTGATTTTTTTTAATGACAACCCTTTACCAATCGACACGGCAAAGGCATCCATTGATAAGCCTATGGCGATAATTAGAAGTTCAACGAAATTCATTTAAGATAATTAGAAAATGCGTTGTTGACCATTTATTTCATCGCGCACTTCATCATCTGAGCGTTCCGGCTCTAATTCTTCGCCATCAATAGGGGCTTCTCCTTCGGCGATTTCCGGCTCTTGTGGATCTTCAATTTCAATCTCGCGAGGCTCAATTTCTGTGATTGACTCAATATTATAGTTTGATACTCGCTTACCCTTGGCCTTGAATGATTTCACACCAATAAACTCTATCGCATCAATCACGATTGATCCACGGAACTCGTCGCCACCTCCGAATTTCACTTCAAATCTTGCTCCCGGTGCATCCGAGAGGGCAATGAGTGTAGATTTCTCGTTCTCGCCAATAAATCGCATTTTCTTATTTGTAGGCTCAAAGGTGAAACGCTTGATATATGGGAAGCCTTGGTCGGCATCGTTGAGCACTGCGGTCCACACATGACCTTGACGGAATTTCTCAATTCGCAAGATATTATCTTCATAGTGGTTGGCGGCATCGAAAGTTGACATATAGTATTCGCCACTTTTGAGAATAACAAGAACTAGGTCGTTGCCGTTAAACTCTCCGAGATAATTACCGCGTCCATCGTAGTTGAGACGAAGCACGTCGGGATCAAACCACACTTCACGTCCACCGAGAGTTGAAGTGCCTTTCTCTTTGAGTGAGAAACGGTGTACTTCGTTTTTGGTCACGATATTTCCTTGTGATTGCTTACCCTTGATAGCGAGTTCGCTGAAGTCAACATCAAATTGCAATGTTTTCAAGCGAGGTTTCGGTTTGAGTGTCACTTTCACCACTTCAGCCTCGCCGTTGGGATTGGCAGTAAACCAATGTATCTTTGTGCCGGGTTTACCCTTTGTGAGGTCATATTCTTTGTCGCGAGTCACACCTGTAACGGCAAAGCGTTTCATGAAGAATATACCACCGCGGCCATCTTGATATATCACATTGTAGATTGTGCGCACATCGTTACGTTTGAACACGTTGAGGTAAAGAATGTTTTTACCGACAAACATCTTTTCTTGCACCTTTACAATCTTATACTTACCATCTTTGTAGAAGATGATGATGTCGTCGATGCTTGAACAGTTGCACACATATTCATCTTTCTTCAATCCGGTGCCAATGAACCCTTCTTCGCGGTTGATGTAGAGTTTTTCGTTAGCCTCAGCCACAGTTGCAGCCTCAATGTTGTCAAATCCGCGTATCACTGTGTGGCGAGGATATGCAGCACCATATTTTGTTTTCAAGTCTTCATACCATTTAATCGTATAATCTACGATATGGTTGAGATCGTTGAGTAATGCTTTAATTTTATCGTTGTATGACGCAATTAATTCGTCGGCTTTTGCCGAGTTGAATTTGAGGATTCGGCCCATCTTGATTTCCATCAAGCGAAGAATATCATCATCGGTGATGGGACGAATGAATTTTGGTTTCCATGGCTCCAATCGCTTATCAATATGTGCGATAGCCTCTTCCATGTTGCGACTTTCTTCAAATTCTTTGTCTTTATAAATGCGTTCTTCAATGAAGATGCGTTCCAATGATGCAAAATGCAACAATTCACGCACTTCGCCAAGTTGTATTTCAAGTTCCTTGCGGAGAATCTCTTTGGTAGTGTCAACGCTGTGACGCAACACATCGCTCACGCCCAAGAAATGAGGCTTTTTGTCAGAAATAACACAACAGTTGGGCGAAATATTAACCTCACAATCGGTAAATGCGTAAAGAGCGTCAATGGCCTTGTCGCTTGATGTGCCTGGCAATAGATGCACGAGAATCAACGCCGTTTCGGCAGTGTTGTCGTCAACTTTGCGAATTTTGATTTTACCTTTTTCGTAGGCCTTCAATATTGAGTCGATGAGTGTGCCTGTTGTCTTGCCATAAGGGATTTCGGTGATGGCAAGAGTCTTATTATCGAGCTTCTCGATTTTTGCACGCACTTTTACCACGCCACCACGTTCACCGTCGTTGTAGCGCGATACATCGATGAATCCACCGGTCATAAAGTCGGGGTAAAGCACAAAATCTTCACCGCGTAGGTATGCCACAGCCGCATCAAGGATTTCGTTGAAGTTGTGAGGCAAAATTTTTGATGAAAGACCAACGGCGATACCTTCCACCCCTTGAGCCAATAGTAATGGGAATTTGGCAGGTAGTGTAACAGGCTCTTTTTTACGACCGTCGTATGACAAAGTCCACTCCGTTACTTTTGGATTGTAGAGCGTTTCGAGAGCAAATGATGATAGGCGAGCTTCGATATAACGGCCGGCAGCCGCTGATGCTCCGGTGAGAATGTTACCCCAGTTTCCTTGAGTTTCGACCAATAACTCTTTTTGTCCTAATGTTACGAGTGCATCGTTGATTGACGCATCGCCATGAGGGTGATATTGCATAGTGTTACCCACAATGTTGGCCACCTTGTTAAAACGTCCGTCATCGAGGGTTTTCATTGAGTGAAGAATGCGACGTTGTACAGGTTTCAACCCGTCGTCGATATGTGGCACGGCACGTTCAAGGATTACGTATGAAGCATAATCCAAGAACCAATTACGATACATGCCACGTAATTGATGTTTCACCACATCATTATTCTTATCGGGAGACGATGAGGTAGAATCGGGATTGTTATCTGCTGAGTTTTCCTCGGGAGTTTCATCTACGGGCAATTCTTCAGGGTCAATAGGAGTTATTTCGTCGCTCATATTTGGAGTGAAATTTAGTGGTCTATAATCGTTAGGCAAGAGCCTTTTAATCACTTACAAAGATAGTGCAAATAGAGCACAAATGCAAATTAGATAACTTAAATTTTTGCATTTGCTCAGAGGCGTAGCCTATCTAAGACGAAGTCAACGATAGTACAAAATAAAATTGAGAATTGAGAGTTGAGAATTAAAAAAAATGATTTATGCGTTGCCGAATAATCATTAAAAATCAATTATAAGCAACAAATTATTGTTAATCCCCCCCTTAATTCCTAAATTATTGCAAAATTTGAATAAAAGGATAGATGATGTACAATAATTTATGATAAATTTGTATTATCACTCTTTAGGGAACTTCTATAAATTGCTTTGTGAAGATTTATGAATTTTATTTGAACGGATTTTTGTTTTTTTGTTTCAATCGCATAGCGAGCTATGCGATTGAAACAAAGACAAGAAGATGCCAAATAAAAACATAAAGCATACAAAAGAACGTTCCCAATAACTACTGTTTAATTAATTCGTGGAATTTATAGAAATTCCCTTAACCCATGATTGACATGAAAAAGAATATAGTTAATTTGTTTCTATTTGTAGTGCTATTTGCGTTTTCTGTAAATACTTTGGCTCAAAATAGTTATTCGGGTAATAATCGTGGCCTTTCTGACAAATATATTGGTGCGATTACTGATAATACTCGTTATATCGCCGAGCAAGGAGATGTAATAAAGGCTCTAAGTTTACTCCTCGAATTAGATGCCAATCCACAATATTCGGGTAATAAAGAGATTGAAGCAGCTATGCGCTACATAAGAGATATTTACAACTCGTCAAAATACAAACCCATTCATGAGATTGGATCATATTTCTTCGCTGATAATGCAATAAGCAATGGGGGTAAATTTCTTTATATATCCGCCAACAAACGTATCTTGGTTTATGATGTAGAAAATAGTTCTTATAAGCAATTGATAGAGTTTGATGACGATGTTTTAGGTTTGACTCTGACTGATGATGAGAAGTCGTTGTTAGTGAATTTTTTCGATGGTAAACGCAGTTCTCTAATAGATATTGAAGAGGGAAAGATTGTCAAGACTTTTGAGGCAAGTAGGATATCAAAGCATATTAATGACGGCCATTATTACACTATATGCGATGCTTGTATAAGTAAGAATCAAAAACATATTGCTACATTAGATAGCAAGCATATTGGGATATGGTCAACACAATCGGGTGATTTACTTCATGTCGTAAATATCCCTTTTGCAAATGATGCTAATTCTATGACAATAAGCAATGACGGAAGTCGTCTAATTGTTAACGATTATAATAAAGCGATTATTATTAATTGTGACTTGGGGGAAATAATTGAAACAATAGAACCGGAGTATAGGATTTCTGCAACATTGTTTAATAACGATGCGTCTAAAGTCATGATTGCCGGAAATGATATTATCAAGACATATGATACTGCAACCGGAAAAGAAATTAAAAGTATAAGTGATTGTGGATTGGTTAATTATGCCTATTGCTTGGACAATGAGGCTGAAGAGGTGGTGACAATAGGTGATAATATAAATAGTATCTCCAATGTGTGGAACTATCCATATACGTCATTTATAAGCAAAAGCGGCGAAATCAGTCTATGGGCATTATATAATAAATTCAGTCCCGATGGGAAAAGTATATTAATAAGTTCAATGGATCCGCCATGTATGCAGATTTGGCAAAATAATGGCACGAGGAGTGTTATGAAAGAATCGGTCGCAATGAATGAGGCGGGAAATATGTTTGGCCAACTCGTATATAGCAATAGTGGGGATTTATTGCTAACACTCGACAACCCGCAAATTACAGAGTTGTCATTTGCTTATCCATGTGGAGAGGGTGACTATATGATAGAACAACCTCTAATCAAATGCAAAAATGCTACAATATATGACGGGAACACTCTTGACAAATTAGCAGCGTTGAATGGGCACGAACATAAAATAACATCTGCCACATTCTCTCCTAACGACAAATATATCGCCACAGCATCATTGGATAAGACAATACGCATATGGCGCACCGATGATTATAAATGCCTGAAAGTAATACGCTACAACAATGGCACAATAAATGATGTGAAGATTAAAAATGATGGCTCTATAGTTGCAACGTCAAGCGATAATTCAATTCTAATGTTGAATAAAAACGGGGATTTATTCAACACTATAACCTTAGATACTGCAGCCACTCAATTAGCCATATCTCCTAATGGAAAGCATTTATACACAGCCGAGCAAGGTAAGATTGTGATAAGAGATTCCCAAACAGGCAATTTTATCCACGATGCACTAAATTCCTCTATGTTTTCAAAAATAAAGTTTAGCCGTAATGGTCGTTGGGTAGTAACAATTAACAGTCAATATCCAAAACAAGTTGCCGAACCACATAAGCAGATAGTTAAAATATGGGATATGACAACTGAAGAATTGATTAATACTATCAATTGCGATACCTATGATGGGTATTTTTCGACAGAAATAAGCGAAGATGGAAAAACTCTAATTGTGACATGTGCTGAAATATTTGGTAATAACATTAAAACAAAAGTATATGACATTGAGAGTGGTGTTCTTTTAAATGAAAAAAGAAACCAGGTTGCCGTTTTCCCATCATGTGCAATATCGCCCAATAATGAAAATATCATAATTGGGGATACAATTATATCTATTTGGGATTATGGCACTCGCTCTTCAATTATTAATGATTGCCGCAAAATCGTCGGCAAATACAAACTATCACCCTCTGACCGCAAAAAATACAATCTCGATTAATAAAAAAACAACGGCTACCAATTATCTTCGGTAGCCGTTGTGGTTATGTGAGGTTATGTTTTAGTGTTATTTCACTACTACTTTCTTTGCGGTGCCGTCGCTCATTTTTATGATGTTGATACCGCTTGTGGGTTGGGTGAGGAGGCGTCCGTGAATGTCGTAACGTGCTACTTCAACCGCATCGCTGTCGATGGCTACGCCTTCAATTCCACTTGCTGAAGCATCAACGATTTCGTAGGCACACAATCCATTACCGGGAACGAATACATATAACATCACGCGTCCGGCATCTGTTTGCACATAGTCGGCATCGGCTTGGAATGTGGTGCTTTCAACATTGCCCATACCATCTTTAGGGAATGTCCACATCAATTCCATTGACTTGAATGATAAGTCGGCATCGGCTTTAACAATGTTGAATTGGTGACCAACAGGGTCAGTCCAGTCGGCGTATGGATAAACGAAGTAATTCACGTTATTGAGTGTGAACCAGGTGCCACCATTTGCCTCGCCTGCGATAGGTTTGAGGTCGGGGTTGTTATTGAATGAGTCGGCAACTTTGCCCGATGAGAAGTTGTAACGAGCCCATTCAGTATCACCACCACGAACGAGGAATGAATTGTCGTCAATCAAAATCACTCGTGGAGCAGTGCCAAGTGCTGTCACACTTGAAGGGTTGAGGGTGAGTGAGCACACTTCTTGTGATTTTTGTGTTCCATTTTCAAAATTCCAACGAACAACAACTTTGGCTTTAGAAAATGCTGCATAGATAGTGAAATTGCCACTTTCAACATCACCTGTCAAAGTGATGTGGTCGCAACGTGATGAAGAACTGCTATATTTTACTGATGCCACTTGAGTCAATTCTCCTGTTTCGAGATCAACTTTATGTAACACGATAGGGGTTGACTTGATATTGAGTGAAAGGTTGGCAATGCAGATATTTCCTTTAGAGTCTTTCACAACGCTATTGGCTGGATAGAAAGCAATTTTTCCTTCATCGCCGAGGATAATGTCGGAGATGATTTCACCTGTTGTGCCATCAAATTTGCGTAGGTAGATGTTGGCTCGGGTAGAGTTTTCAGAGCGACCTACCATATATACGGTGTTGCCAACTGCACAGAATGAACGGTTGTATGACCCGTTTTCGCCAAATGTGATGTTTTTGTAATCATCGTGAACCGAACGGAACCAAATGCTATTGATAGAGAGATCGCCCACTTTTTCGTATGAGTCATTATCTTTGTCGAGTTTGATTGAATATCCAGGTTCGAAGTTGCCTACTGAAATTTTGGTGATTTCAAATGAGCGCACATCAGAGTAAGTATCGTTCAATGCGTTGCCCGATGTTACCACTCGCCAATAGAATGTGCCTTTGCCTAAAATTGACAATGTGAATGGGAGTGATGTTTCGGTCAATGTCTTTTTGTAAAGAATGGTTGAGAAATCGTCTTGAGCCGATATTTCGATGGTGTATTCATCGCATTCCACTTCGCTCCAAGAGAAAGTGATATCTTCGTCTAATTGTGCCTCATCGTCGGGGGCGATAAGAGTTGTTTTAGGGGCAGCCGGGCGAGTGGTGGTTACGAATGATTCCACTTTGCTCACCGATTCAAGTTTGTTGGTTTGGGCAGTGCGAATTCTCCAATAATATGTTTTTGTAGATTCGAGGTCGCCGAGGTTGATAGTTGCCGAGTTGGTAGTGATGCCTTTTTGTTGCAACACAATAGTTGAGAATGATTCGCTGTCGGAAATTTCAAGAGTGAAAGTCGCGTCAGAGATATTGCTCCAAGAAAATTCTTGACTCCATGCAACTGTTGCGCCATTGATAGGAGCGATGAGTGTAGCCACTTCAGAGTCGCCCTCGGGATAGTTTACGATTGCCGATTCGTGTTCATGGCCATAGCCGTCAAACACATTCACAACATACCAATAGTTTGCTTGCTTGTCGCTGTCGAGAGTGTATGATGTGCCGTAAATAACTTTTTGAAGATATTGCCCGTCAAATCCGTCGCCATCGGCTGCTTTGGCTTCATCGATAGTTACCGACATAGGCACTGCATATACAGTGTAACGAATAATCGCGTTGCCATTCTCTGTTGCGTCCCATGTCAATGTGCCGGCGTTATATTTCAAATTAGAAACGGCGCTATAATTATCACCCTTCTTCCAAGTGATTTCAGGAGTTAAAGCAGGTGTTGAATACACGTTGTCTTTAAGAGAACTCATGCCACTCTTGAACGTATTTGTGTTGTAATAAATGCTACCGCAATTATTGTTTTTTACATAAGTGCGGTTGTGGTTTACTTGTTTAATCATTTCATTTATACCCCAGCCCGAGTTGTTAATTTTGTATGAGGCTTGGCTTGCATAGTAGTGACATTTTAGTTTGTCGGCAGCATCGCTCCACCAATGTGTTAATTCTTCATAACCATTGGTTGAGTGGGTTGTTTCCCAATAAAGTTGGGGAGAAATAAAATCAACTGTTCCTTCATACATCCATGTCAACGGGTCGCAATAAATTTGATCATATTGCCAATCGCTGGCACTTGAACCATAAGAAGAAATAGATGGAAGTCCGTATTTGCTTGCTGATTTACTTGAAACACCGGCAGGGCCGATACCAAAACGTACATCAGGGCGTGTCTCGTTAATGATTTTATAACAGTCGGCAACCATATCATTTACGTTGCGACGGCGCCAATCACCCATCGACATTGTGGTGCCACTTGCTATATAATCAGCGTAGTCGGGTGCACTTGAACCTTCGGTAGTGCCACCACTTGGGTAGAAATAGTCGTCAAACAACATGCCGTCAATGGCGTAATTGTCAATGATTTCTTTAATGACATTTACGATAAGTTCGCGAGTCTCTTTTAGAGCCGGGTTGAATGTTACATAAGTGCCATTGTCGCCAACGATGAGCATATCGTTGTTTTTCCACTCCAAGTCTTTTTCTGTTGACCAAGCATTCAAACCGCTGCTACTCCAACGATAAGGGTTCAACCACACGTATGCCTCAATACCACGTTTGTGACATTCTTCAACGAAAAATGCCAATGGATCCCAACCCGGACTCACTCCACGAGTACCGGAAATATAACTTGACCAAGGGGCATATTCCGATGGATATGCAGCGTCGCCCATTGTGCGAATGTGCAAACAAGTTGAAGTCATGTTAAGCTCTTCAAGATTGTCGAGATAGGCGATTAATTCTTGTTTTTGTGCGGCTTGAGCCGACGCACTTGTGCCTTTGGTCGATGGCCAGTCAATGTTTGAAACTAATGTGAGCCATGTAGAACGCATTTCGCGTTTAGGATTAGCGGCAAATAGATTGCCTGCGAAGGTTGTTATCAACAGCACCGACGCTAATAAATGTAAAAATCGCGATTTCATATGTTTAATTTGAGGTTATGTTTATTCAAAATGTGATAAAATCTAATATTGGTATTATTTAGGGTTATAATTTATCGCTACGAAGATAGTGATTTTAATCGATAAATAACGAAAATCCGGTATGAAAATCGATGTATTTGTGCTTTAATGCTGACAGAAAAGCCATTTTTGCACTTTCTCCCGTGCAGTGACCTGAGAGTAATGTAAGGTTGGGGTAGCGTTGTTGCAAGTTTGACGCCAAGAGGAGTAATTGCTCTTCGCTTTCAAAATTGTCAACAAGATGCGTGCCGCCGATGTAGTGTGAAATATCACCTAAATGCGAGCATGCTTCAAGGGTATTAATAATGCCATTATGCGAACATGGCGAAATGACAACAACCCCATTTGATGTCGTTATTGCTATTGCAATTTCATGAGTGAAATCATCAAGAACGTCGTTAACCAACAATGTCCCATTTGCCAGTGGCATAGAGTGGGTGTTAGCAAACGATGAGATTATTTTTACCGAATCGCTGATTTCTATACCCTCATCAACCATCGTAAATCGATGAGCATTGGCGTCAATAAGTGAATGATTAAGCGAAATGTCGCGTTTGACACCACGACGAGTAGAGTAGTAGTGATTGCCCACAACGTGCGACGATATAAATATCTGAGCCTTATTGTTGAGAGAAAGAAACGACTCTAATCCCCCACAATGATCGCTATGACCATGCGACAAAATAAGGTAATCGACATCGGCGATATCAATCCCAAGTTGAATGGCATTTCGCGCAAAAGCATCGCTCGCCCCCGTGTCAACGAGCCACTTCAACCCATCAACCTCCATCCACAGCGCAAACCCATGCTCCGCCATCAACCCCTCATGCTCGCCGGGGCTATTATCAACCAATACAACAAATCTCATTCAATCAAAATATATTTGCGAAATTAGCAATTTTCTGCCAAAATCAATCGCACGATATAAATAAATTCAAGAGTTATATTACTATTTGTATATTTAAAGAATAATTGTAAATTTGTGGTTAGCAAAATAAATAAGAAAATGAAACCGATTGATAAAATAAGAATTAGAACCATTTGTTGTTGGGCAATTATAGTGATTTGTGTGGTAGATTTGATATATTTTGGGTCGTTAATTATTAGATATAATCTTGGGAATGAGTTATTCTTATTTATGTGCCCCGATTATATTATAATTATAAATATCGTAGTTAGTATAATCTTATTAGTTGGCGTATGGTTTTATTATAAAAAACAGCATCGCACTATCGAAAGAAAGCAAACAAGAAAAGCATGTGATATTTATAGAAATCAGAAATATTATAAGATTGTCCCAAATTATTTTGTTTCAGGAGGATATTATAAGTCTGGTCCAATTTCATTGCTTCCTACAAATGTTGTATATGATGATTTGATTAAAGAAATATTCAACGTATTGGATGTGAGCTCAAATATGAATTTTATAGATATGTCATCCTCAGATTTTCTTAAGGGGTTAAAAGAGCGTTCATGGAAAAGTTTATATACAAAAAACGCATCATGTTTAATTGAACTTGAAAATGATTCAATGATTATAACACCAGATATCCCATCTCCATATGGTAGAGGATTAATCTCTGATGAGACAAATAGAATAATATTAAATCTAAAGAATAAAACAAATCAAGAAATATTTATAATAATAGATGAAGTCCTAACGAGAATTGATGATAAATATTTAAAATGAAATACTTTGCAAGTATAATTATACTGATAGGAAATATGCTTTTATTATATCCCAAAGAGTTGGACTTTGGGGTGGATGTCGTTTGGAAAGAGTATTTTATGTTGAATTGTTTTTATGGACGTTTTTTTGCATATACTTTATTAATAGTGTTGTTTTTTATAGTTAGAAAATGTTTTAAGACACCTATTATGCCTATCTTATTAGGAGAATCTGTATTTGTTATATTATTATCATTATTGTGTTGGACTGGTAGTCCGGTTCATCTTATATCATTTGTTTTTTATCATACATTTATATCTGGTGGATATGAAAGTGAGTTCATAATCCTCTTTGATGTAATTCTTTCTATATTATTGTCCGTTCTTGTAGTAAGGAATGTTAAGGTGTGAAATTGTAAATTTGCGAATAGAGTAATAATTTAAATTGTTTTTATCATGAAAAAGAGTTTTGTAGCTTTGGCTTTATTTGTAGTAGGGGTGATGGCTAATGTGGTTGTTGCTCAGAGTCAGCCTTCTGCCGATATGGGTAAGCATATTAAAAAGGAAGTGCAATATGCTATATTGTTGATGGATAATGGTATGGTTAAGCAATCGATTCATTTCCTTGATAGTATGAATGTGGTTCACCCCGATAATTTCTTAGTTATGTTTGAGTTGGGTTATGCTCATCTTCTTGATAAAAATTATGAAAAATCGCTGAATATTTATAAATATATGTGCGACAATCTTCCCGATGCAGACGCACAAGTTTATCAAATGTTAGGAAATCTCTATGATTATAACGGAAATCGAGAAAAAGCAATTGAAGCGTATAAAAAGGGGATTGAGAAATTCCCTAATTCGGGAATGATATATTGTGAATTGGGAATTATGTCGTTATATGAGAATGATTTTAACGCTGCTCTTGATTATTTCGAAACGGGTATTATGGTCGAACCGACTTATTCTCCCAATTATTATCGTGCATCGCAATTGTTGATGGATAGTAATCAGAAATCGTGGGGTATGATTTATGCCGAAACGATGGCAAATCTCCCTTCTCGCGAAGGGCGCAAGGCTGAAGTGATAAAAATAATGACTGATGTAATAAATGAAAAAATCACGTATAAAAATGATTCTATTCGAGTATCGTTTAATGAGGTTAATGTGGTTGATACTTATGCCGATGTCGTTGCCACTCTTTATGAGATGGGATTTTTTAAGGCTGCCACGATAAAAAAACAAGGCGATAAGTTTTCGATAAAGGATTTGATAGAATTACGTTCGGGATTATTTGAGTTGGTGCCTACTTTGAAAGAAGATGTTTACTTGTTTGATTTCTTTGCCCGACTTAAAGAGGCCGGACATTGGGAGGCGTATAATTATTGGTTGTTCTATGAGGTAAATAAAGAAGAGGCCGATGCTTGGTTGTCTGAAAATTACGATAAGTTGGAGGCTTTGTCTGCTTGGCTTGATGATAATCCTTTTGAGTTGACCGATAAGAATAGTGTGTCGCGTCGCAAACTTTTATATGGCGTTGTTAATAGTTAAGAAGGAAATTAATTTATAAAAAAAAACGATGACATTGCGTCATCGTTTTTAGTGTGTTTCTCAAAATGTGTGTTTTCGATTAAGTTGTATCGTTTCGTTACATCTTCAAACCAAGAATATCCCAAAAATCACGAGGGAGTGATACGTTTTCAAGTTTGGTGCATGGGATAAAGTACTGTGCGATTTGGTTGGGTGAATAACCGGCATTGCCACAGCCTATACGGGTGACGAGAAAGCGTAGTTCGGGGTGTTTTGCTGCAAAATTAATGAAACGAGAGATTGCGTCAATGAGTTGCTCTTGAATGCCGGTTGTTGGAATTGCATAACTGTTTCCTTGAATCCCTTCACCTTGCCCCATGATCGCTCCAAAATTTAGTGCAGTGGCGGCAGCACCGCCATTGTGTTTTCCCTCTATATTGCTACCAAATACGAAAATCTCGTTTGGATTGAGAGATGTGATGTTTTCAGGGGTTACTCGGTCGCTATAATATTCGTTGGCAAATTCTTTCATCTTTTCAACTCTTGCGTCAAGTGGACCGAAACAGTCGGCATGTATCATATTGTGCATTTTTGCGAAATAGGCTGAGCGTGACGACATTTCACGATCCCATGAACGACAGGTGCCTTTGTCGTTATGACTGAATTCTACGAAATTATTAATCGACAACAAGTCAGCAACATCTTTTACGTCATGAGCCGAACCCATGTAAGAAAAAGACCACCCTTTTTCTTTTAATTGAGAAATGAGTTTGCGCAAACTTTCGGCATTCCATTCTTGTGACGAGTTTTCCATCCCATCTGTCAATACGGTAACCACGGCGGTTGCGTATTCGTCATCTTTGATTTTGTTGTGTAACTCGGAGATAGAGATTCCCATTGCATCATATAGTGGAGTGCAGCCATTAGGACAATAGTCGCTAAATTCCGATACATTTTCGATAGGAGTGTTGATGAAATGATATCGGATATTAACGCGATTCCCACTGTCAAATGTAACAAGAGTTAATGTGTGTGTTTGTGTTTCGTGATACTCTTTTTGTGCACTTTTTATAGTGTTGATTGTTTCATTGATGCCCGAAAGTGTTACATCTTTTAAATGGCGCATTGAACCACTTTCATCAACTATGATGAGATTGTGGATGTGTGCTTTTTGGCAACTTTGTGTTTTTCCCATTTTTTCTTCAGTGTGCATTTTTTTCTTCCATTGTGGTTTTCTCTTTTTAAAAAACATAATTTTTGTGTGTTGAGGTTTAATAATTAGGTTAATTTTATCAATAGGTTAGTTAGAATTTTATAAAACTCTATCTGTTGAATCTATACACAAATGTCGTGCCAAAAAAAGAGAATTTGAGTCTATGTGTGTAAAATACATAAAGATGTGCATTTTTGTCATGTTTTGAATATTTATTATGGCAGATTTATGGGGTTGATATATGAAAAGAGGTGACAAAAATTTATTTTGTCACCTCGTGATAAAAAGTTTAGTTGATTTTTGGAAAAAGTAAGTAGTTGGTTGTTGTCTATAAAAGATGAGTGTTAATTGCCTCAACAAGGTCGCTTTTGCTCATCGCTCCACGAGAGATTACCGGAAGTTTTTCGCGAGGAATAAAAAGCAAAGTGGGGATGCTACGCACTTTGAACGCATTGGCAAGTGCCGGTTCTTTGTCAACATCAATTTTATACACATCAACCTTGCCGTCATATTCGGAAGCCACATCGTCGAGCACCGGAGCAAGCATTTTGCACGGTCCGCACCACGATGCGTAAAAGTCAACAATGGCAGGTTTGTCACCAAGAAATTCCCAATTACTGAGATTGTGAGGATTTGCCACACTGGTTGCAAATTCGTCGAAATTAAGATGTTTTGCTTTCATATCTATGTCAGTTTTGATTATTATCGTTTATCATTTCTGATGCAAAGATATAAAGCCTCCCATTTCCCTCCAACTCACAAAATCTATGTGATTATAGATGTTATCTATTAGGGCGGGACTGATGAAGTAACAACTATGTAAAATATGAGAAATGCCCTCACTACGCAATTATCAAGTATGTCATAAGATTGCAGTGTATTTTGTTTTTGCCTGATGCTAATAATTTTTTAGGTAATTATATACATGTTGGCACAATTCTCTATGTAACCATCTTATTATTACAATCTAACCCCCTCCGAAATTGCATTCGCAATTCTGGTACGGTAAGTCTCGCAATCGTGTACCGGCAAGCCGACATACACTGCTCGCTCACTCGTGAGCTCTGCGAGGTTCCCCCTCTTTTTCTGCGAAAAACAAGGGGACAGCTACATTACCAAAAGCATAAGTAGTTCTCCCTCTGAATTTTGCGTAGTAAAATTTAGGGGGAGTACGGCGTAGCCGGGAGGGGGTAAGATAAATTTTGTGCCAACAAAGTTATAGTTCCCATTTTTTAAGAAAAAATAAACAAGATGAATTGTGAAAAAATATTAAAGAGCATGAATTTTATAGGGGCGTAATTATTTATAATTAAATTTGTAAATTATAGATAATCAATGACTTTATATTTAATGATATAAGAAAATTAATTGCTTCCGTTTTAATGCTTGTTGCCATCGTGGCAGTGGCAGAAACACCGAGGTATCCACATCGTCTAACATTAACATAAATAACTATATGAAAAAGATTAAATTTATTTCATTGCTAATTGTAGCATTGGGCATGGGCTTTACATCGTGTGAAAAAGATGAGCCAACATTAAAAAATGATATTACGAAAGATGGCATTTT
>JAFQSX010000020.1 GCA_017409345.1 Muribaculaceae bacterium | reverse complement strand
TGACATCATCACCGGAGTTGAAGACTTATTGATTGATAATAACCTATTCATTTACCCAAATCCGGCTATCAATTTTGTAAATGTAAGTTCTACTTCAAATCTTCAATACATTGAGATATATTCTATTGATGGTCAATTGATAAAACATGAATCGGTCGATGCGACAAAAAGCAAAATTAATGTAAGCGACCTCACTCCGGGCACATACATCTTGCGCGCAGCAAATCAATCGGCTTTATTCATCAAGCAGTAATCTTAATTTTAATAGAGAAATATGCTGTGCTAAAAAGATACACAGCATATTTCTCTATTAATAATTATAATTTGCTATTGTTTTTTCAACCAATGATACAAATATATAAAGGTATTTTTTGTATATTTGCATAAACTATAAAAACTAATAATCATGAAGAAAATTACTCTTTTAACCCTAATTATTTTTATGTGTGGCATATATGCTCAAGCCACAACATACCTAATTAGCAGTAAAGCTACTAATTCAGGGACAACAATTACGCACAATGGCATGACATTTACTGTCGGAACAACAGCTTTTGCCGATTTTTCATCATTCCTTGCGACTTCGATAGCCTCAAACTCTACCGTTTATGTTGCAGATGGCACATATAGTGGCAATATAACAATTGCCACCGAAGGACTTAAGATACTCGGGAACAATGCATATCGCGATTGGACCGCAACTCGCGCAGCCGAATCAATTATCACCGGTACTATTTACATCAAAGCGTCAAATGTCACAATCAACGGATTTAAATTTACCGGCGCCGGACGCATTGAATCAACTGCCGGCACAAATGCAGCACCATTAAGTGGCATCAAGGTAGTATATAACTATTTCACAGGCTCAACAGTAGCACGCGCAAAATCAACCCCATTAGTAGAAATAGGGAATGCAATCTCTAATGCCGATGCCAATTCTACCACCTCACAATGCCGTTATAAAAATTGCGAGGTGTCGCACAATCATTTTGAAGGTGATGCAACCCACTACCCCAACTGCGTAGGATTTGGTGGCGCATTCGGCACAACGACTATCTCGGATAACTATTTTTATGATGGGGGTACAAGTGTACACCTCGACAATAGCCAAGGGAATCTAAACGTAGAGCATAATAAATTTAAAAAAGTAGGTGTGAGCACAGCATCGGCTCCCGATGGAGGAAGCAAAGGAGACTTTTGTATTTATGCGATGAGATGTGCCTACAACAACTCTACCAATCTAAACATTAAGCACAATGAATTTGACGGATGCTATGGTCAAGAATCATTCTTTTCTCTAATAAGAATTTACCCTGGCTATGCTAATGGCACAGATTGCGTTACTCCGGTTAATATGTCGGTAAACATCAATCATAATACGATTAAGAATAAAACTTCTTTGTCAGCTAATTCGGGACAACTTAATGAAAACATGCTTCTTTATGCCGACAAAGGCACAACATCTGCCATAAAATTCAATTTGGCAGATAATCACTTCGACAATCGTTTCTACAAATTCTCATGGGTAACTTTGGCCGATGGAATTGGTCAACGCGAAGTATATTCTAATGCTTATGACCAATTTTTAGTAGGTGGAAAATACTCTACAATGGGCACATCAATTATCACCGGCACCGACATCAGTAACCATGCCAAAAACGTAAGTTTGGCGTCAGTAACCGTACTACAAAGTATGGACATCGACATGAAAACCGGTGATATGTATTTCTTGCAACTTCTCGGCACATCTGAAAACAACTCATTCTGTTCATCTTATGGTTTAAGTTCTTCAAATTGTGACGGGTTACGACTCACTCGTGTTATTTGTACTAAAAAAGGGACCGCATCCGACCCAACATACACTTATAGTGGCACTCAATCAATGCGTATCGCTAAATCGGGACACGGAGTAAAACTTTCGGTTTGCCGCGACAAAAATGGACAATTATGGATGATTACCGGAGGAAAAGGTAGTGACAACGGAACAAGTAATGACCTTTCGGGAACCTCAATCTCTCGCTTCAAATTTGTGAGTGGTGGAGTACGCGTACTTAATGGTAGCGGAAGCACCGATTCAAGTGTGGAATATTTTGAACATCCCGAAGGCCTTTCAAATGCATATGGTGCTGTTGACGAAATGAATCGTTATATTTGTATCAGTTCTTCAGGCGGTGGACGTAAATATTATATATACGACCTTGATGAATATCTTGAAGGAAAAACAAATCCCACTCAATTAGGATATGTAAAACTCACAGACGGAGCCGATCCGATTACCGGCACCGGATTGAGCAAAGATAGCGGATTTGAAACATGGTCATATCAAAGTTATGCTATCAATGGCGACTATCTATACCTCCTTGAAGGAGAAAGCCAAGAAACAAGCAACCCCGTGACATCGGGCGACCCAATTGTGGTGTTAAGTACTTATAACTGGCGCACCGGTCAATTCCTTCGTCGCGACCGCATCAACTATGCTCGCATTAATGACACCTTTGGCGAGCCCGAAGCATTTACTGTTCGCCCCGATGAGTATGGCAATGTGTGTGCATATCTTGGCATTGCAGTTGGAGCAAGTGGCTCTCGCAAAGCTAACATCTTCAAATACCACATCGACCGCCACTTAGACTCTTCTGGTGCAGTGATTGGCGATGACACAAATACCGGAGCACAACACTTTAACACAAGCCAATATTCGGGCATAACAATGACTCCAAGCGCTACCAGCATTAGCTTATCAGCCGCATCTACAAGTGAGAATCCATCTCAAACTATTACCATTAAACGCTCAACAAAGTATCTATATGGTAATTGGACCGGGACTATCACCGGCGCCGATGGAGAAGTGTTTGATGTTGCAATTACCGATAACACCCCATTTACCTCGTCATTTAAAGCTACTGTAACATTCAAGCCCAATGGCAATAAATCAAGTTACAGCGCAAACCTAAGACTCTCATCACCCTCGGCCTCTGACATCATTATTCCAATCAATGCAACATATACAGGTTCAACCGGCGATACTCCTGCCACTCCTACTATTAAAGCTTCTACTTCATCGGTTTCGCTTTCAACCGAAGTGGGCACTGCTACTTCCAAATCTATCACAATAGAAGGCTTGGCTCTAACAGGGAATATCACACTTGCGTTATCGGGAACTGATGCAAGTCAATTCAGCATAAGCCCGAACAGTCTTTCAAGTGTAGGTGGGAATGTGACAATTACATACGACCCCTCAAATGATGGAACTCATAATGCAACCCTCACTGCATCTTCAACAGGTGCCGACAACGTTAGTATCACCCTCTCAGGTACTGCAACCAAAGCTCCTGAAGTGATTACCGGCTATAAACTCACACAAGATTGGGCGCAAACTTCAGGACACCTCACTGCCGGAACAAATACTCGTTGGGCTACCGGTTTCGACGGTAAAATATATATCAATGACCATGCGAATTCAATGCTATATTACTGGACGGCCAATGGCTTAACCAACACCAATATCGCATCTGCAGCCGGCACAGCTATCACTAGTGACGATGCAGGAAACATCATCGTTTCTACATCAATGTATGCCGGAGGTAACACAGCTATGAAAGTGCTACCTGCAAACGGAACAGCATTCCAAGACTTGACTCTCACAATGCCCGATGGCGTAACTGCCAATCAAATGCAATATCTCGGCAAGGCTATCGGCAACATTATGAGTGCCGATGGAGGTGCTATATTCATCTTCCCAAAAGATGCGACTTCCGTGGCAAAAATAATAATCAAGAATGGAGTACAAACATCGGCTAATAAGATTGATGTAACTGCTATCACCGCCGACGCACAATCTATCGCCATACCGTTGACCAACGACATAAACAGCAATGACATCGTGGCTCGCGTGCGTAGTGCTAATCACTTCTATTACAACAATGGTACCGGATTTGTTGCATATCCCGATAACGGAATCAACACCACACAAGGAGGAACTATCTTTACTCTAAACGGCACATTATATAATGTACAACCGATTGGTACTCCGGCTTATCTTGACGGCTTCCAAATCGTTGATGTGACAAACAATACAATCGTAGCTACTCACGATGCTCAATTTACAACCGCAGCTGCAGCTCCTAATCCCAACTGCATCACAGCTGAGGTTGTTGGCCAATATGAAGCCAAATTATATCAATATGTACCTGGACAACTTGCTGCTCAATACACTTTTAGTTTGCAAACTTCAGGTATTGAAAATGTAATGATAGGCAATAAGGCAGAAATGAGTTTAGCAATTAATGGAAACATACTCCAAGTTGTGGGCATCAATGCCATTTCAACAGCCCTCTACTCTATCAACGGCTCTATGGTTACTTATGACACCGACAACACATTGGATGTAGCAGGATTAAACGGCGTATTCATCGTTATCGCAAAAACCGCCGATGGCACCCCATACACCAGCAAGGTAATATTATAAAGTATTTACGATAGAATAATACGTTCCAATAAACAAAAAATGAGGCAATAGCCTCATTTTTTGTTTATACTTATAGATTAAACTCCTTCCGTTTTAATATCCTTTATTTTACTCAATATCTACTTCACCACACCTCGAAAGAGCCATGCGTCGGGGTGGTCTTTTTTGATTATTGAGTCCATGTAGATTTGGGCTTCTTCTTTTTTAAGGCTTCGGAATACTGCGATGCGATATTTTCCATCTTGAGAAATAACATAGGCATCTTTATAACTGCTTTCTTTTGCTATCTTTTTCGCT
Organism: Muribaculaceae bacterium; assembly: GCA_017409345.1. Lineage (GTDB taxonomy): Bacteria > Bacteroidota > Bacteroidia > Bacteroidales > Muribaculaceae > RGIG4079. The sequence continues at coordinate 32,439 of JAFQSX010000020.1, read as the reverse complement.
TTTTCTTCATCTTTAATTGTTGTAATTACAACATGATAGGCTGTATCGGTCTCTCTACCCGACATACTAGGTAGTACTAATGCTGTATCTTGTTTTATAGGAGCTGTGTCAATATCCGCATTCTTGATATTAGCAACTGAATCGTTAATGGCTTCAATTTTTTGTATTGATACTGTATCTTGTTCATTGTTTTTTTCAACAATAGAGTCTGATTTAACACTATTAATAGTAAATATATTTTCAAGCCATTGCGGTTCATTATGAACCTTTATTCCTATCACAACAACAACTCCGATGATTAATAAAGATGAATAGAATGCCCATTCCGGAATTCCTAATATTTTATGCGTTTTTTCGGCACACTCATTTATCATTGATTCCTCACCGGCAACTTCTTCATCGATTTTGGTTTCCTCGGATGGTAGTTGCACTTCATCCGTTTTATTTTCCTCTTCTGCGTCACATTCTGTATCACCTTTTAGTTGGTCGTCTTCCATTTCTGAAGATAAATTCTCTTCGACTACCTTAACTTCATTCAGAGGTTCTTGATCAATTATTATTTGTGATGTTGATGTTTCCTCAATTATATTTCCGTCTTCTACTGAATCAATTTCAAATTGAGATTTTTTTTCTTTAGCATATTCTATTGGGGGCATTGGATTTTTCAAAGCCGTTCCACAATTATAACAAAAATTAGCATTAGAAACGCTATCAAACCCACATTTTGGGCATTTTATTGATGACATATTATATGATTGTTTATTATTTTTTGTTTACAAAAGTAATGAATAATAAATTTAATGCCAATTTATCGATTATATTTCTACAAATAAAAACAGGTTGACTGCAAAAGCAATCAACCTGTTATACAATAAAACCGTGTCCGAGATGAGATTCGAACTCACACAGCCGAACGGCCACTACCCCCTCAAAGTAGCGTGTCTACCAATGCCACCACCCGGACGTGTATCAATCTCTGTTTGAGATTTGACAAAAAAATTAGAGCGAAAAACGGGACTCGAACCCGCGACCCCAACCTTGGCAAGGTTGTGCTCTACCAACTGAGCTATTTTCGCAATTCTAATCTCTTTAACAAAGACTGATGTATTTCATTGTTCTCTTTGAGCGAAAAACGGGACTCGAACCCGCGACCCCAACCTTGGCAAGGTTGTGCTCTACCAACTGAGCTATTTTCGCAATTGCGTTGCAAAGGTAGGCATTATTTTTTAATTGGCAAATGTTTTGTGCATTTTTTTTCAAAGTTTTTCTATCCCCAATCAACTAAAATTAACCAAACCAATATAAATCAACCATTTAAAAACATCTAAAACATCTCACTTTTTACTTTAAAAATTTCATTAATGAGATAAAAGTCTTAAAACAATTTCCATAATCCAACTCATTAAAGTACCTTTGTAGAAAATTTTCACACGCAGTGCGCAATCCGGTTTTTGACATAATGAAATTTATTGCTATCATGGGAGTGATAGTGGCACATTGTGTTCACGATTGGCGACAACCATTGGTTTACATCTGTACTTTGCAGTTATTCTTTTTCGTGGGTGGATATTTTTTCAAGCCCAAATCTATTGCCAACGCATTAAAATATGAGGCTCAAAGGTTGCTTATTCCCTACCTTATTGGAGGAGTTGGTATTTCCATAATTCTTACTTGCCTTTATATTAACAATCAAAACTTCAACTTATGGGACCGTATTTCTCCATTATTTACCGGAGGAGGCGCTTTTCTTAACAACCATTATGGGTTCATGCTATGGTTCTTTTCGGCATTGTTTGTATGCTCCATCATATATACTATTGTTAACCAATACATCAAAGGATACATCTATAGCACATTAGTTATTATCGCCATTACGACTATCGGTTACTACTTAAGTATTTATTACATACGAGTTATACCCTTCCTCATACCCCAAGCATGCGCAGCAATTATCTTTTTCCATTCAGGCTACATGTTCAAGGCCTATAATTCAATAACGCCCAAATCCCATGCCATAATATGGTGGATTCTTGCCATTGTATTTGCTACAATACTATACAATATAGGACCTTGCGACATTTTTACCGGCCTATATCGAATGTTCCCATTATATATATTAGGTTCTTTAGGGGGAATATTTATTGTCTCTCAATTAAGTTATTATTGTTGCATCTTAACCCCTAAAATTGCTAACATTCTAGCCCAATTGGGATCCATATCAATCCTTATTTACTTAGTACATTTCCTTGAATTCACCGTTGGTGGTTCACACTATATTACGTCAAAACTACTCTTTTTTATTGACAACTACGAACAGACAATACTTGAAAAAATACTATTTGCGCTAATTGTTTCGTTATTATTATATCAAATTCCGATAGTGCGTCGCGTATTTCGCCTATCTAAACCTCAATATATAGACATTAAAACATTAAAATCATGAATATCGCAATCGTTGGAACCGGGTATGTAGGACTAGTGTCGGGAACTTGTTTTTCCGACATGGGAATAAATGTAACTTGCGTTGATGTTGATCAATCAAAGATTGACAATCTAAAAAATGGCATTATACCTATATACGAGCCCGGACTTGAAGAAATGGTCAAGAAGAATTTCAATGCCGGTCGTTTAAAATTTGAAACGGACCTAACAAAAGTCCTTGACGATGTAGATGTTGTATTTAGTGCCGTAGGGACTCCTCCCGATGAAGACGGAAGTGCCGACCTTAAATATGTGCTTGCAGTGGCTCGTACGATTGGGCAACACATTAATAAATACACTGTTGTTGTAACCAAAAGTACAGTACCCGTTGGAACTGCTGCTAAAATTAAAGCAACAATCCAAGAAGAAATAGATAGACGTGGAGTAGATGTAGAATTTGATGTTGCCTCCAACCCTGAATTTCTCAAAGAAGGAGCAGCAATTAAAGACTTCATGAGTCCTGACCGAGTTGTAGTAGGAGTAGAAACTGAACGCGCACGTAAGATAATGTCGCGTCTTTACAAGCCTTTTATGCTTGTAAATGACCGTATGATATTCACAGATATACCATCGGCCGAAATGATTAAATATGCTGCTAACGCCATGCTAGCCACTCGCATTTCATTTATGAACGACATCGCCAATCTATGTGAACTAGTAGGAGCCGATGTAAATATGGTGCGCAAAGGCATTGGATCAGACAATCGCATTGGAAAAAAATTCCTTTATCCCGGATGTGGATATGGTGGAAGTTGCTTCCCAAAAGACGTAAAAGCACTCATTAAAACTGCCGAAAAAGCAGGATATTCAATGCGAGTACTCAAGGCTGTAGAAGAAGTCAATGAACGTCAAAAAGAAGTTCTATTCGATAAACTCATGAAGCATTTCAATGGCAACATTGCCGGTAAAAACATTGCTGTGTGGGGCCTTGCATTCAAACCCGAAACCGATGATATGCGCGAAGCGCCATCTCTAATTCTAATTGACAAAATAATAAATGCCGGAGGCAATGTTAAGGTATATGATCCTATCGCTATAACAGAATGCAAAAGACGCATTGGCGACAAGGTTACATATGGAACAGACATGTATGATGCCACTCTTGATGCCGATGCCCTATTATTAGTTACCGAATGGAGAGAATTTAGGTTCCCCAATTTTGCCGTACTAGGCAAAGTGATGAAAGAAAAAGTAATCATTGATGGTCGAAACATATACGATAAAAACGAACTAGACCAACACGAATTCACATATTACAAGATAGGATAAACACAAAAAAGGCACTATATCAGTGCCTTTTTTATTACCATTTCCGAGGTATCACCTCATTGTGGAGCTGGAGGGGTTTGAACCCTCGTCCAAACGTGGAACTAATGAGCTTTCTACACGCTTAGTCTTTTCTTGATTTTCGAGCAGTAGCAGGCAAAAGACAACCAACCACAACCTTATCCTCTAAAAATTCGGCAATCGCGCGAGGCTCTTGATCACCTATTCCCGATTTACCTGCACCACCTTATCAATCCGTCTCGGGAAAAGGACAATTGGGTGATGTCTTGTCTCCGCAACTGTTGCAGAGATTAAGCTAATCTACTATACTTCAATTAAGCAGCAAGAGCGTAGTTATTTTCGCCATTTAAAATTTTGATGTCCCTGATTAAAGAGAGTAGGCATCATTTCTCTGCGTGCTTACACACCACCTCTACACGCTGTCAAAGCCAGTCAGCCCCGTTTGCGTTTTTTTTTGCAGAACTAATGTTATAGCGATGCAAAGATAGTGAATATTTTTTGTTTTAACTGTGCAAATCACTAATTTTGCATTTCATTTTTCTAAATAGAACAAATTAATTCTCTATTGGTTTTGAAAAAGCAACAAAATCCAACATTTATATTATCATTAATACCAATTGCAGTATTATTATCAACACTCATTGGTATTATTGCTATTTATGGAGCCGAAACAGCTCAGAATTCAAGCCACTTTATCCTTCTCGGAACATCGGCATTTACACTTATACAATCTGCCATATTCTCTCCTCGACCATTAAAAGAGATTTTAAGTGGAATAAAAAAAAGTGCAACACAGATACTTCCGGCAATACCCATCTTGATATTTATTGCGACCGTATCGGCTACATGGATGTTAAGTGGCGTTGTTCCTACATTAATTTCCTATGGTTTAGATATTATAAATCCCCGAATGTTTCTTCTCATAGCATGCGGAGTATGTGCCGTAATATCAGTCCTATCGGGCAGTTCATGGACCACAATCGCCACTATAGGCATAGCATTCCAAGGGATAGGCAATGTAATGGGATACAGCGATGGATGGATTGCCGGAGCAATCATTTCGGGTGCATATTTCGGAGACAAGGTATCTCCCCTATCCGACACCACAGTACTAGCATCATCATCGTGCAAAGTTGACTTATTTTCACACATCAAATACCTCATGCTCACATCAATTCCTGCAATTTTATTAGCGTTGGCTGTTTATGGGATTGTGGGACTTTGTTATAACCCTGTCGGGACATCTCAATCCTCTGAGATTTTACCGGCATTAGCCTCTTCATTTAATGTTACACCATGGGTACTAGCCATACCATTGATTACCGGCTTATTAATTGCAAAGCGAGTAAAAACACATATTACACTTGCCATAAGTTCGGTTTTAGGCCTGATTGGCATATTCATCTTTCAACCACAAGTCATCGATGCATTAGGATATCGTTCCTCTGCTAACGACATTGCAATAATGTGTTGTGACATCCTTTTTACCGAAACATCAATTACAACCCCCAACAAGCTACTCAATTCATTGGTTGGCACCGGTGGCATTGCTGGTATGATGCCAACAATCTACCTTGTATTAAGTGCAATGGTTTTCGGTGGCATATTAATAGGAACCGGCATGCTTGGAGCAATAACCTCAACTTTCACTCACAAAATACACTCGTTACGCCAAACCGTAAGTACAACAGTGGGGAGCGGGCTATTTCTCAACTGCTGCACCGGCGACCAATACCTCTCTATCCTACTCGGAGGCAATCTTTTCCGCAACCTATACAAGAAAAATGGTCTTGAACCTCGATTATTGAGTCGTTCGCTCGAAGACTCAATATCCGTAACATCTGTGCTTATCCCATGGAACTCATGCGGCATGACTCAATCAACGGTCCTTGGAGTTGCAACCCTAACATATCTACCCTATTGCATTTTCAACATCGCCAGCCCCCTACTCTCCCTATTCTTCGCATGGACCGGTTGGAAAATCAAACGATTAAAAAATTAAATCTTTTTTTGAAATTATTATATTTTGCAACAAGATAACCAACGAGACACACGTGCCATTACATGATTTTTTTGTTTATGAATGGAATTCAACTTGCAACCAAGATAAAGAACTACATGAGAAATATGTTAATATTGGTTACTGATAAAAAATAGCTCTAAAATAATTAATGATGAATTAATTATATCTTTCAAATAAGACACTCATGACATCAATCGTTTGAGTTCTTTATCTCTAATACCCTGAATATCATTGTCGCATATTGTTTTTTCAAAGAATCAGTCCATTTCTGTTGAATTTGTTAAGGAGGATCAGATTACTCTTTTTTTGATTATTATATCTAACTCACGTCAAATAACAACAATTACTCGTTGTATCTGAAATGGTTAATTAATGTATATTATATCGCGGTTAACGCCTGTTTTATTAAATTTGCATATTCTTACATCAACTAATAATGGAATATTTTATGTGCAACATAATCAGAATAATAACAGCCGTATTGATAATGGTTGTTTCTGTTCATGGTGGAATGGTTGAATATATTTTAGATACTCAAACATCGTCCCCTATAAATTTGGAAGAAAACCTGTATCTTAGTATGACTGAATGTGCAAATACGGAAAACGAATCCAATGATGAATGCCACTTGAGAAGAGTAAAAAAACATTTAAGTAGAACTACTCACTTGCATATTGCATATTTATATTTGCCTTTTTCTATTAAGAGGCAGGCTAAATATATTACTACACATATTGCATTCCCTTATCTAACATCGAGGCATCTGTCTGCACTATTCTGTACTTTCCTTATTTAATAGAGCAACTTACTATACGCTTGCCATAAGCTCCTGCAAGTCAAGAATTATTCTTCTATTGACAGTAATAACTTCTCTATTTAAAACAACCTTTTTTTCATTATCTCGATGCTTATACATCGGAAAATCTTCGTATATGGAATTAGTCTTATTATATCTATTATTGGCACTATCTGTGTCTTTTTTATGTTCAGTGCTTGAAGCAGTATTGCTCTCTACTCCAATGTCATTTATTACAATGAAAGAGAAAGAGGGTGCTAAAAATGCGACTATGATGATGTCACAAAAACAGAATATTGACCGCCCTATTTCTGCTATTCTATCGCTTAACACCATAGCTCATACCGTTGGCTCCGCAGGTGTCGGAGCTGAAGCCGTTAAGGTATTTGGAGAAACCTATTTCGGTGTCATTTCTGCAGTTTTAACCATTCTGATACTTGTCATCTCGGAAATTATTCCTAAAACCATAGGTTCATATTATTGGCGACAATTAGCCATGCCTGCCACAAAGATAATTCATTGGTTCGTAATTATTTCATACCCTTTGGTCTGGTTCTCGGAACTTATAACTAAACTGATAGCAGCAAAAAAACAGCCATTATCGGTAAGTCGCGAAGAAGTATCGGCAATGGTTAGCGTTGGCACCAAAGAAGGTGTATTTGAAACTACAGAAAGTGACATGATTCAAAACATCTTTAAACTCAAGAGTATTACTCTGTATGAGATTATGACACCACGAACTGTGGTAATTACAACCTCGGAGAATACTAAGCTGAAAGAGTTTTATGCAAATAAGATGCATGGTATTTTTTCGAGGATACCCGTTTATACAGACAACCCTGATTTTATTACCGGTTTTGTTCTCAAGCAGACCGTTCTTGAAAAGATGGCGGAAGATGACTTTGATAAATCGTTAGCAGAAATAAAACGCCCTATACTATCATTTAATGAGGATACTTTGGTAAGTGCGGCATGGGAGGAAATGCTAAAACGGAAGGAACATATTGCCCAAGTGCAAAATGAGTATGGCTGTTTTTTGGGCGTTGTGACAATGGAGGATATTATTGAGACCATCATAGGACAAGAAATTGTTGATGAGAGTGATGCGGTAGTAGATTTACAAGCATATGCTCGTGAGAAATGGATGAAACAAGTGAAGTAAAACACGATATTGTTTTCCAATCTTCAAGCGAATGAATAATCATAATACTATTATATCGAGAACCGATTATATTGTAAAGTTAGTTTCTATACTGACATCAATATTTGTTATCGCGGCCATAATAATTGATTATGGATTTGAACTTGATGCCTACGAGATGTCGTTCATTTTATCGGTATATAACATAGGCTGGTGGGTATATTTCATATCTTTTGCTTATAACGTTGTAGTTCATTGGAAGGCGGTTTGGCGCAAGAGGATATCATTTACCTTGATTTTAGGCATTATGCTTTGTACCTCTGCATTGCCAAGATTCTTTAATATACCTGGAGATAGTCAAACTCTCGCAGTTTTATGGTCTTTTCTAATTCATAAATATTTTATTATAAGTGTTATTGGTCTATTATCGTTGATTACAATATCACAGTGGATAGTAAACTTTGTAAACAAAAGAACAAATCCCGCACTTTTAATTGTAGTCTGTTTTATAATGGTAATAGTCTTTGGCACTCTGCTGCTTATGCTTCCTCGCTCCACATTGGATCATATCAGACTTCCTATGGTAGATGCTCTTTTCGTTTCAACAAGTGCAGTTTGTGTCACAGGATTAAGCACCATAGAAATTGCACACACATTCACTATGGAGGGGCAAATAATCATAGCATTGCTGATTCAAATTGGCGGATTGGGTATTATGACAATAACGAGCTTTTTTGCGCTCTTCTTCATGGATGGCATAGGATTATATTCTCAATTTTCACTGAAGAATATGATAGCGTCAAGTTCCGCATCACTAAAATCTGTGTTGATAAATGTTATCGGATTTACTTTCGTAATAGAGATTTTTGGTATTTTTTTCATTTGGTTTAGTATTCATTCATCAATGGGAATGACCTTCTACGATGAGATTTTCTTTTCTCTATTTCACTCCGTATCTGCATTCTGCAATGCCGGTTTCTCCACTTTGGAGGGGAACCTTGGGAATGATTTGATATTATTCAATCACAACTCTTTCTATCTGGTGATCTCTCTTCTTATAGTTTTGGGAGGTATTGGATTTCCTATACTTATGAATTTGAAAAGGATTCTCTCATATTACGTTTCAGAACTTTTTCATAAAGTATTCAAAAGGAATGGACATCGACCACGATATATACACATTGCCGATATCAACACTAAGATTGTACTATATTCCACGCTGGCTCTGATACTTCTCGGGGCTATTGGCATTGCTCTTTTTGAGTGGAATGGATCGTTCACTTCATTCTCTGCAAGTGAAAAGATTGTGCAGTCTCTGTTTAATGCCGTTGCGCCACGAACGGCTGGTTTTAACAGCGTTGCAATAAGTGATTTTTCGAGAGTAACTATCATCCTATATTTAGCTCTGATGTGGATCGGCGGTGGATCTCAATCTACGGCAGGAGGTATCAAGGTAAATACATTTGTCGTAGCTCTCGCCTCATTTAAATCACTTATTAAAGGAGAACACTCCACAACACTATTTAATCGTGAAATCACATATAGTTCGATAAGAAGAACATTAGTCGTAGTATTTGGCTCAATATGTATCATTGCACTCTTTTATATCGCACTCTTACTATTAGAGCCGAATATACCATCAATTGACTTATTTTTTGAATGCGTGTCGGCATTCTCCACTGTTGGAGCCAGCTTAGGCATTACTCCTTTTTTAGGCAATATCAGTAAAATACTATTAGTGGTGCTGATGTTCTTGGGACGCGTAGGTTTCATTACCGTACTTATGAGTATACTACCACAAAAAGAACAGCCTAAATATCGTTTACCCAAAGAAGAGATAATAATAAACTAATAAAAGTGAATATATATGAAGTACCTTATAATAGGATTAGGAAATTTTGGCAGCACCCTTGCCGCTACTCTCACCGATATGGGACACTCTGTAATCGGAGTTGATTGTAACGAACATCGCATCGAAGATATTAAAGAGAGAATAGATTTAGCATATATCATGGATGCTACAGAGAGGGCTTCATTACGAAGTTTGCCTTTGGACGAGATTGATTGTGTTATAGTTGCTATCGGACAGAGTATGGATAGTTCATTAAGAGCCGTAGCCTCTTTAAAAGAGTTAAAAGTGACGAATATCATAGCACGCGCACTCGATACAACGCACTCCTCAATTTTGAGAGCTATGAATATTAAGAAAATTCTAATACCCGAAAGTTATGCAGCTCGTATTTTTGCCGAGAAAATAATCTCAAACGACTCAAGAGATTTATTATAGAATTCTGAATATTAATATTAGATGCACCATCCTCTTTGAGTTTGTTATTCTTTTATTGCCTTTATGCCTCCAGAGTTATAATATTGAGCATTACATTGAAGACCTATGAAATACAAATGGGCACAAACTCGTTACCCGATTTTCAAGCGATTCTAATAACCGTTTAACTCTAATATAATTGCAAATTTTGCGATATTTTTTCGCAAAAAATATGTAGCTTTGCATTGATATAAATTTAAACCACTTAAACACCATGAATCGACGTGACATGTTAAAAGCTGCCGGAACGGCTATTGCAGGCGCCACACTATTAGGCACTCAAGCATTTGCTAACGAATCAACGAATCAATCAAAAAAGAAAAAAGCATTAATAATAGGAGCCCATCCCGATGATCCTGAAACCGGTTGTGGTGGCACTATACTTATGTTACGCAAAGCAGGCTGGAACGTGGTATCGGTATATATGACTAAAGGCGAAGGTGGCATCGTAGGAAAATCTCACGATGAAGCTGCCGCAATTCGCTCTCAAGAAGCTCGAGAAGCCTGTAAAGTTCTTGATTGTCGTCCTGTTCTCATGACTCAAATAGATGGCAATTCCGAAGTCAACAAAGAACGTTATGCCGAAATGATGAATCTTATCGCGGCAGAAAAGCCCGATATTGTGTTTACACACTGGCCTATTGACTCTCATCCCGATCATCGCGTGTGTTCAATCCTCGTCTATAACGCATGGCGACGCCTTGATTATAGTTTTGAGTTATATTACTTCGAAGTGATGAGCGGCACACAATCAACATATTTCCACCCCACCGACTATGTCAATATCTCAGAAGTTGCCGAACAAAAACGACAAGCATGCCTATGCCACAAAAGTCAAGATATGGGTCCTCTTTATGATAATTGGCACATTCCAATGGAAAAATTCCGTGGCATAGAGTTTCGCTGCGACCGCGCCGAAGCATTTATTCACCTTCGCCGCGACAGTAGTGACATTCCTTTATAACTAAATCTCTCTCAAAATAACAGATATGAATCGACGTGACATGTTAAAAGTTACCGGAACCGCTATTGCTGGAGCAACTTTATTGGGAGCACAAGCATTTGCCAACGAATCCACATCAGAGCCAAAGACTAAGAAAAAAGCATTAATTATAGGCGCACACCCCGACGATCCGGAACTTTGTTGTGGCGGCACTATGATTCGACTAAAACAAGCAGGTTGGGATGTAGTGTCGGTATATATGACCAAAGGCGAAGCCGGCATTAAAGGTAAAACTCATGAAGAAGCCGTGGAAATTCGCACCAAAGAAGCAACAAATGCATGTAACATTCTTGGTGTACGTCCCATCTTTATGACTCAAATTGATGGCAATTCCGAGGTCAACAAAGAACGATACACAGAAATGATGAATCTTATCGCAGCCGAAAAGCCCGACATCGTATTTACCCATTGGCCTCTGGATTCTCATGCCGACCATCGTGTATGCGCTATCCTTGTTTATAACGCATGGCGTAGGCTTGACTATAGTTTTGAATTATATTATGCTGAAGGCATGAATGGGACACAAACTGCCTATTTTCACCCAACAGACTATGTCGATATCTCCACTGTTGCCAATCAGAAACGCAAAGCTTGCAATTGCCACACAAGCCAGGACATGGAACCACTATATCAAAAATGGCATGACCCCATTGAGAAATTCCGCGGCATAGAGTTCCGTTGCGACCGAGCCGAAGCATTTATCCATCTTCGTCGCGATAGCAGTGACTTATTATAAGGCATAAAATATAATTACATTTGTTTACTAATAAATAAAGAATGTCGCTTAAGAAAGGCGACATTCTTTATTTCAATTCAATTATATCTGTATCTGTTGACTAAAATGTCAATACTATATTATTTTCTTCAGCAATGCGACGCATATTAAGAATTGCATAACGCATACGACCAAGTGCTGTATTAATGCTCACATTTGTTGCATCAGCGATTTCCTTAAAACTCATATTTCTATAATAACGCATCACCAATACTTCACGTTGGCTTTCAGGAAGCGCATCTACAATTCGTCTCACATCATTATGAATTTGATTTATCACCATTTCATCTTCAATATTATCTTCACTAAGATCTTTTCTATTTAGCAAATTGGTTTCATCCTCATCGGTAGAAACTGTATTTTCCGATTTTTCTTGACGATAATAATCAATAATAAGATTGTGGGCTATACGAGTAATCCATGCTGAAAATTTACCATTTTCAGTATATCGGCCTTGCTTAATAGTCATAATAGCCTTAACAAAGGTCTCTTGAAAAATATCTTCAGCGAGATCTCTATTTTTTACAATGTGAAATATATATGAGAAAATACGTGATTGATGACGAGAAAGAAGTACATCAAACGCTTCATTACTACCTTTAGCATACTGTGCCACCAATTGGTCATCGGTGTACTTTTTTAATGTTTGCATTACTAATCTATGTTTAAAAATTTAGAGTAGTGTTGTGCTATAGGCAGAAATATTTTATAGGGTTAGAAATAATTTTAATTGGTTTATCAGTGCAAAACTAACAAACCGAAATGATATGAACAAATTTTTCTTCTATTTTTTTAGATTTATTCACAATTAACGCACAATAAAACATGAAAAACATAGTAGCGAATGAAATTTTTACACCCTATTTAACATCTGTATTACTTAATCAAATAATATTCTCAAAAAAAATCAACTCTCTCATAATAAAACATTCATTCCATGCGTTATAATGATGTATAACAAAAAAGCATTTTTGCCTATGAAGAAAACCTCTACTCATTCAATGGCAACAGCAAACGTCAAACAAGAGGGAACACAGAACTTCAACCCAAGAAAATCAACAATTGATTTCATCAAGCAATTTGCAAGAAGTTACAGTTTCAACAACAAATTACACCCCTCATTAGGCGGATTTATTGCCAACTAACAAAGAATGGACATTGACTTGTCCATTTTTATTTTATTATAAGTTGAACAATTGACGATAACATCTTCCCATCATGGGCAAACTTGACATTTAAATCAAGGTCTGATATATGAAAAATTACACTTTGTGACCTACAATCGGTCAAAATTAGAGCCTTATGCTCATTAAACTATTGCATAAATAAAAAAATATCACTATCTTTGCACCCGTTTTAACAACCAATTTTAATAACTAAATTTTATGAATCATTACGAAACCGTTTTCATTTTAACTCCCGTTTTGTCTGATGCTCAGATGAAGGAAGCGGTAGAAAAGTTCACTAAAGTATTAGCCGACAATGGTGCTACAATCGTGAACGAAGAAAATTGGGGCCTACGCAAACTTGCTTACCCAATCCAAAAAAAATCTACCGGATTTTACACATTAGTTGAGTTTGATGCTGATCCTAAAGCCATCAAAAAACTTGAAACCGCATATCGTCGCGATGAGCGTGTGCTCCGTTTCTTGACATTCCGTCTTGACAAGTATGCTGCAGAATATGCTGCTAAACGTCGCAGCTTGAAAGCATCTAAATCTAACGCACCTAAAGAAGTAAAGGAGGACTAAATTATGGCACAACAATCAGAAATTCGCTATCTCACTCCACTATCAGTGGATGTTAAGAAGAAAAAATATTGTCGTTTTAAAAGAAGCGGCATCAAGTATGTAGACTATAAAGATCCCGAATTCCTCAAGAAGTTCCTCAACGAACAAGGAAAAATTCTTCCTCGTCGCATCACCGGCACTTCTCTCAAGTTCCAACGTCGCGTAGCACAAGCCGTTAAGCGCGCTCGCCACTTGGCTCTCCTTCCATATGTAACTGACTTGATGAAATAACTTTAAAAGCTAAGGAATTATGAAGATCATTCTTAAAGAAGACATTACCAATCTTGGTTATAAAGATGATGTTGTAGAAGTAAAGAACGGTTATGGCCGCAACTACCTCATCCCCCAAGGCAAAGCTGTAATTGCTACTCCCTCGGCTCTTAAAGTTCTTGCCGAAAACCAACGCCAACGTGCACACAAACTTGCTAAAATCAAAGCTGACGCTGAAGCACTTGCTGCATCATTGGAAGGCGTAACATTTACAATCGCAACAAAAGTTAGCGCTACGGGCACTATCTTTGGCGCAGTTAACGCTATCCAAGTATCTGAAGCACTTGAAAAACTCGGTCACAATATCGATCGCAAAATCATCGTCATCAAAGATACTATTAAAGAAGTGGGTAACTACACTGCTACAATCAATCTTCACAAAGAAGTATCAGTTGAAATCCCATTTGAAGTTGTTGCTGAATAATAAAACATTCATCATACACATTAAAAAACGCCTCAACATTATGTTGAGGCGTTTTTTATCTTACAGACTCAAATCTGCATCCAAGCCTAAATCCGACACCCTCCAATTATTGACTAAATATTCACAATGCACAAGAAAAAACTGGACCGAATATCGGCCCAAAGACAAAGATGGAATTTGGGCAACATATACTCAATATAACGAGGAAGATAATTTTTACAACATCACGAGTTCGGCCTGTACTGTTAGCGTCCCTAAAAAGAGCAGCAACAACTTCTATATATACAAGAATAATCAATGGGACGTCGTATATACCACCACTTCTATCTATGACATTACTGCTGAATATGATTTTAACCTCTTATACAATTCACACAAAATTTCAGACGATAACGATATGTTGCAAAAAGTAAACTCTCCGGCGAGAATCAGTTTTAATCGCAATGGAGAAGGTCAAATTTCTTGTAGAGGAAAAACCTACGAATTCTCATTTTCAACAATTGCCATCTCTAAATTAAAAAACAGTGATTATGAAATTGAATTTAGAATAGAATTCTCTGATGATAAATATCTGCAATTTTTTTAACGATTGGTGCATGATAAACAATGAGCCTTATTTCCCTTTCATGAACTTCAACGAGCTCAAAAATATGCCTGACATTGAAAAAGTTAAAAATCTAATTAGAACAAAATCATTCTTTAAAAATTAAACACCACAAAAATTGATTTCCACTCAGTTACCTTATTTTAACATAGGACAATCACTCATTCTAAAAATTATTTGTATCTTCGTAGTAAATTTTTCAATTTACCATGGAAGAATACGCAATCGCTGAATATATCAACCTATCTATATTTTATTGGATAATTGCATCGATATATGCAATTACCATATTTGGCGTTATTGCTGTCATATTATCAGAAAACCGCAATCCCGTAAAATCTCTTGCATGGGTTACGATACTTCTACTTCTTCCTGCCCTTGGATTGGTAATTTACATTTTCTTCGGAAGAAATATAAAAAATACACATCGCATATCTCGTCGCAATCGCAGACGGTTGAAACGTCTTAATAGGATAACAACCTCCGACCTCGTGGACACTTCTTTTGAGCAACTATCTTCCGAAAGCAGCCAACTCATCAAGTTAACCCATACTCTTAATGGTTCTAGATATTTCTCTAACAACGGGTTAAAAATATACACCGATGGAACATCCAAGTTCAATGACTTCAAAGCCGACCTTCATAATGCATCAAAATACATCAACATACAATATTATATTTTTGAAGACGATGCATTAGGCACCGAAATAAAAGATATTCTCATCAAAAAAGCACAAGAAGGAGTTAATGTACGAATTATATATGACCATGTAGGCTCATTCAAAACTAGAAAGCGGTTCTTCAAAGAAATGGCAAATGCAGGCATTAATGCTCATCCATTTTTTAAGGTATCATTTCCTCCATTTGCAACACGCATAAACTGGCGCAATCACCGCAAAATATGTATCATTGACGGCCAAATTGGCTACTTGGGAGGCATGAATATTGCCGACAGATATATCAATGGCGGGAAGTTCCCAATATGGCGTGACACCCATGCAAGAATTACCGGGCCCATCATTGCATCGCTCCAATATTCATTCAACATCGACTGGAATGTCATGGGACAAGCCCTTCTAGACGAGCACATTAGCGATATAAATCACAACAACTCTCCATCAGACAACATTGGAATGCAGTTACTAACAAGTGGTCCAACTAGCCAATGGAGCAATATTGCTATGGTATTCCTAAAAGCCATTTCCAATGCAAAACGTAGCATTCTAATACAAACGCCATACTTTCTACCGACCGAGAGCCTACTCAAAGCACTACAAGCAGCCGCTCTTGCCAATGTAAAAGTAAAAATCATGATTCCTCGCAAAAGCGACTCTGATATATTAAGATTTGCATCTTTTTCGTACATACAAGAATGTCTTGAAAGTGGCATCAGTTTTCTCCTTTATAACAAAGGCATGTTACATAGCAAAACGATTGTTATTGACAATGAATTCTCAACTATCGGATCTACCAACTTCGATTTTCGAAGTTTTGAACACAACTTTGAAAGCAACCTATTTATTTACTCTCGTAAAATAAACGCTCAAATGAGAGATATTTTTGAATTAGACCAAAAATTTTGCACCAAATTAGATTTAAAAACTTGGAAAAAACGGCCTTTCTTTCAAAAACTTTTTGAGTCTGTGACTCGACTACTCAGCCCCATTCTATAATTACAAAACAGCAAAACCAACCATTAGCTCATTTTTATATAATTTTTAATCAATAAAAAGATGGTTGATTTAAAAAAAAATACTACATTTGTAGAAAATTGGATTTGAATGGTCAGTAATCTCAAGCAAATACTTGATCGACTTCGTGGCAAAACTGATATTCTCACTCAGCGTTATCACACTCTGCTTCAAGAAAAGCATGATGCTGATTTACGCATTGAAGAATTGACATCTTTAGCTAAAAGTCAACAAGAAGAGATTAACCGACTACAACAAGAAGTTGAATACCTCAAGGTTGTTACAACGCTTAATCCCGACAGAGCAGATGTCGAAAAAAGCCGAGCATTCTTATCCAAATTAGTGCGGGAAATTGACAAATGCATCGTAGAATTAAATCAATGATGCAACAATGGATGATAAGAAAAAAATAGATGTTTGTATAGCCGATTGCGCCCCAATCCCCATTCTTGTAAGCAAGGATGAGGAAGCAATTGTAGATAAAGCACAAGAAAATGTCACTCACCTTTGGAAAATGTGGAAAGGTCGATATAGTAAAGAAAAATCACCTATGGAAGTGATGGCAATGGTCGCATTTCAATTCGCTAGACTATATTACACCAGAGAGGCTCTTGATATTGAAACAAACAATCTATTAAGTGAATTTGAGAATACTCTTGATTCATACTTAAACAAGACCGAATAAGCCTTAACTGTGGCATATTTAGGACTTGCATTTCATCTAGAAAAGAAAATACCGCGCTCTAAATTGAGACTACTCAATTTATGAGTGCTTTTTATATTAACTAATTTAAAACAACAACTAAAAATGGATATTATAATTTATCTAATCATTGGTGTAGTAGCTCTCGCAGTCGGCATTGTGAGCACTACAATAATCCAAAAATCGCTCGCAAAAAGCCGAGCAAAATCAATTATTGATGAGGCTACTGCCGAAGCCGAAAACATCAAAAAAGCTAAGATACTTGAAGCTCGTGAAGAAGAACTTAAAATTAAAGCCGAAGCCGAAAAACAAGCCAACAATCGCATGGCTAAAATTCAGCAAACAGAGGCTAAAATGAAACAACGCGAACTTCAACTCAATCAACAACAAAGCGAAAATCAACGCCAACGCAATGACATTGAAGCAACAAAAGCCAACCTTGATGCTCAATTTGCCATTGTTGAAACAAAGAAATCTGAACTTGACAAATTGAAACGCACTGTTCAAGAAGAACTTGAGCATATTTCAGGTCTATCATCTGAAGAAGCGAAAGAAAAACTCATCGAATCACTCAAAGATGAAGCAAAAACTGCGGCAGCCTCATATATTAATGACATTATGGACGAAGCCAAAATGACAGCTAATAAAGAGGCTAAACGCATTGTTGTACAATCGATACAACGTGTAGCAACTGAAACTGCAATTGAAAATTCTGTTACAGTGTTCCATATTGATTCCGACGAAATCAAAGGTCGCATCATTGGTCGAGAAGGTCGCAATATTCGCGCACTAGAAGCGGCTACAGGAATTGAAATCATTGTTGATGATACCCCAGAAGCAATTGTCCTTTCAGGATTTGATCCTGTGCGCCGTGAAACCGCTCGCCTTGCCCTTCATCAACTCGTTGCTGATGGTCGCATCCACCCTGCTCGCATTGAAGAAGTTGTTGCAAAAGTACGCAAACAACTTGAAGAAGAAATTATCGAAACAGGTAAACGCACCGCTATTGACCTAGGTATTCATGGGTTACACCCCGACTTGATTCGTCTTGTTGGTAAAATGAAATATCGTTCAAGTTATGGCCAAAATCTATTGCAACATGCTCGTGAGACTGCTAATTTATGTGCTATTATGGCATCTGAACTTGGTCTTAATCCCAAAAAGGCTCGTCGTGCCGGATTACTCCACGATATAGGAAAAGTTCCCGATGAAGATCCCGAATTGCCACATGCAATTTTGGGTATGAAACTTGCAGAAAAGTATAAAGAAAAGCCCGAAATCTGCAATGCTATTGGTGCACACCACGATGAAATAGAACAAACCACCCTATTGGCACCGATCGTACAAGTGTGTGATGCTATCTCAGGTGCTCGTCCTGGTGCTCGCCGTGAAATTGTTGAAGCATATATTAAACGCCTCAACGACCTTGAACAACTTGCACTTTCTTATCCTGGTGTTATCAAAACTTATGCAATCCAAGCCGGTCGCGAATTACGTGTTATAGTAGGTGCCGACAAGATTGACGATGTTGAAACCGAAAAACTTTCGGCCGAAATTGCTAAACGCATTCAAGATGAATTGGTATATCCGGGTCAAGTAAAAATCACTGTCATTCGCGAAACTCGTGCTGTAAGTTTTGCTAAATAATTTAGGCTAATAGTTATGGCAACCGACATTAATACCAAAAATAATGCCTCAGATGCCGCCGAAGAGAGCAAAACAAATCAGCAGAACGAATGCCCTCGTGGAAAACTTCATTGCTATAATTGGCTAGAAGATATACCTGGTGGCTTTGCCGATTTTGATATTGTAGAGGTGCAATTTAAAAATACTCGCAAGGGATTTTATAAAAACAGCACCAATATTCCACTTGAAATAGGCGACATGGTGGCAGTTGAAGCCACTCCAGGCCATGATATTGGACGAGTATCTCTTACCGGAGCTCTTGTTAAACTCCAAATGAAAAAGGCTAATATCAAGCCCGACACTGAAATTAAACGCGTTTTTCGCAAGGCAAAACAAAGTGACCTTGAAAAATACGAGGAAGCAAAAGCCAAAGAAAACGACACAATGATACGCTCTCGCAAGATTGCCGAAGCACTTAATCTTGACATGAAAATTGGCGATGTTGAATATCAAGGCGATGGCAACAAAGCCATCTTCTATTACATTGCTGATGAACGTGTTGACTTCCGACAATTAATCAAAGACCTCGCCGAAGTATTTCGTGTAAGGATTGAAATGAAACAGATTGGTGCTCGCCAAGAAGCCGGTCGAATCGGTGGGATTGGGCCTTGTGGTCGACCTTTATGCTGTTCTAGTTGGATGACTAATTTTGTTTCTGTGGCAACAAGTGCAGCACGTTTTCAAGACATATCAATGAATCCACAAAAACTAGCCGGACAGTGTGCCAAACTAAAATGTTGTTTAAATTTTGAAGTTGACACATATGCCGAAGCAGTTAAACGCATGCCCTCAAAAGAGATAAAGTTAGAAACTGCCGACGCAACATATTTCCATTTCAAAACCGATATTTTCAAAAAAGAAATTACATACTCTACCGACAAATCTATTCCGGCCAATCTTGTAACCATTGATGTTCAACGAGCATTTGAAATTATCTCAATGAATAAAAATGGAGAAAAACCATTGAAATTACAACGTGATGGAGATGAAACTCGAAACGAACAGCCTAAAGAATTTGGCGACATAGTAGGACAAGATAGCCTTACTCGTTTTGATAATAAGAAAAAGAAAAAACGTAAAGGAGGCAACAAAAACAACGACCGAGTTCAACCAAATGCTCAAGTTGCTCATAACGACAATCATCTCAATAAGCATAACAATGGTGAACATCGCCGGAAAAACAATCGTAATAAGAACGGAGAACGTAAAGAACAGAACAATGATGAAAAACCAAATAATTAGGTTTTGCTACATTATGATTATATTATTGTGCTTGGGTTCATGTGGACCCGGGCACAATGATTATAGTTACTTCCATAACATTTCGTCCGATGGTTGGAAATATGGTGATACATTATCTTTTAATCCCGATTTACACGATTCAATTGTTAATGGAGAATTAAATATTGTAATAAGACATTCAAATGCCTACGCATATAGCAATCTTTGGCTTGAAATTAGGCATTTCAATGGTATAGGAACGCGAGTTGATACTGTTAACATAGAAATGGCTGATGTATATGGTCGATGGTATGGGAATGGATTAGGCAGCAGTTTTCAATATCAACTCCCCGTATCTCACAACATTACTCTTTACAAAGGTAAGCCTATTAACATTAGACATATAATGAGAGTAGATAAACTTGAAGCGATTGAACAAATTGGATTACTATTTACCGAACAAGACAAATGAGTCTCAACTTTGATAGCATAATTTTTGATATGGATGGCACTCTATGGGATGCCGTTGATTCATATTGCAAAATATGGGATGTAACTTTTGAACAAATGGGGAAACAACAAAAAGTTACAAGAGATGAATTGCTCAAGTGTATGGGAATGCCAATTGATGAAATTTTCAATACTATTGTAAAAACCAATATTGACAAAGACCAATACTTAACTCTTCTTGACAAGAACGAGAGTAAAATGATGCCAATATTAGGGGGCAAACTATATAATGGCGTTTTTGAAGGCATTAAGTTACTATCTAACAAATACAAATTATATATGGTCAGTAACTGTGGTGCCGAGGGCTTGAATAATTTCCTTTCATTTACCAAACTAAAACCATATATTAATGGCACTTTAACTTATGGAGAGACTCTACTCCCAAAATCAGAGAATATAAAATTACTCATAAAACGTAATGGATTATGTAATGCCGTGTATATTGGAGACACGCAAGGTGATTGCAATTCGGCTCATGCTGCAGGAATTCCTATGATATTTGCGAAATACGGATTTGGCAAATGTGAAGATGCTGAATACACTATTGAATCATTCCCCGATTTACTAAACCTACTTTTCAAAAATTTATACATTTAAACTCAAGAATGAAACAATTGTTACAAATATCGGTTCAAGAAGCAACATTGCGAATCAACAAAATTCAATCTCTAATGGCTGAACAAAGGATTGATGCAATATTAATTAGCGATAATGCCAATAAATTTTACACTTCAGGACGTGTATTCAATGGATATACTTATATCCCTGCCAAAGGCCAAGAGATTTACTTTGTGCGTCGCCCTGTTGATTTGACCGGAAACAATCTTGAATATATACATAAACCTGAAAATATTATTGAGATTCTTCAAAAGAACAACATTACAGAACCTTCAACTTTGGGGATTGAACTTGACCTTGCTCCATACTCTATGGTGCAACGCATCGCAAAAATATTTTCTAATTCAACCATTGCTAATGCATCAGGGATCTTACGACAAGCCCGCTCGGTGAAAAGCAAATTTGAAATTGAGCAGTTAAAAACAGCTGGAATAAAGCACACCGAAACATATAGCCAAATTAAATCAATATATTCCCCTAACATTACCGACCTTGAATTTCAAGTAGAGATAGAACGATTATCTCGCCTTGGTGGTTGTCTAGGTCAATTTCGCATTAGTGGTGACTCTATGGAGATATATATGGGAAATGTCATTTGTGGCGAAAACGCAGATGCTCCATCGCCCTATGATTTTGCTATGGGAGGTGCCGGAATACACCCATCGTTACCTGTCGGATGTAATGGCACGACAATAAAACCCGGCATGGCTATCATGGTTGATGTCAATGGCAATTATACCGGATATACAACCGATATGTCTAGAGTATTTTCTGTAGGGACTCTTGACAAATTATCAATTAAAGCCCACAATTGCTCTCTTCGCATCTGCCATGAACTTTCTTCAATGGGGAAACCGGGCATAGAGGCCAAACTGCTATATAATAAAGCAATTGAAATTGTCACTGAAGAAGGTCTTGATCATCTTTTCATGGGACATAGACAAAAAGCAGGATTTATAGGACATGGTGTCGGAATTGAGATAAATGAATTACCGGTTATTGCACCTCGTAGTAGAGACATTCTTGAAGTAGGAAATGTAATTGCACTTGAGCCTAAATTTGTTATACCGGGAGTAGGAGCAGTTGGCATTGAAAACACTTATGTTGTCACAGATAATGGCATGGAATGTATCACACATGCTCCTGAAGAAATTATTAGTCTTGACTAAATCACATTTTAATGCACTCAATTGCCGAAAAAATAGACAAACCCATATTTCACCTTGTCGGTGATGTTGCTGACGGCCTCAACCGCGAATGCTATACCGTGGGAGGATATGTTCGTGATTTATTTCTTAATCGCCCCTCCAAAGATATTGACTTCGTTACTGTAGGCAGTGGCATTGAAGTAGCTCAAGGCACAGCAAAGGCACTTGGGAAGAAAGCGCACCTCAATGTATTTCAAAACTTTGGCACAGCGCAAGTTAAATGTCGTGATCTAGAGTTAGAATTTGTCGGTGCTCGCCGCGAATCTTATCGTCGTGATTCTCGCAAGCCAATTGTTGAAGACGGGACATTAGAAGATGATATTTCTCGTCGCGACTTCACCATTAATGCGATGGCGCTATGTGTCAACTCCAATCGTTTTGGTGAACTAATTGATTTATATGATGGAGTGGGTGACTTAGAACGCAAGTTAATCCGCACCCCACTCGACCCCGACATTACATTTAGTGACGACCCTCTTCGAATGATGCGTGCAATTCGATTTGCCACACAATTAAAATTCACCATATATAACGAAACACTTGATGCTATTACTCGTAATGCGTCAAGAATATCTATTATTTCTAAAGAACGGATTGCCGATGAGTTAATGAAAATCATGGCATCCCCACAACCTTCTATAGGTTGGATTTTATTAAAAAAGACAGGTCTGCTTAAAATAATCTTCCCTCAACTTGCTGCAATGGCTGGTGTTGAGGTTATAAATGGCCGTGGTCACAAAGACAACTTTTATCACACTATGGAGGTGCTTGATAAAGTTGCTCTAAAAAGCGACAATGTGTGGTTGCGTTGGGCTTCGTTAATGCACGATATTGGCAAGCCTCGGACCAAAATATGGGATGATAAAATCGGATGGACATTCCACAATCACAATTTCATCGGAGCAAAAATGATTCCTCGCATATTTCGCGACATGAAACTTCCTCTTAACGAGAAAATGAAATATGTTCAAAAGTTGGTTGAACTTCACATGCGCCCTATTGCATTGGTTGAAGATATAGTAACCGACTCGGCTGTGCGTCGACTCATTTTTGACGCTGGCGATGATATTGAAGACCTCATGACACTTTGCGAGGCTGATATCACCTCTAAAAACGAAGAGAAAGTAAAACGGTTCCTTGATAATTTCATTCTTGTACGACAAAAAATGAAAGAACTTGAGGAGCGAGATCGTATTCGCAATTTCCAACCTCCTGTCGATGGTGATGAAATTATGAAATTATTCAACTTACCTCCATGTCGCGAAGTTGGCGAATTAAAAGCAAAAATCAAAGATGCCATCCTTGATGGAATAATTCCAAACGAACGCGAAGCAGCATATAACTACATGCTTGCATGCGCCAAAGAAATGGGGCTAACACCACAATAAATTTATTATATTCGTCATTACACCACCATTTAAAGTATTTACTTTTTTCTATTTTAAATATTTATTTTTGGAGATAAAAAGAAATGTTAGTAAATTTGAGTTTTATATTCTATCACTGCGATTAATATGAAACAAACGTATCTTTTCATAATATCACTATTAATTACACTATCGGCCAATGCATCTATGCTTGATTCGGCTAAAATTCTATACAACAATCATGAATATAGCAAAGCCCTTCCTATCTTCAGAGGATTGTTGGCTAAATCGCCAAAAGATGCATCGCTCAATCAATGGACCGGAGTGTGTTTATATAACATAGATAGCATTAATGACGCTATACCTTTACTAAAATTTGCCGATTCAAAGTCAGTAATCGAAGCTTCACGTTATTTGGCATACATTGCATATAAGCAATATCGTTTTGATGATGCAGAAACGCTCCTAAATAAATATCAAAACGCATTATCTAAAGCAAAAAAAGAGATCCCAGGTGACATTGACTTGCTATCTACACGCATTCTCAATGCTCGAAACATGCTTGACCGTGTTGAACACATACAAATCATTGATAGCATAAATGTTGATCGTGACGCATTCTTTAAACACTACAAACTTTCATCCAATTGTGGTTCTCTCAACCCCATATCAATACTTCCACAAACTTTTGCATCTACTCAAGTTGAAATTCACCCCGAATCATTACCTCTTGAAAACATTAAATCACTCACAAATACGGCTGTATTTCAACCCGAAAGCAAGACTCAAATGATATGGTCCATGAATGATTATCTAGGGACTGAAACTATTGTCTTATCGTCAATCTTATCTGATGGGACATGGGAAACTCCACAATTACTCAATGAAAATTTGTGTAACGGTAACTCTAACTATCCATTCATTATGCCTGATGGCATAACTCTATATTTTGCTAATGACGGCGAAAATTCTATTGGTGGATATGATATCTTTATTTCTCGAAAAGATGAGGATGGCTTTTTGCAACCTCAAAACATGGGTATGCCGTATAATTCGCCATACAACGATTATATGCTCGTAATTGACGAATTTTCCGGTATTGGATGGTGGGCGACTGACCGTAACAATATCAAAGGGAAAATTACAATTTATATGTTTATCCCCAATGAAAGTCGTGTCAATTACCCTTCTGACGACACCAACATCATCAATTTAGCAAAAATAAACTCAATAACAGATTCTTGGATAGAAAACACCGATTATAGTAAAATATTAGAACGACTAAACAATATCGGGAAACAAACAAACAACAAATTAAATGATTCTTTCACATTGACACTTCCCAATGGAAATATATACACCTCTTTTACCGATTTTAAAAATAATGAGGCTATGGAGGCAATGAAAGAATATATCAATGCTATTGACCTATTACAATCAACAAAAAATCAGTTATCAACTCTTCGCAAAACCTTTGCACAAGGAGACAA
This sequence comes from Muribaculaceae bacterium, assembly GCA_017409345.1. Classification (GTDB taxonomy): domain Bacteria; phylum Bacteroidota; class Bacteroidia; order Bacteroidales; family Muribaculaceae; genus RGIG4079. The sequence continues at coordinate 7,025 of JAFQSX010000020.1, read as the reverse complement.
ATCCGTTTCTCAAGAAATTCTTGAAACCGAGAAATCAATTCTAACGCAACAAGAAAATCTAATCAACTTAAGAAACAAAGTTGTCAAACTTGAATGTAATTAATATTATACTAAAAAATAACCACTAAATAAATATATTATGGAATTAACTTCATTAACATTAGCAATTATTATTGGTGCAGCATTTGTATTGCTATGCATCTTCTTTTATTATGTGCCATTCTTTTTATGGATTTCAGCACGAGTAAGTGGCGTTCGCATTTCATTGATTCAACTCTTTTTGATGAGAATACGCCAAGTTCCGGCAAACGTGATTGTTCGCGCAATGATTGAAGCTCACAAAGCAGGATTACAAGATGTCACTCGTGATGACCTTGAAGCACACTTTCTCGCCGGAGGAAATGTTGAAATGGTTGTTCATGCACTTGTTTCAGCCTCTAAAGCCAATATTGACCTAGGGTTTAAAATGGCCACAGCAATTGACCTTGCCGGTCGTGATGTATTCCAAGCAGTACAAATGTCAGTGAATCCCAAAGTTATTGATACACCTCCTGTTACTGCCGTAGCCAAAGATGGTATTCAACTCATAGCCAAGGCTCGTGTTACTGTGCGTGCCAATATCCGTCAACTTGTGGGTGGTGCCGGCGAAGACACTGTTCTTGCTCGTGTAGGTGAAGGTATTGTATCATCAATCGGGTCCTCAGTAAGCCACAAAGAAGTGCTTGAAAATCCCGACTCTATTTCTAAACTCGTATTACGCAAAGGGCTTGACTCTGGTACAGCATTTGAAATTCTATCAATTGATATTGCTGATATTGATATAGGTAAAAACATTGGTGCCGCACTTCAAATAGACCAAGCACAAGCCGATAAGAACATTGCTCAAGCCAAAGCCGAAGAACGCCGAGCAATGGCTATCGCTCTTGAGCAAGAAATGAAAGCCAAAGCCCAAGAAGCACGTGCTCGAGTTATTGAGGCTGAAGCCGAACTACCTCGTGCTATGGCCGAAGCATTCATCAATGGTAATTTAGGCATCATGGACTACTATCGCATGAAAAACATGGAAGCAGATACCACCATGCGTGAAACTATTGCTCGTCCTAATGCCCCAACGACTCCTCAAACAAACAAATAACATTATAACCAAATAAAATGACTTCTTTTCTAATCGCTCTTGCAGTTTTAATTGGTGGGTATTTTATTTATGGGCTCTTTGTCGAAAAATTATTCGGCATTGATCCCAAACGCAAAACTCCTGCCTACACCATGCGCGACAATGTTGACTATATGCCACTGCCAACATGGAAAGTGTTTCTAATTCAGTTTCTCAACATTGCCGGATTGGGGCCTATCTTTGGTGCTATTATGGGTGTTATGTTTGGTCCGGCTGCATTCATTTGGATTGTTGTCGGGACAATCTTTGCCGGAGCGGTTCACGATTTCATTTCAGGTGCAATATCTATCCGTGCCCGTGGAATGTCGTTGCCCGAAATTGTGGGCAACGAATTGGGCTCCGGAATTAAACAAGTGATGCGAGTGTTCTCTCTCGTATTAATGATATTAGTGGGAGCTGTTTTCGTGAGTCAACCTGCCGACCTCATTGCCGGCATGACTCCCGAATCGCTCGACCGCGTATTTTGGGTTATTGTTATATTTATATATTACATGCTTGCCACAGTTTTACCTATCGACAAACTTATCGGAAACCTATATCCGGTATTTGGCTTCGCGCTTTTGTTCATGGCGGTAGGTATTTTAGGTGTTCTCATCATTGGAGACGCAACTTTAAATCTTGATTTTACACAAGGTCTACAAAGTCAACACCCCAAGGAATTGCCTATCTTCCCAATGATGTTTGTTTCGATTGCTTGTGGTGCTATATCGGGCTTCCATGCCACTCAATCTCCATTGATGGCTCGTTGCCTTAAAAACGAGAAACTTGCACGTCCCGTCTTCTATGGAGCTATGGTTGCCGAAGGTATTGTTGCCTTAATCTGGGCTGCAGCTGCAATTGCATTTACAGGTGGTTATGACCAATTAGCCACATATATGGCAGAACATAATAATAGTGCCGGTGCTCTCGTAAATGATATTTCAATATCTTGGCTCGGAACATTTGGTGGCATTTTGGCTCTCCTCGGAGTTGTTGCTGCGCCTATCACTTCGGGCGATACAGCATTGCGTAGTGCTCGACTAATCGCTGCCGACTTCCTTCATTACGCCCAATCAAGCGTTGCTAAACGCCTTATAATTTCAGTACCCATCTTTGCCGCCGCTTTTGGCATTATGATGATTGATTTCTCTGTTTTATGGCGTTATTTTGCATGGTGTAACCAAACTCTTGCTGTCTTCACACTTTGGGCTATTACTGTTTACCTTGCCCGACACAAGAAATTATATCTCATCACCCTCATTCCTGCCATGTTTATGACAGCCGTGAGTGTATCATATATTTTTTTTGCGCCAACTCCCGAAGGTTTCGGTTTGAGTTATCCCATTGCAGTGGGTGCAGGTGTAGCAATGGCAATAATATTCCTTGGACTATTCTGCTTCTACATGAAGCGCATCAATAGTGGCAAACTCTCTCGTGAATTTGAATATTAATGGACTTCCTTGCCACAATAGCCGATAGCGAGCTTTATAATTTCCACTCGCACACTCAATTTTGCGACGGACGAGCATCAATGGAGATGTTTGCCCGCGAGGTTGTGGCGCAAGGATTCTCCCATTACGGATTCTCTCCCCACTCGCCCATTCCCATTGAGTCATCGTGCAATATGCTCAAAGTTGATGTGCCGGTTTATCTTGAAGAGGTCAACCGCATCAAAAATGAATATGGCGACAAAACGAATTTCTATGCCTCAATGGAAATTGACTATCTTGGCAAAGATTGGGGTCCCTCGCACGAATATTTTCAAGCCCTACCACTCGACTACCGTATAGGTTCGGTACATTTCATTCCCTCGCAAAAGGGTGAGATGGTTGATGTAGATGGTAGCCACGAAAATTTCGACCGCAAAATGAGTCGATACTTCGCCGGCGATATTCGTTATGTTGTTGAGACATTCTATGCTCAATCAATCAAGATGGTCAATGCCGGAGGATTCGACCTCATTGGCCACTTCGACAAGATAGGCAACAACGCATCGCACTATTGCCCCGGCATCGAAGATGAACCGTGGTATCAAACACTCGTCACCGAACTAATCGACGCGATAATCGCAAAAAAACTCACAATAGAAATCAACACCAAAGCATGGGATAAGCACAACCGTTTCTTCCCCCACACCCGCTATTGGAAACGCCTCATCGACGCCCAAGTCCCCATCATCATCAACTCCGACGCCCACTACCCCCACCTCATAAACACAAATAGAAGTGAAGCAATATCCCTTCTAAAAGAAATTCAACAAAAAGCGAGTTAAGAGCCTGACAAGCGAGTTATCAGCTTTCCATCTGATAGCAAAGCAATTAAAAGGAGTACAAAAAGGGATAATCACTCAAGATTCTATTATAATATAACAGAGGGTGAGTCAAAATTTTGACTCGCCCTCTGTTATTATAATTCAAATCGTTTATTATTAGAAATCCAATCCGAGTTTTAAATTGAGTGATGATACCGATTCGCTGGAAATATAGTTAGATTCCTCATTTCCCTGTGCATTATATGCTGCATAGCCCAATGCCACCCTATATCGATCTTTAATCTTTACACCAATTTGTGGTTCTATGAGAAATTTAGAGTACCTTAAATTATCTTCTCCAGCAAGATGTATTAAACCACCTAAATCACAAGCAATATATGGACGTATAAATTTTTCCTCTTCCATAAACGTATATTGCCCTCTAACATATAAAGGAAGCGAATTTACCCAAACATCATCATATATATCATCATTGGAAAATGAGTGACAATATGAATAAAAGCCAGTTCCAATACCAGCCGACCAATTCTCATCAATTTTATACATCCATGATATTTGAGCTGTTATATTATTACCCAAAGTCATATCCTTTTCATCTGAGAGACTCCAATGTTTATTATAATCACCTTCTTTAATACTACTCAAGCCCATTCCGCCACCTATTTCAGCTGTGAAATAAGTTTTTGAAAAGAATTTTTTCACATCCGACTTCGATAATCCACCTCCAAATTGATAGCCAAGACGGAAGTTAACACTACTTGCGATTCCATCTCCCTTGGTCGGGATAGCTCCATGATAACCAATTCCGGCATATACATCACCAAATTTTACGCCCACCATTGGGTTAATTATTATCGGACTTGCATCGAAATCTTCCGTACAAGCTCCAAATCCGGCATCAAACGAAATGAATGGCGTCACCCCTTCCAAGGCGGTCTCGGCTTGCGCTCTCACAAAAATGGGGATACTAGGGGCGACATTAAATTTGTATGGTTCCATTAAACCAATCCCACCACCAAACGATAAATTCTTATTTGCCTTATACATAACACCAAAGTTTACATTTAAAGCATCTAATCACCCACAATTGGTTGAATTTCCACAAATGTTGATGTCTTTTTTTCCTCGGCTTGCGCTACCATTGGCAACATCATCGTTGCTGCCAATGACATCAATATAATTTTCTTTTTCATAATGATATAGTTTATTTCACTATCAATCGTAATGTTTTCACTTGTGTGCCGTCATTGATTATCAACAGATACATACCGGCTGAGCAATTGAGGTCGATTGCATTCCATTCTCCATCGAGAAGTAAGGTACCGTTTGCCACCATTGCTCCGCTCATTGAAGTAAGTGTATATTGCACCTCTTCACCGGCTGCACCTGCTATCTTCACCCATGCTGTGCCTGTAGCCGGATTTTCACGCAAAGTGACTACAAACTCATCACTGTCAATCTCTATATAACCAATTCCTGAAGGATCTTCGCCTGTTGAGAATTCAATTTCATCGCCATAAACAGTACCTTTGGCTGTGGTGACAAACGCACGATACTTATATGTGGAGTTATATTCAAGATTCGCGAGGGTCGCACTCATTGATATACCTGAAGCATTAACTATCATACGGTTTTCGGTAGATGATGGGGTAATGGTACTGCCGGTTTTCCAGTACTCAAATCCTTGTGCTGTGATAACATCAGTACCTTCAAGAGCGTAGCCTTTCACTGTGGCAGAATTGTTAATAACCTGAATATCATCGTAAGTGCGCACTTCAGGTTCGAAATACACGTTGGCATCGCCGGTAAAGAATGCTATCCATTCGCCATAATAGGTGTTGCCACTTGATGAAGTGTAATATGGACGATATTTGTAGTACACATCATCTTTCACACCACGTAAAGAGCCAACGAGAACGCCATCTACAACAGGGCAGCTCACCTTGCTCGATGGCAACTCATCGGGAGCGTCATAGCGTCGCCATTCAAAACCGGTTCCCTCGGTGGCATCGCAGTTGGTTGCCGCAAGCAATCGCACACTTGTCGTCGAGGTGGGCTTTGCCTCTTGGGTGGTCAACTCCAATGCACTTGTGGTGTATGTCTCTGAGGCGGTATAAACGCCACCCTCTTGAGTATTAACCGCATAATATATAGTATAGCTGCTATTGGGGTCAAGATTATTGACTGTTATAGTGTTCTTGCCGTCATATTCGCTCACTTTGCTGCCATAATTAATACCCTCACCAAGTATTGTCACATCCCCCTCGGTGTATGACCCTTTTGCCGTCACCGATGATGCTGTCACGCGTCCTGAAAGATATGCGTCGAAAGAGCGAGTGGTGAAGCTTATATCCTTTATCGGGCAATAAATCCCATTGATTATAAGAGCCAAGTCATAGTAGCTTTGAGTTTCATTAGGACTCAATCCGGTTAATTTAACCACTCCATTCTCAGCTTGTTTTTTATTACTATCATTATAATATAGCCCTACGTTATATTGTGTAGGAGAAGTAATATTGATTGTAGCGGTTGTTTGGGTTGTTGCAACAACACTACCGTCGATTAACTTATTGCAACCTAAGAACGCACCGTAGCCAATCTCAGTCACCGAATTGGGAATGGTCACTGAGGTCAAGCCGATGCAACCATAGAACGCATAGTTACCAATCGAGGTCACAGAATTGGGAATTGACACGGAGGTCAAGACGCTGCAATCTGAGAAAGCTTTGTTGCCAATTGATGTCACAGAATAAGTTTTGTTATTATTAGTTATAGAAGATGGTATAGTTATATAATTATCAAATGTTGTTACACCTATCACTTGAACTTCTGTATCCGAAATTATAGAATAGATTAATCCGTCAATTGAAGATACATTTATATTAGTGAAATAACGCCAATTTTCAGCTGTACTATATGCATCTAAAGAACCAAATGGCACATACAACGTTGCATTATAATTGGAGAAACTACTATAATATATTGTTGGTGGTGTTTCACTTTTTGATGTGATAGAGGTCAAGCCAGTACAATTTCCGAACGCAGAGTGCCCAATCGAGATCACTGAATTGGGAATAATCACCGAAGTCAGACCGGTGCAATCGTAGAACGCAGTGCCACTAATTGATATAACTCCTTCTTTGATGTCAATAGATGTGCCGGCAGGCATAGTTCCTTTGTATTTATATAAAATATTATTGATATATACTACCCCATCAGGCTGATTGTTATACCAAGAAGTATCATCGAACGCATCGGATCCAATCTCGGTTACCGAATTGGGAATGGTCACCGAGGTCAAGCCGCTGCAACCATAGAATGCTTGGTCGCCAATCGATGTCACCGAATTGGGAATGGTCACTGAGGTCAAGCCGCTGCAGCCTCTGAACGCAGAATAGCCAATCGAGGTCACCGAATTGGGAATGGTCACCGAGGTCAAGCCGCTGCAATCTTGGAACGCATAGTTGCCAATTGATGTTACCGAATTGGGAATGGTCACTTAGGTCAAGCCGCTGCAGCCTCTGAACGCAGAATAGCCAATCGAGGTCACCGAATTGGGAATGGTCACCGAGGTCAAGCCGCTGCAATCTTGGAACGCAT
>JAFQSX010000019.1 GCA_017409345.1 Muribaculaceae bacterium | reverse complement strand
GATATTCATCACTTCAACACCTGCTTCGTTGTAAATCACGATTGAGTTAATAGCCTCAGGTGATTTAACTGTAATAGTAGAGTGTGCAGGGATGGGATAAATTTGCACTGCAAGGATATTATCGTCACCTACAACCTCAACCCCGGTTGGAGTTAATCCGTTTGGAGTAATACCAACAGGCTTGCTCTTATCGATATAAGTGTTGCGAGCAGCATAGTGAGCCACGATGATAAATTCCCATTCGTCAGGAGTATTATTAATTACCACTTCATCACCATTTGCTACAGTCGCAATACCGTCATTGTTAACAGGAACATCGTAGAAGTATGATAACACAACATTTTGTCTAGAGCCGCCATCTGCTACGTCATAAAGACCATCGCCATTATCATCAACAGTTGTATAATATGGCGCCTTGGCGTTTTCAAAATCATAGGTTCCGGGGATTTGACTAGTAGAAGTGGTTTTTGCCCAAAGTTTGCCATCTTTTATTTCAGTGCCATTGTGCAACAAGAAGTTTTCAATATTAATAGTGTCACCCTTGTAGTCAGCTGTTTTATTGACAACGGCTTTGAGTGTGTAGTATGATACCGGTTCTGCATCAGTTGGTTTAGAGAAGTCTAAATCGATACGATATCTATCGGCTTTTTGAGTCTCAACTACCCAACTACCATCTTCTTTTTGTGTCCAACCTCCAATAGTAATATCTTCAGCAACAAATGCTTCAATATATAAATCTTCGGCAGGTTTTGCAGGGTAGTCGTGAATATCTTCGGCATACAATGGGTCGGAGATATGATACAAACCATCTTTTGTTTGATACTTAACACGCACGTTCACTGAATAGCGACCGAAGTCGATATCTTTATTACCGGTTGTGTCGGTATAATTGAAGTCGTAAACATATTCATCATCAACCGGTGTGCCGTCGGTCTTGTACAACTCAGGTAGTTCGGCCGATGTCACAAGCTCGTTCTTGTTGTTATACATTTCAAAGAGATATGACACTACTTTTGCATTGGCACTACCTGTTGAACGGCCAAATCCGGCAGGACGTTGCCATGTTGCCACTCCGTCGAAGTGAGTGATATCGGTTTTGTCATCGTTATATGCGGTAGTGATATCCAACGTTGGCTGTACAGGTGGGAATTGGTTACTTGGAATCAAACGATAACGAGCAAAACGTGTGCCCGGCACATATTGATAAATATCAACACATTCGTCATCATCTTTCATCGCACTTGCATATGTGCCTTTTTCGGCATGGAACCAGTTGCCATTGGCGTTGGTTGCTGTAGAGTTAGAGCGTTCATCGGTTTGAACATATTGTGCAACTGGTGTTGATGGCATCAACGAGCCTTCATCGGCATAGTCATCGGCATTCTCTTTTGTGGCACGCGAGATAAGGAAGTCGCCCACATTGTGAGAGTGCATTGATTGAGGTGTGATGATAAATAATTCGCCTGTGTGACGACCGGTGCCATCTACTTCACCAAATGCTTGGATAGATGTTCCTCCGGCGTTGTTGATACGGCTGTCGGCTGTATAGATTGGGTGCCAACCGGTTGTGCCGGCTTCGCTCCATTCGTGTACACCATAGTAACCATTAGAGCGAATTTGTACTGTTACAGCATCGCGACCGTCGAGGTGGAAACCATAGTTTTCGGTACCGGTTTTTGGTTCCAATAGATAACCTGTGTTTTCATATCGGTTAAACTCGTTTACCTCGTGCGATACATATTGTCCGTTGACGATTTTTACTTTAAACGCAGTGCGAGTCCATGATGGAGATAGAACCAAATAGCCACCTTCGGCGCTCAATACATCGCCCCACATGTGGTAGTAGTCGCTTCGACCTATTACTTGACCATTGCTGACAGCACCGGTAAAATACATTCTGTCAATCCAACGGTTGTCGGTCCATATTTTCGAGAGGTCGAGTTTTGTTGCTACTTCGCTATAAGTGCCATCAGCATTGCGTTTGTAGAATGTGCCTTCGGTGATGCGGCGCTCAAATGCGTCTTTCATCCACCCCCAAGCACTTTCGTCACCATGCCCGGTAGGAACGGTAGCTTTAAGTTTGTCAAAATTATTATTGCGCACAAAGAGTGTTCCAGCATCGTCCATTGCGATACCTACATTTTCAAAGGCCGACTTGGTGAAGATTTTTTCGTAGCCACTTTTTACTTGATCGGCATTTTCGGCATTAAATACTAAGATGCCACCGGTAGCGCTCTCTTCATTTGAGTCTATTTGTCCTCCTCCGGAAGTTGGGTCTTCATCTTGTTTAGAAAGGTTGTCGGAGCGTTGAGCAATATACCATTTACCATCACGGAATTGTCCTTGACGGTAGTAGTTGTTGTTGTCAAATAACGCAGGTTTCTTGTCATCGGCAATATCATTGATAGGCACGTTATAAACTTCTTGAAGGATATAACCGGTCTTTGCCCAGTCGCGTGGTGCGATAACAAGAGTGGTTATATCGCTCTTCACTGAGTCGATTGGAGGATAGACATCGGCAGCCGAACCATAAACGGCCTCTACTTGATAATTTACAGTAGTTTCTACCGATGCGCGCACCAACGATTCGTCAAGAGTGTTATACGATTGCAATTTGCCTTGAATCAATTTGCCATCGCGATACAAGTTGAAATATAGAGGCTTATATGGAGCATAATTAGGCATCTTGAAGAAGATTTCAACAAGTGAGTAACCTTCATAGTTACGTGTTTCAGAGATGACAGGCGCAACTAATACACCCGCTTGCACCTCGGTAGTGGTCACCTCCAAGCCAAAAGATGCATCTTCGGTAAGACCGTCAAACGTTGGCACTACCTTGTAAGTGTAGTTTTGCTTCACACCGGTATTGGTATAAGTCAATGCATCGGCGCCAAGAGTGGCAAGGAGTGAGCCTTCACGATAAACCTTATAGCCGGTTACAGTAGTGTTTACCATACCGGTAGGAGCGTTCCATGTCAATGTAATATCCTGGCGGCCAACATTTGTTTCAGTATTCTTCAAATAAGTGTATGCAAGATTACTGATTGGCGCACCTACGGCAGTAATCACTTCTATACTTTCAGGAGCGATAGATTCAGGACCCCAAGTTGATGAACCACCGAAGTAAGGAGTTACCTTAAATTTATATGTACCAGTAGTCAAGTCAGTGAAAGTATAAGACAGATTGGTTGTTTCTACTGCAGTTGACCATGTTGAACCGCCATCACTTGAATAACTTACAGAATATTTTGTGGCATTACCGGCAGATGGTTTTGCCCATGAAACGATTATACTATTGGTTGAGCCACTCACGAGAGAGGCACTTACATTAGTTACAGGATCAGTAATAGCTGATGCGGTAATAGTATATTTAGCAGCACCCTGACCAGGTACGTATACATAAAGGTCGGCAGTATTGCTATCAACAATTTTTGCATCCATGCTATGTGTAATATAGTTGTTGGTTGAAGCTGCTGAGAATGGAGTTATTGTTCCAATTTCTACTTTGTCGGTATAGTCATAAAGGGCTATTTGAGTAGTGCTTTTTGAATAAGCAATTATCTCATGACCGGCAAGCATAAATGCAGTAGCACCATGACGACAAACAGTCAATCCAGTATTTTCCCATGAAATTGAAGTTGATGCATCTGGAGTATTCCCATTTAAAGTTCCAACGTATAAATTAGATGTGCCCGACCCTGATTTTCCCGCATTATATAACACACGTTTCGCCGAGAACTGTTTAGCATATCCTTGATTAGTAGAAGATCCGATTGGTGTAGAAAATGTTTTTTTAACCCCGTTAGCGGTAGAACCATTCTTTATCATAATACAATCTATGATATTTCTAGGATTGCTATTAGCATCAGGTCCAGGCACAAACCAAAAATAACCACCTGAACTACTTAATGGATTTCCATACACACTCATGAGGTCTGCACGTCCGGACGTTTGAAGCCCTGCGGAATTAAGATCTATACCAACTTTTGTCCCACCATTAGTGTTACTAGTTGGTCTTGTTGTAAAATAAGTAAGTGCACGAGCCCCTACAGCCCATGGCGCAGAACTTGGTGCAGAAGAATTGCGTCGAGACGCAACCCATAAAACACCATTATCATCAGATGCAATACATGGTCCTAAATAATAGTAAATACCTGTAGTATTATACGGATAAGCAGTCGCTCCACTACCTCCCGACCAATAGCTTTGAGTGCCATTGCCAAAGAAATATCCTTGAGTATAATAAGTTCCCGTTGTTCCAATTGGAGGATATGCAGTAGCTGATGTAGATCCGGGTACGGTGTAAATTTTACCATCTGAAGCTGCTCCTTGTGGATAAGAACTTGCTAAGGAACTAATTACAGCACCATCAGTTGGATTTAGTGGAGTAATCCAATCCTGTGCAGTGCTAAATTTGTAGTCTGCGGCGTTAGCAATTGGGATTGCCGTGATGATGGCCGCGATAACGAACAAAAATTGTAGTAGTTTTTGTTTCATAATTTAATATTTTTTAGGGTTATTAATATTCTATCATTCACAAAATTAGCAATCAACTAACTTATTTCACAAATATATGAAAAAGAAATTAATTTAATAATGCGATGCTACAAAATCGGGCATTATATACCTCAAATCCGCAACCTATAGGGTTTAGTGGGATTTTGCTTGCAAAGCGACAAAATTCATTTTATTGTACATATTTCTTGCACAACAGAAATGTCGCAGACACAAAATCCCCTTACCCCATAAAGCGACTTGAGGTAAT
>JAFQSX010000018.1 GCA_017409345.1 Muribaculaceae bacterium | reverse complement strand
GTACCCCTCACCATTAACGATAATAGCATCGGCACTTACCACATCATTAAACTTATATGCCGCCGAGATACCGAGGTCGGCACTGCTACCAAATTTATACTCGTCTTGAAACGATTTCATTATATAGCGATAGCCCCAATGTTTCTCCTGCACCTTGAATTGAGTAGTAGAGATGAGACCGCCGTCGAGTGTCCAACGACCGGGTTTCCAGGTAACCTGTGCGTTCTTAATATAAGCGATACGTTGATAATCACCCACATCACTCGATTTACCAATATCCATAACCGCTTTCACTTGCAATCCTTTACCAAACGAATATTGATAACCGAGATAACTGCGGTCGAGTTCAAATCCGCGGTCATCATTATCGGCACCAAAACCGGTGTGAGCATTGGCAAATACTTGAATAATGGCTTTCCCCTGGGGAGTTTCTTTTGTGGGTTCTTGCGCAACTGCTCCGAAAGCAATACACGCAATTACACTTGCAGTTAAAATTCTTCTTTTCATTTCATTAATTTTGGTTTATAAATTTTACACTGCAAAGGTATCTTTAATAAATTTCAAAAATATTTCAATTGAATTATATGATAATTAAGAATATATAAAAGTATCGTGTCATTCTCCAAGCTAATGAAGAACGACACGACATGTTTTATAAATATATGTATTATTTATTTATAAATCCTTGCTCCAGATTTTGAGAAATGTTTATCATAAAGTCTCCCATGCGCTCATATTCATTAAGGATATCCATATAATAAACGCTTATTTGATAATTCTTTCCACTATTATCAATTTCCCCAATCACAGCATCTCTAAAATTATCACGCAATGTGTTTAATTTATTCTCTGCATTATACGCATTTGTGATGTTTTCCAACTCTCCATTATGAGCAGCGGTCAGATTGTGAATCATCACATCGTAGGCCATTGCGACAGCATCGGCCATAATATTAAGATTCTTGACAATTGTTGCATCAAAAGTCTTTTTGTGTATATTTTTTCTCGTCAATATGCGACTAATAGTCTCGCCCGAATCCCCTAAGGACTCCAACTCTCCGATTATTTTATACATCGACTTTACCTTTATCGACGTCTTTTCACTAATTTCTTCGGTAGATACGCCATTAAGGAATGTTGCTATCTCATATTCTATGCGATCGGAAATTTCCTCATATTTCACAAGTTTTCCTCTCAACTCTTCAAACTTGTCGGAATCGGTTTCATTTATTGCATCTTTGGCATATTGTGCTCCATTCTTTGAAATCTGTGCAAAATGAATAATTTCATCAAACGCCTGCTCAACACAAAGCTCGGGAGTGGCAAGTGGCCCGGCTGATATATACTTAAGTTTAAAGATTTCTTTCTCTTGTGTTTCTGGAGCACGAATAATCCAACTCACGGCCTTTGCAATCCACTTTGTAAACCACACCATCAACAATGTATTTATTACATTAAACAATGTGTGCAACATTGAAAGTCCATATAATGCCGCGGTGCTTGTAGATGATACAGAATCGCTTACGACAAACCCTTCATCAGCCGGATTAGGCAAGCCAAAAACCACTTCAGTGATTTTTCCTACAAGCGCAAGAAATGGAGTGAACAATACCAATGCCCAAACGACACCAAACACATTGAATATTGTGTGTGACAAAGCGGCCCTTTTTGCAGAGGTATTCCCCACCGATGCCGCAATATTGGCTGTAATCGTTGTTCCTATATTTTCGCCTAACACCATTGCACATGCCATATTGAAAGGAATCCAACCCATACTAAGCATAATTAGAGTAATTGCCATTGTTGCCGATGACGATTGTAGGACAAGTGTCAAGATTGTACCAAAAGCTAAAAACAACAATATTGAACCAAATCCATGAGCTGCCCATGAGGTCACAAATTCTAATACCTCGGGGGTTTGGCGAAGATCCGGAACCGACTCCTTCATAAAGGACAATCCTAAGAATAGGAGACTGAATCCTACAATTAGTTCTCCTATATTTTTATGTTTGTCTTTTTTAGAATTTGAGAAAAGGAAGCCTAAAAGCATTAGTGGCACTGCAAGAATAGAAATATCGGCCTTGAAACCCAACCAAGACACCAACCATGCTGTCACGGTTGTGCCAATATTTGCCCCCATAATCACACCTATCGACTGTGTTAACGTGAGCAAGCCAGCATTTACAAAGCTAACTACCATAACAGTTGTTGCCGATGATGATTGTATAACTGATGTTATACCCAATCCGGTCAAAACACCTTTAAATGGATTTGAGGTCATTGCCGACAAGAATTTTCTCAATCTGTCTCCTGCAACTTTCTGCAAACCCGAACTCATCATGTTCATTCCATATAGGAACATTCCTAATGCTCCCAACAAAGTAAATAATTGTAATATCGACATAATTTTCTATTATTTTGTTTGTTGGTGCAAAGAAATTGCAAAATTGTTTCATAAATATTTCAAAAAAATTAGGCTTTGATTAAAGATGCATCAACTCAAAATATTACATTTTTATTAAATCTATATTTTCGAAATTTTTGAATTAGTTTTTTCATTAATTTTGTGGCAAAATATTGTAATATATAACTATGGACTCCTCTCGTATATTAGTCGTCGACGATGAAGAAACATTGTGCGATGTGTTAAAGTTAAACCTTGAAAATGAGGGCTATGATGTAGATGTGGCATATAGTGCCGAGCAGGCATTAGAATTAGACCTCACTCAATATTCATTGATATTACTCGACATTATGATGGGCGAAATAAGTGGCATAAAAATGGCCAAAATATTAAAGTCCAATCACAATACAGCCGATATTCCTATCATATTTTGCACCGCCAAGGACACTGAAGATGATATGATTATGGGGCTAAACATAGGAGCCGATGACTACATTATGAAGCCCTATACGATTAGAAACATTCTTGCCCGAGTGAAAAGTGTGCTTCGACGTAGTTCTCGCAACATAGAGCGTACTAATAATAGCACCTATAATCTTGACGGCCTAAGTGTTGACTATCAATTAAAACGTTGCATTGTTGATGGTTCAGAAGTGAAACTCACAAAAAAAGAGTTTGAATTGTTGGCCTACCTCATCAAGCAAAAAGATAAAATATGTTCACGAGAAGATATTTTATCAAAAGTGTGGAATGATGAAGTGATTGCGCTCGACCGCACTATTGATGTTAATGTCACTCGCTTGCGACAAAAAATATCCCCTTATGGGGCGCACATAATCACTCGTTCAGGATATGGCTATGGGTTTAAGGAATAGAATATTCTCCTACAATAATCGGTTATTTCTAATTGTTCTCTTATTTATATGGGGAATAATCTCAAGCATTCTTGTATTTCAATATTTTAGAGAGAAACAGTATAAGTCGGAATATCTCAATGCCCAACTTCAACTTCACAATAGATATTTAATAAATGCAATAGAAGATGGTCTGGATTACGAGAAAATCATCAACGAGAATCCGGCTCCATTCGACTCCTTACGCATCACTATAATATCACTAAAAGGAACGGTAATATATGATTCCAAACTCAACATTAATTCACTTGACAATCACCTCCACCGTCCCGAAATCATAAATACAGCCAACAATGGTGAGGGTTTTCATATCGGACGGCAATCCGATAGTGACGGGCGCAAATATTTTTACTCGGCAACAAAGGGCAATAGAGTGATTGTGAGATCGGCTATTCCATATTCCGACTCTCTACATGAACTATTAAAGGCCGATTTGCCTTACTTATGGGGGATAATTACTATAAGCATCATTTTCAGCATTGTGGCTTTTTTTACGAGTAGAAGATTAGGAAAAACTATTGTCAGGCTCAATAAATTTGCCCAAACGGCTGAGAATGGCGGTTCTATAACTGAAACTGAAGAATTTCCCAACGACGAATTGGGGAAAATATCTCAAAGTATCATAAAACTATACTCCGACCTTCAAAACACCATCGCCGAGCGCGACAAAGAGCATCAAGAAAAACTACACGAAGAACAAGAAAAAATTCGTATCAAACGACAACTCTCAAATAACATTACTCATGAATTAAAAACACCGGTAGCCTCTATCCAAGTGTGTCTTGAAACAATCTTGTCGTCCGACATTCAACTAAATGACGAAAAACGCCGTGAGCTGCTTGACCGATGTTATTCTAATTGTAGCAGGCTACGTCATCTTTTAAATGATGTGTCGCTTATCACTCGCATGGAAGAAGGAAGTTTGCTCATCGCTAAAGAAGAAATCGACACAACCCAAATTATTAACGAGGTAATTGACGATACCAACACCAACAACGAGAATTTCATCATTCACAACCGCATATCATCTTCAATTAGAATGCGTGGCAATAGGTCTTTGATTGCCTCAATTTTCAGCAATCTAATAAGCAATGCCATTGCTTACTCAGGAGGTGGCAATATATACATCTCCCTCATATCCAATAATGATTCTACTTGTGTATTCTCAGTTGAAGATGATGGATGCGGTATTGAAGATATTCACCTATCACGCATTTTCGAACGCTTTTATCGCATTGACAAGGGACGGTCACGCAAATTAGGCGGAACCGGGTTGGGATTAGCCATAGTGAAACATGCAGTGGCATTTCATGGAGGTGAAATCACTGCCACAAACCGCGATGAAGGCGGTTTAAAATTCACCTTCTCTCTACAAAAACAATGATTTAAGAAATCTCCTATAAATTCCTTAAATCCCGAAATAGCAACTCACGTAGGCAGAGTAGCCGTTATCGGCGCCATCGGCCGAGGGGATATTCATGCGGAAGTTGGGAGCGATTTTCACGTATTTGCACACTTTGAACTGTGCACCCAACATTGCCGCCGACTCATCTTTGCCTATATTCCAATCATCTTTTGAGGTGAGATAGTCATATCGTGCAAACACATCTACCACTTTGCTCAAGTGGGCTGTTCCATAGACAGATAATCCATATTGGTCGGCATCGTTAACAAACCCTGTGTTTTGATAAATGTTATACTCGGCTCCGAGCGAGAATCGGTCGTTTTGATAGCCGGCAAAGGCTGCCCAGTTATACGCGTCTTTCGCGCCCTTTTGTGCCGACTCGTTGAGCGAGCCATACACACGCAAGGTCAACCCCTTAACCGGTGTGACAGTGGCTCCCAATCCATATTGCAAGCCATCTCTTACCTGCACTTTCTTGTACCCCTCACCATTAACGATAATAGCATCGGCACTTACCACATCATTAAACTTATATGCCGCCGAGATACCGAGGTCGGCACTGCTACCAAATTTATACTCGTCTTGAAACGATTTCATTATATAG
>JAFQSX010000017.1 GCA_017409345.1 Muribaculaceae bacterium | reverse complement strand
CTATATAATGAAATCGTTTCAAGACGAGTATAAATTTGGTAGCAGTGCCGACCTCGGTATCTCGGCGGCATATAAGTTTAATGATGTGGTAAGTGCCGATGCTATTATCGTTAATGGTGAGGGGTACAAGAAAGTGCAGGTGAAAGATGGTTTGCAATATGGATTGGGAGCCACTGTCACACCGGTTAAGGGGTTGACCTTGCGTGTGTATGGCTCTCTCAACGAATCGGCACAAAAGGGCGCGAAAGACGCATATAATTGGGCTGCATTTGCCGGCTATCAAAATGACCGATTCTCTCTCGGAGCCGAGTATAACATTTATCAAAACACAGGTTTTGTTAACGATGCCGACCAATATGGTTTGTCGGTCTACGGCACAGCCCACTTGAGCAAAGTGGTAGATGTGTTTGCACGATATGACTATCTCACCTCAAAAGATGATTGGAACATAGGAAAAGATGGATCGGTGGCAATGTTGGGTGCACAGTTCAAAGTGTGCAAATATGTGAAAATCGCTCCCAACTTCCGCATGAATATCCCCTCGGCCGATGGCGCCGATAACGGCTACTCAGCCTACGTGAGTTGTTATTTTGGAATTTAAAACATAGATTATTATAATCAGAATTATGAAAAAGAATTTTATGTGTGCTCTATTGAGCATTGCCACAATGGTGGCTACCTCTTGTGGCGGTAATAATGCCCAAACATCAGAGGGCGAATCAAAACGTGAGTCAATCGAATTATCAGGAGCTGGTGCAACCTTCCCTCTTCCATTTTATAACGCAGTTTTTGAAGAGTTTCATGCCGTGAACAATGATGTGGTAGCATATGGTGGAATAGGTAGTGGCGGAGGTATTCGCAACTTAAAAGATGGCATTGTTGATTTTGCCGGCAGTGATGCGTTTTTGTCGGATAAAGAGAAGAGTGAAATGAAACCTGTGGTGCATATCCCCACATGTATGGGTGCGGTTGTGTTGGCTTATAACCTCCCCGGAGTAAACGAGCTTAATCTATCGGGAGATGTTGTTGCCGATATTTTTGCTGGAAAGATAACAATGTGGGACGATGCACGCATTAAAGATCTTAACCCACAAGCACAGCTTCCATCGCAATCAATAATTCCGGTATATCGTTCCGATGGTAGTGGTACTACATTTGTATTTACCGATTATCTTTCAAAGGTGAGCAAAGAATGGTCGGAAAAATATGGGGTAGGCAAGTCGGTGAATTTCCCTGCCGGACAAGCGGCAAAGGGTAATCCAGGAGTGGCAGGAGTGATAGCCCAAACGACAAATTCGATAGGGTATGTAGGTTCGGAATATGCTTTTGCTCAAAAAATACCATATGCAACGTTGAAAAACCAATGCGGAGAATTGGTGAAACCTACTGCTCAATCAATTTCGGCAGCAGCGAATGGTGAGATGCCTTCGGATACTCGTACAATGATAACAAACTCATCGGCCAAAGGTGCCTATCCGATTAGTTGCTTCACCTGGATTGTAGTTTATAAAGAGCAAAACTATTCAAATCGAACAAAAGAGCAAGCCTTGGCCACACTTGATTTAATTGAATTTATATTGAGTGAAAAAACACAAGGAATAACTACAAAAGTTCATTATGCGCCCCTTCCTGCAAAGGCGATTGAGTTAAGTCGTGAAAATCTCAAGACTATAACATTCAATGGCGAAGCGTTAAAGAAATAATAGATGAACGATAAGATTTTTCGAATAATATTATACCTTGCGGCATGTCTTATGCCGGTTGTGTGCGGGGGCATTGTATATGCCCTCGTCACTGATGCTTTTGAGGCTTTTAACCATTTTGGATTTCTCAACTTTTTGACATCATCGGAATGGAGCTATACCGATGGAGCAGAGCGTTATGGAGCATTGCCATTTATTACCGGCACATTGCTCACTACTTTATTGGCATTGGTGTTTTGCATTCCGTTTTCATTGCCGGTAGCGCTGTTTGTAGGCGAATATTTTAAGGGAACTCGCATTGCCGAGGTGTTGTCAACCATTACAAGTTTGCTCGCAGGTATTCCTTCTATAATATATGGATTGTGGGGATTTTATACCTTGCGACCTATTATCATGTCGCTCAATATATCTCCACAAGGCTCAGGGATATTGACTGCATCGTTGGTGTTGGCGATAATGATAGTGCCTTATGCGGCATCGCTTAGTGCCGAATTTGTGAAGATGGTTCCCGATGACCTCAAGGAGGGGGCTTATAGCCTTGGAGCAACGCGTGCTGAAATGGTGCGAAAGGTGATTTTCCCTGTCGCAGGGTCGGGAATATTCTCTTCATATATTCTGGCTATAGGAAGGGCTCTTGGTGAAACTATGACGGTGACAATGCTTATAGGAAACACTAATCAGATGCCGGGTTCAATTACCGAAACGGGAAATTCGATGGCAAGCATTATTGCAAACCAGTTTGGAGAGGCCGATGGATTGCGGCTATCGTCGCTCATTGCAATAGGATTGGTGCTATTCCTTATCACAGCCATAATTAATCTGATAGGTAAATATCTCATAAAGCGAGCACGCATCGCATAAATCGTTATTGATATGCAGAAAAAGAAATTATCTCAAAGATTATTTATTGACCGCCTTGTGAAAGGTGTGGTGTGTGTGCTTGCCGCGTTGACAGCGGTGCCACTGATTGCTATTATTGGCGAAGTGTTGTTGAAGGGTTACAATCAGTTGAGTTGGTCGTTTTTTACAGAGCCTACTCCCACCGCCTACAAAGTGATGATGGCAACGGCTGCCGGTGAACCTATTCCCGGAGGTATTGCCAATGGAATTGTGGGAACGGTAATAATGCTTGGTATGGCAGTTGTGATTGCTGTGCCTATCGGGATTCTGTGTGGAGTGTATCTTGCCGAACATGGCAAAAGTCGTTTTGCCAATACTGTGAGTTATCTTACCGATTTATTACAAGGTACACCTTCGGTGATTATAGGTATTATCACTTATATATGGGTTGTTGTGCCTATGAAGGGATACTCGGCTATAGCAGGCAGTGTAGCACTATTTATCATGATGCTACCATTGATTGTTCGTTCCACTGAAGAAACGATGAAAATACTCCCGGCATCGCTCAAGGAAGCGGGATTGGCATTAGGTGGAAATAATGCAAGAGTGATATTAAAAGTGCAACTTCCGGCTGCTTTTGGAGGCATTTTTACCGGAGTTTTGCTTGCAGTATCGCGTGTTATAGGAGAAACTGCACCTTTAATGTTTACGGCATTAGGCTGTTCGATGATAAGATTTAGCATCGATAAACCTATCTCGGCTGTGCCATTATTGATATGGGAGTTTTTTAATGATCCCAATCTCCAAAGTCTAATTTGGGGGGCATCGTTATTCCTCTTGTTATTCGTATTGTTTTTAAATTTAACAGCTAAAAAGATTGCAAATAAATGGAACTCATAAACCCTATTTTGGAATTTAAAAAAGTGTGCGTGTCATATACCAAGCAGACAATGGCGGTGAAATACGTATCGGCACAAATTGAACGAAACTCAATAACGGCTATAATGGGACCGTCGGGTTGTGGAAAAAGCACATTACTGCGAGCGGTAAACTTGATGCATAACCTATATCCTAATATTCATGTCGATGGAGAAATATTACTAAATGGAGCTGATATATTGACAATGGAGCCTATTGATGTGCGAAGAAAAGTGGGAATGGTATTTCAGCGTCCCACTCCATTCCCCACAATGAGCATTTATGACAATGTATTGGCGGGATTTACTCTCAATGGTATTCGTTTGTCTAAGAACGAGCGTGAAGAAACTGTAGAGAGTTGTTTGAGAAGCGTATCGTTGTGGGACGAGGTGAAAGATGTGCTAAACAAAAAAGGCACATTCCTTTCGGGAGGTCAGCAACAACGATTGTGTATAGCGCGAGCATTGGCATTAAAACCTGATATATTGTTGATGGACGAACCTACATCGGCCCTCGACCCAATAGCAACAAAGCATATCGAAGAATTGTTATTGCAACTCAAAAACGATGTAACGATACTTATTGTTACTCACAATATGGGGCAAGCCATGCGCATATCTTCACGTTCAATGTTTATGTATCTTGGTGAATTAATCGAATATGATGATACGCAAAAGATGTTTTCAGATCCTTCAGATGAACGAACCAAAGCCTATCTGACGGGCAAAATGGGATAAAACAATATTTTATTAATCTTGAGCCTCAAAGTTGTGATAACTTAGAGGCTTTTTTATTGCAAAAAACTATCCAAACCGAAAAATTAGGGGGTAATTTAGTGGTTGTAACCGAAAAATTAGGTGGTAATTTGGCGGTTTGAAAAAAATAAATAGGGTTGAGTATGAGGCTCAACCCTATGCTATTTGTGTTTGATTTCTTTTTATTTGTTTACAACGATTGTGGCTTCGTTGGCTACGTTCCAGTTGAAGGTAATTGTAGCGGTTGAGGTTTTGGCGTTGTATTTTATTGAGGCTTTTTTGCCGTTTATGGTTGCACTTGCGGGCTTGGCGGTGATGCCGTTGAGCTCGATTGTCATTTTCTTTGATGCTTTTGCTCCGGCATAGGTGCCTTCACTTTTGAGGGTGATTGTGGTTGCAGAGGCAGATGCATCACCGGTGAATGTGATGAGGCGATAAGCATTGTCAGCAAGTGAGCGGGTTGATTTGCGGTCATCTTCAAACATTGTGTAGCTTGATTTTACTCCGTCAACCGGGAAATATTTCACAGTGTAGCGGTCGTTGGTGTAGTCGCCGGTATTTCCCATTTTGTAGTCGGCTTGAGGAATGAATGCCCCGGCGCGTACAAACAATGGTAACACTTCGAGAGGAGCTGAATATTCAACTGTTTCGCCACAATGATATGTTTTTGTGGGGTTGTTGAAGTCAATCCATTGACCGCAAGGGAATGTGATGTTGCGTGAAGTTGCTCCTTGAGTCATCACCGGAGCCACCATCACATCGCGTCCCCATAAATATTGGTCGTCGATATTGTCGAAACAAGTGTTTTGCTTGCTGTAGAAGTTGAGCGGACGCACCATTGGAAGCCCTTGTGACGCATTTTCGTAGGCGAGGGTATAGTTGTAAGGTAGCCAACGATAGCGCTCGTTGATGAGGTCGAGAATGATGTCGCGTTGTTCGGGATATTTATAAGGCTCTGCAACTTGTTGCGAGTGAGTGCGGAGGATTGGCGAGAATGTGCCGAGTTGCAACCAACGCACATATAGTTCGGGATCAACAGGATTGGCCGGGTCAATAGCGAAACCGCCCACATCGTGGCTCATATATCCCATGCCACTCAAGCCTGAGTTGAGCATGATTGTTACTTGAGGTTGCAAGCCTCCCCATGAGCGAGATACGTCGGTTGACCATGGATAAACACTGAAGCGTTGCAAACCGGCAGTACCGCCGCGCATCATTGTCATCAAGCGAGTGTCGGGGTATTCTTCTTTATAAAGGTCGTAGATGATACGGCTCCATTCGTTGCCATAAAGGTTGTGATATTCGCGTGCAGTTTTGCCGTTGTGGTGGTAGATTGAGAATGGGTGTACTTCGGGTTCCCCAAGGTCGCCCCACCAACCACCGACACCTTCGTCGGTGAGAAGTTTATATCGGTCGCGAAGCCATTTGCGAGTGTCGGGGTTAGATACGTCGAACATGCCACCCGAACCTACCCAGATAGTTACTTCGTGAGTGTTGCCCACTGAGTCGCGGCAGAACATTCCTTTTGATGACAATTCGTTGTAATTGTCGATAGCGCGACCATTGGTCAACACGTAGGGTTGAGATATTATGATTGTGTTAACACCTTTATTTTTGAGGTCGGCAAGCATTTTCTTGTGAGTGGGCCATTGGTCGGGATCCCATGAAAGACGTCCCATGTCTTGCTCTTTGCCATACCAATAGAGGTCGAGAACCACGCCGTCAACAGGGTAGCCTTCGCGTTTAAGAGTGTCGATTACTCCGCGAGTTTCAGCCTCGGTTTTGTATCCATATTTAGAGGTGATATATCCCATAGCCCAGAATGGAGGTAACTCTTGACGGCCGGTGAGTTGAGTGTATTCTTTCATCACCCCTTCGAGAGTGCCGCCACCATTGATGAAATAGTAAGATACCGGCTCTTTCCCTTCGGTGATATATTTCACCGGATTGCCCATAATCATTTCAGCAGCCGCATAGTCGTCGAAAAGCACAGCGTAGCCATTTGAAGAAACAAACAATGGCATTGTGATATTCATCTGATTGATGCGCTTTTCACCCTTCATGTAGCTGTAGTTTTGCTTGTTATACATCACAAGCGTATCTCCGTTGAGAGGAAGGCTGTGACCACGTTCACCAGCTCCATAGTATGAGCCAACGCCTGTAGTAGCAAGTGATAGTTGTTGCTTGCCGTCGGCGATAGTGCGCACTCCATTATCGGTGATAGTGCGGTCATTTCCGGCATTGATTGAGATGCTGCCGTCGTTGCCATTCAATACCACAACCACGCCGGTGGGGGTGGTGAGCATTTTCACGTTGCCTTGATCGGTTACTTGTCCGTTGAACTTTTGCGGAGCAAGAATTGCCGAATGTGATTGAGGAATGGCTTCTCCTTTAATCGTATTAGAAACTTTGATTATATTGTCGTTAATTGCAGTTGCAGTAACAACTCTGCCCGATGGAGTTTTGACAGATATAATCCCTTGATTAGCCAATGCTTGGCTATTAATACATAGCATGGATGCTATGATTAAAAATAGTCGATTTAGTTTTGAAATGTACATTGTAAATATGGTATAATAATCAATGTTACAAAATTAGCAAAACATTAGAGATTATGCAATAAAGGAGTGTAATTGATGTTTTTTAACGATTATTTCTATTAATTAAGTGAAAATTAAAAATCAAACTACTAATTTTGTATCACCTATCAGAAAACATTGAAAATGTCGGAGACACAGTGTATGATTAGGATGTAATAATAGAAAAGAAAACATCTTATTTAATAAATGAAAGCGCTGAAAAATCCCCTACATTATTGAGGTTTCATCGATAGATTTATTGACTCAATGTCAGTAATTAGTGATAATTGTATACAAAACTATATATACTTGAATTTTGGTTATGAGGGAGGTGTGCTGCTGTGAAGTAGTGCACTTTCGTTTTTTATGAAATTATTAATTTTCAACTCTCGAGAGTATTAGTTATTTTTGTAGTGTGAAATAAAAATGAACTAAAAACTATAAATAAATATGTTTTCAGGAATAGTTGAAGAGGCTGCTCGTGTGGTGGCTATTGAGCGTGATGGTGGCAATGTGCATTTGTCGTTGACTTGCTCGTTTGTGAATGAGTTGAAAATTGATCAATCGGTGGCTCACAATGGTGTGTGCCTCACTGTGGTGTCGTTGAATGATGATAACTCTTATACAGTAACTGCAATTCAAGAGACTCTCGATCGTAGTAACCTCGGAGGCTTAAAGGTTGGCGATTTGGTAAACCTTGAACGTAGTATGTTGATGAATGGTCGCCTTGATGGTCACATTGTGCAAGGTCATGTCGATTGTACTGCAGTGTGTGAAAGTGTTGAGGAGGTTGACGGAAGTCACTACTATAAGTTTGTGTATGAGG
This sequence comes from Muribaculaceae bacterium, assembly GCA_017409345.1. Lineage (GTDB taxonomy): Bacteria > Bacteroidota > Bacteroidia > Bacteroidales > Muribaculaceae > RGIG4079. The sequence goes on along the minus strand of JAFQSX010000017.1, from coordinate 191,072 downwards.
TTGACCCTGCTATGGCTTCAAAGGGGTATGTTACAGTCGAAAAGGGGTCGGTAACAGTTAATGGTGTGAGCCTCACTGTGTGTGATTCGGAACGCAATAGTTTCCGTGTGGCGATTATCCCTTACACTTTTGAACATACCAATTTCAAAAACATTGTTGCCGGCACTCGCGTGAATCTTGAATTTGACATCATTGGCAAGTATTTGAGCCGATTGATGGAGTTTCAAAATAAATAAACCTGATGCCTTACACTGATTTTTATCAACTAGTAGAGGCTCGTCAGAGTTGTCGTGCCTACGATTCCTCTCGCGAGGTGGAAGCCGACAAATTAGCACGCATCATAGAAGCGGCGCGATTGGCTCCGTCGGCATGCAATTCCCAACCTTGGCATCTTATCACTGTGACCGATGCCAATCGCCGAAAAGAGGTGGCACAGGCTCTCACTTCAATAGGTATGAACAAATGGGCTGAGCAGGCTACGGCGTTTATAGTGATAGTGCAGGAGTCGCCCAATTTTACTGCTCGACTTGGCGGGTGGATTAAAAACAAACATTTTCCACTTATTGATTGCGGCATCGTATCGTCGCATATCACATTGGCTGCCACACAAGAGGGATTAGGCTCTTGTATTCTCGGCTGGTTTGATGAAAAGCAAATGCGTAAAATACTTGAGATACCTCGTTCAAAACGAGTGTTGATGGTTGTATCACTCGGCTATGCCACCGATACCCACCGGCAACATCAACGCAAATCCATTGAAGAAATATCATCAAGCGAAAAGTACTAAGTGTTGCAACACGTTAAAATGAGTTTGAGATGAAATATTTGTATGCCTTTTCCATTGTGATATGTTTTTTGGGGGCTGTTTCATGTTCTACTTCAAAAGAAGTGTTGTTTTCAGATGAAGATTGGTCATTAAGCCGTTATAGTGGTAATATGATTAATTCAGATTCAACATTGCAATTCTCATTTGGGAATCATCTGCTAAATCCAAATATGACAATTATCAGTAATAAGGATTCATTGGCAGTATATCCCAATTCAGACAAATATATCAATAGAGTTTTACAGATATGTGGTCTTGAAGGGAGTAAAGTATATTTCTTTGCTCCTTTGGAGCATACAATGTGGGTGGAATTGCCAACGGATTTTGTTGATATAAAACCTCGAGCTGTTATTAGCAATCTTTCTGACGAAAATCCTTATACTTCATGGATCTGGGATGATGATTCCTATGAAGGGAATAGAACCCCTGAAGATATTTATTCTAATACATTCGTTGATAAGAAACATGAAACAATTATAGTAGTGGATAAATTAAACTATGGGAAAATTCCAATGGCATGTTTAAGTATTTACCAAGCGGCGACAAAACGAGTTTCGGAGATCGGATTTAAGCCTTGGCATTGGACGTGTAAAGGTAGCATCTTGGATTATTCTTATATTGATATATTGGCAAATTGGGTTGATTCTCGCAGAGAAAATCTAATAAATAATTATAGGTTAGGGCAGAGTGTGGATTATAGGCGAAACGTAAATACAATTCGCATTGAACTTAAAGAGATTTTGCGTAAGGATCAGGAACCGAGAAATCGGATTTGTTTGGCATGGCAGGAGCATCCTAATGACACATTATTGCATCGTCAAATCGCTCGTGAAATATTAACCAATGATAGTGTAAACCTTGTTCAAGTATGTGAAATACTTGATAACTATTCGCTTGATTTTGGAGAAGAAAATGAAATCCTTTGGGCTGTAATTCAACATAGTAATCTTGAAACTCAAATAAAATATCTTCCTAAATTTATTGAAGCGGCTCAAAAAGGGAAATTAAAAAGAGAATTAGTTGCTGTAATGCAAGATAGAGTGGCTTGTTGGTCGGGCAAGCCTCAGATTTATGGATCACAGGGGAATATAAACGAATTGGGCATATTTGTGCCGGCAGAAATAGAAGATCCTGAAAATGTAGATATACGACGAGCATCTATGGGGATGTGTCCATTGAAAGATTATATTGAGCAAATGAGCCGTCATTGAAAATCTTCTAATAGACGGTATGCAAAAAAGAAATTTCCTTTTCTGGAGGAAATAAATGCCAAAAAGTTTCCTTTTTAGAAGGAAACAAATAAAACAGATAGCGAGCAATGGTTACATTGCTCGCTATCTGTTTCTATGATTTAGTTGTTATTTTATCACAGTTTTAAGTACATTGCCCCATGCGGTATAGCCTTTGCCCATGAGTTTGAAGCCGTCATTGGTGAATTCGGCTTTGAGGTCGCCATTTTCATCAATCATTGCAGGATAAACATCAACCCATTGGATTTTGTGTTTCTTCGCCAATTTTTGGAGTTTTTTGTTGGCTGCTTTCACTTTCTTGGCCGAGCCTTTGAAGTCGGCATATTTTTCGTAGGTTGAGTTTACGGGAATGAGACTTTGAAGCACGATTTCAGTGTTTGGCGAAACCTCATTGATGTTTTTGATCGCTTGGTCAACATATGCCACGATAGAGTCGGCATTGAACGCACCACTGAGGTTGTGCCCTTTTTCTAAGTTTTTGCCATTGTAACTTGGAAGAAGCACAATTTTTTTAGGAGCTTTTTGAGCCACTGATTTAGCAAGAGAGGGGAGTCCGTCAACCACATCGGCCCATGAGTTGCGAGATTTCACATTGGAATTGCCAAGAAGTTCGTGCCACTCGGCACCACCTATTAATTGATTACCAACCAACACAATATCTTCGCCATCGATAGGATATAGATCGTTGGGATTGAATTGCACATCGGGGTTGATGTATTTTGCAATTTCCTGACACCAAATGCGATAACCGGCTTCGTTGAGGTGAAGGCCGTCGTTTGTGAGGTGTTTAGGAAGTTTCATTTCTTTGTCGGCAAAGGCAGGGAAGAGGTTAATCCAGGTTACACCTTGACGACGTGCCACTTGTTCAAGCATTACGTTGCCATGGAATATAACCATTTCTTTGCCAATCATGTTTTTATAACGTTTGAAGTCGTTGTTGATAGGCAACCAACTTTGAAGATATATTTCAGTGGTTGGTGTTTGTTGTTTGATTTTTACGATAAGTTTTTCCACCGCAGTAGTGATGCTGTCGGGAGTGAGGTGGTGAGATACATCATTCACACCAATGAGAAGGAAAATCTTTTTAGGTTTACCTTTAGTAACGAGTTCAAGACGGTCGGAGATACCTTGCACCACATCGCTGATGATTCCGCGGTTTTTGATGTTTGCATCATCAAATGCTTCATTCCATCGGCCGTTGTCGCTAAGGCTGTTGCCGAGAATGATAATATCGTCGCTATCAACCGGCAATTCGGCAAAGTGTGATGCTCGTTGATAGTAATATTCATTGTACTTATAGGCTTCGGGAGCCTTTTCCGACAAATAGTCGTAGATTGCTTGAGCGTTAGCTGTTGCTGCGCAAAGCCCTATAATAGAGGCTACAATTGTTGATTTATTCATGATAATAAATGGTTTTATATTATTATGTTATTTATAATTATAGCAAAGGTAGGGCTTTTTGTTTTAATGACAAATAAAAACCTCCCACAATTTTTTGTGAGAGGTGTTATATTTAAGGTCTTTAATTAAGTTATTTCTTAACCGACCATTCAAAGCCGTCTTTGGTGTCTTTTACATCGAAGCCTATTTGGGCGAGGCGGTCGCGAATGAGGTCGCTTGTAGCCCAGTCTTTGTTGGCTTTAGCGTTGCGACGCATTTCGAGCAATAGGTCTACGGCTTGCTCGAATGGACGTAGAGCGTCACCGTTTTCTTCGCCCCCGGCAATCATTTCGGTGCGAATGCCTAAGATGTCGACCAAGAAGGTGTTAAACAATTTCTTCAAGGTGTCGATATCTTCGGCTGTAGCAGTAGCTTTGCCGTCGTTTACTTGGTTGATGAGGCGACACGCATCAAAGAGGTGAGAAATCACGATTGATGTGTTGAGGTCATCGTCCATCGCTTCATAACATTTAGCTTCATAGCCGCTCACGTCGATTGATGATTTTTCGCTCGGAGTGAGGTCTTGTAGACGTTTCCAGCCTTCGAGCATGCGGTTAAGTGCTTTTTCTGATGCTTGCAATGCTTCGTTACTGAAATCAACCGTGCTACGATATTGAGCTTGAAGAATGAAGAAACGGATTGTCATGGGTGAATAGGGTTGAGTCAAAAGCTCATGCGACCCAGTGAAGAATTCATCGAGAGTGATGAAGTTGCCGAGCGATTTACCCATTTTTTGTCCGTTGATGGTAATCATGTTGTTGTGCATCCAATATTTCACGGTTTCTTTACCATTGTGAGCCACTGATTGTGCAATCTCACATTCGTGGTGTGGGAACATCAAGTCCATACCACCGCCGTGGATATCAAACTGTTCGCCGAGGTATTTCTCGCCCATGGTAGAACATTCGAGGTGCCATCCGGGGAATCCGTCGCTCCAAGGTGAAGGCCAACGCATGATATGTTCGGGAGCCGCTTTTTTCCACAATGCGAAGTCGGCCGGATTGCGCTTTTCTTGCTGTCCGTCGAGGGCGCGAGTAGTAGAGAGAAGTTCTTCTACGTTGCGGCCCGATAGCTTGCCATAGGGGAAGTCTTGGTTAAATTTAGGCACATCAAAGTATATTGAGCCTTGACTCTCATAGGCATAACCACTTTCGAGGATTTTTTTGATATATTCGATTTGCTCGATGATGTGACCCGATGCATGAGGCTCGATTGAAGGGGGCAACACGTTGAGTTTCTCCATCGCTTTATGATAGCGGTTGAGATAGTATTGTACCACTTCCATAGGCTCTAATTGGTCGATACGAGCTTTCTTTGCGATTTTGTCCTCGCCGTCGTCGGCATCATGCTCGAGGTGACCCACATCGGTGATGTTGCGCACATAGCGCACTTTATATCCGAGGTGTTTTAGATAGCGAAACAAGATGTCGAAAGTGATAGCTGGGCGAGCGTGTCCCAAGTGTCCGTCGCCATAGACGGTGGGTCCACACACATACATTCCCACTTTACCTTCGTGAATGGGTTTGAATAACTCTTTGCGACGAGAGAGAGTGTTGTATATAAATAAGTTATGATTAATCATAATTGCAGGTTGTTATTAAGCCATGAATGGGTTGGGGATATCGTTTCCGCCGTTTCCTTGGTTGCCGTTTTTAGGCATTTTGCGTTCTATTTCGCCAAAAGTGCTTTCATATTTTTGGAGATTGTCGCGAAGGGCAAAAAGAAGATTTTTTGCATTTTCGGGAGTCATGATGATGCGTGATTGCACTTTTGCTTGAGGCATATTAGGAGCTACAGCGATGAAATCGAGGAAAAACTCGCTTGCCGAGTGAGAAATAACAGCAAGGTTAGCATAGTGACCGTTAGCAACTTCGGGAGTTAACTCGATTTTTATTTCATTCTTTTTTTGTTCCATGATTTTATGATGTTTTTAGTTATTATTGCATTGGGGTTAATGTGGTTTTCTTAAATGTAATTTCGTTGTTGCCAAAGTTTGAGTCGTTTACATGCAATGTAAATCCTTTGCAAGTCGACTTGTTCCATATGCGAGATATGTCGATTGAGGCATAGAAATTCTTGAAGAAACTTTCGCGGTCGTCACCCTTGTGATATGAAAGATACAAATCGGGGTAGGGGTTGTCGACTGTTGTTGCATCAACCATCAACATAAAGGCCGATGGTTCGTATGAATATGTCAAGCCACAGTTGATGTTGAGGTAAGTGCCCGAACGCCAAATGGCATTTACATATATGGGGTTATAGTCCCAGTCGGGCAATTTTGACACATCGCCTGTGCGCACCGAGTCATTGAATACTTGCGCGATGCTTTTTACTGTCACATTGTCATCAACATTGTGCATTCCCGATTCGGGAGTGTAGTAGAGCATTACGCGAGTATTTACTTTAGTTGAAGTGGTGTCAAGTGCAATATTGTTGGCACGAAGTGTTGTCAATCGAGAGTCACCTTCTTTTTGAAATTGAAACACCGAGCGATTGTTATTGCTTTGGGGATTGCCCACAAATGAAACGATATCGCACATTGTTGTATCGTCAATAGTTGGAGAATCATTGTCATCGCTCATACAAGCAGTGGCAAATATACCCAAGCACAATATTAATAGATAGTTTTTTAGATTTCTCATTGTGTTGATAGTTATAGTTATTTTTTTGTTATATCTACAATTTGTCCATCACGCATCTTGATGATTCTGTCGCAGTCGGCTGCAAGTAATTCATCGTGAGTGACGATAACGAATGTTTGATTCATGTCGCGACGCAAGTCAAAAAATAGCTTATGCAATTCTTGGCGATTTTTAGAGTCAAGACTGCCCGAAGGTTCATCGGCAAGAACTACTTTGGGCTTATTGATAAGTGCGCGAGCCACAGCAGCGCGTTGGCGCTCACCGCCCGATAACTCAGCAGGACGATGATTTTCGCGATCTTTCAGACCAAGATAAGCAATTAATTCTTTTGCACGCTTGTAGGCGTCGGAACGCTTAACTCCACCTATCAATGCCGGCATTGCTACATTTTCAAGCAATGTGAATTCGGGTAGGAGTTGGTGAAATTGAAATACGAAACCGATGTTTTCATTACGAAAACGAGCAAGTTGAGCATCTTTGAGCGAGAAAATATCGGTGTTGTCATATTTTACTTGACCTGAATTGGGACGATCAAGCGAACCGATTATTTGTAGCAGAGTGGTTTTTCCTGCGCCACTTGGCCCAACAATCGACACAATTTCTCCGGGCACTATGTCAAGACTAATCCCTTTAAGCACCTGTAGAGAGTCGTAACTCTTGTTTATGTTGCGAATTTCAATCATTAATGTCTGTTATTCAAGATTGCGAAGTTACGCATTTTATCCCATTAAGTCAAATAAATTATGAATTTATGGGGTAAAGTTTAGAGATAGAGTAGTTAAGGTCGTTAAAGTCAATAAGGACTCTAACGGCTTTGAGGAAAAGATGATTGATGGTTGTGGGCTATTTTTTTAGTTGTTTGGCGATATATTCCACCATTTCGGGGGCGTTTTGACAACCAAGCATATATTTGTGTCCATTGGAAAGTTCAACGAGGAAGCAGTCAGATGCTTTTCCGTAGTAGGCGAAGTATTTGCCAAGGTCTCGTTCTTTAAACCATCCCCAATAGCCCAAATATCCACCTGAACCACAAACACGTATCGCTCCCATTGTTGGAGGGCAGAGTCGCACCGATTTAACTTCAGCAATAGGAATTCTTTTTACTTTAAGGCTGCGATTGATATATATGCTGTGCTCATCAGCAGCGATGCTTAATGGCATGTAGTATAGGCAAACTATATGTAGGATAGCAATAAAACCACCCCAACCGGTTTGCCACCATATTTCGGGAATCATAAATATTGTCGATACTAATATGCCAAGGCATAATATTGTTATGATTATTGAATAAGTACTTAATTCTACTCGTTGTTTCATAATGCTTTAATGTGTTAATATGGCTATTGTGGAACTACTCCTACGATAATAATAGTATCATCAAGTGTGCGATCATCCCATTCAAGGAACGCTTGTATGGTACAATTACTATTGGCGATGAATTGGAGAGGCTTGCATCCAACATAATGTAACTCAATTGTGCTGCCTTTTTTTGCTTTTAAGGAGAAATTGCCATCAAAATTAGAATCTGTGCCGTTATTTGACCCTTTTTCGATGATTGATACTCCAATTAAAGGCTCATTATCCCTTAAGTCTCTAATACATCCCGATATGTTCACTGTTTCGGCATTGCTCTCAGTTATTAAAGGGGTAATGGTCAGTTTGCCATGAGTAATGGTGTCATTAGGGGTGGAGATGATATTTTGTGTAGAGGCTTCACGATAGCCAACTTCTCCGTCTGCCTTGTATTTGTTCCCTCCAATAATAGAACAGCTTGTGCATGACGAGATTATCAACCCGGCTGAGATGCCGGCGAGGGCTATTGCTTTGCCGGCGGCATGACGAGCCGATAGCTGTTGTTCGAGATATTGCACTTCGGCTTCGCATTTAGGGCATGTGCCGAGGCAGTCACCTTGAAACCGACACTCCGATGTGATATATTCAATATCATTTGCATCGGCAATTTGTCGGCGTATCTCTTTTAGGATACGGCATGTTTCTTTTCCTCGTCTCATGGTTTCTATGGGGTATTTTCGACTGGAGCAGGAATCTCTCCATCTAATTCGGGCTCTTCTTTAAGATATGCTTTAATGTTGCAATTGCTGTCGGCAATAAACGATAAATCTTTATAAAATGGAGCGATAATTATTACTTTACTACCTTTCTTTACCTTGATAGAAAATATTCCGTTTATATCTGACTCAGTAGAATTAGACATATTATCTACTTCAGAGATGGTAGCATTTTTTATGCTTTTATTGGTTATGCTATCTTTTACAATTCCATAAATTGCAACAGAATCGGCATCGGCTTTAGTCCATATTCGGTCTATTTCTATTTCACAAGTAATTTGCTGGGAGGTGTTAGGGACAATTCCTACTACATCTTTGTTCTTATTGGTTGACTCAGTTGATTGCTCTTTTTCAAGAATAGGTTGAGAATTTGAAGCACATGATGTTGCTGATGAGAATAACAACCCGGCCGAGATGCCTGCGAGGGCTATTGCTTTGCCGGCGGCATGATGAGCCGATAGTTGTTGCTCGAGATATTGCACTTCGGCTTCGCATTTAGGGCATGTGCCGAGGCAGTCACCTTGAAATCGACACTCCGATGTGATATATTCAATATCATTTGCATCGGCAATTTGTCGGCGTATCTCTTTAAGAATACGGCATGTTTCTTTTCCTCGTCTCATGGTTGTTTTGATTTAGAACACAATGCAAATATATTGAATAAAGTTTTAATTGTCAATAGTTTTATGATTTTTTTGAGTATAGGTGAAGATGTCAAATTTTTCAAACCCCATTTCGATTAATAGGCTGCGGCTATATTCTTGGTGGGCAGGGGTGTTGAATTGAGGAATGAGCGGAATGCGAATAATTGTGTCATTTTGTCGGTTCGCTTCAACAATTTGTTGCAAGTTGGCTATGACATTTTTGTTGTCGCAACCGGTATATTGCTTGTAAATAGTGGGGTTCATGTCCTTTATATCAACGATAAACCGGTCGATGATAGGGAGCAAAGTGGCAAAATGTTGGGGCGAAACGTTGAGCGATGTTTCAAGCGTAAGTAGCCACTCTTTACCGCATAATTGGCGAAATTGTGTGATAATGTCGCTTTGCAAACATGGTTCGCCTCCTCCAAATGTCACACCACCACCGGTGGCAATGAAGTAGAGGGCATCTATCTTTGTCGCTTCATATAGAGACGAGGCTGAGTGTGTGGGGTGCTGTTGAGGATTTGTAAGCGATTGAGGATTGAGGCAGTATTTGCAACGCAATGGGCAGCCATGGAATGCCACCAAAGTGGTAACACCCTCGCCGTCGGTAGTCAAGCGATGTCGGCAAATCCCTATTATGTGAGCAGCATCGTTCATCGATTGCAAATATAGTGATATTATTGGAGTGAATAGCTGTATATGTGAAAAAAAACGATGTGTCTAATCAAAAGATTGACACATCGTTTTAGCTAAATCTGTTGAATATGAGTTAGAATGTGTAACTTACACCTAAATTGAGATATAGGTTATAGTTGTCCATATCCATCTTGCGCTTATCGGGATCAAGCACGCTTATAAAACCCCATGTGAAATTGGCTTCAATAGCAAGGTTACGATACACTTTGCATGCTGCGCCTATTTCAGCGCCAACGTCCCACTTTTGTAGATCGTCGGAGTAGTTGTAGTCGGCTTTTGTGATACCAATGATAGGGGTGAGAGGGGTCTCACGAATTTGACCTTGTACCACTTTGCCTGTAAAGTTGTAATCAAGGGCGTATGCGGCATAAATACCGGCATGGAAATCCCATTGCTTGTTGAGCCGATAAACGGCACTCACCGGAATGGTTAGGTATCCCATGCGAGTTTTATTTTTAATGTCGCCGGTAAAATAACCTGTTTTTACACCTGTTGCATCGCCTGATTGAATGTTGACGGTCATTTTGTAGTTCTTTACATTAATGCCTGTTTCCATTCCTTTGTTCTCAAAGCGAAGCCCGGCTTTCAATCCCCATGTCGGGTTAAACATTTTTATTGCATATCCGGCGATTGACAGGTTGGGGGTGGGTTTGTAGCTGTTAATGTCACGCACCTCGGCAGGAAGCCCGATGGGAGATGTTCCACCAATATTAAATCCGGCTGCAACTTTATATTCCATTCCATTGCGATTTGAGGCAATAGAGTCGTTGGCTGATGACGATAATGCAATGCCAAAAACCAATGCAATTATAATAGTAATCTTTTTCATGTTGAAGCTTGATTAAAAATTAGTGTCACAAATAATCTTCACATCATCAACGAGCATAACGCTACCCGGAGCTCCATCGTAGGTGTCACCTTTGCGACTTGCCGAGAAGATAACAGCAAGGTTATAACCTCCCGATTTTAATATATCGCAGTCGATTTCTTGGGTGTATATAAATTCGAAATCGAAATATTTATATCCCTCACCCGGGGTGTCGGTTCCGTCGTCGGTCATTTCGGCACGAGCCACGATGTTAGGACTGTTTTTAATAGTGTAGCCGTTGAGATGTTTTACATTGGCATCGGTTTTATATAATACCGCTTGAATGCGACAGCTATCGTCGGATTGAGTGTGATATGTTTTCCCTCCTGAACGATATTTGTATTTTCCGGTAATGCGAAGAGGCATCTTCATAAAGGGTAATCCAAATTGTGTTGATTCAAGGGGATCATACTTAGATGCGTCAAATTGTCCGATAAACAAGTTGCCGGCAGCGATAGGCTTGTAATAGTCGCCGGTGAGTTTTGTCTCAAGTTTTACGGCATAACTACCCTGACAAGCCTCTGTGGTGGGTTGAGTGGGGAACGTTGTGTAGTCATCATATTTGTTAGTGATGAAAGCGTAAGGCTCATTACCACAAGACCATATAAACAATGAGTCGCCCGATTCAGAATCTATATCAAAAGGCATTTTATATCTTTCACCTTCGGGTTGATACCAGTTTTCAAAGTCAAACTCAGAGGGTAGGTCTTTGAAAATGATGCGCACTTGATAAGTTTTAGTCCATTCACCATCTTCACTTGTAACGATAAATGATCTAGGAGTGGAATAATCACTCACCCCTTGTGGATCGGGTGAAATTGTAGCACCTTCCGAGATGAGATAACTAAAAGTGATGTTCTCGGGATCGATTTTAGCCGGGTCGGCATAAATGTCAATGCTTGTTGATTGATATACGACATTCAAGATGCCCTCCTGTGGGGAGAGCACCTCGATAATGTCGGCTTCAATATTTGGTTTTTCATCCTTGATGCAACTTGAAAAGCATAAGAGCATCAAGCATGCAAGGATTGAGAAATATTTCATGAGTTGAAGCTGGAAGGGTTAATTATTGTGCTTGTTGGCGCAAAGGAATATTTCCACCTGCTGCAATAAATTGGGTAGTGGTGATTTTTGCTCCGGTAGCGCCCCATTGACCAAGACCTAATACGGCAATATATTTTGCTGGATTAGCCATAACATTTGTGCCGGGACCAACAGGATCAAGTAAACGCATAGAGTGTGCATAGTCGTCGTCAAATACCATGTTGCGATATAGAATCATCACACCTTTTTTCCAAGCATTGCCGTCCCATTCAAGGATGTTGTAGCCTTTTTCTTCAGCGATGCGTTTTACTTCGGCATAATTTGCTGAATTCTTGTCGGCAAGGATATAGTTTGCAAAGCCGTTGGCGTCGATTTTAGTTTGGTAGTCGCTTATAGCAAGAGGAGTGTATGTGTCTTCATTGCCTACACAAACAGACCAATAACGCATATCGGATGTTGCAAATTCAGAAACGTTTTTAGGATAAGAAGGAGCTTTGAAATTGAATACAATTACATCGTCAACCTCCAATACGTTGCGGCTATAGCAGTATTCAGATGGTCCATTAGGATAAGCATACGCAAATGGAGCACGGAAGAATAGTGCATTGGGAGATGATGTGAATGCAGCATTAGGAAGTTCCATTTCGCCACGGAGACCACTTAGCTCGCGTTTAGGAGCATCTAATTCTTTTCCTGTAGTTAAGTCAATTGCTTTAATAGTAGGCATATCCACTCCGGCATTAACCCCACCAACAGGAATGTAGTAGCGAAGCATTGTACACACTTTCTTCACATCAGCGTCAAACCAACAGATGTTAGATTTGCCGGCGGTGATTGAAGCCGGAGCATCGGTTGGAAATACATAAATAGTATATTTTTGATTTTTAGCTGTTGTTTCTTGACGGAATGTGTTGATATAGCCATTGTCGGGTTCTATCTCTACGTCCATAAGGCTAAATCCTTTTTCGCAGTAACTTGTTTGTTCATCATCGTCATATACATTATAGCTCAAGAAGCGAGCATCGGGGAATTCCCCTTCAATGATAAGCCCGATTTCAGGATTGGCTGTTGCGTCAAAAGTGTATTCCCAATAAAATGCAAAATGGTCGGGGTAGAATTGAAGCTGCATGTTGTCACCACGGAGCACTTCTCCCCAAAGGTTTTTACCTTTTACATCAGTTGTTCCTGGTTCATCATCATCGCTACAAGATGCGAATCCAAGTACGGCACAAAGTGCCAATGCTAAAAATTTAAATTTTTTCATTGTTAATTTAATAGTTAATAATTGAATTATTAGAGTTTTATTTTAATGCAAAGTTACAACCCTTTTCTTATATCTACAAATATAGAATATTAAAAGGCGTTTTTGAGGTGGAAACAATAGTGTAGTATAGGTGATTAAATCTCATTTAGAGGTATGTTGTATAGGTTGTCGATGCCGTTAATTACATCATCAATTGTGATGGTAAGCCATTTGCCTTTATTTGAGCCTTCTTGGCGGAAGATGAATTTAAATCCTTCAATGCCAAAGTAGTATAGAGCCTCCCAAGTGTCAAGGTCGTCTTGTGTAGCGGTCATCTCTTTAAGAAGTTCATTTTTAAAGGTATTGATGTCGCCTATATCATTAAGGTCAACACTATTGTCAAAAATAAAAGTGGTTTCAATTAGACCATCTCTCAATGTGGTGTATAGGTTAACCAATCCATCTTGGCCTACATTTGGCCTTAGCGCCTTGTCAAACTCTAAAACTAATCCGTTGATGATTTCTTCGGTGTTTAGGTCGGAGAAATCATATTCGTCATTGTATTGATATTCGTCATTAAAGTGGAGTATCTCATCAAAATCAACAATGAGAGAAACCGATTTATGGGTTGTGGCATCGGTGTAGATGAATTTATATCCTTTTACTTCAAGAATATATTTCAATGAGGTGACAATTTCTTCGTTATAATTGGGCTTGATTTCTTTGATATAATTAATTTTGCTTTGATTGATAAATTCATCGGTATATCCTTCAATACTATTAACATTACATATTATATTGATGTAATTGTTGGCAATATAGGTGTGTGTGTTTATGACACCATTGCTTCCTATCCATGAATTAGTAATTTCGTCTAAATCTTGCATAAAAGATGAAGTGTAGGCTTGTTTCTCTTCTTCCGAAAGTGATGCGAGATATTCTTCAAGCGATTGTTCGGGGGCTTGCGTAGAGGCATATTTTGCGCTAAACAACTCTTCTAAATCAATGGGGACAGAGAAAGATATGTAGTCATAGGCATTTGAAATTGTCATATAAAACCCTTTAACTCCTTCGGCATATAATAATTTGTATTGTTCAATGCGTTCATCTGACGAAATGGTGCTTGCAATAAAATGTTCTTTGTAGGAGTTTGGGGCATAATTGCCGGCGTTGTCATTCACGCCGTCAACAATAATAGTTATTGCAATATAAGGGTCGAGTAGCTCTACCTTAATATCAAGGATACCACCTGTGCCTATAGATGATTGATAGTGTTTTTTATATTGTTCTATGGTCTCAAGCACATAACTATTTTGTGATAGGGAGTAATTATTTTCGGCTGACCCTAATTGAGCTTCATTTTCTATAACTTCTGACAGATCCTTAACCTCTTTATTCTCGTCGAATCGAGTATCATCAACAATCTCAACGCAAGTGATGCTATCGGCTGCGATAGTGTCATATGCCTCAAACACCTCCTCTTCAACTACATCTTGTGACCCTAATTGAGCATCGTCATAAAAATGGAGAAAGTCGTCAACGGTGATTGTGGCTTTAGCTGTCGCTCCAAGTTGGTTGGAATATTCAAGTATTAACCCATCAAAGCCAAATGCTTTAAGTTGGTTGGCGTAACCATGTATTAAAACACGAGAGCCTATTGAACCTATGTATGATTGTTTTATTATTTCGGGGGTGAGAAATTTAATTGTTTCGTCATCAAAAGTGGTTAATATACTTGTTTTTACACAATTCCCTTCTTTAGTGGCTTTTGCACTAATTACATTAACACCATCTATTTGTTTTTGAAGGAGGTTGTTGTGAAAAAATATGCAGTAGTTCGACATTTGTTCTTTGTCAATGCCAAGTTCTTCCACCGACTTAGTCATCATATCATCGATGTCATCGGGTGTGAATATGTGCGAAACGGCATGCCCTTGAGAGTCTTTATATGTCATCTGCCATTTGCTATTGGCTTGGCGTAAAAGAGATGAGAGGTTAGAATAATATTCTCTTTGATTGTGTGTGTTTACTAGGGTGTGAAATTGTAATGTAAGCATATCTGAAGTGAGATATCTGATATCACTTTGCGAGGTGCTTATGATGATGTCCATTTTTAATGTCTCGCAATCATAACTGATGTTTTCATAGCAAATGCCACCAAAATCAACACCTTTGACCTCTGATAGTTTATTAACTATATCATAAAGTTCTAGTTGAGCCTCTAAACAAGCAGAACGATTTGTTTGTGCGTGAACGACTTGTTGCGAAATTATTAACGCAAACAAAATAGTAATAAACGATTTAAGAAGGTTTGTTTTCATAGAGAATGTGAAATTTAGGTGTAACGAATGTTTATTTACTACAAATGTAGTGATAAATAATTAGAAATGTGCAAGTTTATGTAAAAAATAAAAAAAGCGAATAGGGAGTGCCTATTCGCTTTGTGATATGATAGAAGTGATTGATTAGTCTTCTTTCATGTTGTGGAATACATTTTGAACGTCGTCGTCATCTTCAAATTTTTCGAGAAGTTTTTCGATTTGAGTGCGTTGCTCTTCGTTGACTTCTTTGAGGTCGTTAGGAATGCGTACAAATTCAGAACTCTTGATTTCAAATCCGTTTTCTTCGAGATATTTTTGGATTTCAGAGTTGCATTCAAATGGAGCTGACAATACGATTTCGTTTTCTTCTTCGTCGAAGTCGATTTCGTCTACACCGAAGTCGATAAGTTCGAGTTCGAGTTCTTCAAGGTCAACACCTTCTTTAGCAACAACGTGGAATGTACATTTGTGCTCGAAAAGGAATGTCAAGCTACCTGTTGTGCCAAGGCTTCCGCCAAACTTGTTGAAATAAGAGCGAACGTTGGCAACTGTACGAGTATTGTTGTCGGTAGCGGCTTCTACAACGATAGCGATACCAAAAGGACCATATCCTTCATAGATGATTTCTTTGTAATCACCTGCGTCTTTTTCGGTTGCTTTCTTGATTGCGCGTTCTACAGTGTCTTTAGGCATATTTGCAGCCTTAGCGTTTTGCATCAAAGCGCGCAAGCGAGGGTTTACATCGGGGTCGGGACCACCTGCTTTAGCTGCGATGGTGATTTCTTTACCGATGCGAGTAAATGTGCGAGACATATTGCCCCAGCGTTTGAGTTTTCTTGCTTTGCGATATTCAAAAGCTCTTCCCATTGTGATATTTTAATTTTTAGTTGTTAATTATTGATTATCTAAGTGAAGCGCCAAGTCGTTTTTCGAGGTTGGTGATGATCTTGTTCATCACAGCTTCGATTTGTTTGTCTTGGAGTGTTTTTTCGTCGTCTTGAATAGTCATTGCTATCGCGTATGATTTCTTGCCTTCGGGAAGGTTCTTTCCTTCATACACGTCGAAGAGTGTTACATCTTTGAGCAATTTGCGTTCGCTTTCTCTCACAACAGCTTCGATTTGAGCCATAGTCACAGCTTTGTCGATAAGAAGCGCGAGGTCGCGTTTCACGGGTTGTGTTTTTGGTAGAGGAGCGAATGTAACTTTCTTCTTGAGCGAGAGTTTCACGATAGCGTTCCAGTCGAGCTCGGCAAAGAGTACTTCTTGTTTGATGTCGGCTTTTTTGAGTATTGCTTTTGCCACGATACCCATTGCGCCAAGTTGCTTGCCTGCACGAGTAGCGATATTGATTGACGCGCTATATATCTCTTCGTTGCCATCGGTGAGCATGATTTCGCGAGTAGAAATGCCCATGCGTGCAAAGATATTTGCAACGATAGCCTTGAGATCATAGATTGTTGCTGATTCTTCGCTGCGCGCCCAGTTGCCTTGACGAATGTTGCCTGTAAGCCATAGTGCGAGTTTTTCGGTTTCGCTATATGGAGCAAGTGGGGCTTCGGTAGTAGATTCGGCTTCGGGGTTGAAATGGTAAACGTTGCCAAATTCATACATCATCAAGTCGCTTGCGCGGCGATTAATGTTGTGAGCAAGCGATTCCAATCCGCCGAAGAGCAATGTTTGACGCATCACGTTCAAGTCGTTGCTTAATGGGTTGAGAAGCTTCACACAGTTGGCTGCAGGATATTGAGAGAGACCTTCATAGTAGTTCTCGGCCGATAATGAGTTATTGAGAATTTCATTAAAGCCTACTGCTGTCAATTGATTGCTGATGAGTTCGCGAAGATCGTTTGCACTATCGGTAAATGTTTTGTATGATAGTGTGGCGTGGAGAGTGTTGTCAAACTCGATGTTGTTGTAACCATAGATGCGCAACACATCTTCAACTACGTCGCAAGGCCGTTGAACATCAACACGATAAGTGGGTACTTCGAGGTCGATTTCGCCGTCGCGACGGTCTTTGATTTCAATCTCGAGAGAACGAAGTATATTATCAACGGTTTCAGTGGGGATTTCTTTACCAATGAGGTCGTTGAGGTATTTATAAGAGAGTGTAACGGGGAATGGTTTGATTTCGTTGGGGTATATGTCAACGATTTCACCACAAATTTCACCACCTGCAATTTCTTGAGCCATCAATGCGGCAAGTTTCAACACATAGATGGTGTTGTTGGGGTCGATGCCACGCTCGAAACGGAATGATGCATCGGTGTTGAGCCCATGACGGCGAGCCGTTTTGCGAATTGTGGTAGGGTTGAAGTAGGCGCTCTCGAAGAAAATAGATGTGGTTTCTTCGGTAACACCTGAATCAAGGCCTCCAAATACACCGGCAATACACATTGGATCTTCGGCATTGCAAATCATCAAGTCGGCACTATTGAGTTTGCGTTCCACTTCATCAAGAGTGGTGAATGGAGTGCCTTCGGCGCAGTTGCGAACCACGATTTTTTCACCTTTAACCTTGTCTAGGTCAAAGCAGTGAAGTGGTTGCCCCATTGCGTGAAGCAAGTAGTTGGTGATGTCAACGATGCTGTTTATAGGGCGTTGACCTATTGCAGTTAAACGGTCTTTAAGCCATTGAGGACTCTCGGTAACTTTAATGTTGCGAATAGTCACACCGGCATAACGAGGACAAGCATTGGTGTTTTCTACCACAACTTCTGCAGCACCATCTTTGCGGTCAATTTTGAATGCGTCAACCGATGGACGATGAGGTTTTGCTTCGCCCTTGTTTTGAGAAAGCCAAGCGCATAGGTCGCGAGCTACGCCGTAGTGTGATGCTGCATCAATGCGATTGGGAGTGAGATCAACCTCAAGCACATAGTCGCTAGTGAGGTTATAGTATTCGGCAGCAGGGGTGCCGGGTTTAACATCGTCGGTCAATACGATGATGCCATCGTGAGAATGTCCGATGCCGATTTCATCTTCAGCGCAAATCATACCAAATGATTCCACGCCACGGATTTTAGATTTCTTTATTTGAAATTCTTGGTCTCCATCATAAAGAGTTGTTCCCACTGTGGCAACAACAACAGTCTGTCCGGCAGCAACATTTGGTGCACCACACACGATTTGAGTGGGCTGTCCATCGCCAAGGTCAACAGTTGTGATGTGGAGGTGGTCGCTATTGGGGTGGTCTTCGCAAGTGAGCACTTTGCCAATCACGATACCACGCAATCCGCCACGGATTGATTCAACTTCTTCAATACCACCGGTTTCAAGACCGATAGAAGTGAGTGCGGCTCCAAGTTCCTCAGGGGTGAGGTTGAAGTCGGCATATTCTTTGAGCCAGTTATATGATATATTCATAAGGGTAATTTGTAATAATTACGCAAATTTACAAAGAATTTTTCAGTTCTCGGCTAATAATCAGTAATAAAAACGCCAAAAGCATCTACCTTTGTGGGATAGATGCTTTGTGGTAGCCCATAGGAGAATCGAACTCCTCTTTCAAGAATGAAAATCTTGCGTCCTAACCGATAGACGAATGGGCCAACAAATATCAGGCTGCTATATTAAGCAGAGATTTTGCTGATGTGATGAGCGAGTTTGCTCTTAAGGTTAGCGGCTTTGTTTTTAGAGATAGTCTTTTTAGAAGCAAGACGATCAAGCATAGCGCTAACTTTTTTGAATGCTTCTTCAGCTTCAGTCTTGTTAGTCATAGCACGAAGACGGCGAACGGCGTTACGAGCTGTTTTAGCATAATAACGATTGCGAGCGTTGCGAGTCTTTGTTTGACGAATTCTCTTTTCAGATGATTTATGATTTGCCATTATAAATAAATCTTTAAATCTTTAAGTTATTGTTTATTAAATTGTAGCCCATAGGAGAATCGAACTCCTCTTTCAAGAATGAAAATCTTGCGTCCTAACCGATAGACGAATGGGCCGTTAGGGATTTCCCAAAATTGCGAGTGCAAATTTAGGGACAAATTTTTATATGTGCAAATATTTTGAAAGAAAAGGCGAAAAATATTGTAATTTTTTAGTTTTTGGAATCGAAAAACATGGTTTTTGGCATGAATTTACTACCTTTATGCTTTCAATTCTCTTGGTGAGAGGAGTGTTAAATTCAAGATGCCACTAATATGTATCAGCCGTTGCATTGTGTTGCTTTACGCACGATAAAATATAATGATAAACATTCGATTTTGAGTGTCTATTCACTTGAAATGGGGCGATTGTCGTTTCTAGTTTCGGCTGGTAATGGTCGTGAGGCAAATCGTCGAAGGGCGATGTTTATGCCATTGAGCATCTTTGAGTGTGTGGCATCAATAAAACCGGGGCGAGAACTACACACGATGCGCGATCCTCGCGTGTTGATGCCGTTGCACGGGTTACATTCTCATCCCATGAAAGGTGCAGTGGCAATGTTTATTGCCGATGTGTTGAATGCCGTGTTGCGTGAAAGTCAAAGTGATAATGCCACTTTTGCCTTCTTGGTAGATGCGATTACACGTTTTGATGTGATGAATGAGGGGATAGCCAATTATCATTTGTGTTTTCTTTATCGATTGGGTAGGTTTATCGGCATTGAACCCGATGTGTCAACCTATCAAGAGGGCGCTGTATTTGATATGCAAGAGGCCCGGTTTAGAATGACGCCTCCTATGCACCACAAATATCTAAATGCCAACGATGCAGGTGTGTTGGCTATGTTGTCGCGCATCACGTTTGATAATATGCGATTCTATAAGTTTAATCGCAATCAACGCAATGACCTACTTGATAAAATTCTTGAATACTATACAATCCACTATAGTTCACTCTCGCAAATGCAATCGCTCGACGTGCTACGCTGCCTGTTTGTATAAAAAAATGAAGGTGTGTCATTTTTTTGAAATTTTGGCACACCTCATCTTCATTTACAAAACAATCTTGTCAAATAGAGACTCTCACCATTAAAGAAGTCTAAAAATCCACGCTAAACAATAAAGCAGGAATGAAATTCGCTTTATCAACAGTTTTCGTGCCTGTATGTTTCGTAGTAAAAACCTTGCCAGTATATGGCGATGTGTGAGTTTTGTAGTATGTGTATGTTTCTGTTTCCTGTTTTGTGCCAACAAAACAATACAATCCAACCTTAATATTTTTTGCGATTCCAACACCCAACCCAAAGCCATAAATCATTCCTCCGGCTTCATTTGAGATGTTATAATTATATCCTACTCGACCATCGACGAATGGCTTTACTGAGAACCTAATTGGAATATCATATCTAACCTTTGCATAAGCACCTGCCGCAAATGATGACTGACCACTACCAAATGAGCCTCCAACCATCGGTCCTGCCCCAATATATAAATCAGGCATGAATTTATACCCAAAGTCATATCCCAAAATGGTCGAGAACGTTTTCTCGCTATACCCAATTATAACATCAGCTGAAGTTGAAAAGCCCTTCTCCTCTTGAGCCAAAACCACATTAAAACTTAGAATCGAAATTATAAAAACTAACAATACTTTTGATTTCATTTTATTATTTAGTTGCTTTGTCATATCCCCTACTCACTTTTAGGCTTTTCGGGTTACTCCTTGCATCGATTTAAGGTTGTCATCCTTTTTGTTGTGACGGATATGCACATAAAAAAACGCGGTGCCATTAGTGTATTCCCATCTCGAGGTGTTTGGCGTAACCCGATTCAATAGAATAACCAAAAGCCCGCGCCTTAAGGCACGAACATTTTCGCTATTATTCCTATCGAATCTATTTTAGTCGCCAAACTTCCGAGATGATAGAATAAAGCTAAAACGCTTTTCCAATATGTTAAAATGTGCGTATCAATAATACGCTAATGTTTCATAGGCAAATATTTTTATTGATAATAGTACTTATGTTTTCGCAAAGATAATAATTGTTTTTTAAATGTATGGGCATTTATAGAAAAATAGTTATTTTTGTGGAGTAAAAATGATTTGTTATGGCAACAAAAAGAGAAGACTTTGAGGAAATAGAAGGTTTAGATAATAGAAGTTTAGTTAGTGAACCATCAGTTGTTTATCAGCAAACATCAATTGGGTTTAAAGTGTCGCAAGTTATAACTCAAGATGAAATTGATGCAGAATGTTTGAGCCTTGAAGAGTCAAAACAACGTATTCTTAACAAGATTAATCATCATTATCAACAATGATGAAAGTCTATATTGATAAACGAGTGCATTATCAAATAGAATCGTTCTATGAGAATGCTTTACTTCTTCACGAGGCATTAGATGAAATTACCATTAAGAAAAAGATAGATAGACTTTACGATGCATTGGGAAGTTTGGGTATTTATGCTCAAATTTATCCATTGGCTCGTTACAAGAAGGAATGGATAAAATTAGGCTATAGAGAATTTATTTGTGAAGATTTTCATTTTGCATATCAAATATACACACTCGAAGATGGCTCAGGGATTGTGAGAATTCATGACGCTGTGCATAGTTTGTTGTATCAATAATCCTCATTTCCCCTTTATATTATTACCATTATTTTTCAACTTCGCAGCCGCGGAAGTGGAATTCTTCGGTGGCTTTTTCTTTTGAAAAACAATAATAAGTTAGTTCGGCTTCGGAACACACTCTCCCTTTTACCGACAATGTTACATCAATAATCACAAACATTTTCTTTTGTTCGCGTATGCGAGCGCGTGCTTCAATGGTTACATTTTCGCCAGTGGAGATGGGGCGGCGATATCTCACATTGAGGTTTGTTGTCATGCCCGAAGTTTGCAATTTGCGAGCCACTACCCATCCACCCATTTCGTCAATAAGAGTGGCTTGTATGCCCCCATGCAGAGTCTTGAGCCAACCTTGATAGTTGTCGCCGGGAGTCCAATATGATACGATGTCATCGCCATCTTCCCAAAATTCCATTTTGAGTCCATAAGGATTGTTTGGAGCACAAGCAAAACAGTTGTAACCTTCGTCAATGAGGTCAACCCATGGGTTTATTATCTTTTTCATGTAATTGGTTGTAAAGTTCGGTTATTGATTGATTAAAAATGGGGTGAACCCACGATGAGTTGAGGTGCATCATGGGGGAGAGCACAAAATCGCGTAGATGCATTCGTGGATGTGGCAGTTGTAGAGTAGGAGAGTCAATTACTATATCATCAACGGCAATGAGATCAATGTCAATTAATCGGTCAATATAATTGCCGTTTTCATCGCGATGTGATGTGTTGGAGATGCTTTTTTCTATTTTTAGTAGTTCTTGTAACAAGACAAGTGGGTCAAGGTTACATTCAATAGATATCCCGATGTTAAGAAACGGGTGGGGGGATTCAAATCCCCATGGTTCAGATTCAATTACAGGAGATTGCTTGCATCTGGAACCACATAAAAATTCAATATGGGTAATCGCTTGCTCGATTAGAGCGTTGCGATTACCCATATTAGATCCGATATTTATGTAGGCTATTGACATTAGCCTCAAATGTTACAATTCGCGAGATACTTCCACTTCTTCAAAGCCTTCGATGATATCGCCTTCTTTGATGTCGTTATATCCGGCAATGTTAAGACCGCAATCATATCCCGATGCAACTTCTTTTACATCGTCTTTGAAGCGTTTGAGTGAACCGAGTTCACCGGTGTAGATAACGATGCCATCGCGAATCAAGCGCACCTTGCAAGAGCGTTTGATTTTTCCTTCGCGCACCATTGCACCGGCAATAGTTCCCACTCTTGAGATTTTGTAGGTTTGAAGAACTTCGGCAGTCCCTGTGATTTCTTCTTTGATTTCGGGAGCAAGCATACCCACCATCGCATCTTTAACCTCTTCGAGTGCTTGATAGATAACCGAGTAAAGGCGGATTTGTACGCCTTCTTGTTCGGCAGCACGACGAGCAGGAAGTGATGGGCGAACTTGGAATCCGATGATAATCGCGTCGGATGCAGCAGCAAGCACAACATCGCTTTCGGAGATTGCACCCACGGCTTTGTGGATAACATTGATTTGAATCTCTTCGGTAGAAAGTTTGAGAAGAGAGTCGGACAATGCTTCGATAGAACCATCCACGTCACCTTTGACGATGATGTTGAGTTCGTGGAAGTTACCAAGAGCACGACGACGAGCAATTTCTTCGAGGGTGAGTTTGGTTGTAGTGCGTTCACGTTGTTCACGTTGCAATTGTTCGCGTTTAGTTGCTATTTCACGAGCCTCTTGGTCGCTATCCATGACATTGAAAGTGTCGCCTGCGGTAGGAGCACCATTTAGACCGAGAATCAATGTAGGAGTAGCAGGACCGGCTTCGGTGATGCGTTGGTTACGCTCGTTGAACATCGCTTTTACTTTTCCATAGTGAGTACCGGCAAGAATAGTGTCGCCCACACGAAGAGTGCCGTTTTGAACGAGAACTGTTGCTACATATCCTCTACCTTTGTCAAGTGAAGACTCAATGATTGAGCCCACGGCCTTGCGATTAGGGTTGGCTTTCAATTCAAGCATTTCGGCCTCGAGAAGCACTTTTTCCATCAAATCGTCAACGCCAATACCTTTTTTTGCTGAAATATCTTGTGATTGATATTTACCACCCCAGTCTTCAACAAGATAGTTCATAGCAGCGAGTGCTTCTTTAATCTTATCGGGATTGGCAGTTGGTTTGTCAATTTTGTTGATTGCAAATACGATGGGCACGCCTGCTGCTGAAGCGTGGTTGATAGCTTCGACAGTTTGAGGCATCACGCTATCGTCGGCAGCAACGATGATGATACAGAGGTCGGTAATTTTTGCACCACGAGCACGCATTGCGGTAAATGCTTCGTGACCCGGGGTGTCAAGGAATGTTATGCGACGGCCATCAGATAATTTCACATTGTAAGCACCTATGTGTTGAGTGATACCACCTGCTTCACCTGCAATAACATTGGCGTTGCGGATATAGTCGAGCAAAGAAGTCTTACCATGGTCAACGTGTCCCATTACGGTAACTACCGGTGGACGAGTAGTCAAGTCTTCGTCGCGATCTTCTTCTTGTTCGATGGCTTCAGATACTTCGGCTGATACATATTCAGTTTTGAACCCGAATTCTTCGGCAACGATATTGATCGTTTCGGCATCAAGGCGTTGGTTGATAGAAACCATAACACCGAGATTCATACATGTGCCTATGACATTGTTGATGGGTACATTCATCATCACGGCAAGGTCATTGGCTGTTACAAATTCGGTAAGTTTCAATACCTTGCTTTCTGCTTGTTCGAGTTCGGCTGCTTCACGCTCACGAGAGGCACTTGCTTCGCGTTTTTCTTTACGCCATTTAGCACCTTTCTTAAGCCCTTTATCTTTGCTGGTGAGGCGAGCAAGGGTTTCTTTTATTTGTTTTTGAACGTCTTCTTCGTTTACCTCGGTGTGAATAGGACGTTTGTTTTTATCTTTGGCGGGTTTTTCACGACGAGAGTGTTCGTTTTTGTTCCCACCATGGTTGTTATTGCCGACAAGTTGTCCGGCTTTTTCAATATCAATTTTTTCTTTGCCCATGATGCGTTTGCGCTTTTTGCGATCACCATTTTGCGCAGCAGCATTGTTTTGTTGAGCAGCATTATCTTTAGCGAGGCGTTCTTTGCGTTTCTCCTCTTTAGTTTTTTTCTTTGGACGAGTCTGCTGATTGATAGCAGAAAGGTCAATCTTTCCTACTACATTGATAGTAGGAGTAGCAGTAGGACGACTCATAGTGAAGATTTCCTCCTCTTGATCTTCTTTAGGTTGAGACACTTCTACCTCTTTAATGGGTTCTGGTTTAACCGGCTTTTCGTCTTTGACGATTGCCTTAGGCTCTTGTTGCTTTTTAGGAGCAGGTTGAACTGGCTTTTTAGGAGCCTCTTTGGTTTTTGTTTCGGCAACTACTTCTTTCGCTTTTGGTTCCTCTTTTTTAGGTTGCTTTTCTTCAACAACCTTTTCAGGTTCTTTAGGCGTACTTTTGCCAACATTGTTAATGTCTATTTTTCCCACAATCTTTGGAGCGATAGCAGGTTCGATAGGTAAAACAATTTCTTCAACCGGAGCCGGTGCTTCTTTAGGAGCCGGTTTCGCTTTCTCTTTTTGGCGTTCAGATGAGAGTTGTTCCGATTTGCTTTTTTGATCTTTGTCGCTACGGAACTCATTCGCAAGAATCTCCACGATGTCATCCTCTATGCGAGCATTGGGGTTGTCATCGATGGTGATGTTTTTTTTACGCAAAAACTCAATAACTGTAGGGAGGGCTACATTGAGATCTTTTGCTACTTTACTAATTTTAATTTTCGCCATATATTATTTTAAAGTATTACAGCTTGGGTTAAATAATGAGGAGGATTAAAGAGACTGAATAGAATGTGAGATTAGTCCTCAAATTCAGCTTTTAGTATCTCAAGAATTTCGTCAACAGTATCCTCTTCAAGGTCGGCTTTGTCAATGAGGTCTTGACGAGGAGTGTTGATTACTGCTTTGGCTGTAACACAACCCATAGCCTTGAGAGCATCAATAATCCAACTATCAATTTCGTCTTTAAATTCGTCGATGTAGATATCTTCTTCGTTTGAATAAGATCCTTCACGATATATGTCAATAGTATATCCTGAAAGCATAGATGCCAATTTGATGTTCAATCCACCTTTACCGATAGCCAAAGATATGTCTTCGGGGCGAAGGAATACTTCGGCTTTCTTTGCTTCGTGGTCAATGCGCATTTGAGGTGCATGAGATAGGTTTAATGCACGACCAATAAGAACTTCGGGTTTTTGTGAGTAATTGATTACATCAATATTTTCGTTGCGAAGTTCGCGTACGATGCCATGTATGCGAGAACCTTTAACTCCCACACACGCACCGACTGCGTCAATGCGTTCGTCGTAACTTTCAACGGCGATTTTAGCACGTTCGCCAGGGATGCGAGCGATAGCGCGAATATTGATAAGACCATCGTGAATCTCTGGAACTTCAAGTTCAAACAAACGGCGAAGGAACTCATTGCTTGTGCGAGATACGGTAATTTTGGGATTGTTGTTTTTGTTGTCAACATTAATTACCACAGCTCTCACTGTTTCACCTTTGCGGAAGTAATCGCTGGGGATTGCTTCAGATTTAGGAAGAAGGAGTTCGTTTTTATCGTCGTCGAGGAGGAGTGTTTCTTTTGACCAAGTTTGGTAAACTTCTCCGGTTACAAGTTCGCCTTCAAGGTCTTTAAATTTAGCATAAATGGCTTCTTTTTGAAGGTCGAGTATTTTAGATTGAAGAGTTTGGCGCAAGTTAAGGATTGCACGACGGCCAAAATTAGCAAAAATGATTTCTTTTGAGTATTCTTCTCCAATTTCAGCATCGGGGTCTCCATTGGCACGTGCTTCGCTAAGGCTTATTTGTGTGTTTACATTCTCAACTTCACCATCGGGTACGACTTCTAAATTTTGAAAGATTTGAACATCACCTTTGTCGGGGTTCAAAATCACATCAAGGTTGTCATCAGTACCAAATGTTTTAGCAAGAACGCTACGGAATGATTCTTCCAAAACGCTTATCATTGTGGTTTTGTCGATGTGTTTAAGTTCTTTAAACTCGGCAAATTGCTCCACCATATTTGGTGTTTCTTCTTTTTTAGCCATCTTTGTCTGGTTGTTTTATTTGAAGTTAATTAAATATTTTACGGTTTTAGCATTGTCAAAGGTTATTGTAATTGGTTCCATGACAATAGTGGGGCGTTTCGCTCCCGGTTCTTTTACTTTTTTAGATACTTCGATGGTGAAATCGTTGTCGCTCACATGAGTGAGAGTGCCTTGCATTTTGCGACCATCGCGAGTGAGTACTTCGACTTCGTTACCTATGTTTTTAAGATATTGCCCTTTTACTTTAAAGGGAGAGGTAAGCCCGGCCGAACCCACTTCAAGTTCATAGTCTTCGGTGTCGCGGTCAAAAACTGCTTCAATTGTGCGAGTTATTGAGGCGCAAGTGTCAATATCAATACTTTCAGGGCTGTCAATCTCAACGATGATAACATTGCCCGGGTTGATTTTGATGTCAACGATGAATATTGAAGTGCCTTCAATCGCTTGCTCAATTGTTTGAGTGAGTAACTGCTTGTCAATCATATTTGTGATAGATTTAATAAAAAGGAGGAAGCGTTTGCCTCCTCCGTGACTATTTCAAGTGCAAAAATACTACTTTTTTTAGTGTATTGCAACTGTAATCATTTGAGAAATCATATACGTATGGTGGTATATAACTTAAATTAACGGAAATGAAGAGTGTGTTAACTTTTTTTAAGTCGAATTATTCCTTGTTGATGAGTGCAACTGCAAAAGCAGCAATGCCTTCGCCTCGTCCGGTAAATCCTAATCGTTCGGTAGTTGTGGCTTTTACCGATACACAATCCGAGTCAATTAATAGATCGTCGGCGATGTTTTTAATCATTTGAGGAATATGTGGTAGCATTTTGGGCGCTTGGGCCGCAATCGTTACATCTACATTTCCTATAGAGTAATTCTTTTCATTTAGCATTTCGCGCACACGACGCAATAATACCCTGGAATCAGCACCTTTGTAATTGGGGTCGGTGTCGGGGAAGTGGTATCCAATATCACGCATAGATGCTGCTCCTAATAAGGCGTCACAAAGTGCATGTAACGCCACATCGGCATCACTATGCCCTAGCAACCCCAAATGATATGGAATCTTTACTCCGGCAATCCAGAGGTCTCGCCCTTCGACTAGTTTATGAACATCAATACCTTGCCCGATTCTAAACATTATGATGCTTTTTTTGAAGTTGATTATTTGCCCATCAATTCTTTCAATCCGTCCATGTCAAATGTGAGAGTGAAACGGAGTGTTTGGTCAAGAGGTGATGTTTGTGCTGTCGCAAGCATATATGAAGCATCAAGTTTCAATACATTGAGTGCGAAGCCGGCTCCAAGACCGAAATATTGTCTATTTCCTTTAAATTCGTTTTCGTAGAAATAACCGGCACGAAGGAAGAATTGTTGGTTGTAGTTATATTCGGCACCAATAGAGTAGGTAATTTCGCGAAGTTCTTCTTTGAATCCACCGGGAGCATCGGTAAATGATTTGAATATACCGGAGATTGAAGACATGTTTTCCCAATCTTCAAGAGCGTCGAGATAGGCTTGTTGCCCTTCAGTGTCTTCGCTGAAATCGCTTTCACGAGGTTTGGTGGGAACAAGGAGTTTATTTAAGTCAAGAGAAAGAGCAAGATTGTGGTAGTCGGCAAGAGGGAATGTAAATGTTGTACCAAGTCGTAGATTGGTAGGAAGAAATGCAGGGTCCTCGCCGTTATTGTAAGAGACTTTAGAACCGATGTTTGATATGTTCCATCCCCATGACCACTGGCACTCGTTGCGACCAATAATGGGGTAGGTGTTGTAGAATCCGGAAATGTCGGCGGCGAAAGCCGATGCTCCCGATGTTTGGTCGCCAGCATAAGAGTCAGAAAATCCAAGGTCGGAATAGATGTAACGAAATGCAACACCCATAGAGAATTTTTCAGATAATTTACGAGAATAGCCCAAGTCAACAGCCATTTCGTATGGGTTTAGACTTTGAGTGGCAACACCCGATTGGTCAGAGGTATTTACCTCTCCAAGAGAGAAATATCGCAAAGAAGCACTTAATGCTTGATTGTCACCTGAACCAAGTTTCCAATATCCTGCTAAATTGGCAAGGAAGATGTCGTTAACGAGTTTTCTCAACCAAGGAGTATAACTTAATGCGACGGCACCTCTACTATAAGCAAATGCATATTTAGACGGGTTCCAATATTGAGAATTGGCATCGGGATCAGTCGCAACACCAAGGTCTCCCATTGATGCACTGCGTGCATCGGGTGCAATATTGAGGGATGTCACACCTGTTTGTACGGGGTTAAATTCGTTTTTTCCTGTAGCATCTTGAGCCATTAATGAGGGGATGCTCATCGCAATGGTTAATATGCTTATGACAAATGATTTTAAAGTCTTATTCATAACAATTTTAGAATGTAGTTAAATATATAAACTAAAAAAAAACGGTTTTATTGCTTTTGTTGTGTAGTTTATGATATTTTAGGCTAAAATAAAAGCCCTCTGATTGTATTTCAGAGGACTTAAGGGTATCTATTTAGAGTGAAATTATTTAACTACGATTACATCAATTTTATTAGAACTGCCATATAGATTGCCTCCCTTTAGAATGACATAGGCTTTGTAGTTGCCATCACTAACAGCATTTCCATTAGCATCTTTGAGATCCCAAGTGAATGGGAATGTGCAGTCGTTTTTAGTAAAGATAGCATCGCCGTTGCAGTCTTCAATTATGATTCTACCCATTGGCTCGTTTAGGAAGTTGTGATCAATATCAAAGGTTGCTTCACTTCGTGCAGGTGTTTCGGCTACATTTAATGATACTTGAGCCGAACTATTGATTACAACAAATGAAATAGTTTTTGTGGCACAATTTCCGATGTTGTCTTTAATACTTAATGTCAATGTGTGCATTCCATCTTCGATGTCATTGATGAAGTATTCAAGAGAAGCAGAGCCATCGGTATTGTTAGTAATTGCCGAACTTGCAAATGGGAATGTCTTTTTGCCATCAAGAGTGAGAGTCGCTGCCGCACCAAGGCTGTTGAGAGCAGTGTTTAACCCTGATTCATCAGCACTAATGAAAGCGTAGAAAGTGAAATCGCTACCGACGATGTCGCCATTGGCAAATGATGGGTCATTAATATAACATTGGTCAATTATCGGAGCAGTTGTGTCGTCGATTACAGTCTCTTCATTATATCCACCGACTTTTACATAATTAAAGTGCCCCGATGCTCGAGTCTGCTTGTCATTGCTTATTGCAAAATATGTAATACGATTAATCGAATTGGCTTTTTGAGGTAATGGAGTGACTAATGATACTTCAAATTCTCCGTTAGTCACCGGTACGGAAATTTCCGACAATTGATTTTCATCAAATATGATAGCCACACTATCGCTTTTGCAATATGATTTTCCGGGTTCGGTTAATATTGAGTCGCTAAATTCTACTATATAAGAAGTGTTATTGCCACTTTTCTTTGCATAAGCCAAGTTGAGCGATGGCCCGTCATAAAT
The DNA here is from genome assembly GCA_017409345.1 of Muribaculaceae bacterium. GTDB lineage: Bacteria > Bacteroidota > Bacteroidia > Bacteroidales > Muribaculaceae > RGIG4079. The sequence goes on along the minus strand of JAFQSX010000017.1, from coordinate 160,919 downwards.
AGTGAGGGTAATTGATCCATTAAAAGTTTTCTGAACATTGCCGTTGTTGTCAACGATGTTTCCTTTTAGGATGTTTTTAGAAAGAGGGTTGATTACCGGATAAGATGTTGCATTGTTTTCGACCTCTATCTCGTTTATTGTGGTTGTTGCGACATTTAATGTGGGTTTATATAGTGGTAATGCAGGGTCCCCGGCGAGGTTGTAACACATAGTGTTTACACCAAGGGTGCGATCGCTGATTTCAGTGGAGGCGCGATTGCGTGCTTTGCGGAATACATCACCAATAAGGTCATTGTTTGAGGCTTTAAATAATTCGCAAGTGAATGCGCGATTAATATATTGGTTGAATTGCATATATACGGTGCGACTTGCTGCTGCTATGGCAATAAAGCCACCATCTTCTTTATATAAACCTTGTTCGGCCATACCTCCTTCGCGACGGTCAAAAGAGAATGCATCGCAAGTAGCAAACATTGCAAAAGGAGGATGGTTATAAGATGTTTCTTTAATGTTGTTGGCAGTCCATAGGTTCTTTGGAGTGAAAGATACTTCTGCGCCATGTCCGGCAAAACTAAAGAATATCTGTCCTCTGTTTAATGCTTGAGTAATGAGGTCACGAGCCTCCGGAGCATCTTTATCGCTTGAAGGATAGAATGTACTAAATGCTTTTGTACAGGTTGTGGTTGGTGATATTGATAAGATAGAGTCAATATTCTCCTCTTGTTGCATTATGTGTCCATAACCATCGCCTTCGTCGGCAAGAATAAGTGCTCTATTAAAAAGTGCTACAGTGGGAGGATTTTTGAGATAGTTGATAATCTTATTAGTAATTGCTTGTGCGTTGGTGTGAGTTTGTACCGGAATGCGGCCAATGCCGAGCAATACTTCTGTGTTGTAGAAGTAGTTAGGCTCATAATTGTCGTTGAGCATACCGAAATAAGAGTCCCCACAGAATGCTTTGGCTGCGCTACGAGCATCTTCAACAACTTCGGCTTGATAGGTGAGGAGTCGATCCTCTTTTGGGTATATCACGCCACGATTGTCCCAGGATCCTTCCCCAAACAAAAGTAGGTATTTGAGTTTGGTCTTGTTGCGATCATAAAACATTTTAAGGAATCGGCGATATCCCATTGCAGATGGAGTGCCTGATGAAAATTCGTTGAAAATCTCTTTTTGGTTAACAACTAATACATCAAGTTTTTGATAGTCACGATGTGCTTGTGCTACTTGCTCGGCATATGGTTGGCATAGGTCATTAGTAATAATGACCATATTGGGGGTTGATAAGTTGTGAAGGCTTTGGTTTTCAACTTTGCCTACGATTTCCACTTTGTGCATTTCTTTATTTGGGTCAAATGCAACTAGGCAAGGATTGCCGGTGGTGGAATAATTATATGACTTATCAAATGTCCCGATAAGATTTTTTGAACCTTCATTGTATTTTAAAGAGTGTGGAAATATGTTTAGCGGATTGGTTACATTCCACACTTGAATATTTTCGTTGCCATTAGTGATGATAAAATTGGTGTTTTGGTTGGCTTGCGTAAATGACATTCTTAATTGAGACTCACCTTCAAAATCGTTTTGACGACGATATATTACATAAGCGTTGTCGATAGCAGCATAAGTTGCTTTTTTGTCAGAAGGGAATGAAATGTTAAAAGTGAGATTACTAGGCGATGAGTCGGTAATTAAAAATTGTATTTCACCATCACTAGTATAGAAATATTGTGATTCGAGAGAACTTGGAATCACTTGGTTGTTTTTTGTTTTAGTTATAAGTGAATCGGGATAGTTGAAGTCAACTTGTAAAGCAGTATATACAGGGACTTTCGCTGCATAATTATATTTAAACACAGCTGATACGTCGCAAATGAAAGGTTTCTTTATGTCAAATGAATAGGATTGAGGGCCATTGAGTAGGCTTTTGTCAAAGAAGTAGGTTCCTGCTTGTCCGGGGTTTTCAACCTCATTTTCAATATAAATGATGCTGTTGTGATATTCTCGTGAAAGGATATTGCTTAAATTGTAATTTTTAGATGATGGTATTTGTGATGCACCTTGATTATAGTCACTTAAGAAATAATATCCGGCAGATGAGTACATATTACGCAATACCTCAATTTTGGTTTCGCCATTGCCAAGGTTAACTCTTAAATCGGGCTCACCATAGAATATGATTTTATCGTCACCATAATAAACCGGCACGGCGGGAAGGTCATCGGGTAGGCTAGTGTCAAAGGTGTTTTTTGTGAGTAATGTGCCACCATACCCATAAACGCACACTTTAGAAGGATCGGAGAATCCTAGTTCACGAAGTTGGTCATATGATATTTCTTGCATACCTATTTCGCTGACTTTGACTTTTACCCAATGTCCCGATTTGAGTTTAGAGTCGGAAGCGTAGTATGAGGGGGTATATGCATTGGCAATAAGGCTGCAACAAATAGTGGCAACACATACGATGCTTTTGTGTATTAGGTGTTTAATTCTCATAACTATGTTATTTAAATTTCAATTTAATGTTTGGGGTATTGTTTATTGACCCTTCAATTATAGTGTTTATTTTTATTTCGTTGCGAATGGGGATGATTGCCGGAGTGATAATGTCGCCAATTTTAAGTGTAATGAATTGGCTTATTGAGGCAATCGTGTCATCTATTGCAAGATGAGTCATGTCAATCTCAATCTCATTTCCATCAAGATTGATCTTAAGGGTATGACATTCATTAAGTTGGTTGAGTTCAATCCAGTCGCCGATGATGAATGCACCATCAAAAGCGTTGTAAGTTGCCGAAATTGGTTGACCATCGCTGATTACATCAATTGGAATTGTGTTAACGGCCAATGCAATGGCATCGTAATATCGGTGGGCAAATCGGGATGATATTTTTTTACCAAGGCGTTTAACTCTGAATGCAATAGAGGCTTGGAATTCCCATTTTTGCGAAAATCCCGGAATAAAGAAGGGCTTACCATCGCGAATCATCGCCGAATCGGGGATGATGCTGATGTGGGCCAGTGGATTGACCGGTTGGGTTAAAGACCTATTTACCGATATTATTTTCATTTCGGTTGTTGTTTTTGAATATCAAGACGATTATACATCACCGCAAGGTGAGAATATATTGAAGTGTTTTGAACTACGATATTATCTGAGAGTTTGATGCGAGAAGGTGTGAAATTCCACAATGCTTTGATGCCGTTAGCCACCATTAAATCAGCAACATTTTGAGCTTGGTCAACGGGGACTGCTATAATTGCAATTTCGGCATTTAGTGATTTGCGTTTATACTCTATGTCGGCAATGTTATAAATGGGAATTCCACTCATTTTAGTACCAATGATGGATGGGTTAATGTCAAATCCGGCGACAATATTGAGCCCATATCTAGATAACCCAGAGTCTTGAACTAGTGCGCCTCCAAGACTCCCAACTCCTACAATAATGGCGTTGTGAACTTCTTTAAATCCTAGAAAATCTTGTAATACTTGTTCAAGGGTTTTTACTTCGTAGCCTATACGAGTTTTTCCTTTGATGTTGAGAAATGATAAATCTTTGGCAATCTGTGATGCATCAACATTTAAGTCTTTAGCAATCTGTGTAGATGAGACAAATTCCACTTTTCGAGAATTTAGGGTGGAAACATATGCCAAATACCAAGGTAACCTCCTTAACGTGGGTTCAGGAAGTATCTCACGGGTATTGTTACGAATATCACTCATTGTCATCAAGGTATAATTGCGACAAATTTACTAATAATTATGATTTTACGCAAATGCAGAGGTTAAAAACATGCAAATGCGTAAACTATGATTTTATAAATCTTGCTTGATGACTATTGTGCTGCAACGGCAAGTTTGCGAGCCGCAGAAGTAAATTCTTGGCCGTTGGTAGAAATTGAGGCTTTATATACATAAATACCTCTATTTACACGGCGTCCGGCCATGTCACATAGATTCCAATTTATAGGTGAAGAAATGAACATGTCGCTTTGTCCGGCAAGGGTTGTTTGCCATACGAGTTTGCCCATTAAATCAAATACTTGAACCGAAATGGTGGCCATCGCATCAGGGCGGTCATGCTTGATATAGAAGTTAACATCGGTGTGAGCCGGATTGGCATCAGTATATACATCAAAGATGTTGGGCGCAAAGCCATTGATGACCTTAAAGTCAATGTTCTTTTCGGTGGAATTGCCCGAAGTGTCCCAAACTTTAAGTCTTAAAGAGTGGTTTCCGTCGGGAAGGTTCTCTATGGGGTAGTTGATGATACCTGTTGAAGTGTTGCTGATGACGGGGGTGTAGTATAGAGCCAAGTCGGTATAGTTTTTCTCTCCATCAAGACGCAATGACATTTGATGTCCCACTCCGGCCGATGATAGGTTGATACTTACATTGTCGGATACTTGTGCAATCAACATGGGCGACTCGTTAACAATATCGCCGTTGTCAAAGTCTTCATGGTTGACATAGAGGTACTCAATGACAGGGGCAATTGTGTCGGGATCGGCCGAGTTGTCAAATCCGTACACGAAGAAACTACGATTGCAACCTATTGCTTCCATTGTATTGTCGGCTTCGGCATATAGGTTAAGAGTGGCTTCGCGATAGTTATTGGCAATTTCTGTGGGCATTGATAAGTGAATGGTAAATTCACCATTTATTACCGAATCTCGACCGGCATAGAGTTTAGAACCATGTTCTTCAAATATAACTTCTTTGCCATCATCGTCTTCGGTATATCCATGTGAAGTTGTGCTCTTTTCGGCATCATATAATGTTGAGTGAATGATGCCATTGAAATCAGATATGTGATTACCATTGAAGTCAGTGATATATCCTTTGATTATCGCATTTTGTCGGGCGTTGATGACTGTTTGTTCCCCAAGATCGACATAAGCCCCATTTATTTCAGAAACAACAATAGAAGCAGTGGGTATATTCAATCGCATTGCGGGGTCGCCCATCAATGTGTATCGAAGTTTATTGCGGTCTTGAATAAACTTTCCATTGTCATATAGATTGTTTTTAGCGTTTTGTAGAATTTCGCCAATTGTTGGATATTTTCCGTTCTCGTTGCGTTTAAATATCATTGGGGCTAATGCGTTGGAAAGGATTCCATTGTTTGCAATATATACAGGGCGAACAGCACTTATAGCTCCGATAATACCACCATCAGGGATGTGATACATCACTTCGGCGCCACTTGATGCTACGCCATCCCAACGAAGATATTCACATGTGGCAGCATATAAAAATGGTAATTTCTTTAAATAAAGACTGCTCATTTCGGTATAAGAGAAAAGTCCATCATGAGTCCATGAAGTAGTATTGGCATGACCGACATAGTTCCACCAAAGGGTGCCTTCATCAAGCAAGCGGAACATTTGAGATTTGGCTTGAGGATATGAGTTCCCCTCTCGGGTGTAGGCGTCGATATAAAGTTTGTTGTATAAAAATTGTGATCCCCATTTAGAATTACTCATTAATTGCCACATAGACTCGGTTTGGGTCATGTGTACACCATTGTCCATGTCGTCGGCAACTAAGAGGATTTGGTTTTTCCATTCGCTTTTGTGAGAGTTGTTTATATATTTATACAACTTGTCAACTGATTTTTTAGCCTCATTGAGAGATTTGACCGGCATGCGCCCTACGGCAATACAATAAGTGTCGGCACTCATGTTTGATCCGGAATTGTCTTTGAGGAATGCAAACACGTCGTCGGTGCAATAACTTTCATTGTCATCAAGGCCTTTGTCGGTTTGCCATATAGGCATTGTTGGGTATCCCAAGTTTTTTACTTCATTAGTGAGTAGTCGGTTGTCAAAGGTGCCTTTTCCCATAAATAGTGCATATTGAAGGGGTGTGTTATTGGCGTTACCTCTATCCCAAAGCATCTTAAGCATTTTACGGAACGCATTTGCATCGGGAGAGCCTGAAGCAAATTCGTTGAACACATCTTCTTGAACAACGACTTCTACTTTAAGGGAGTCGGAAGAGTTGCGATGAAGGTCGGCAACACGTTCGGCTTGCGACTTCCATTCGTTTACAGTGAAGATAATCATGTTGGGAACGTCAAGACCATGTAGGTTCTGATTGGCAACATTGCCAACAAAAGAGGGTGTGGGCAATGATCCGTTTTCGTCCCAAGCTACATAGTTACGATTTCCGCTTAAAGAGTTTTTAAATAATATAGAATTGCCCGAAGTGGTAGTGTTGAGAGAATGTATTTTGTTAGGAGTTGTAATATCCCATACATGAGTAGCCTCGGTTGCTCCTTCAATTGCAAGAATAGGTGAATGTGATTTAAATGCCAATAGGCCGTTGTCGAGTTTTAATTTGCGAGTGTAATTGAGTGTGATATAGTTGAGATTGGCTTTTTGTAGTGTGACCGAAGAAGATATTTTGACCCCAATGTTGACTTGGTCACTTGAAATGTTAAATGAATGTCGTGTAGTGGTTAATTTGCCATGTATATATGCACTATTTGAACAACTTGATATGCGATCAGTGTTATTGGATGATAAAGTTTCGCCATTGACGGTAAATGAAAGGGTTGAAGTCGCCCCAAAAGTTTTAGTCATAAATTGACACTCCATCCACACTTCTTGGTTGTTGTCAATATCAGGTAAATCAAATTTGAAAGTTTGAGAAGGGGTATATTTGAAATCTTCTCCGAGAAGTAAATGACCGGTTTCTCCGTGATTTACAAGTTCAACTTCATGATGACGACAATCAATAAAAGAGGTGGTAGCATTCTCTTTGTCGGAAGCCTCAATGACGTCTCCGATTGAGGTAATTTCCGGGATATCAGTTAAGTCGCGATCGCTCAAAAAATAATATCCTACTGTGGTAAATGGATTGAATGTTTTAGTGTAATAATTGTCTTCGGTTGAAGTGTCGCTTTCTGGTCCAACACCATAAAACACCAATCCTTTGTCGGTTTTCAATGATTGAATAACAGGGAGGTCGTCAATGTAATTAGAATTGCTTAATACATCGGGGATTCGTTTACCTCCATAACCATATATGTGCACTTTTGACGGGTCACTAAATCCCCATTTTTGTAGGTTGGAATTGGTAATTAGATATACACCCGAACTAGGTACGCTTATTTTAACCCAATTTCCCTCGCTTAAAACGGAATTGTCGCTGTAGGTAGTTAGGGGAAAGGCGTTGATTGATAGATGGGTACACATTAATATGGCTATTATTAAAAGCCTACTTAATGGTGCTATTATGATGTTTTTATTCATATTATTTATTTATCTATAATGCGCAATGCGCTATTTATTCAATCATATAAACGCATATAATGCCAATTTATTGCATCCATTTGATGATGAGAGAGGAAAATGAAAGTAAAGAGTCAATCTATGTGAGAATTGATGTAGAGGAAATATAAAAGTGTAATGATGTGTTGAAATGTCATTGTTAGAATGAAAGAGAGGTGAGTGATGTCTGTGTTTTGACATAATGCGATGTGTATTTGCCATTTTTAGGGTTTATAATAGGTGTTGGCTTGATATTTTTTGCTAACTTTGCATTCCTAAAATTAATTAATGTATGACTACGATTGATATAGTGATGTTAGTGGTTGTTGTGGCAACTGCAATCTATGGATACTATAAAGGCATTTTGTCGCTGATGGGATCGTTGGCAGGGGTGCTTGTGGGTATAGTGTGTTGCCGTTTAATGGCCGATGGTTTGACATCATTTCTCAATGAAACATTTTTAGATCCCGAAACGGCAAAGGCTTCATCAAGATTTTTGAACTCTGTAATAGCACAAGTTGTTTTGTTTTTAGCTGGATATTTTGGTGCTCGGTTGATTGCATCATTGTTGACAAAAGTGTTGAAAACGATTAAACTTGGTGCTGTGAATAAATTTGCCGGAGCGGTGTTTGCGGTCGTGCAAGGTTTGGTCGTATTAAGTTTGTTCCTCAATGTATGGATTGCAATATTTCCTGATACAGAGTTGCTAAATTCGTCAAGAGGCATCGCTACGAAGCATTTGATAAATCTTGCGCCTGATATTTTCGGGTCGGAAACGGCTCAAGAAATGTTGGAATCGGCAACAAAGATTGTAGAATAGCGTTAATTAAGGGAAAAGACTTAACAGAAGTGATATAATCGCAAATTATGAAAGAGTCTGAAAAAGATAAAAACAAAAAAATACCCACAAATGATGATATTATTAATGATGTCACCACAAGTGAGTATAAATATGGCTTTGTGACCGATATTGACACTGATATCATTCCACAAGGTTTAAACGAAGATGTGGTGCGATTGATTTCGCAGAAGAAGGGGGAACCAGAATGGTTGCTCGACTTCCGTCTTAAGGCATTTCGCCATTGGCTCACTCTTGAAGTCCCCACATGGGCTCACCTTGATATCCCCGAGATTGATTTCCAAGCGATAAGTTATTATGCTGCACCCAAGAAGAAAGAAGGGCCCAAGAGTTTTGATGAAGTTGATCCCGAATTGCTTGATACTTTTAACAAACTCGGAATTCCGCTTGAAGAGCAAAAAGTTCTATCGGGTATGGCTGTTGATGCTGTAATGGACTCAGTGTCGGTAAAAACCACACATAAGGAGAAACTTGCTGAATTGGGTATTATTTTCTGCTCATTTTCGGAGGCAGTGCGCGATTATCCTGATTTGGTAAAACGATATCTCGGTTCGGTGGTGTCATATCGCGATAATTTTTATGCGGCACTAAACTCGGCAGTGTTTAGTGATGGTTCATTTGTATATATTCCCAAGGGGGTGCATTGCCCTATGGAATTGTCAACCTATTTTCGCATCAATGCATCGGGAACCGGACAGTTTGAACGCACATTGATAGTTGCCGATGATGATGCCTATGTGAGTTATCTTGAAGGTTGTACGGCTCCAATGCGTGATGAAAATCAACTTCATGCGGCGATTGTGGAAATTATTGTTGAAGACCGTGCCGAAGTAAAATATTCAACGGTGCAAAACTGGTATGCCGGAGATAAAGATGGTCGAGGTGGAGTGTATAACTTTGTGACCAAACGAGGATTGTGTCGTGGGGATAACTCAAAATTGTCATGGACACAAGTTGAAACCGGCTCGGCAATCACTTGGAAATATCCAAGTTGTGTCCTATCAGGTGATGGCGCAGTAGGAGAGTTCTATTCGGTAGCAGTAACAAATAATCGCCAACAAGCCGATACCGGGACAAAGATGATTCATACCGGGCGCAACACACGAAGCACTATTGTGTCAAAGGGTATATCGGCCGGATATAGTCAAAATTCTTATCGGGGCCTTGTGAAAGTGGCTCCAAATGCCGATGGTTGTCGCAATTATACACAATGTGATAGCCTATTGTTAGGGTCTCATTGTGGTGCACACACATTCCCCTATATTGATGTGTTGAATGATACTGCAGTAGTGGAACATGAGGCAACAACTTCAAAAATTAGTGAAGATCAAATATTCTATTGTAACCAACGAGGCATTCCCACCGAGGAGGCAGTGGCATTAATCGTTAATGGATATGCCAAGGAAGTGATGAATAAATTGCCAATGGAGTTTGCTGTTGAAGCACAAAAATTGTTGCAAATCACACTTGAAGGATCGGTAGGATAAATCATAAATAACGAAAGTCAATCATTAGATATGGACAAGATATTATTAGAAGTAAAAAATCTTCGTGCCGGAATAGAAGGCAAAGAGATATTGAAAGGTGTAAATTTGACAGTGCGTCCCGGTGAGGTACATGCAATAATGGGCCCTAATGGGGCCGGGAAGAGTACGCTTTCATCGGTGCTTGCCGGAGACCCCTCGTTTGTGGTTACGGAAGGTGAGGTTAGTTTTCATGGAGTAAATCTTCTTGAACTTTCACCCGAAAATCGTTCTCATGAAGGGCTGTTTTTATCATTCCAATATCCGGTTGAAATTCCCGGAGTATCAATGGTGAACTTTATGCGAGCAGCGATAAATGCAAAACGTAAATATTTCAATCAAGATCCACTCTCGGCAAGTGAGTTTTTGAAACTTATGCGCCAAAAACGTGAAGTAGTGGAATTGGATAATAAACTTGCTTCTCGTTCGGTGAATGAAGGTTTTTCAGGTGGCGAGAAAAAACGTAACGAGATATTTCAAATGGCTGTGCTTGAACCACGACTCTCGATTCTTGATGAAACAGATAGTGGTCTTGATATTGATGCATTGCGCATTGTCGCAGGAGGTGTAAATAAACTTAAAACAGCTGAAAATGCCACTATTGTGATTACTCACTATCAACGATTGCTCGACTATATTAAGCCTGACTTTGTGCATGTGTTGTATAAAGGTCGCATCGTGCGCACAGGAGGTCCGGAATTGGCTCTTACTCTCGAAGAGCGAGGTTATGATTGGATAAAACAAGAAATTGATAACAAATAATCACCAATAGTGAAACGCTATGAGTGCATTATCTCAATATATAGAACTTTTTGACTCCCATCGTGATACGATAGAAGCAAAGTCGGCTGCGATATTGAATGAATATCGCTATGATGCTCGACAATCGCTTGATGGGAAAACATTGCCATCAAAAGGCACCGAAGGTTATGAGAAAACATCGGTAGAAGATATGTTTTTGCCCGATTTTGGGGTAAATATCAATCGTGTTAATATACCTGTTGATGTGTCGTTGTCGTTTAAGTGCGATGTGCCGAATATGAGCACCATAATGGCTTTTGTGGTTAATGATAGTTTTGTGCCATCATCAACACTACACAACAAGATGCCAAAGGGAGTAATTATAGACTCATTGGCAAAGATGGCTCAAGAAAACCCCGAATTGGTAAGACGTTATTATAATACACTTGCTCATCGTGACAATGCAATGGTCGCACTTAACACGATGCTTGTGCAAGATGGTGTGATGATATATGTGCCACAAGGAGTGGTGATGGAGCGACCAATACAACTTGTTAATATTTTTAATTCAGCAGCATCTTTAATGGGTGTACGTCGATTATTGATTGTCGTTGAAGAGGGAGCAAAAGCACAAGTATTGGTATGTGATCACACGCAAAATAGTGAGTATAATTATTTGTCATCGCAAGTGATGGAGGTTTTTGTTGCACCAAATGCTTCTCTTGATATATATGATATAGAAGAGTCTTCGGCAACAACCTCTCGCCATTCTCAATTGTTTGCACGTCAAGAACGTGATTCACAGTTACTAGTTAATGGCGTAACCCTCACTTCGGGGACAACACGAAATGATTATCATATTGATTTAGTCGGAAGTAATTGCTCTACGACATTGGCAGGTATGGCTATTGGCTCTGGGACGCAACATGTTGATAATAATTCAAGTATTAGACATCTTGCTACCCATAGTAATAGTAACCAATTGTTTAAATATGTGCTTGATGAGGAATCAACAGGAGCATTTGAAGGCGCAATTTATGTGGCAGAGGGAGCGCAATTTACCGAGGCATATCAAAGTAACCGCAATCTATTGGCCTCAAAACAGGCTCGTATGCATACCAAACCTCAACTTGAAATTTATAACGATGATGTGAAGTGTAGCCATGGAGCAACAACCGGTCAACTTGATGCCGATGCCCTTTTTTATATGCGTTCGCGAGGCATTCCCGAACAAGAGGCTCGCACTATGTTGATGCAAGCATTTATGGTTGATGTAATTGATATGGTGAAGATGGATGGGTTGCGCGATCGATTGCGTCACCTAGTTGAAAAACGATTCTATGGGCAACAAGCCACATGTGCCGATTGTGGTGTTACTTGTAGAGATGCAAAAAAGGATTGAAAATTAGATTAATTGAAATGGAAAATCTTGATTTGGTACAAATACGTAGTGAGTTCCCGATTCTGAATCGTAAAGTATGCGATAAACCATTGGTGTATCTTGATAGTGCCGCTACATCTTTCACTCCACAATATGTGGTAGATGAAATTGCACGAGTGTATAGCACTTGCAAGGCCAATGTGCATAGAGGAGTCCACACTCTCTCGCAAGAGGCGACAGACCTACAAGAGGCAACGCGCGAGAGTGTGCGAGAATTTATTAATGCCAAGTCTATTCAAGAAATAATATTTACACGAGGCACTACCGAGGCAATCAATCTAGTAGCATCATCATACGGAAGCCTCCTAGAAAATGGAGAGGAAATTATTGTTACGGAGATGGAGCACCATGCCAATATCGTTCCTTGGCAATTGCTTGGTCATAACAAGCGCATCATTTTGCGTGTTGTGCCGGTGAAAAAAGATGGTACACTTGACATGGAGTCATATCGGTCGCTGTTTAATGAACGAACAAAGTTGGTGGCTATTTGTCATGTGTCAAATGTGTTGGGTACTGTAAACCCGGTTAAAGAGATGATTGCCGAGGCACATCAATATAATGTTCCGGTGCTTGTCGATGGCGCACAAGCAGTGTCGCATCATAAAATAGATGTTCAAGACCTTGACGCCGATTTTTATGCGTTTTCGGCGCATAAAATGTATGGTCCGACAGGAATAGGAGTGTTATATGGAAAACGTCACTTGCTCAAACTAATGCCACCTTATCAGGGTGGAGGGGAAATGATTGGTACGGTAAGTTTTAAGAAAACTACTTATGCCGAATTGCCATTTAAATTTGAGGCCGGCACTCCCGATTTTGTGGGCATTGCAGCCTTTAAGAAGGCTATTGAGTTTATGCAACGTTATGGAGTGGAACGCATCGCCGAGCATGAAAAAGAATTACTCAATTATGCAACCGAGCAGATGAATACCATTCCGGGTATGCGCATTTTTGGTACGGCACCTCAAAAGAGTGGAGTGATATCGTTCCTCATAGGGAATGAACATCATTATGACATGGGAATGTTACTTGATAAATTGGGCATAGAGGTGCGCACCGGTCATCATTGTGCTCAACCATTAATGCAAGCATTGAAGATTGACGGAACGGTAAGAGCTTCTTTTGCAATTTATAACACAAAAGAGGATGTTGATGCATTTATTTCTGCATTGAGACGCGTTGCAGCAATGCTTGGTTGATATATATATCGTTATTATTTAGATAATATACCAAATAATGGAAGTATTGACCAATTTGTTGGTTTGAATTGCCTAAATTGCAATAATTAAGATTTTATTTTGGTAAAAAGTGACTATCTTTGCATCGTCAATAAAAAATGATGATGGAACAGTCTTTGCATATAGCCCAATTGAGTGGCATAAAACGATTTTCGTTTGATTATAGTAAGTTTGGTGATGACTATATGTTTTCTCACTTTGTCCCAGGTGGAAAAGTAATGAATTATTTTTCTACACCGGTGAGGTTTGAAGGTATATTATTTGTGCTTTGTTTGAATGGTCAGATGGAGTGTGAAATAAATCTTGAGAAGGTGAACCTTAAAAAAGATTCATTGTTGTGTCTCGGACCCGAAAAAATTATATCATCTTCACAACAAGATTTCTCTGATTTTGAAGCATATTTCTTGTTTATGTCACCTCAATTTCTTCGCGATATAAACATAGATATTAATATATTGAATAATGCAGGGCGATTTGCATCGCTAAAAAATAGCCGAAACCCCATATTAACATTAGAAAAAACGGAGTCGGAACTATTGCAAAAATATATGGAGTTGTTGCATTATAATACTACGGTCAACACCGATGAATTATATATAAAAAGTATATCGCGCAATATTCTTGCATCAGTGATATATCAAGTCTTTCAATTTGCGGCAAAACGTGTGCCACAAGACATCGTTGATGAGCGTCCGCTTTCTCGTAGAGCCAATTATGTGCAAGAATTTATGCGATTGGTGCACACTCATTATCGCCAAGAACGCTCGGTGGGATTCTATGCCGATAAACTATTTATTTCTCCAAAATATTTGTCATTGATAATAAAAGAGATGACAGGGCGCTCGGCTGCTGAATGGATAGATGAATGTGTAATTCTTGAAGCAAAAAATTTACTTCGCTATTCGGGTAAAAATATTCAGCAGGTGGCTTATGAATTGAATTTTACCAATCAATCATCGTTTGGTAAATATTTCAAACATCTCACAGGAATGTCGCCATCTCAATTTATGAAATCTTAAAAGTAGAAAGATGACAAGTTGTATATATTACAACTGATGTGTTAGGTTAAATAATAGAGAAAGCGAGTGGAACTTTAAGTCTCACTCGCTTGTCTTATATAATAATCAGAGATGTCTAATAAATGGATGTGATTATTCGTCGGCGATGATTCTATGGAGATACCATTTGCCATCAATGCGTTCAAATTGGAATGTGTGAGTGAGATAAGAGTCAACCCATCCACAATAGAGATAAGTTTTTTGGTATTGTAATTCACCCCATGATTGATAATACATGTCATCATCCTTTGCAAATGGTTCTTTTGCTGTGAAGTTAGATGGAATAAGTAATTCGGCAAACTCGGTGCTTTGTGCTTCATCAAGTTTGATGCGAGATTTCATAAATTCTTCATCGGTAGAGAATTGAGCGATAAAAGTGTTGAAAGCTTCCGGACCTTTGTTACAAAGAGCCGATTTGCTTTCCATTTTAGCAACAGATTCTTTTACTTCTTGAGCTGTTTGTGCGTTGGCCGATGTTGCTCCAATAAAGATAGTAACAATGGCAATGAGTAATGATTTGATTTTCATATTGTTCTAATTAATATTAAATCGATTTGAATAAAAAGTAGATGACAAGATATATTATGCCGACAACAATGAGTAATGTGCTAGAAACGATAAGTCCACCTATGGCTAAATTCTTAAAGCGTCCTCGCAACCCAATTAATGATAAAATTATTCCTAAAGAGGCAAATGATATGCCACACCATTCGTATCTATATAGAGTGACCCATGCAATAATGCCTACGATTAATCCTATCAATCCAAGGATATTTCCTTTTTTGACATTGGGATTGAGTGTTGAGATGTCGTTTGTAGATTCGTCCATTTAATTGTTGTATGCAATTATTTTAACGCAAATTTATGAATTTGATATCAAATAACCTAAATTGAGATGCCTTTTTTCTAAAATAAGACAATAATTTGTAGCAGAGGTTTAATAAAAAATAAAATTTGATTAGAATATAAGTGAAAATTATGATGAATCAGTGACTAAATTTTGCTGGAGGAGGTTTTTTGTGTAAGTTTGTAGAAGTTAATCATCAATAAAAGAAGTATTAAGATGGAAAAGTTAATGCAGTATGTGTGGCAGCATCGCTTGTGGATGCCTCAAGCAATGATTACGGTTGACGGACGCAAAGTGCAAGTCATTGACCCGGGATATCTTAATACTGATTCCGGTCCTGACTTTTTCAATGCCAAGGTGAAGATTGATGGCGAAATGTGGGTGGGAAATATTGAAATCCATGTTAGAGCAAGTGACTGGTTTAGACATAACCACGATAAAGATAAGGCATATGACAATGTGATATTGCATGTGGTAGAAAAAGATGATATGCCGGTGCGAAGATCTAATGGCGAAGTGATACCTCAATTACTAATGCCATGTTCGGCACAGTTTAGTGAACAATATGCCCGATTAGTGGGTAGCGCTGCCAGCGAATTGCCTTGCGCTCAAGAAATCGCATCATTGCCATCAATTTATATTACCGATATGATATCTACACTTGGCTATGAGCGACTTTATTCTAAAGTGGAGCGCATAGAGTCTTTGTTGAATAGATACTCGGGAGACTGGAATGAAGTATGTTATGTGCTATTGGCTCGAAGTTTAGGATTTGGAGTCAATAGTGATGCATTTGAACGATTGGCAATGTCCACTCCTTTAAAAGTTTTGGCCAAACATAGTGATTCTCTCACTGCAATTGAAGCGATACTATTTGGACAATCGGGGCTGCTTGATAACGTTCCTACTGATGATGGTTATGTGGCTACTTTGAAGACTGAATATGAGTTTTATGTTCATAAGTTTGGTTTAGAGCAACCAACATCGCTTGGTTGGAAGATGGCACGAATGCGCCCTCAAAATTTTCCACATCGTCGTATTGCAATCTTGGCAGCAATGATAGAAAATGGGTTTAACTATTCCTCAAAGATGATGACGGCTAAAGAAGTAGATGAAGTGAGGAGGCTTTTTGATGTATCATTATCGGGATATTGGACTGATCATAGCTCGTTTAATGCGCAAGGGATTGGAGGAGCACGTGGATTAAGTGAAAGTTCGGTCTCAATATTAATTATCAATGCCGTGGTGCCAATGATATATGCTTATGGCAAGTTGCAAGGAGATGAAGGAGCGTGTAGTAGGGCTGTGGATATGTTACAATCACTTAAAGCCGAACGCAATTCAATAGTAGAACTTTTTACTAGAGCAGGAATTGAATGTAAAGATGCATTTACATCGCAAGCACTGATAGAATTGCGACGTCAATATTGTGAAACTCGCAAATGCTTATATTGTCGCATCGGACATCGCATGCTTGCTCGTCATGCTCGTAAAAGAGTATAAGAGGTGCTGATTATTTAAATCGGTTGTTGTAGTTGTCGAGCATATATTGGATGTTGAAATAGAATCCTGTGGGGGTGTTGTCGGTCATTTTTTTTAGGATGATATAATCGTAATAAGGCTCGATAAATTCTTGGCGATCAACGATATAGTTGGAGTTGATAAAGTTAATTAATGCATACTCATGAGGAATGCTTATGATGTGCCATGCCGCCTCTTGTTTATCTCCTGTTCCGGTTGATAGTATGGCATTAACAATGTTATTGAGACGTGATTGCCAATGTTTTGCCAAATTGTGTTTTTTCTTTGTTTGGTATGCATAAATGAGATAATTCATTTGTTGCAAATCAAAGGGATCTTCTTTGAGTGATAGTTCGGCATATTTGATTATTGAGTCGCAATCAAGACGGTTGAGTTCTTCTTTGTAGTATAATGTTGAAACCGATTTTGTATAATCGGTTTTCTCGTATGGTTTATAATCGGGTTGGAAGATATAACCGAAATATAGTTGACGATAGTCCTCAAGAGAGAGCGAACGGTCGTTCTCTTCATATCGTTTCATCAGTTTATTATATTTGCGAGAGTCTTTGGCAAAGTTGCGAATCTTTTCCATATCAGGAACCTTACCGGCATTTGTGGCTGATTGGGCATTGAGGGTTATACTCAACATAAGCGCCATTGTCGCCATAAAAAGTGATATAAAAAGTCGTTTCATAATGGTATATGTTTTTAGTTGTTGGCTGATTTAGTTGATGTGAATGCTTAATAATAAAAGTAAATCATTTAGAATAGTGCCTATGATGCTCATTGAGACAATTATAGGTAATCCTTTAGATGCAAGCTGCATTATCCATTCTTTAGATGGGAAATGTATTTCTTTTCCATTAGGGGTGCGACAAAATGCCAAAAGTCCCATAAAAGCCCCAATCGTCGCACCGAGTATTATACCGCTGTTAGACATTAGCATGCCCACAACACAACCTACTAATGCTCCGGTGGCAATATAGCCAATGCCTTTGGAGTCGGGCTTGTCTTGGGTTTGTCCCATGCGAATGAGTAAAACTAACATTGTTGCTATGCCCCAAAAGAGAATGGTGTTATTGCTGAGCGTGATGTAGTGGCTATAATTGAGAATCCACATAGCCACAAAACTCAATATTACCGAGGGAATCCATGGACGATATGCCATAACGATGGATCCGATCAATAATATAATTCCTAGTATGAGACACAATGTAGCCATAGTATAACTATTCTATTTTACAAATATAATGATTTATTCTGTAAAAAAGTTGAAATTAGATTATTTTGACACGAATTAGCATTTGGGAAATTCGTGAAATGGGGTGTTGTCGATTGAGTAGTTGTTAATAGATTATAAGATAGCCGAGACTTCTTTAAATGCAAAAGTGGATGTGTGCCCTTGTGTGTCGGTTAGTGAAAGTATTCCATCGGGTGCTACATTGGAAATGCGAGCCATGAATTGCGTTCCATCGGGAGTGGAGTAGTGGTGAAAACCTTCGCCTCGCCATAGCATAGATATATATGTTTCGTGAAGGGTGTCAAATTGTTGTGTTGAGTCATAGTGGTCAAAAGTTGAAATGATTTCATCGGTAACCTCATTAAGAATTTTATCTAGTGGTGTTTCGGCGCTAATGCAATGTATAAGGGATATGGGGTTGGGAGCATCGGATAAAAAATATTGTTGGTTAATGTTTAGCCCAATTCCCACGATAGATTGTGCGATGTTGCATCCCGAAAGAGTGTTTTCAATGAGAATACCACATATTTTTGAGTCGTCAACATATATGTCGTTTGGCCATTTAATTGAGACTTTGTGGTTGGAGATGTGTCGTCGCAAGGTGTTTACGATCGCAATGCTTACAGCCTCGGATATAAAAAATTGCTGACGGGCAATGATGTGTTGAGGACGTAATAATAGCGAAAATGAAAGGTTTTTATGAGGTTCGGATTCCCAACTATTTCCACGTTGACCACGCCCGGACGTTTGGTTATAGGTTGAAACGACCGAGGCATGGGATAGTAGAGAAGCGTGTGCGGCAAGATAACTGTTGGTTGATCCCACCGAGTCAAGATGTATTATTGATTTATATTTAATAGACATTATTTATCAACCAATGGTAATTGTGCGAGAATCGTCATCATTTACCACAATATTGACTTTTACAGTGTCGCCGGGAAGGATATCTTCAATGCGTTCGGGCCATTCAAGAAAACACAATGCACCAGAGTCAAAGTAATCTTCTACACCTATATCAAAGGCTTCTTCGAGCGATTCAAGACGGTATAAATCGAAGTGGTATATAAGTTCGGCTGTAGTATCACTGCGATATTCGTTTATAATGGAAAATGAAGGAGAATTTGTTGTGTCATCTTCAACGCCGAGTGCTTTGCAAAGGGCGTTGATAAAAGTGGTTTTACCTGCACCCATTTCGCCATAAAAGGCATATACTGTTTCGTCGCCCATTTGTGCAATGAATTCATGGGCTGCATCAGCAATATTGTCTATTGATTTGAGTTGTATAGTTTTCATATAAAGAAATTATTTGGCTGATAATGTGATTAATGGAACAATCATTTCTTCGAGTGAAATACCTCCGTGTTGGAACGTGTCGGTGTAGTATTGCACATAATAATTATAATTGTTGGGATAGGCAAAGAAGTCTCTATTCCCGGCAAAGATGTAAGCCGTTGAAACATTTGGAGTGGGAAGTCCAAATGCCTCGGGACGTTTAATTTCGTATACTTGCTTGGGGTTATAACTGAGGTTCTTACCTAGTTTGTAGCGTAGGTTGGTATTGGTATTTCTATCTCCTACCACCTTTATTGGGTTGTCAACACGTATTGTGCCATGGTCAGTCGTGAGGATAATTTTATATCCTTTTTCAGCAATTTTGCGGAATAGTTCCAATGCCGATGAATGGCGAAACCATGACTCGGTCAATGAACGATATGCAGCGTTTGTTGCAGCCAATTCACGAATCATCTTTGACTCGGTGCGAGCATGCGAAAGCATATCAATGAAGTTGAGGACGATGATATTTAAATCATTATTCTCAAGGTTGGAAAATTCTCTAATGAGACGCTCCCCGGCGACAGAATCATTTATCTTGTTATATGAGAATCGGCATTGACGACGATATCGGCTGAAGAGAGTTTCAATCAATGGTGATTCATTGATATTTTTACCTTCGTCTTCATCTTCATCAACCCAAAGGTCGGGGAACATTTTTTCTATTTTAGCCGGCATCAATCCCGAAAAGATTGCGTTACGGGCATATTGGGTTGCGGTAGGAAGAATTGAGCAGTATAAATCCTCTTCAAAAGTAAAATAGTCGCTCAATAGAGGTTTTACTGTGCGCCATTGATCAAGACGGAAGTTGTCAATGAGGATGAAGAAAACTTTTTCGCCTTTGTCTAACAGAGGAAATACTTTTGATTTGAAAATATCAGGGCTCATTACCGGATGAGAGTCATCAGAGAGCCATTTTTCGTAGTTCTTTTTAATAAACTTGTAGAAAGTTGAGTTGGCCTCAATCTTTTGCATATTGAGAAGCTCGTCCATATTAGTGTCGGTCGAGGCTAACTCTAATTCCCAATAGACCAATTTGCTATATAATTCGTACCAATCTTCAATAGTTGAGGCATCGGAAATGAGAGAGGTAATGTTGTTGAATTCCTGCCTGTAATCAGATGTGGCTTGGACTGATACAAGTTGCTCGCTATGAAGATTCTTCTTGATAGAGAGTAATATTTGATTGGGATTTACTGGCTTAATGAGATAGTCGGCAATTTTATTACCAACGGCTTGGTCCATAATGTTTTCTTCCTCACTCTTGGTAATCATTATTACCGGAATGTGAGGTGCAATCTGTTTTATGCGCGACAGCGTTTCAAGCCCGGTTAATCCAGGCATATTTTCATCAAGGATAATTAAATCAAAATGTTGCGACTCAACCAATTCAAGCGCATCGCGACCATTATTGACCGTGATGAGGTTGTAACCTTTATTTTTGAGAAACATAATGTGGGGCTTGAGAAGGTCAATCTCGTCGTCGGCCCATAATATAGTGTGAGTGCTCATTGTTTAAATTATAGAGGTTAATAATTATGGCATGTCAAAAAGTGGATCATCTCCTTCCGAACCGGTAGGATAGGAAGGTTGTGGCTTTTTGGACTGTTTATTTTTTGATGAAGGAGCGGTTGGAGCCTTTTGTTGTTTGCTATTCTCATCGGTTTTAGTTGCCTTTGGTTGCTCTTTTACTTCTTGATTTTTCTTTTCATTAGAAGGAGCATCAAGCGAATTGTTTTTCTTTTCGTTGTTTTGCTGTAGTGACTCGTTTTGCACTTTTACAGCAGACGCTTTCCCTACTGAATCGGCAGGAACTGCAGTCGAATCAAAATCGGGTTGAGGAGTCGGTATTCCTTCGCTTTCACCAAATTTATCGGGTGGTAAAACTTGTTCTTCTGTTGCTTTGTAGTCTTCTTCTCCTTTAAAGGTAAAGTATTCTTCAAATGAGCGACCTTCATTGATGAGAATCTTGAAATTGCTTTCACTGATTTCAACCGGGCGCACTTGTATTGGCATCTTGAATGACGCGCTTTCGTTCATTATTTTGCGATATTGTTTCAACTCCTCAAGATTGTTACATCCTTTGATGATAACCAATCCAAGGTTGCCAAAGTTCATGAGTTCGAGGTCAAAACTTTTTATAGTAAATGCTGTAAAGTTGTGGCGAGCCACTTCATAAAGTAATTGATTGGCCGATATGACATCAACGGGGAATAATAACACTAAATAATGAGGCTCGTTTTCGTTGATGGTAAATTCGGCCGCCTTTGAAGCATTCGCACTTGAAATAGAATCACTACCTAATTTAGTATCCCATAGCATGCCACGAAGGTTAGAAGACGTTGCTTCAAGTTTTCGACCTTGTGCCATCTGTTTAAGATAAGATGATGCTATCGGTGTGATATCTGTTTCGGGATATTTTTCAAGTAACTCTTTGAGCGTAGAATTGAATTTTTCGGAATCTTTTTCAGTTACATAGGCAAGAGCATGCAAGAACATAAATTTGGGCATAATGCGACTCAATGGGAATTTTTGAGTCATATATTCGTATGTTTCATGCACCTCTTTATTACGATTGTTGAGGTAAGCATCGTAAGCAGTGGCGTATAATGTTTCTTGTTGAGTATTCATCATCTTGAGATTGTTGAGATAATCGGGATCGCGCATGGCTATACCATATCCACTTTCGGGGAATTGCTCAAGAATGAGGTCTTTATATCTGTTGGCTTCTGTGATATTATTCTCACGTACTGCCATGATATACATATTGTAGTAGGTGTCAAGTCGATATATATTGTCGGGGTATTTAGATAATAGACGACCAAATTCGGAGCGAGATGCGTTGAAATCTTCCATCTTGTCTTTTAGGATTACCCCCATGTTGTAAAGACCTTCTTGTATGATCTCGTGAGAGGTGTTCTTCTCTTCATCAGTTCGAGGAATTTGTTTGAGATAATATTCGGGATAGTGAGGGTCTTCGGCGCGTTTGAGTTTCTCTTGTTCTTCTTTAGACAACTCTTTCCCTTCTTTATCAGAGACGACACTATCAGTTGACTCGTCATCATCACTATCATCTCCATCAGATTCAAATTCAGATGCATCAAAAGAGGCTTTATTGCGACGACGCCAATCATCTTCAAGTTTGCGACTACCCCATATCTTTTGGAACTCTGTTTTACCTGCATTTTTTGTAGCCGTGTTGTAGAAATACCATGAGTCATCGGTGTTTAGAGTGAAAGTCTTTGGCGCAGAAGAACCTGTGTTTTGAAGATTTGAACCTTGTGCTTTTTGTTGCGCAAGATATTCCTCACGTTTAGCATTTTCGGCTTCTTCTTCCTCTTTTTTCTTAAGTTCTTCAATGATTTTTTCAATAACTTTATCAAGTTGTTCGGGGGTCATCTCCGATAGGCGAAGCAATGAGTCTTGAAGAGTTACATTTTGAGAATATACGGCCAATTCGTCAAGAACATCCGAACGGCGTTTTATTTGGTCGTAGTTGGGATAGGTCTCCGGGAGTTGAGGCACGGCTTCAGAGTAGCAAGGTTGAGCCTTGTCGTAGTTGTGTCGTATATAATACAAGTCACCGAGAGTCACTTGGTTTATGGCTTTGTCTATTCCGTTGCGAGTACTCTTTTCATTCGCTAATTCGTAGTTTTCGATTGCATTTAGTGTATCATTGCGAGATAGATATAGATTGCCTATTGCATAATATACTTGGTCAAGGTAGTCTTTGTTGCGGTCGTATCGAGTCATACGTTTTAATGCTTTTACCTCCGACTCAATATCGTTTCCGGAGAAAACTTCACTTTGTTTTATGCGTGCATTGAATTTTGTGCGATATGTTGCACTTGACGCTCCTCCGGCTTTCTTAAACGCATCATAAGCCTCTTGCTTCTTGCCTATTCGAGTATATAGTTGCCCAAGTAGAAAATTAAGCCTAATCTTTTGTGACCCATCGGCATACTTAATTGCTTTTTGAAGATATGGGATGGCTTTATCGTAATCGTTGAGTTTTATATAGTAGTTGGCAAATATATTGTTGTATAACTCGCGATGAGTATCGTTGGTCAATTCGTTTTCTTTGATTTTGATGATAATGTTTTCAGTCTCATAAAGCCATTCTAAAGCACAATAACTTCTAGCCTGCCATAATCGTGCTTCGATTACTGTCTCAGGTAACCACCAAAAGTGTTTTGAAGTATAGAAAAATGTAGATGCAGCTCCAAGAAAATCTCCATTAAAAAATTGGCTACGCCCCATCATCAACCACGCATTGTGGAGAAATGGGTTGTATTCTTCTCGTTTGAGCCATTCTTTATATTTGGCATCTTTTTTACCTGATTTTTTCTTTGGACGTTTAGTTATAGAGCGAAGTTGAATAGCCTTTTGTGCTTTTTCAATCGACCGGTCAAAATTTCCATTGGGTTGAGGCGCTTTTGTGTTGTTTCGAGCCTCGGTAGGGTGCATAAATAGAAGTTGACTATAGTCATCTTCATATTTGTTTTCCATCTCTTTTAGTGTCTCTTTGTAGTGAGTATCACCATTATAATAGATGTTGTAACGAGTGATGAATGCTTGGTATTTACGAGTTGCCGCATTGTTTTTCTTTGGAGAACAAGAAAATAGAGCCGTAATGAGGATGATTACGGTAAAGAAAAATAATATATGTCGGCTTTGGCGATATTTCATCTATAAAATAACGGCATTTTTAGGCTGTTTATTGCATTAATGAGTTGGTGATTGACAATGACAATTGGGGTGAGGTGAAATTTTTAGTTTTAAAAACTCCATTGTCATGGTGTTGATGGTCAATAATGAGTTGGTTAATAGTCCTTCGCTCCCTATGATGTATTTAATGGCTTCAGTGGCTTGAATTGAGCCAATAATCCCGGGAATGGGGCTGATGGGACCAATTGCTGTCTTGACATCGGGAACCGAATCAAATATGCATCTATAACATGCTGTGCCGGGAATATGAGTTAATGTTTGCCCCTCAAAACGATATATTGCCCCTATTGAAAATGGTTTATTCGCCTTTATGCATTCGTCATTGATGAGAAATTTAGAACTAAAGTTGTCGGTAGCATCAATAATGAAATCGTATGGGTTGATGATATGAGAAGCATTATTGTTGTCAAGTTGTTTGCAAATAGGGGTAATTTTGGCGTTGGGATTGAGATTTTTTAATTTCTCTTCGGCTGATAGTGCTTTATATCTACCAATGTCGAGAGTTGAGTGAATAATTTGGCGTTGTAGATTTGATTCATCTACTTTGTCGGCATCCATGATGCCTATATGTCCCACACCGGCAGCGCATAGATAATATGCAATAGGAGCCCCCAAGCCTCCGGCACCGATAATCAATACACTGCTATTTTTGAGTTTTAATTGCCCTTCAATGCCTATTTCAGGCATTGCCAAATGGCGTGTGTATCTAGCGTGCTCGTCGGGAGATAGAAGCATCATAATTTTAGTGTTTGCTGTTGTGAAGTCGCAGAAGTTGCTTCGCTAGGATATACAATACGAGAATGATACATTGTACTCACACGATTGATAAATGCTTCTTTGATGACCTTTATGTCACGGAATGATATGGGAGAATCGTTATGTAGTCCTTCTTCTATTTGTGTGTCAATTATGCGATTCACCAATGTTGTGATGGAAGCAATTGAGTGGTCGCTCATTGAGCGAGAGGCGGCTTCGACGGCATCGGCCATCATTAATACCGAAGTCTCTTTAGTATTGGGATTAGGCCCCGGGTAAGTAAATGGAGCTTCATCAACAATCTCGTTAGGATGGTTTTGACAATAAGTGATGTAGAAATATTTTGCTTTACCACATCCATGGTGTTGGCTGATAAAGTCATGTAACACTTTAGGTAATTTGGCTTTGCCGGCTCGTTTTATCCCGTCGTGAACATGGTTGATTACAATCTCAGCGCTTTTGATGGGGTCAAGCGAATCATGAGGATTTACTCCTCGTTGGTTTTCGGTAAAGAATGCAGGATTGTTAAGTTTGCCAATATCATGATATAATGCTCCTGCTCTTACTAGTTGAACATTCCCACCGATGCGACCTACTGCATCGGCAACAAGATTGCTCACTGCTAAAGAGTGTTGGAATGTGCCGGGACATTGTTCGGATAATTCACGAAGTATAGGATTGTTGATATCGGATAGTTCAACAAGTGAAACAACCGATATGAATCCAAAAACTTTCTCTATGACAAACATTAAAATGTAGGCAAATGAAGTGAGTACGGAATTAATGGCAATAAAACCGAGAATTCTTAATACCGACTCGGAAAGAGTGCCATTTAAGAGGAATTCAATAGAAATATAAGATATTGAATAGGCAATGAATACGAGTAGTGCCGTGCGTAAAAGTTGAGAGCGTTTAGATAGTTCTTTCAATGAAAATACAGCAACAGCTCCTGCACAAAATTCAACAATGATAAATTCAAGAGGTAGTGGTGCAAAAGATGCGCATATCATGATTTCTATGATGTGGCAGAATAGTGCAGTGCGAGCATCAAAGAATACCAATATCACAATTGGTATTATGACAAAAGGCACAAGATAAATGCCACTTACAAATAATGTGGAAGCAAATGTTGCAAATATAGCAAAAATGCTGATTATTAATAGTATGAATAGGAGGTTCCCTTTGTGATATATTGATGCTCGACAGAAATTTTGTAGATATAAGTATAATAAAGTTATTAATATCAATACATATAGGCTATTCCCAAGCAGTTTGAACCATTCCGAACGGCTTGATTCGGGAGCTTGTTGCTTAAGCATGTTTTCATAGGTGTTGAGAATGCGATAAAGTTTATGAGTTACAATCTCACCACGATCAATGATGCGTTCATTTTGCATTATTATGCCAATAGGTGCAGTAGCACGAGCAAGGTCATTATTATATGCTTGTTTTGATATTTCTTCGCTTACTGTGATGTTGGGGGTGAGATGTTGCTGTAAATTGGCCTCTTTGATGATTTTGCGAGAGATGGAGTCTTGAATCAACGAGTCAATCATGAGGTATAATTTACGAGGAGAAACAAGATTATCAGTAGGTATCTTTTTGAGGATTTTGCCATCAAGGATTCTTATTGTATTTAATTGTCCACTCTCAATTTTTGAGTAGAGATCATTATCTACTACACCTTTCTCATATTGAGCAAGTATTTTATCTGAAACAAGTTGGCGTATTATTGGATTTTTAGCCAAATTGCCAATGAGACTGTCAAGCGTAATGACATTGCGTTGACATATAGGTGTAAATGCTTTATTGAGAGAATCAATAACCTCGGCGGTGTCGGGGTAAATGTATATTTCAAATGGAGCACGTAGCATCGCATGATTCCATGGGCGATTTTCTTCATAAGTAAGAGTCTCTTCTTCGCTACGAGGTAGAAAATAGACAATGGCAACGATTGATAATATTAGCCAAATGATATGAGTCGTAATTTTTTTAGAGTCAAAAGTCATAATAGGGTAGTTATATGTTTGTTAATGCACACGTCGTGTTTGTTTCACGCCGTTAATCTTTTTTATCTTATTGCAAAGGTCGGTAACCACTTGAGCATCTTCAATGAGAACTGATAATTGGCAACTGAACACTTCATTTTTAGCCTCAATATTCAATCTACGAATGTCAATTGATAGGTTGGTTGAAATGAGTTGGATGAGTTCTTGTAATATTCCGAAACGATCAAGCCCTTCAATGTGAATTGTGGCAAGGAATTTTCCGGTTGCTACATCCCATTTGGTAGAGATTATGCGGGGACCGTAACTTGCTTTTAAAACTATTGCTCTAGGACAATCAAGAGCATGTACTACTACTTCGTTGTTTTCATCAATAAATCCAAGTACTTCATCGCCGGGTATCGGACAACAACAATCGGCTATTTTAAAATTGGAGCCGTTTTCATCATGTTTTAGAATATATGTTTCTTTGGTGTTTATTTCTTTAGTCAATGGCTCGGTTTCCGATGTCTTGGTTGAACTCTTGCGACGGAATATCTTTGATAATATAGATTGAGAATCTTGTCGTGTGATGCTCTTTGCGAGATTGTCGTTGAGGGTTATCTCTTTGCGACCGAGAGAAGTGTATAGTTCGTCGCGATTGGCGATGTGTAGAGTGCCAAGCATTTTTGTTATGACTTCGTTGGTCGCCACAAGGTTGTGTTTCTGTAGAAACTCGTTAAATATGATTTTGCCTTGTTCTATGCTCGGTTGCTGTTCTTTGCGAAGGGCTGCGCGAAGTCTAGTCTTCCCTTTGGCTGTTGCAAGAAAATTAATCCATTCGGGACGTGGTTTCTGTGATTGTGAAGTGAGTACTTCTACTTGGTCGCCACTTTTCAATTTGTGAGATAATGGCACAAGTTTGTGGTTGACTTTCCCGGCAATACAATGTAATCCCAATTGAGAATGTAGTTCAAATGCCACATCAAGAACAGTTGAATTGTTGGGAAGAGTGAGTAATTCTCCTTTTGGTGTGAATACAACTATTTCAGAAGCGAAAAGATTTAGTTTTAGTGTGTCAAGAAAATCTATTGCGCTAGGTTCGGGATTATCAAGTATGTCTTTAATCGTGCGTAGCCACACATTTAATTCTGATTCTTCATCGCCTTCGCCAATTTTATATTTCCAATGGGCCGCAAATCCTTTTTCGGCTATTTCGTCCATTCGTCGGCTTCTGATTTGTACCTCAATCCAGTTGCCGTCGGGACCCATAACGGTGAGGTGTAAGGCTTGGTATCCATTGGCTTTGGGGTTACTTATCCAGTCGCGAGTGCGGTCGGGATGTAACTTGTATAAGTCGGTAATGGCCGAGTATATGTTCCAACAAGTCGCTTTCTCTTGAGCGGGGTCTTCACAATCAAAGATGATGCGCATTGCATAAATATCATATATTTCTTCAAATGGAACATGTTTCTTTTCCATTTTGTTCCAGATGGAATATACGGTTTTCATGCGTGCTTTTGCATCATATTTAAGCCCTAACTCTTTAAGTTTTTTGTGTATTGGGGTTGAGAATTTTTTATAAATCACTGAGCGTTGAGCCTCGGATTCTTTTATTTGTTCTCGTATGCGATTATAAGCATCGGGGTGCTCATATTTGAAACTTAAGTCTTCTAATTCGCTTTTGATGGCAAATAGTCCTAAGCGATGAGCCAATGGAGCGTAAATATATAGCGTTTCGCCTGCAATCTTATATTGTTTGTTGGGAGCCATTGATCCCAATGTGCGCATGTTGTGAAGGCGGTCGGCCATTTTGAGCAATACTACACGAATGTCTTCCGACATGGTGAGCAAAAGTTTGCGAAAATTTTCGGCTTGTGCCGATGCTTTGTCGCCAAAAATACCTCCTGAAATTTTTGTTAATCCGGCAACTATTTGAGCAATTTTTTTGCCGAAGTTTTGCTCAAGATCTTCTACTGTGTATTCGGTGTCTTCAACCACATCATGAAGAAGAGCAGCGCAGATAGAGGTTGAACCGAGCCCAATCTCTTGATTGGCAATTTTGGCAACAGCAATGGGGTGGAGAATGTATGGTTCTCCTGACCGACGCCGCACCCCTTTATGGGCATCTTTAGCAAAATTGTAGGCACGAGTAATGATTTCCACTTTTT
The DNA here is from genome assembly GCA_017409345.1 of Muribaculaceae bacterium. GTDB lineage: Bacteria > Bacteroidota > Bacteroidia > Bacteroidales > Muribaculaceae > RGIG4079. The sequence continues at coordinate 132,199 of JAFQSX010000017.1, read as the reverse complement.
TTCGGTGGTTGCTATCAAGATACCCTTTGAGCATATCTTGAAATGCTGCATCAATCATTGCTTCCTCGGCTATTGGGTCAATTTTTTGTCGCTCCATGAGTGGAAAATGCTAATTTTTAATTATTACAGATTGTGGTGCCGTAATTTCATTATACAAACATACGCAAAAAACACGGAACAATCACAAAAAAAGTATTACTTTTGTAGAAAAATTTTATACTATTGATATTAATCGCCATTGAAAACAAATAAAAATTGATTCTGAATATTTAGACCAATGAAAAAGTATGATTTTGATCAAGTGATTGATCGCCGTGAGAGTGGTGCGTTGAAGTGTGATGCGTTACAATCGCTATTTGGGAAAACCGGCTTAACTCCACTATGGGTTGCCGACTTGGATTTTGCCGTTTGCCCTGATATTACTGAGGCATTGATGCACCGTGTTGAGCATCCGGTTTATGGCTATGCGTCAACCCCTGATAGTTATTGGCAATCAATTATTGATTGGCTTGGTCATCGACATGACTTTAAAGTGTCGCGTGAGGAATTGGCTTTTGTCCCCGGAGTAGTACGTGGTGTTGCTTATGCCTTAAATTATTTCACAAACCGTGGCGACAAAGTGTTGATACAACAGCCTGTATATCATCCTTTTAAAATGGTAATAGAAGGGAACGAGCGTGTGGTCGTGAATAACCCGTTGAAAATAACCGAAAAAGGGTATGAAATGGATTTGGACGGTTTGCGTCAAGTAATAGAAACCGAGCATCCCAAAATGATGGTGTTGTGCAATCCCCATAATCCAATTGGAATTCAGTGGGATGCTGATGTGATGCGAGAGGTTGCTCATATATGCCGAGAAAATGGGGTTGTTGTAGTTTCGGATGAGATTCATGGCGATTTGATGTTATATGGCAAGCCTCATATTCCATTTGTATCGGTAAGTGATGATGCTAAAGCAATAACAATTACGCTCGGGGCTCCATCAAAGACGTTTAATATCCCTGGGCTCGTTAGCTCGTGGATGGTAGTTAAAGATGAACAGTTGCGTAATGGTTTTTATCATTGGATGGAGACAAATGAGTTTAGTTCTCCAACGATGTTTGCTACAATTGGCGCCGAAGTGGCTTATACTCATGGTGAAGAGTGGCTTAATCAGATGCTTGCTTACATTGAGGAGACAATTGATGTAGTAAATAAATTTCTGATTGAAAATGTGCCTCAAATCAAGATGTTTAGACCACAAGCATCATTCCTTTTATGGCTTGATTGTCGTGACTTGAATTTATCTCAAACTCAACTTGTAAATTTGTTTGTGGATAAGGCTCGATTGGCATTGAATGATGGCACGATGTTTGGTAAAGAAGGAGAGGGCTTTATGCGACTAAACATAGGCTCTCCTCGCAAAGTGATTGTAGAAGCATTGCAACGCCTTGCTGATGCAGTAAAATCGTTGAAATAAAATTGATATAGATGGATTATCGGATTTTTCCGCCCGAAGAAATGATTGATGCATCAATCACTCTTCCGTTATCTAAAAGTATAAGTAATAGAGCATTAATCATTAATGCTCTCGCTTCTCAATCATTGCCGTTGAAAAATGTCGCAAAATGCAACGATACCGATGCAATGGTAGCGGCTTTGTCATCAGCCGATGAAGAGATAAACATAGGCGCTGCAGGAACCGCAATGCGTTTCCTTACAGCCTATTTTGCGTCAATACCAAGCAGAGAAGTTATAATTGACGGCTCTGCAAGAATGCGTCAACGCCCCATTAAAGCACTTGTTGAGGCTCTTGTTGATTGTGGTGCAAATATAGAATATGCTGGAGAAGAAGGGTTTCCACCACTGTGTATTAGAGGTCAAAAATTGAAGGGAGGAAGGGTGTCGTTGCCGGCATCAATAAGCTCGCAATATATATCGGCATTGCTCATGGTTGCGCCATTGATGGAGAATGGCTTGAAACTTACTCTTGAGGGAGAAATTACCTCTCGTCCATATATTTTAATGACACTTTCTATGATGCGTCGTTGGGGTGTGGATTGTGAAATGGTGGGGAATGTGATTTCAGTGCCTAAGGGAGAATATAAAGCAGTGGATTATGATATAGAAGCCGATTGGAGTGCAGCATCTTATTGGTACGAGATTTCGGCACTTTCGGCAGGGTGTGTTGCTCTTAAAGGGTTGAATGAAAATAGTATTCAAGGTGATAGCCGATTGGTGGAGTTCTTTGGAAAACTTGGAGTGGATACCGAATTTGCTGAAAAAGAAGTGTCGCTTATGCCTTCGCCCGAACAGTTGTCGCATATTGAACTTGATTTGAGCGAGCAGCCCGATATTGCGCAGACAATTGCAGTAACTTGTTGCATGTTGCGTATTCCTTTTAAATTGACAGGATTGGCGACTCTCAAGATAAAAGAAACCGATAGGCTTGAAGCATTAAAGACCGAATTGGCAAAATTGAGTTTTGATCTTCGCATAGAACAAGATTCAACCCTCATTTGGGACGGAGATCAGCATCCCATATTTGAAGAACCTCATATTGATACCTATGATGATCATCGTATGGCAATGGCATTTGCTCCGGTGGCATTATATATGCCCGGTGTGGTGATAAATGATATTGAGGTTGTAGCAAAATCCTATCCGGAATATTGGAATCATCTGGCTGAAGCGGGTTTTGTGTGTGTTGATGCGAGTCTTCCTGTTGAAGAAGTATTGACCGAAGAATGACGGGTGCATTAATAATATTGGCAGTAGTAGTGTTAGTTGGTGCGATATTGTATATTCACCACAGAGTCACTGATAAAGACGAAGTCGCAATCGAAGAAGTGCGTGAGCCACAATTACAAGATGAGCAATGTTGTGGCATGCACATTGTCTGTGAAAAAGATTCGTTGTTAACTGCTGTGAGTCCTGAGATTATATATTATGATGACGAAGAACTTGATGTATATAAAGGTCGAAAAGCCGATGAATATGACTCTGCTGAAATCGACCAATTTCGAGAAGTCTTATTGACTCTTCTTCCTCAAGATATAGCAGGGTGGGGGCGTAGTATACAACTGCGAGGTATAGAGTTGCCCATTGAGGTGAGAGAAGAATTACTTATGATAGTGGCTGAGGCTCGTCAAAAACAAGCGTAGTTTTGTTAGATATAATTATGTGTAAATTATATGTTTGATTTATTACAATATTCATTTTTTACAAATGCGTTGATGGGAATCGTGATAATAAGCATTGCCGCCGCATTTATTGGGACATATATTATAACTCGCCGATTGGTGTCAATTTCGGGGGGGATTACTCATGCTTGTTTTGGTGGACTTGGATTAGGCTATTATCTTGGAGTGAACCCTATTTTTATGGCTTCAGTATTTGCAATAGGAGCCTCAGCCGGGGTGGAGTGGATGTCGGAACGCTATCGAGTGCGTGAAGATTCGGCTACGGCGGTGGTGTGGGCATTGGGTATGGCCATTGGGGTGTTGTTTATATTTTTGACTCCCGGATATGTGCCTGAATTAAATGCGTTTTTATTTGGAAATATATTGACAATTTCCTCGGCCGATTTGTGGGCTTTTGCTATTTATACATTAATATTATTGGTTTTCTTTGCGATATTTTATGATAAAATTATAGCATGTGCATTTGATCGTGATTTTGCCAGAGTATCACATTTGCCGGTGAAATTTATTTCTTATGTGATGACGGCAATGGTGGCCGTGTGTATTGTCCTTACGATTCGTCTTGTGGGGATTATGTTGTTAATGTCTATGCTCACTTTGCCTCAAATGATAGCCGAGATGTTTGCCCCTCGATTTAAGATGATGGTGCTGTTGTCGATGTTAATATCGATAGTGTGTGGAGTAGTAGGGCTATTTATCTCTGCAATTATAAATGTCCCTTGTGCTGCAATAATAGTGATATTGTTTGCAGTGGTATTTGTTGTAGGGAAGATTGTTGCATCATTTCGTTGAGGTATAATATTGTGAGATAATTCTCCAATTAACAAAGTTTGCCTAAATTGAAAAAATGTTAATAAAGCATAATATAGAAATTGAAATTGCGCTTTTTTCATAAATAAATTTCTATATTTGCAAATTATAGTACACATGATGAACATATTTTGTGTCGCAAACTAACATAAATTTATTATATTAATTAACTTCTTAAACCAGTTTCTACATGAAAAAACTTCTGTTGACACTTGCTGCAGTTGCTGCATTGACAGCACAAGCACAGCAATTCGAAGTTGTGAGCAATCAACAACTTTCAGTAGGGGTAGAAGATGTATTCCATCCAATGTTTACTCCCGATGGTAACTCTCTATTGGTATCTTCTGCCGGTTATGATGGTATTGGTATCATCGATCTTAAAACTCAAAAGTATCAAAAGATTACTGACATGCGTGGTGCGGGTTGGATGCCTGCTATCAGCGAAGATGGTAAAACTTTGGTTGTTCGTCAAAAAGATGACGAAATTCAAGGTAACTCTCTTTACAGTATTAATCTTGCGACATTGGAACGTACTGCTATCTTACATAAAGCAGACCACTTCAATCGCGTAAACTTTGTGAATGGTAAAGTATCTGTAGGTTTGCAAGGTAAAGTTACTACTAAACAAGTGACTCGCCCTGTTTCTGCTGTTCAAATGCCTAATGAAATTTTTGTTACTGAAGAAGACCTTAAGATCGTTGTTTATAACAATGGTCGTCGCATCGAACTTGACCCTCTCAAAGGTCAATTTGGTCCTTGGGATCCTCAATACTGCTGGACTTCTCTTTCTCCCGACAAAACAAAAATCCTTTTCCACTGTGCTAACTATGCATATATTTGTGACATAAATGGTAGCAACTTGGTAAAACTTGGCGAAATGGGTTGTCCTCAATGGCGTGGCAATAGTCATGTTGTAGGTCACAACGAAGATCATGATGGTTACTACCTTACTAAAGGTGAAATCATGATTGTTGGCGCCGATGGCAAGAATCTTCAACAACTTTCTACTACATCTTCTGAAATCAAAACTTTCCCTGCGGTTAGTGCCGATGGTAGCAAAATTGCTTATCACACTGAAGATGGTAAACTCTATCTAATGACTATTAAAGAAAAATAAGCCATGAAAAAGATATTAATTTCAGCATTATTAATTGCAGGACTTGCTACTAATGCAGGTGCTGTAACATACGCTTATGATGTAGCATCAAACTATACCGGAACTTATGCTCTTTCTACTCCTGCTAACTTTAAAACAGGTAACACTTCTATAAGTTCTAACTATAACAAAGGTGGTAAATGGTATGTGAATGCAGGTCACGGTGGTTTTGACTCTAATGACCGTCCTACTCCTATGCCTTTGCTCGGTGGTGAATATTTCTATGAATCAGAAGGTAACCTCGACCGTGCTCTCCACATGGAGCAATTCTTGATAAAGAATGGTGGTACCGTTAAAATGTCTCGTCGCAAAAATACTTCTGCCGATGACTTGGACCTTACTCCTATCGCTACTTATTCAAGTTCTTATGGTGGTTACTTCATCTCTATGCACTCTAATGGTGCTAACGCAAGTGCTAACTACCACGTAGCGCTTTATAAAGGTTCTAACTCAAGTAACTCAATTGGTGGTTCAGAACGTATGGCTTACTGGAACTCTTATAACAACTATAAGAATGGATGTTTGACAAACTATACTTATAGCACTCCTCGTTCAATGGCCGACTATGACTTGATGGGATGGCACTATGGTGTGCTTCGTACCAACACTCAACCCGGTTACTTGGTTGAAACTTGGTTCCACGACTACCGTCCAGAATCATTGCGTTTCAAATCTTCTCTTTATAACAAGTTCCTCGCTTGGCAAATTGCAGTAGGTGACTTGACCGCTCCCGGTGGTTCTGGTTCTCTTCCTGCTTGTATCGTGGGTGACGTTCGCGACGTGTCTAAATCATGTGGTTACTCTAACTACACTGCTCGTGGTCGTGACACTTACCTCGCGTTGAACAATGTAACTGTTACATTAAGTGGTAATGGTTTGAATCAATCAGTTTCTACAGGTGCAAAATGTAATGGTGTTTACGCATTCTTCGTGCCTGCAGGTACTTATACTCTTACATTTAAGAAAGATGGTTACAAAACTGTAACTAAAACTGTAACTGCTACAGTCAACAAAGCAACTCAAAATAATATTGACATGCAAGAAGGTGTTGACACTGGTATCTCTTTGAATCCTGCTTCTACAGGTTTCGGTGAAACTCCTGTTGGCAATACTTCTTCTAAGACTATCACTGTAACAGGTACTTCTCTTTCTGCTAACATCACTATCTCAAATAGCGATAACACTAACTTCTCTATCAGCAAAACTTCTCTCGGTGCTACAGGTGGTACATTTGATGTTATTTACAAACCTTCTAAAGCAGGTTCTCACTCTACTACTATCTCATTCGTAAGTGGAACTCACAAAGCTTCTATGGTTGTAACCGGTACAGCTAAGAACCCACCATTGTCATTCACCGAAGGTTGGAACTACTCTGAAAAATCAGGTAAGAAAGCCGGTTGGATGGCTAACTGGACTAACTATCGTAACATGGCATTTGGTGACGGTAAACTTTATGTAGTTGACGCTACTAATGGTGTTGTGAAAGTTATTAAGGCTCAAACTGCTGAACACATCAAAGACCTTAACATGACTGGTGTTTCAGGTGGTGCTTTGAAACTTGTTGACGTTGCTTACGTTGATGGTAAACTTATCGGTACTAACATCGCATTGTCAACTAACGATGCAATGAAGACTCTCAAAGTTTACATTTGGGATAATGATGATGCTGCTCCTCGCGTACTTCTTGAAACTACCGACCTCGGTGGAATGACTCGTATTGGTGACGCTATCGAAGTACAAGGTAACTTGACAAGTGGTAAACTTGTTTACCTCGCTCAACAAACTCGTGACTATACCGATGCTGATGGTAACGCTAAGAATGGTAACTGTAACTCACTCGTTACTTACGCTCTTTCTAACGGCACTGCATCTAAAACTCCTGTAGTTGCTGATATCGATGCATTTATCATTGGTATGTCTCCACGTGCAATTCCTGATGGAAATAACTTCTGGGTAGCAGGTCAACAACACTTCCCATCTCAAATTACTGCCGGTGGTGAGTTGACAGCTTCTATTCCTAACACTGCATTCAACGTAGAAGCAGCATTCCACGGTTGTGGTAACGACTTCGTTCCTTTCTCATTCAAAGGTAACAAATATGCATTCGCTGTTGACTATCAAGCAGTAACTAAAGCCGGTTCTGCTGCAACTGCCGATGAAATCAAAACTACTACTCTTCTTGGTGGTCGTGCTGTTCTTATCGATGGTAGCGCTGGTTGGGCTGTTGAAGGTCTTAAGAACTCAGGTAACTATCCTTCAGCAGGTATGAGTTCAACAACTCGTAACACTACTCTTTCTTCAAGTATCTGTGTTAACGTGAACGGTGATGCAGGTGTTGAAATGTGGGTATTGATTCACAACCAAGGTATCGCTTACTACAAACACGGTACTGCTCCTACTTACACTTACGAAAAAGTTCCTACTATCTCTGCTCCTTCTGAAGTTTCTATCGAAACAACTGAAAAAGTATCTAAATCTCAAGACATCACTATCACCGGTTCTTACTTGACCGGTAATATCAATGTTGCTCTTGCCGGTGACGCTGCATTCTCTATCGATAAGACTTCTCTCGGAACAACAGGTGGTACTATTAAAGTAACTTATAATCCTTCTGCTGTAGGTAGCCACACTGCTACTCTCACATTGACTTCTGATGGTGCAACTACTCAAAAAGTAACTTTGAAGGGTAAAGCAAATTCTGCTCTTGCTCTTGGTCTCACTAAGGTATGGCAAAACACTTCAAGTGTTCCCGGTCAAGCAGCTACAGGTGACGTTCGTTTCGCTGCTGTTTCTAACGGCAAACTTCTCGTGAACGACAAAGCTAACAATAAGATTTTGGAAATAACATCTACCGGTTCTGCTACTTACTACGATCCTTCTGCAGCTCTTACTGCAAACTATAACCAAACTATTGGTACAGGTATCGCTTGTGACGACGCTGGTAATATCCTTGTTAACACTGGTTTCGCAGGTGCTGCTTCAGGTTCTAACTACACTCTTATCTCTGCCGACCTCAAATCAACTTATAAGATTGACTTGAGCGCTATCGAAGGTTGGACTCCAGGACGTTGTGACCAATTAGGCCGTATCCGTGGTAACATGCTTTCAAGCGAAGGTGGTTATGCATTCATCACTCCTAATGGTGGTACTGCAATTCTCGTTGTTAAGATTAAGAATGGTGCGGTTGATACTGACTACACTCAAGTTACTAACCCAATCGCAGGTGTAGGACTTACTACTTCATGCTGTCCACAACCTGCATTCGCTACTGTAGCTGAAATCGATGCTCTTATGGACGATAACAACGACTTGTCAAATGCATTCATCTTGCGTTCACGTTCTGTTCCAGGTAGCGTATTCGCTTGGAATGATGACAACTCTGACATGGTTAAGGCTTGGACATTCTCTGAAAAATCATCTGCAGGTCACACTGTAGCTAACGCATCAGTAGAAGGTTTCGATTGGTTCCAACTCTACGATAAGTCTTACTTCATCATGCCAATGACTTCAGATGGTACATCAAATACTCGTGGCTCAATCTTCGGTATCTTTAACGGAGAAGGCGCTCTTGAAGCATGTTGGAGTGAAGGTGAAAAGACCGGTCTTGGTGCTTGCTTCGGTAGCTTCATCGCTGTTCCTAATACAGAAAACTCAGTACACATCTACCACTTCGTTCCAGGTACAGTTGCTGAAAAATTCCTATTCGCTGTTGAAATGACTGGTGTTGAAAATATCGAAACTGAAATCGTTGACGAAAATGTTGACGCTCCAGCTCGTTACTTCAACCTCCAAGGTGTAGAAGTCGCTAATCCTTCTAATGGCATCTACATTAAACTTCAAGGCAACCGTTCTTCTAAAGTTTACATCAAGTAACTTGAAATAAACTCACTATAATGAGCGAGCAATCCACAATGGATTGCTCGCTTTTTTTTGTCCACCTTACCTGTGCTGACGATAGTGTGCCAATGGCTCAATAGGGGGCGTAAATTTGACTGAGAGGCAAACACGCAAAGCGTGCCTAAGCGAAATGTATGGGCCTTGAGGGGATTGAGGTTCAGTTGTAATTAGTATGATAGTTACCGTGCGAAACACGTGAATGCGAAGCGATGTGTGCCGTTAGTTTGCCGATGTTTGATAGGGGCAATGACCGAGTGGTTGAGGGCGTTAGCCCGAAATCTCCGGATAGCAAACCTCCCGACTATATACTGCGTCTGCAGAGACGCGAGTCAATCCACCTTTAGGGAATAAGCCCTCAAATCAATAAGTGGTCAGGGGTGTTTTTTATGTGCGATTTTGACCACCAATAATCCCTATTTTGTCCACCTTGCCCTATTTTGATTAATAAGTCGCGCTATTTTTGTTTACCTTTGCCCACCTTTTTACTACAGAGCCGAAGTTTTTTCCTTTTCAGAATCGCTAAACTTTTTGCTTGCCCACACTAAATACTATTGAGACTAAATATGCCCAATGTCAATAAAAGAAAAAGCGCTGACATTATATCAGCGCTTCTCTTAAGTTGTCTTACCAGGATTCGAACCTAGACAGGCAGAACCAAAAACTGCAGTGCTACCATTACACCATAAGACAATCCTTATTGCCCAAGACTTCCGTCCTAAAGCGTTGCAAAGGTACGCACATTTTTTTTATTGTGCAAACTTTTTTGCAACTTTTTTTATTTTGCAATTAGCAAGAAATAATTCTTTTTGCCTTTTTGAACGAGTATATACTTGTTGTTGAGTAACATATCGGTTGATGCTTCGGTATATACGTCGGCAATTTTTTCTTTGTTGATTGAAACACCACCTTGTTGAGCGAGTTTGCGTAATTCGCCTTTAGAAGGGAATACGTTTGCTTTGTCGGTTAAAAGGTCGGCAATCTTAATTCCGGCTTCAATATCGGCTTTTTCAATCTCAAAAGTGGGAACGCCTTCAAATACGGCCAAAAGTGTTGCTTCATCAATTTTGCGAAGTGTTTCAGAGGCTTTATTGCTGAAGAGTATTTGTGATGCTTCAACTGCTGCCTCGTATTCTTCGGCAGAGTGTACCATTGTAGTAATCTCTTTTGCAAGGCGTTTTTGCAATGGACGCAACCCGGGATCTTTTTCTTGCTCTTCAACGAGTGTTTGAATTTCTTCGCGAGATAGTTCGGTGAAGATTTTGATATATTTTTCGGCGTCGGCGTCTGATACATTTAACCAGAATTGATAGAACTTGTAAGGAGAAGTATAGCGAGGATCGAGCCATACATTTCCGCTCTCGGTTTTGCCAAATTTACCGCCATCGGCTTTGGTGATAAGAGGGCAAGTGAGTGCGTATGCTTCACCACCAACTGTGCGACGAATTAATTCGGTGCCGGTTGTGATGTTACCCCATTGGTCAGAACCACCGAGTTGAAGACGGCAATTTTTGTCTTTGTAAAGAGTTAAGAAGTCATATCCTTGTACGAGTTGATATGAGAATTCGGTAAATGACATCCCTTGTTGAGATTCGCCCGATAGACGTTTTTTTACAGAGTCTTTTGCCATCATATAGTTTACGGTGATGTGTTTACCCACATCGCGGATGAAATCAAGGAATGAGAAGTTTTTCATCCAATCGTAGTTGTTGACTAATTCAGCGGCATTGGGCGCATCACTATCAAAGTCGAGGAATTTTGCAAGTTGCTTTTTGATGGCTTCTTGATTGTGTCGTAATGTTTCTTCATCAAGAAGTTTGCGTTCTTGACTTTTCATTGATGGGTCTCCAATCATACCGGTAGCGCCACCAACGAGAGCGATGGGTTTATGTCCGGCACGTTGGAAGTGTTTGAGCATCATTACTCCCACCAAGTGGCCAATATGAAGAGAGTCGGCAGTGGGATCAATGCCCAAATAAGCCGTAGTCATTTCTTTCTTTAGTTGTTCGTCAGTTCCCGGCATTACGGTGTGGATCATGCCACGCCAGGTCAATTCTTCAATAAAATCCATTGTATCTTGTTGTTAATTTATTTCGTGATGCAAAGTTACACAATTAATTTGTATTTGCCACTTTCTATTAAGATTATTAACGGTTTGGGAAAAATATAAACCCCACCGTGGGATTCGGTGGGGTTTATATTTTATGAGTGATGTGTTGATTATGCGAGACGAGAAAGTGCATCTTTGATGCGACGCATTGCTTCTCGGATGTTGTCGTCGCTTGTTGCGTAAGATAAGCGAATGTATCCGGGGAGACAGAATGCTTCGCCATCAACAGTAGCCACATGACCTTCTTCAAGAAGGTACATTGCCAAGTCAGCTGCATTGTTAATTACTTTGTCGCCATATTTTTTGCCAAAATAACTAGATACTTCGGGGAATAGGTAGAATGCGCCTTGTGGTTCATTGACTTTGATGCCGGGAATTTCGCGAGCAAGAGATACAACAAGGTCGCGGCGGCGTTGGAATGCTACGCGCATATCTTCAACGCATTGTTGAGAACCGGTATATGCTGCTTCTGCTGCTTTTTGTGCTACTGAAGATGCACCTGAAGTGTATTGGCTTTGTAATTTGTTGGTTGCTTTTGCTACCCAAAGTGGGGCTGCGATGAATCCGATGCGCCAACCGGTCATTGCGTATGCTTTAGATACGCCATTCACGATGATTGTGCGATCAGCGATTTCAGGGAATGAACCAAGAGAAGTGAATTCGCCTGTAAAGTTGATATGCTCATAGATTTCGTCGGCAAGAACAAGTACATCGGGATATTTGGCGAGGACTTCTACCAATCCTTTTAATTCGTCCTTTGTGTAAACGCTACCGGTAGGGTTTGAAGGAGAACAAAGAAGCACCATACGAGTTTTAGGTGTGATTGCTGCTTCAAGTTGAGCAGGTGTAACTTTGAAATCTTGCTCGATAGAAGCAGGAACAAGAACATTAGTGCCTTCGGCTAGTTTCACCATCTCAACATAACTAACCCATGCAGGAGTGGGGATAACTACTTCGTCACCTGGGTTGATAACACTCAAAATGACATTACATAGTGATTGTTTTGCACCGCCTGATACGACGATTTGTTCGGGGGTATAATTAAGACCGTTTTCGTTTTTGAGTTTGTCGGCAATTGCTTTGCGCAAAGACATATAACCCGGAACGGGTGTGTAGAATGTGAAGTTTTCGTCAATAGCACGCTTTGCAGCCTCTTTGATGTGGTCGGGCGTGTTGAAATCGGGTTCGCCAACAGAGAGGTTGATAATATCGACACCTTGTGCCTTTAACTCGTTGCTCTTTTGTGACATTGCTAGTGTTTGCGATGGAGAGAGCGATTGAACGCGGTCGGAAATATGAGTCATTTTATTAATGTTGATTGTTTTTTTTGATTTATAATGCAAAGATAGTTAAAAGAATTGATAATTGATAATAGAGAGTGAAAATTATTGGGGACTATAAGTCTATTGGAGTAAGAAAAGTTCTAGTTATATAAATTTTAGTGTGATTGGATTTTTTTATTCTCTAAGTATAGGAATATTGCAGTTTATGTGTAAATTTGTGAAAAGGATAAATTTAAAAGGTTATGAAACGAATAATAAATTTTGCGATTGTTGCAATGATGATGATTGTATCGTCATGTGCAAAAGATTCAGATCCAATTCTTGATACAATCCCTGCCGATGCTGAAGTGGTATCAATGATAAATGTGAATACATCAATGACGCATTTGGGAATTGAGATATCTGAAGAAGGGATTAAGTATCCCGAAAGCATGAAATGTGTTGAGTCTATATTGGATATGGCAGTATCAAAAGAGGATAAGAAAAATTTTGAGGCAGGCTTGTATGCCGGTATGGAGTTGGTCGATTTGTCTCGAATAGCTGCGTTCGTATCAATCGAAGGAGATTCCTACGTGACTATGATTTTAAATGAACCGGAGTTGGTTGAGGTAAAATTAGAAGAATTATGTGGTAAAGGTGAGCAGATAGAAGGCTTTACTTGCTATAAAGAGCCTGAAATGGGTGTAATTGCTATAAAGAATAATCAAGCATGGATTGTGGAGCGAGTGAGTAAGGTTGCTGCATTAAAGACCGAACTTAATAAGGCGGCTAAGAATCCAATTTCAGCCAAAGAGGATGTCTGTCAATTGCTTTCGCAAGAAAAAGATGTGAAGTGTGTTTGCTCAACGAGAGGGTTGAATCTTGATGTATTAGGGAAAGATGGTTTGATTTGTTGGTCTTCCGATTTTAAACAGATGGGTATTGTGGGCGAACTTTCGGCTAAGAAGAGTGATGGCTCAATGTTGAATATAGGTAATTACATGGGAAGTCTTGATGATAAAACATTGTCACAGATACCTCAAAATGCTATATTTGCATTGGCAATAGGAATTGATTCAAAGGTTGATTGGGATGCTCTTGAATCGTTGGTTACTCCCATGCTAGATTATGGTGATAAGGGTTTGGTAGATGTGATGCGTCCTTATATTAGGTCTATTAATGGGGGCGTGTTGCTGACTATTGCTCCAAATGTTCCATTAACTAAACAAAACGTGCAGAACGTTGAAACGTGGAGTGTGAAGTTTATGGCACAAATGCCTCAAGAAAAAATCGATGGTGCTGTTACGAAGATTGTATCAACAATAGAAAGTGATTATGGATTTGCATTGCCTCGTGATGGAGATTTTTATGTTATTCCTAATCCTGAAAGTCCAATCAAAATAGGTAAATATGATGACTTCTTTGTAATGTCAAATGGGGCGACAGATACTCAATCTCCAAATGAGAATATTGCCAAACATGTATTATCATGTCATGCTGCAGCAGTGTTGAATTTGAAAGATATGGCATCTGTATTAGGTTTTGTTGATGGAGTTAATGCCAAGGTGTTGGTTGAAGATGAAGTGGTTAAGATTGATTTGGATGTAAAATTGCCGGATAGCTTATTGAGCCTTATTTTATAAAATCAATAGAATGATAAAAACGATAACATTAAATAATGTGTTGCCTCGTGTCTTTGCAGGAAGTGAAAAAGAGTCTCCTGTAAAAGACTCTCAAGTGTGGTTGCATAAATTGGAATTTACATGTACTAATAATTATCTGATTGAAGCCGAGTCGGGAACGGGAAAGTCTTCGCTCTGCAGTTTTATTTATGGCAATCGGAATGATTATAGTGGGGAAATCCTTTTTGATGGCGAAAATGTGCGAAATTTCACAGTCGAAAGATGGTGTGAATTGCGCACTCATGCTCTTGCATTATTGCCTCAAGAGATGCGCTTGTTTCCTGAACTGACTACAATGGAGAATATACAGATAAAAAATAGACTCACAGGATATAAAACCGAGAGTGAGATTCTTGATATGTTGCGTCGATTGGAAATATCCGATAAGGTGCATCAGCCGGCAGCCTATCTGTCGGTGGGGCAGCAACAACGAGTGGCAATTGTGCGAGCGTTGTGCCAACCATTTGATTTTCTTATTTTGGATGAACCGGTAAGTCATCTTGATGAACGGAATAATGCGATAGTGGCAAGGCTTATTGACGAGGAGGCCAAGGCACAGAATGCAAGTGTTATTGCGACTTCAGTGGGTAATAAAATAAATCTTCCAATGTCAATTCAAATTAATTTGTGATGTTGAAACGTAATAATGTTGTGTGGCGTTTATTGCGCAGAAATGTGAGTGTGTCGCAGATTGTGGGTTATGCGTTGGCCAATCTTGTTGGGTTGTCAATAGTTCTCACTGCAATACAATTTTATAATGATATAAATCAGGTGTGGGAAGAAGAGGACTCTTTTTTCTCTAAAGATTATCTGATAATCTCAAAGCGAGTGTCGGGGGTAAACACCCTTTTTGGAAATACGGCCTTCTCCGAAAGGGATATTGAGGATATAAAGTCTCAACCATGGACGCGTAAAGTTGGGAAGTTTACAGCAGCAGCCTTTGATGTTAGAGCTTCGATCAATTTAGGAGGGCATGGAGTGTCTTCGGCATTGTTTTTAGAGTCGATTCCCGATGACTTTTTTGATATAAAGCCCGATGACTGGGGCTTTACGCCTGGTCAACGAGAGGTGCCAATCATATTGTCGAAAGATTATTTGGCATTATATAATTTTGGATTTGCAACCACTCGAGGTTTGCCACAATTAAGTGAATCTACTATAGGTAAAGTGCCATTGAAATTATATTTATCTCGTGCGAGCGATAATGCTACTGAGGTGTATGCTGCTCGTATCGTGGGATTCTCTTCGCGAATGAATACAATTGCCGTACCTCAAGATTTTTTGGAATGGGCTAATGATAGATATGCGACAGATAAGAATAAAATGCCGTCGCGATTGATAATTGAAGTTAATAGCCCCGGAAATCCCGATATAACATCTTATCTTGAGCAAAATAATTATGAGGTGGCAGGAGATAAAGTTGATAATGGCAAGGCG
Source organism: Muribaculaceae bacterium (assembly GCA_017409345.1). Taxonomy (GTDB): domain Bacteria; phylum Bacteroidota; class Bacteroidia; order Bacteroidales; family Muribaculaceae; genus RGIG4079. The sequence continues at coordinate 116,666 of JAFQSX010000017.1, read as the reverse complement.
TCTTATTTCTTGTCAATCATCACTGCAGTAGTGGTGAGTGTGGGAATTATAATATGTATTCTGGCATTCTTTATATTGATGTTGAGTATATATCTATTGTTGCAAAAAAATAAGGAAAAATTACATGATTTAATGCTACTGGGTTATTCTCCGAGTCAAGTTGCTCGATATTATTATCAATTAGTAGGTTTGGTAAATGTTGGAGTATTGGCATTTGCAATAATTATCCTTCTAGTTGCCACAATGTTATGGCGCGCGCCTCTAGATGAGTTAGGGGTTGAGGGTGCCTCGTTGCTACCATCTATAATAATAGGTGTTGTTATTGTGGGGATTATAACCATTGGTAATTTTGTTGCAATCACACGAAATGTGAAGAATAATTTCTATGGCAAGTGAGTTATGTGTTAAAATAGGGGTTATTTTTAACATATAATTGTTAAAATTGACCATTTTACTATATTTGACGATTAAAAAGTAAACAAATTTGAAAAATTATAGTTTAATTTGTATGCTGAAAGTATAGTTTTATTGTTCATGGAAAACAATAAAGCCTATATTGGCATGATTTTAAAGATTTAATAAGTATGATACCAATAATGACACATTAATTATAAGCAGATATGTATCTTGCATATTGTGCTTCAATTGTTGTATGCTATTGGTAGATGGTTAAATCCACAGGTAAAAGTAGAGAAATATTAGAGATTAATAAATTTTTGTAAAACTAAGTAAAACTAAAAAAGATTCTTGCATGAAGAACATTTGTTTTCAAATGAATCGGAAAGCCTGGCTCGCCCTAGTAATGGTGCTTTGCCTTTCTTTCCCTGCTTTAGCGCAGAAGATTACAGTATCAGGTACTGTAACCGATCCAGCCGGTGAACCACTCATCGGTGCCAGTGTGCTTGTTAAAGGAACAGGCAATGGTGTGGCAACAGACATTGATGGTAATTATCAGATTGCAGCTGATGCCAACAGCACTTTAATAGTGTCATATGTTGGTTATCAAACACAAGATGTAGCCGTTAATGGCCAAACCTCAATTAATGTAGTTCTACAAGAGAACAGTGTAGTACTTGGCGAAGTCGTAGCAATTGGTTACGGTGCCGTTAAGAAATCAGATGCTACCGGTTCTGTAGCAGTAATTAAACCAGATGAAATTGAGGCAGGTATCTCAACTTCAGCACAAGACATGCTTGTAGGTGCTTCTCCAGGTGTGGTTGTAACTACCGATGGTGGTAACCCTACTGGTGGCGCTGCTATCCGCATTCGTGGTGGTGCTTCTTTGAGCGCAAGCAACGACCCATTGATCGTGCTTGATGGAGTGCCCTTGAGTGATCAAGGTTATGGTGGTACCAACCCATTGACAATGATTTCTCCTGACAACATTGAGTCTATGACTGTGTTGAAAGATGCTTCTGCAACTGCTATCTATGGTTCTCGCGCATCTAATGGTGTAATCATCATCACTACTAAAAAAGGTCAAAGTGGTCGTCCTCAAGTAAACTTCACTGCCAATATGCACGTTAATACAGCGCGCAAAACTTGGGATGTGATGGGTGCTGACGAATTCCGCAAAGTTGTTACTGAACAAATCGGTACTGAATCTGCTATATCTCAACTAGGCAATGCTAATACCAATTGGCAAGACGAAGTGCTTCGCACAACAGTGTCTCACGACTATAGTTTGAGCGTTGGTGGTACTGCAGGATTCCTTCCTTATCGTGTATCGGCTTCTTATACCAACAACAACGGTATTCTTAAAACTTCTCGCATGGACCGTACTACTGTAGGTTTCAACTTGACTCCTAAATTCTTCAACGGTCTTCTTTCTGTTCAAGCAAATGCTAAAGGTACTTATATCAAGAACCGTATGGCTGACCAAGGTGCTGTGGGTACTGCTCTTACTTACAACCCAACACTTCCTGTTTACAATGGTTATGCTGCAAGCCAAGTAGGTACTTCAGTGTCTGCTATTAAACCATTTAATGGCTATACAACTTTGACTGATGCATCAGGTAAACCTCTTGACAACTCTCCTAATAACCCACTTTCAATGCTAGAGTCAGTTAACAACACTGCCGAAATTTTACGTTCTAATGGTAACTTGCAACTTGACTATGCTCTTCACTTCTTACCCGAACTTCGTTTCAACTTGAACCTCGGTTATGACGTGTCAAAGAACGAAACAGTAAGCACTACTGCTGCAAACTCACCTCAAGCATGGCGTGGTAACTATTATGATGGTTCAGGAACAATCTACAACCACTACGAACTTCAACGCAACACCCTTCTTGATTTCTATGCAAACTATAAGAAGGATTTCGAAGAAATCAAGTCTTCACTTGACGTAATGGCCGGTTATTCTTGGCAACGTTTCGATTATCAAGGTAATAGTTTGACTACATTCAATACTATCGGTTATAAATATGCTTATGATGCTGAGAATGCTGAAAATCCTTATACTTTTGATTTTGCAGATGTTTCTCATATCGGTCAATCTTATAACGACCAACCTACTTACTATTGGAAAGGTCAATTGAATCTTGTATCATTCTTCGGACGTTTGAACTACTCATTCGATAACACATATCTTTTGACATTTACTCTTCGTGATGACGGAACTTCTCGTTTCTCTCCCGATACTCGTTGGGGTCTATTCCCATCATTGGCTCTCGGTTGGAAGATTTCAGAAATGGACTTCTTCGAATCTGCTAAAAATGTGATGAATGAATTCAAACTTCGTCTCGGTTGGGGTATCACAGGTCAACAAGCAGTAGGTGGTTACTATCCTTACATCCCTGTTTATGCTCAATCTACTTCTTCAGGCGTAGTTGACTATCCTTCTCCTGATGGTAAATTTAATGCAGATGGTACATTAAGAGATTGGATTAATCCTCTTTATCCAAAAGCATACAATGAAGAAATCAAGTGGGAAGAAACTACTACTTGGAACGTTGGTATCGACATGGGTTGGTTGAATAATCGCATCACTGCAAGCTTAGATTGGTATCTCCGTGACACTAAAGACTTGCTCGCTTATGTACCGGTTCCTGCAGGTATGACTACTACTAACTATATGGACCGCAACATCGGTGAACTTCGCAATATTGGTGTTGAAGCAAATATCGGTGCAAAACCGGTTGTAACTAAAGATTTCACATGGAGTACTGCTCTTAATGTGGCTTGGAATAAAAATGAATTGACTAAGTTGACAGGTTCTAATGCTGAAGACCAATCTTACTACTTGCAAGCAGCAGGTAACCCTGCTTCTGAAAATGCCGGTGCTCTTCAAGTTCACAAAGCCGGTCACCCTGCTTATTCATTCTATCTTCTTGAACAAGTTTACGACCAAGATGGCAACCCAATTCCTAACCAATATGTTGACCAAAACCAAGATGGTGAAATCAACGACGCTGACCTCGTGATCAAACACTCACGCGATCCTAAAGTGACTCTTTCTTGGAACAACACATTTAACTATAAGAACTGGGACCTCGGAATCCAACTCCGTGCCAACATTGGTAACTATGTGTTCAACTCTGTTCTTGCTTCTAAAACTAACCTCACCACAGTTGATCGTTATGGTCTAAACAACCTTGTAAAATCTGACTTCTATTTCAATGATGCAAGCGCTAACTCTAACCTTGTACGTAGCGACTACTTCCTTGAAAATGCAGGTTTCCTCCGTTGCGACAACATTACTCTTGGTTATACTTGGAACGAATTGCTCAATGACAACCTCAAATTGCGTCTATTCGGTGCTGTTCAAAACCCATTCGTAATCACTAAATATCGTGGTCTTGATCCTGAAGTGTTCTCAGGTGTAGATAACAACGTATATCCACGTCCTGTTTCATTCACTCTCGGTTTAGTTGCTACTTTCTAATCTCAAATTAAAGTAAAGAAGATAAATTATGAAATCATTAAATAAATTTTTCATTGCTTTGGGATTGGTTGCTTCGCTAGGTTTGACTTCTTGCGTTGATGACCTCGATAATCCTGTGATCGATCCCAATGATATGACACCCGACGTGTTTGCTCAAGATCCAAAAGGTTATATGGATCGCGTGCTCGCTGAGTGCTATCAATCACTTGCTACTTCGGGTTATAATGGTCCCGGTAGTTCAATCATCTCTGGTGGTGACGCAGGTGCTAACTCTTTCACTCGTGCCGTATTCGTTTGTAACGAATTAACTACCGATGAATTTGCATGGAAACAATTTGGTGACGCAGGTCAATATGAACTTGCTACTATGCAATTTGCTGCCGATAATGGTGTAATGTACACTACTTATTCTCGTATCTACACTTGTATCGCTCTCTGTAATGAGTTCCTTCGTACGGTTGATAATGGTAAATTCTACCTCACTGAAGACCTTATGCCTATTGCTGAAGAGTATAAGAAACAAGTAAAAGTTCTTCGTGGTCTTTGCTACTTCTATGCAATTGACATGTTTGGTAACGCCGGTTATCAAGATGAAACAATGCCTGCGGGTACTGCTCCTGAACAATGGAATCGTGCCGACCTTTACAACAAGGTTGTTTCAGGTCTTGAAGAAGTTTCTACTTCATGGGGTGAAACTTACAATGCACCTGCTTATGGTTATGTAGGTAAAGAAGCATGTGATGCTCTTCTTGCTAAGTTCTATCTTAATGCTGAAGTTTTCTCAGGTGTTCCTGCTTACGACAAATGTTGGGCTATCTGCGACAAAATTATCAAACATCACCAAGGTGCCGGTTTCAACGGTTCTGGTCTTGCTGATTCTTATATCGCTCTTTTCGGTGCCAACAACGATGAATACATGCCTGAAGGTGGTCGTGTAAACGAAATCATTTGGGGTATTCCTCAAGATGGTGACCATCTCCAAAACTATGGTGGCTCTACATTCTACATCGCTGCCGGTTCATCTACTTCAACTCCGGGTCTTAACATGACAAATGCTACAACCGGGTTGAACGCATCATGGACTTGTATGAATGCTCGTACTCAACTCTCTGAACGTTTCGATTGGGACGATGCCGGTAACTCAATGGATGCTCGTGCTTCTCTTTGGATGACAAAGAAAGATGGTGCTAAAATCGAAAACACTTCTATCACTAACTTTGCTGATGGTTATGTGCCTGTTAAATATACTAACTATGCATATGATGAATTCGGTAATGTAGATTCTGAAAAGAATCCTCCTGCTTCGAATGCTTTCGCTGATGCAGACTGGACTGTTATCCGTCTTGCTGAAATTTACTTGACTGCAGCTGAAGCTGCTGTGCTCGGTGGTGTAGGTGATCGTGCTTCAGCTCTCGAATATGTTAACTATGTTCGTGAACGTGCTTGGATTGAACCATGGAACTTGGCTCAACTTACTGCCGACAATATCCTTGACGAACGTAGCCGTGAGCTTTATGGTGAAAACTGCCGTCGTACCGACCTCGTACGTCATAACAAATATGCCGGTGGCAACTATAACTGGAACTGGAAAGGTAATGTAGCCGAAGGTGGTGCTCCAACTCCTGCTCATATGAACATTTTCCCAATTCCTTCTACTGTTATCAGTTTCCAAGGTTACAAACAAAACCCCGGTTACTAATCATAACTCAATGTTGAATTTTAACAAGAGTAAAGTAAAATGAAAAAAATATCAATTCTTTTTGCGTGCTTGGTAGCCGTTCTTACATTCAATAGTTGTAAGGAAGATACCGAACCACAATACAACAAACCAACTGAGTTCACTCTCAATACTCCTGCTCTTGCCGCTCAGTATTATGAACTCACAGAAGATGGTACATTAGACCTCACTTGGTCACAACCCGATTATGGCTATGCTGCTCCTGCATCATACAAAGTGTCTGTTTCTCTTCTTGAAGATTTCTCTGAATCAATGGAATTGACTAGTGAATATAAACTTTGCTATGCTCAAGTTCCCGAAAGTGAAATCGCTGAAGCAATCTGCAAACTTCGTGGTATTACAAGCGAAGATGATTATACCGATGAACCTGCTCGTGCCGTATATTTCCGCGTATCTGCTCAAATTAAAGGCATTGATGGTAGTGATATCATTTCTAACGTGGTAAAAATTGACCAAGTTAAAGAATATTGCGCTATCCAATCTCCTGGCTTTATCTATGTTGTAGGTGCATTTACCGGATGGACCGGTCCAGATGCAGGCGCTGCAGGTCACTATGCTGATTTCCGCTTGTTTGAAAGCGCTAATGCTATCGGTAGCAAAGTTTATACAGGTATCTTTGATGTTCCTGCCGGTCAAGCAATGTTCCGTTTCTATACTGCATTGACAGGTTGGGACGCTGACTCTTATGGTTCACAAACCGACGATAATCCTATTGATTGCACTCTCGATGGTGGTATCTATAATGGTCCTATCGTGAAAGGTAAAGGTTCATTCAACTTCCCCGATTGGGCTGGTGGTTCAATGAAGATTACTGTTAATATGAACAATATGAGTGTAATCATTGAAGCCGGTGGCGTTGATACAAGCGATAAACCATTTATTTATCTTGTAGGTGCTCCTTCGGGCTGGACTGCTCCTTCGGCCGATAATGCTGCTCATTATGAAGCTTGGAAACTTTATGACATCGAAGGTAACGGTGTATATACCGGCACATTCGACGTTAACGCTGGTGAATTCATGTTCCGTTTCTACAAAACTCTTTCTGGTTGGGATGCTGACTCATTTGGCTCACAAGCCGAAGACAGTCCAATTGACATCACTTTGACTGATGGCGTTTATACCGGTGCTGCAACTGACGGTAAAGGTAGCTGGAACTGTCCCGACTGGGCTGGTGGCAAAGTTGAAGTTAAGGTTGACATGAAAAACCTCCAAGTGACTTTTACTCAAAAATAATGATTAATCAATAATTTGTCGAGAAAGGGCGGTTGGCTCCGCTTTCCGCCCGGCTCCGGCAAGTTAAAATCAAGAGAAATAAACAATATGAAAAAAATTAGCATAATGTTATTGGCGGCTCTTGCCTTTGGTTTCACTGCTTGTGAGGACGAGTCAACTGCAATTCCTCAAAGCAATCCTCAAGAGCCTATCATGTCGGCTGAAGGTATCGTTGTAGCTCCGGTTGACTCTATTCCTGCTTTTGATCTTAAAGCTCTCGCTGATGCAGAAGCTGATGCTGCTGTGCTCAACGTAGTAGAAGCTCAAAACCTTCCTGCAGTAGGTGATTTGACTTTTGTGATGCAATTGTCAAAAACCGAAGATTTCGCTGCTGTTCAAGAAGTTGCTACAGCTGTAGTAAACAACCAAGTGTGTGTTGACCCTGCCGATTGGCAAGCTGCTCACCTCAAAGTTCTTGGTAAAAATCCTAAAACTCAAGATGCTTATGTGCGTTTTGCTGCTTATGTAGTTAATGGAACTTCTTCAGTGCGCATCGGTAATCCAAACCTTTATTATGGTGCTCACAAAGTATCTGTTACTCCATTCCCTGCTGCTGTAACTATCGAAGATTCTTATAGCCTTGTTATCAATGGTGGTGAAACTATCGCAATGAATCACACAGGTGATGTTTATGACAATCCAGTATTCACTGCTAAGGTAGATGTTACCGCTGCTAAAGAATGGGCGATTAAAGGTGCTGAACTCACTTATGCTCCTGTAGCTGATGAAACTTCTGCTGAATTTGGTACATTGGTAGCCGGTGAAGGTTGGGGTGTAATGCCTGTTGGTACATGGTTGCTCACTGTCAACATGGAAACTTTGACTTATTCATTCTCTTCAGCTGTTGAAAACCTTTGGACTCCTGGTGATGCTAACGGTTGGAACCATGGTGGTTCACAAATGTTGTTCACTAACAACTATACTGAATACATGGGCTTCGCTAACCTTTCTCCAAGCGGTTTCAAATTCACTTCTGCTGCTGACTGGAACCACACTAACTATGGTGATGCCGGAGAAGAAGGCAAACTTTCTACCGATGGTGGTGCTGGTAACCTTACAGTTGCTGAAAAAGGTCTCTATTGGTGTAAAGTTGACATCGCTGCTTTGACATGGAGCGCTACTAAGATTGAAACAATCGGCGTAATCGGTGGTTTCAACGGTTGGAGCGAATCACTTCCTTTGACAAGCGAAGATGGCCTATTCTGGACTGGTACTATCACTCTCAACGAAGGTGATGAGTATAAGTTCCGTTGCAACAACGACTGGGCTATCAACCTTGGTGGTGCTGATGAATATAATCTTGTTCCTGATGGTGCTAACCTCAAAGCTCCTGCTGCTGGTACTTACACTATCACACTCGACCTTTCAGTAGTACCTTATGCTTGCTACCTCGAATAATATTGAAATAATATAGCATAAAATAATAATAAGCACGATTCTTCGGAGTCGTGCTTGTTTTTTTTATTTTTTCATGAAGGCTTTAAAATAAAATCTTTTTTCTTTCCTTCTTTCGCTTTGCTCTCGATTGACTATCTTTGCAGTTAATTATGGGAAAGACTCTTTATATTAGCGATATGGATGGCACTTTGCTTGGTGCCGATAGTAAGTTGAGCGACACATCGGCTCGCATCATTACCGATTTGACTCGTCGAGGTGCAAATATCACGGTAGCCACGGCTCGCACTCCGGCCACAGTGGAAATAATACTAGCCAATGTGGAAACGTCGTTGCCGGCAATTGTGATGACCGGAGCGGCGATGTGGTGTCGTAACACTCGGTCATATTGCAACACTAAATATCTTACCGACGATACCTATTGCCGGCTCATGGCAAAGTGTGCCGAATATGGCGTAAACCCTTTTCGCTATACTTTGCGAGAGGGCGAGACTATGCAAGTGTATCATAACGGTGCGATGAGCGAGGGTGAGCAAGCATTTGTCAACGGACGCCTTAACCTCGGGCTGAAGAATTTCAATATCGACACCCCACAAGGATTGTTGCCCACATTGCCCGGAGTAGTATTTTTCTTTGCGATGGGAGAATGTGATAAGATTTTTGCCCTTGCCGACGACCTTCGTGCCTCAGTTGATTGCTCGGTGTCGTGTTATATAGATATTTTCGGTAAGGAAACCGGACTGCTCGAACTATTTGCTCCCGGAGTGTCGAAAGCTGCAGCAGTGAAGCAATTAGCAGCCGAAGTCGGTGCCGATAGAGTAGTGGTGTTTGGCGACAATCTCAACGATATCCCCATGATGCAAGTCGCCGATGTGGCTGTAGCCGTCGAAAATGCCCTCCCCGAAGTAAAAGCTATCGCCCACAAAGTCATCGGCCCCAACACCTCCGACTCAGTAGCCCGTTTCATTGAACAAGACTTTGTGGTATGAATTAAATATTAGGAGTCTGAAAGGAACATGTCAATAGAAAAGACAACTCGAATGGGTTGGTTATATAATACTCAATCTTTCTGATTGAGTAAGTTGTTGAACACCGACGATAAACTGCGCCTTCGACCGACGATAAATTGATAAAACCGACGATAAACCTTAGTAATTGATAAATACTATATATTCTCCTTGGCAAGTGATAGAGAAGTGGTCGGTGAGAGTTTTGTTGAGAGTGCCTTGCCACCACGATGAGAAGTCGCGAATGGGGTAGGCCAATCCTTCACTTTTCATTCCCTCGGTGCCAAATCCGAATATTGACACGGCAGTGTCTTTGGGGCATTGAAACGATTGATTGCCACTGCATGCCACCATCATGCCATAGTCGGTATAGATTCTCACATTAAGCCCTTTGCGAAGGTATTCGATGAGCAGACTGATGTTGCCGAGTGTGTGATCTTCGCGACGGCCTGTGGCTGCGACGATTGCAATGTCGCGAATTCCTTTCGCAGCAAGATATTCCACGGCTTTAGTTTGGTCGTTGGTCTCTTGGTCGGGATTGATGCGTATTATATTGTGATATTTCGATTTTGCGTCATCGCTCAAAGAATCACCATCTCCCACGATGCGCCATGGAGTGAGCCCATGAGCAAGGTATTCATCGGCAGCACCGTCGCAACACACCACCATAGAAGTGCCATGGAGCATCTTCAGCGGCATTTCATGCGAAGGGAAATCTCCACCTCCCACCACTATGGCTTGAGGTGCGAAATCGTAACTTATCATTGTGTGAGCATCAATTCTTTCCATTTCTTGTAACCAAAATATGCTATTATCGCATAGAGAGCATATAATCCCGCAGTGAAAAATAATTCTTTATAAACATAAAGACCGGCACTAATCACATCGACCACAATCCACACCCACCACTGCTCAATATATTTGCGAGCCATCATCCACATCGCCACTATGCTCAATGAGGTAGTGACACTATCCCACCATGGCACATTGCTATCGGTGAAAGTGATGAGGATATATGCAATGGCAAAAGTGAGGACGATAGAAATGATGCTTAGTGGGGTGATGCGCGAAGTGGGAGTGTGGACGATTTTAAGCTCCGTGCTTGCGTTCTTTTTGTTTTTGCGACTAATTCCCCATCGCCAACAAATAATGCCGTAAATCGAAGCGATAACGTAGTAAATGTTAATTCCCATGTCGGCATACAATCCGGCATCGTGATAAATGAAAATGTAGATTAAAGGCATCACAATGCTCGCCACCCACAAGTAGATGCTTGCGTGATATTCGAACCATAGGTAAATCAGACCCACTATTGTGCCGATTATTTCTAAATATTCCATTGTGTAGTAAAAAATCAACAACAAAGGTAGTAAATTACTTACTTTTATCTAAATTTGCAGTTATAATAATCATCAACATCGCTCGTTTTAATATTAATGGCAAATATTTATGACATACGCCGATATGGAAAAATCACCTTTCTTGTGATTGCAGTGGTTGTCGTGGCAATATTTTTGTATTTTTTCAATAATCTTGTAGATGACCTTTCCAAGCAAGAGCGTGAGCGCATGGAAATTTGGGCTGATGCCACGAAAGAGATGATTACGCAGCAATCGGGTACTGATGTTGATTTCTTGTTTAGTATTATCAATCGCAATCACACTATACCGGTATTGCTCACTGATGATGCAGGGACAATATTGTCACATAGTAATTTTACTTTGCCCGAACCGATTGATTCGCTTAACCCGATGTATCTATCGGAGGCTAATGAGGCTTATCTAAATGAGAAATTGGCCGATTTGCGAAACTCTTCAAATGTGATTCACATTGAAATAGACAAAGGGAGCAATCAACATCTTTATTATGAAGATTCTACATTGTTAAAGCAGTTGAGTTATTATCCATATATTCAGTTGCTTGTGATGTTGGCATTTATCGCGGTGGTGTATTTTGCAGTTACATCGACCAAGACTGCCGAGCAAAATAAAGTGTGGGTAGGGTTATCAAAAGAGACGGCACATCAACTAGGTACACCCATCTCATCGCTTATGGCATGGATGGAACTTATGGAAAGTCTTGGTGTAGATGCTGAAACAGTGGCTGAAATGAATAAAGATGTGCAACGCTTGAGTACAATCGCATCACGATTCTCAAAAATCGGGTCCAAACCGCAGATGGAGTCGGAAAATCTCAATGATGTAGTAACTCATGCATCGTCATATATGGCATCGCGCATATCTTCTCGCATCGTTTTGACTATAAATACCTGTAATGGTGCGATACCTGTGATGGCTTCAACTCCACTCTTTGAATGGGTAATGGAAAATCTTATTAAAAATGCCGTTGATGCAATGGAGGGCTCAGGGTCGATTACCGTTACGACAGGAACCGAAAAGGGTAAAGGGTATATAGAAGTTGCCGATACGGGAAAAGGTCTTTCGCGTAAAAACTTCAAAACGATATTTAATCCGGGATATACAACTAAAAAACGAGGTTGGGGGCTCGGATTAACTCTTGCCAAGCGCATTATCGAACAATACCACTCGGGACGCATCTTTGTCCTCGCTTCTGAACCCGGAGTTGGGACAACTTTCCGCATCGAAGTGCCACTTTGTGACTAATCCACATCAGAGGAAAGTCAATTATCTCACCATTTAATTATTTGTGAAATGGTGAAACTATCCATATTATTGCTCGTAATCCAAATTTATTGCGTAACTTGCACCCATATTTGAAAAAACATAATAAGAATGAGAAATTTTACAACAGTTAATGACATAGGCAATCTTCAAGATGCAGTGAAAGAGGCTCTTGAAGTGAAAGCTAATCGTTTTGCATATAAACATCTTGGTGAAAACAAAACTCTTTTGATGATATTTTTTAATTCATCACTTCGCACACGTTTGAGTACACAAAAGGCTGCCTTGAATCTTGGAATGAATGTGATTGTTCTTGATGTAAATCAAGGCGCATGGAAATTAGAAACAGAGCGTGGCGTGATTATGGATGGCGATAAACCCGAACATCTTCTTGAAGCGATTCCTGTAATGGGCTGCTATTGTGATGTTATCGGAGTGCGTTCATTTGCTCGCTTTGAATCAAAAACCGATGACTATGAAGAAAAAATAATATCCCAATTTATTAAATATTCGGGCCGTCCGGTATTCTCAATGGAAGCAGCCACTCGCCATCCATTGCAATCGTTTGCCGACCTCATCACTATTGAGGAACATAAAACGGTGGCTCGCCCAAAGGTAGTGTTGACATGGGCTCCTCATCCCAAGGCATTGCCTCAAGCCGTGCCTAATTCATTTGCCGAGTGGATGAATGCTACCGATTATGACTTTGTGATTACACACCCCAAGGGGTATGAACTTGCGCCTGAATTTGTAGGTAATGCTCGTGTGGAATATGATCAAGATAAAGCCCTTGAAGGTGCCGACTTTGTGTATGCAAAGAACTGGAGTGCATACGCTGATCCCAATTATGGAAAAGTTCTTTCGACCGACCGTAGTTGGACCATCACCACTGAAAAAATGGCATTGACCAACAATGCATTCTTTATGCACTGTTTGCCTGTGCGTCGCAACATGATTGTGAGTGATGATGTAATAGAATCTCCTCGTTCACTTGTGATTCCCGAAGCAGCCAATCGTGAAATCTCGGCACAAGTGGTATTGAAACGCATTCTTGAAGGATTGCAATAATATATATATAATCATATAAGAGTAAAGCCACCCCATTGCGAGGTGGCTTTTGTGTATATAATGAGGGAATGTGTGGGCATGAAAAAAGGGTAAGCTTACTACATCGCACCGCTACGACCTGGTACCGCTGCTTCGATCAAGACCTGACGGAGTTCCCAGGGAGCTGGTCGTATAGGACTTACCCGACTGCAAAGGTACAACTTTTTTTTATTTCTCACAACACCCATGTTTTGATTAGTTGAAAATCTTTTGTGAAAATCGACTTAATTAAATATCTTTGTGATAGATAAATCAAAAAAGTTTGCTATGAAAAAAGGAATCTTTAATAAGTGCATTGTAACAATATTTACATTGTTGATGATGTGGTTGCCTACTGAAGGGCTTGCACAACAGATGTATAATAGTTCGGGCTCTTTGATGGGCCGATATGAGAATGGACGATTATATAATCGGTCGGGTTCATACGTGGGTAATGTCAATGGCGATAGATTTTATGACCGCAGTGGTAGTTATATGGGATATGTGAGTGGAGGCCGATATTATGATCGTAGTGGCAGTTATCTGGGTTATGGTAGTGGTGATAGATATTATGACCGTTCCGGCTCATTTATTGGCCGAGTATCGGGCAGTTATATCTACAATCGTAGTGGCTCACAGATAGGTCGCGTGAACAACGTCCCCCAATCGGTCGCCGCCGCAGTGTATCTATATGGAATGTTTGATATTTGGTAAGACAAAATCACCATCTATCCCCATGTTTGTGTGAGAAATTTCACACTTTTGTGCGATAGATGGTGAAAATCATAAATTAAGGGCATCTCCATAAATTTTGTTATGTCTTAAAAAAATCAATCCCATGGGATAGATTTTTGCGTAGCCGGGTATAGTCACAAAGTGGATATGACCGGAACAAAAGAGTCCGGGCTCGATTCTGAAAGAATCGTTAGTGTGTGAATATCAGTGATTTTGCACCTGTCATTACATTTTACGCAGTCCATTGCGTATTTTTACGCAATGCAATAAATTATAGTTATATAATTGCATTACAAGAAATATTCATTACCTTTGTGATGATGAGGATGTTAAATCGTAGTTGTAAAATTTATGTAGAACCAAATATGAGTAAACTGATGAAATTTACATACTTGCTTATCATTGTATTAGCATTTGGGGTAATAACCTCGTGTGAGGAAGACGAACCAAAATGCGAAAAGAATAATAAGGAGTTAGATGTAATTGCTAATATTAATAATGACCAGTTGGTTTTTGTGCAAGGAGGATCCTTTATGATGGGTGCGACTCCAGAACAAGACAATTACTATATTAATGAATTACCAGTTCATAAAGTAGCATTAGATTCGTATTATATTGGTAAATATGAAGTGACGCAGGAACTGTGGCAGTATGTAATGAATTATGAAGGACCTGCCGCCGATGGTACGTATATGGAAAAAGAAACGCATGATGCAATCCTTAGACCATGGTGGCAAGAGTTTGAGTATGCAAAGAGGACTTCTTCAGATCTAATGGTTTATTATAGCCGGCATTATATAGAAGGCGATAAATATCCAGTATTTTTAGTCTCAAAAAATAAAATAGATCAACACTTTATCCCGCGATTAAATGCTATAACCGGAAAGAATTATCGATTGCCGACTGAAGCCGAATGGGAATACGCTGCTCGTGGTGGTTGTCGTTCAAAGGGTTATAAGTATGCAGGAAGTGATGATATAGAAAAAGTTGCATGGTATAAAGGAAATGCTGCGACAGATACAATAGAATCTTCATGGGGAGTAGTTCTCTTTTTGAAACCTCATGAGGTAGGAACGAAATTGCCAAATGAACTAGGAATATATGATATGAGTGGTAATGTGTGGGAATGGTGTAGTGATGAGATAAAAGGATATTCTTTAATGTCTTCAGATAATCAAAGTAGATCAATTGAAAATCTAGTGATACGAGGAGGAAGTATGATTGATACTGCAAGAGATTGTAGGATATCTCGTAGAACAGAGTCTTATTCAAATCTCGTTTTTTGTGAATTAGGATTTAGGCTTGCTCACGATGCTGAATAGTCTATATTTGATAATATAAACACGCGAGCATTGCCTTTTGGCGATGCTCGCGCTGTATAGTGGGGGAACTTTTGTTGTAATAAAGGAATTTTTCCTTTCTCCTTTTCCCTTTTTACTTTTTTATTTTACTTCCCAGGTTTCGCCGGCGAGGATCATGTCGCGGAGTGATGAGAAGTTTTTCTTTGCGCGCACTTCGGCGATTTGTTTGTCGATCTCTTCGTTGTAGGTCAAGCCTTCAACATCGCGAATCACACCTACTGCCAATGGGAGGTCATAGCCGTCCATCATTGCTAATTGTTGGTGGAGGAGGTTGCTTTGGCAATGAGCGTCGTGAACGAGCACATCGTCAATAGTATAGCCATCTTTGCCTATCTCAACGGCTTTCAATAGGAAACCGTCTTGCACGATACCCATATTTTGCTCTTTGCCGAAAATCATCTTTTCTCCATGGCGAAGGTGGATAGTGCGGTCGGCACGGAATTCTTTATCGGTGATGTAGTTGTGAATACCATGATTGAAAATCACACAGTTTTGCAATATTTCAACCACTGAAGCCCCTTTGTGACGAGCTGCTGCAACCATCACCTCTTGAGTTGTGGCGAGTTCCACGTCGATGCTACGAGCGAAGAAGTTGCCACGAGCGCCAAATACTAATTCGGCAGGGATAAATGGGTCTTCGGTAGTGCCGTAGGGTGATGATTTTGACACGAAACCACGGTCGCTTGTGGGCGAATATTGTCCCTTTGTCAAACCATAGATTTTATTGTTGAGCAACATCATGTTGATGTCGATGTTGCGACGCACTGCATGAATGAAGTGGTTACCACCAATGGCCAATCCGTCGCCGTCGCCCGATATTTGCCACACAGTCATTTCGGGGTTGGCTACTTTGAAGCCGGTAGCGATTGCTGCCGCACGACCATGGATGGTGTGGAAGCCGTATGTGTTCATATAGTAGGGTAGGCGTGAACTACAACCGATACCTGATATTACGGCTGTCATGTGAGGAGCCACTCCCACGGTTGCCATTGCTTTGTGGAGCGAGTTGAGAATCGCGTGATCGCCACAACCGGGACACCAACGCACTGATTGATCGCTCTTATAATTGGCTGCTGTATATTTTGTTTCTTCCATGATTATTTGCCCTCCATAATTTTAGTTACACCATCAATTACTTCTTTCACGAGGAATGGTTGACCTTGAACTTTATTAATGCGTTCAAATTTCACTTCGGGGAATTTGCTTTGTAGATAGTCGGCAAATTGACCGGTGTTGAGTTCGGCTACAATCACACGACGGTATTTAGCAAACACTTCGGCAGTATTGGCAGGAAGTGGGTTGATGTAGCGGAAGTGAGCGAATGCAATGGGTTTGCTATCTTTGTTGAGCTCTTCGGCTGCAGTGTAGAGGTGTCCGAAAGTGCCGCCCCAACCAACGAGCAAGGTGTCGGCATCAACATTGTGGCTCACTTCGAGAGCTGGAATGTTGTCGGCAATGCGTTCGATTTTCTCTTTGCGAGTGTAAACCATCTTTTCGTGGTTGATGGGGTCGGTAGATATTGCACTTGTCACTGCATCTTTTTCAAGGCCGCCAAGACGATGTGCAAGACCTTCAGTGCCGGGAATTGCCCAATAGCGTACTTTGGTCTTTTCGTCGCGGATATATGGTTTCCAATTACCCTTTAATTCTTCGGGAACGTAATTGGGCTTGATTTCGGGATATTCATCTGCTTCGGGAATGCGCCAAGCCGATGAGCCGTTGCCAATGAATGCGTCGGTGAGCAATACGACAGGAGTCATGTGTTCTACTGCTATGCGACATGCTTCAAAAGCCATGGTGAAGCAGTCGGTAGGAGTGGCAGGTGCAACAACAGCAAGCGGACATTCGCCATTGCGACCATATAGTGCCTGCATCAAGTCGGTTTGCTCGGTTTTAGTAGGAAGACCTGTTGAAGGACCACCACGTTGCACATCGATGACCACGAGAGGCAATTCAGCCATTACGGCAAGGCCTATACCTTCGCTCTTCAATGCAAGCCCGGGACCAGATGTAGAAGTTACGGCAAGGTTTCCTGCAAAAGATGCACCGATAGCCGAACAAACACCGGCAATTTCATCTTCCATTTGACACGCTTTCACGCCGAGGTCTTTGCGCTTGGCAAGTTCGTGAAGAATATCGGTAGCAGGAGTGATAGGGTAACTGCCGAGGAAAAGAGGACGACCTGATTTTTCTGATGCCATAATCAATCCCCAAGCAGTGGCAGTGTTGCCATTGATGTCGGTATATACACCCGGTTTGATTTCATCTGATTCGATGCGATAGGTTGATACCGATGCGTGAATATTGTGACCATAGTCGTAGCCTGCTTGGATAACCTTTGCGTTAGCTTCGTAAATAGCCGGTTTTTTCGCAAATTTAGTTTTTAAGTGGTGAAGCGCACTTTCGAGTGGACGATCAAAGAGCCAGCAAACAAGCCCAAGAGCGAAGATGTTGCGACATTTGAGCATTGATTTGTTGTCGAGACCACTATCAGCAAGTGCGTTCTTTGTCATAGAAGTGACGGGAACTTCAAGCACTTGAGCAGTGATGCCGAGTTCTTTGAATGGTTCATCTGTTTCAAAAAGTGCCTTCTTGAGGTCCGACTCTTTGAATGAATCAATATCAACGATAATAACGCCGTTAGGCTTCAAGAATTTTACATTTTGTTTTAATGCCGCAGGGTTCATTGCGATTAACACGTCGGCTTGGTCGCCTGGAGTATATACACCTGTGCCTACACTTACTTGGAATCCTGAAACACCACTTAATGAACCTTGTGGTGCACGAATTTCGGCTGGGTAGTCGGGGAAAGTGGATACTTGGTTGCCGATGCCGGCTGAAATATTGGTGAAAATATTCCCGGCAAGTTGCATGCCATCGCCCGAGTCACCCGAAAATCTCACGACTACTTTGTCGAGAACTTTAACATTGGTTTTCTCTAACATAACACTATTTATTTTATAACTAAAAAATTAGTTGTTTTTACGCATATCTTTAAATAATCTTTAAAATACAAAGGTAATAAATTATTTATAATGCGAGGTTTATTATTAGTAAAAATTGATACTTTGGTAAAGAATTATGGATAAAAATTTTTGTATGTGAGGAATAACTATTAATTTTGCAATTCGGAATTTGGTTACTCATGTGAGGTGGCTTTATTCAACATAAATAGCATAAAAATAAGAAAATATTAAATAAAATGGAAACAAATCAACCTAAAAATCAGGTTAATGAAGCAGCCGAACAGGCAGCAGCGCAAAAAAAAGCGCAAATGATTAAAGCAGTGAAATATGCTTCAATCGTAGTTGTGGCAATCGTTGCCGTTATATTGGTATATGTTTATGCATTCCGTGAACCAGCAATCGCAAGTGGAAATGAGGCTATCGCTCAAGCTGATTTCGCTTTGTTAGAAGCAAATGGCGACTCTGCTAAAATGGTAGAAGTGCTAAAGAAATATGAAGCAGTAGCCCAAAATCATGGTCAAGATGCCGGTAATCGTGCATTATTGATGGCTGCCGTTGCTCATTATGATAATGGTGAATATCAAAAATGTATTGATTGCATTAATGATTATTCAAATACCGGTGGCGTTATCGGTGTTGGCGCTCAAGCAAAAAAAGGTGACTGCTATGTTAACTTGAAAAAATATGATGAGGCAATCGATTGCTATGATAAAGCAATCTCTGTTGCTGATGGGAATCCATATTTGACTCCATTTGTGATGGCTAAAAAAGCACGCATCTATAATGAGAAGAAAGAATATGCTAAAGAACTTGAAGTTTATGAAAGCATCAAAAAGGATTATCCTAAATATGATGGCTTAGATGTTGAAAAATATATCGAACGCGCAAAGACTCTTTCTGAAAAGAAATAAGAATTGTTTCATAATAGATTTTATGGCGAGAAGCATTTGCTATCTCGCCATTTTTTTGTGAAAGAGAAATGCTCTACCTTTTGAAAAATGTGTAACTTTGCATAGTTGCATTAATGGGTAAAATTCAAGGAAATATTAACGAACTTGAGACTCGACCGATAGGCCGGTTGTTATGGGAATATAGTGTGCCGGCAGTGGTGGGGACGCTTGTGATGTCGCTTTATAATGTCATCGACCGCATCTTTATCGGTCAAGGAGTAGGGGCTGATGCTATTGCCGGGTTGGCAATCACATTTCCTGTCATGAATCTTTCGTCGGCGATAGGGATACTCATTGGAGCAGGTGCATCGGCACGGATTTCAATATTACTTGGAGCAAAGGATCATCCCGGGGCCGAAAAGGTGCTTGGGAACTCATTGGTGCTGATAGTATGTAATGCCATAATATATCTCTCCTTTTTTGCAATATTTATTGATGAAATATTAATGAAATTTGGAGCAAGTGAGGCAACATTGCCCTATGCTCGGGATTTCTTAATGTGGTTGTTGCCGGGGATGCTTGTGATGAATATCACTTTTAGTTTCAATAATATTATGCGAGCCTCGGGCTATCCCAATAAAGCAATGATAACAATGATTATCGGTGCTATAGCCAATGTAATACTTGCGCCGATATTTATATTTGTTCTTGATATGGGGATTAAAGGGGCTGCAATAGCCACCGATATTGCTATGACAATCTCGGCTATATTTGTAATGGGACATTTCTTTAGTCGCGATAAAATATTGCATTTTGTGCGAGGCATATATAGATTGCGTTGGAGTGTTATTAGTCCTATTATTGCCATAGGGGCTGCTCCAAGTCTTGTTAATGCAGCAAGTAGTGCAATTAATGCGATTATAAATACTACACTTTCGGAGTGTGGCGGCGATTCGGCAATAGCCGCAGCCGGGATATTTACGACCTATACTTCATTGCTCACAATGGTTGTGGTAGGAATCTGTCAAGGGATGCAACCTATTGTAGGGTATAACTATGGTGCAGGTAGGCTTGATCGTTTGAAACGGACATTTTGGTTGGCTACTTGTGCAGGGTTGACGGTTACGATTATTGGAGCAATCTTTGGCCAGGCTTTTCCCGAATTTATTGCAAAGGCATTTACTGATGATGCGCTATTGATTGATGTAACAATAAATGCATTGTCGATTTCTTTAACATTGTTCTATGTTGTCGGGTTTCAAATTGTTGCTACTACATTCTTGCAATCAATAGGACAGGCAGGTAAATCAATATTTTTGAGTCTTGTGCGACAGGTGTTGTTCCTCATCCCCTTCCTATTGCTATTACCAAAGCATTTCGGGTTAGATGGTGTGTGGGCATCATTTCCGGCTGCCGATGTGTTTTCAACCACAACTGCAGCCCTAATGATATGGTGGGAAATGCGCCAACTTGATAAACGAGAGCGACTTGTTAGGTGGGGAAAAAGTGGAGATTAGAGACTTTCGAAATTGAGATTAAACAAAAATATAACCCAAGGCGAGCCAAGCGGCTCGACTTGGGTGTTTGTCTAAAAAGAGATAACCTATTTATTCTTATCGAATAGGTTGTTTACTTTTTTCTAAATTCTTGTAGGTGAATTATTATATGTATCATTTGAATACTTGTCGATATATAAATTTTTTTACGTGGGAAAATAATTTCATACGCATCATAAGATGAGGGCTGTCTTTCGTCTTTTTTGACAATTCCTCCAGCCTTTTCAAGAGTTTCACGAATAAATTTGGCAGTGGCATTTAGTTCGCTTTTGTCTTTTATGTCTTCTGAACATAGAAAAAACCATTGCTCAATGTTACATTTCAAGTCATCATAAGTTACATAGCCGGGGCGATAATCACTTCGCCAAATGGCTCGGATGTAATGGTCGGTATTGCCAATTTTACATGGAAGTTCCCAATCTTTGAAATCGATGTGTATGGCCTTGTTGTCATCGGCAAACAAATCGTCAAAACCGGTAATGGTCTTCTTTTTTAGGAGGGTATTTAGATGGTTTACAACCGTCTTTTTGCTCCAAAGCAAGTAGTTACTCGTTTTTTGCATGCTTGGGAACGGGTGTTTTGTTATGTTATCGATTTGCGTTAAAATTTCTTTTGCTATTGATGATTTGCTATACCAAAAGTTTAATGATACATGTTTGCCATTTTGTATCATCCTGATAGTTAGGCCGGGAAATTCTTTAAATGTGAAAGCGAGAGATGTGGCGAACCCTTTTACTTTGCCAATGCTTTTCCCACCGGCATTCTTGAATGCTTTGATAATATTGTTATAAGTAGTTTTGGCTTCGGTTAGATTGTCACATGTTCGCTCATAAGTGATGCTTCGGTCGTCGTTGGGTTTGAAAATTACTTGTCGAAGGCGAAATATAGGACTTAACCCAAATATGTGGGGATAGCCGGGATCGTCGATGAAATCATAAACAACCGATTTGTCTTTTTGTGTGATTATTTCAAGTTCGCCATAGGTTTTTTTATTTACGATATCATCAAATTCTTTGATAGTCATCGTAGTGAAATCTTTGCTACCATAGGTGAAACTTGGTTGAGTATAAGCCAAGTTAATATGGCCTCGCACAATCTCGGGGCTATTTAAGTCTTGAGCCGATAGTTGTGGCGAAAATGTAATTATGGTTGCGACTATCAACCACAAATAGGTGATTTTGGTGATAAGGGAATCTTTTTTCATGGTGTAAACTTGTTTTTGGTAAAAAAATAAAGATGTGAGCCCGCGTGATTGGACTCACATCTTGTATAATAGGGAATTACTTAATGATGAGTTTGCCTACAGAAGTCGCATTTTCGGTTACAACACGCACGATATACATTCCTTTATTAAGGGCTGAAGTTTCGATTGCTGTAGTGCCTTCGATAGCAACAGATTCAACCAATGCTCCACCAATGTTGTAGATTTCAACTTGTGCAGCGCCTTCACATTCGATTGTAACAGGAGCGCCTGCTTCGGCAGGGTTGGGGTAAAGTTTTACTTCGTTTGTTGGGCTATTGATGATATGTTCTACACCACTTGGGTCGCCATAGAGTTGTTCGAGTACGGGAATTTGAATCTTATATTCAGCGTCAGTAGTAGATGCGCCCATGTCGAAACGAATGTTTGAAATAGTGATAGGGTAACTTGCATTGTTTTCAATATCAACAATGCTTGTGAATGGCACAACAAATGATGTCAATGTGTTTTTGGGGATATCTTGGTCGGTGATGATGAGGTTACCACGGTTGCCAAGTTTGTCGGCAATGGCGATTTGCATCTTAGTGATAGGCGCATCACCGGGGTTGATATCTACGCGTACACCATAAGGCAAACTATAAGTTGTAGTGCTGCTTGTTGCAGTGATATAGTTAGAACGAGCCTTAACACCTGTATAAGTTAAATCAAAACCGGTGCCGTTAGGTGTCATTGCGATGTTTTTACCTCCTGATTGTTTCAATGTCCAATTTTCGGCTGTGATGTTTGGGAATATCGCTTGATGGTCGCTTTCGGGAATTTCCACAGTGATATTTACGGTATCGGCAAAGTTGGGCGATTCGCCGGAGAGAGTTACTGAACCATTTTTGTAACCATAAACAAGACCTTCTTCAACGTTGGCTACTTCAGCGTTGCTTGAAGCCCAATCAACCGATGCAGCATTTACTTCGTAAGTGAAGTTGCCTATTGAAGAGTTCATTTGAATAGGATATCCACGACGATCGTCAACTATGTAAGAGTCGGTAATGAGGTTTACATCTGATTTGACAGTTGTGACGAGTTGTTTTGTTTTAAGTCCATTGTATTCGGCGTATAGATAGCCTGTCGCTTGTTCTTGAGTGGCAGTGAAGATGCCATCTTTTATTGTTCCGATATGTTCGTCGCAAGTGATTACGGCTTCTGCTACATCTTTGCTCTTAAGCAAGCCATATTGGTTGTAGGCATAGATGATGGGGCGGAAAGTGGCAGTGATGGGCACTTTGTAAGCGCGAGGCTCAAATGCGAGTGTTGCAAAGTTGTCATCAACAGGAGCAGTCGAGAAGAAAATCACACCATTACCCACATAGCGTTCAGTACCGTCCGATGGACTGTTTTTAATTTCTTCGTTGATATACATACATGAAGAACCGCCACCATCAAGGTTGATGCCGTCCCAAGCACCGAGTGCTTTTAATACATATCCTTGGTCATCGAGTGTGATACCTGCCGAGATTGAAGTTTGACGACCATCAACAATCACTGAATATATTTTTGTTTTTTCTTTGTTGATACCCATGAATGTACGTGGGTGACATTCGGGGTTGCCTATGTTAGTTATTTCACCGTCTTTGAGGATGATGTGACCACTACCACCTATCGCTTCGTCGATATCGAGGTGGTCGGGGAACTCGTTGGTTGTAGAGCGAAGTTGGATTGTGATTTCGTCGCCAGCAGCCATTGCACCGATGAAATCGGCTGACGTTCCTACTCCGTGGAGTATTGCAGCGTTAGCAGGAATAGCGGGTTCGCCCGGATTGTCGCTCACGCTTTCAACCACACAAGTGAGGGTGCAATTAGATTTATATTTGAGTTCAGAGCCGTCTTTAGCCTTGATAACTGCAATTTTGCCACCGGTTGAATACATATTCATTTTAGAACCGAATGCATTAGTGAAGAGTGATAATAGATTGGGGTTGGCATTTGGATCGGTAGTAAACTCAAGAGTGAGCATGTTGAGGGTGTTGAGAGTTTTTGTAGTGCCCTTGTGAGTTACATTACTCATGAAGTGAACGCGGTCGATATATGGCACGCGATCGGGAGTAAGAACCAATAGAGGTTGGCTCACCGGATTGAATACGATTTCGCCATCGCAATAAAGTCCCATACGAGAGATTCCCACTTGGTTCACTGTTGTAGTGAAGAAGTCGCCATTGTGGGCTGCAATCATATCATGACCGGGAGAGTCGAAACGAGCATACATTGATGATGGACGTTCTGTAGCCACAGCGGCATCTCCGCCATTTACTACTTGCATATCCACATAAGGATTGGTGAGATCCATTTCAAGCACATGGACTGTCATGGGGCGATCGGGTAAGCGATAGAATGCGTATTCGCAACCTGGTCCTACACTATGTTTTGGGATAATTGTGTCGATAGCATAGTTTTTGCCATTGACATACATCGTGTTTTGAGCCGATGCTATGGTGCTGCAACTTGCAAGTATGGCAGCCACCGAAAGAGCGCGGTAAAGATGTTTCATTTAAGGTAAATTTTTATGATTAGTATTTAATTGAGTAAAATTACAATAATTACTCCTATTAATAAAGAAAAAATGCCACTATTTATATTATATTAACATTGTTAATTGTGATGATTTTCGACAAAAGTAACGAAAAAGTGTGATTTGGTGCCGATTTTTTTGTGAATATGGGTAAATTGTTGTAATTTTGCACAAAATTTTAAGATTTTATTAGAAAAATGAAAGTAGCAATCGTTGGCGCAAGTGGCGCCGTAGGTCAAGAGTTCCTTCGTGTACTTGATGAACAAAATTTTCCTCTCGACGAATTATTGCTTTTCGGCTCAAGCCGTAGCGCAGGTAAAACATATACATTCCGCGGTAAGGAAATTACCGTAAAGGAACTTAAACATAACGATGATTTTAAAGGTGTTGATATCGCTTTTACATCGGCAGGAGCCGGCACGTCTAAAGAGTTTGCCGAAACAATTACTAAGCATGGTGCAATCATGATTGATAACTCAAGTGCATTCCGCATGGATGATGATGTGCCCTTGGTTGTTCCTGAAGTCAATGGTGAAGATGCATTCAACACTCCTCGTAACATTATTGCAAATCCTAATTGTACTACTATTCAGATGGTTGTGGCACTAAAACCTCTTAATGATATTTCACCTATCAAGCGAGTACATGTGGCTACTTATCAAGCTGCAAGTGGAGCAGGTGCAGCAGCTATGGCTGAATTGGTAAAACAATATGCTCAACTTCAAAATGGTGAAGAACCTACAGTTGAAAAATTCGCATACCAATTGGCCTACAATGTGATACCTCATGTTGATGTGTTCCTCGACAATGGCTACACTAAGGAAGAAATGAAGATGTATCACGAAACAAAGAAAATCATGCACTGTGCCGACCTCGATGTGAGTGCGACTTGTGTGCGTGTGCCTGTGATGCGTGCTCACTCTGAAGCTGTTTGGGTTGAAACTGAAGCCCCAATTTCGGTAGAACAAGCACGCGAAGCATTTGCAAAGGGAGAAGGCCTTGTAGTGGTTGATGATCCTGCAAACAAAAAATATCCAATGCCTCTTGAAATAGCAAATCAAGATCCTGTATATGTAGGTCGTATTCGCAAAGATATTACAAATGAGAATGGTCTTTCATTCTGGATTGTTGGCGACCAAATCAAGAAAGGTGCAGCCCTCAATGCAGTGCAAATAGCACAATATATGATTGCCCACAAAAAATAAGTCCCACTTATTTTTATTGATTAACAAGATTTTCTCTAAATACCATAACCACCCGAGCAAGTAATACTTGTCCGGGTGATTTTTTAGTTGTTATATTGGGAATAATTCACTACTTTTGCAGTAGAAAACAAAAACCTAATAAGATACCGTGATTTTAGCCTCTACAACACCTCTTGTGACTTCGCCGGTGCTGATATTTTTTATCGTGCTGGTCATTATTTTGTTGTCGCCGGTTGTTCTCAATAGGTTTAAAATTCCCCATATCATAGGATTGATTGTTGCCGGTGTGGTTATAGGTCCTCACGGGTTGAACGTGCTTGCTCGCGATATGAGTTTTGAACTGTTTGGGCAGGTGGGTATTCTTTATATCATGTTCCTTGCCGGTATTGAGATTGATATGTTTAATCTCAAACGCAACCTCAAAAAAGGGTTGGTGTTTGGGCTGCTGTCATTCTTGTTCCCAATGATAGTGGGCACATTGGCAAGCGTATATATTCTTCACATGAATTGGGTTACATCAATATTGCTTGCTTCGATGTATGCCTCACACACTTTGATATCTTATCCCATAGTGGCTCGATTTGGGTTGACCAAGAGCCCTGCTGTGTTGATAGCCGTGGTGGGGACGATAATCTCGGTGATAGGAGCATTGCTTGTTCTTGCAGGAGCAGTAAATGTGCATCACACAGGCGAATTTTCGTGGGGCGATTTATTGCGACTGTTCCTCGAACTGGCATTGTATTGTGTGGTGATTCTTTACACCTATCCACGTATCACCCGTTGGTTTTTCAAAAATTATAGCGACAACGTAACGCAATATATCTTTGTGATGGCTATGGTGTTTTTGGCATCGTGGTTTGCTCAAATAATCGAACTTGAGGCCGTGCTTGGAGCATTCTTTGCCGGGTTGGTGTTGAATCGCTATGTGCCTAATGCCTCACCATTGATGAATCGCATAGAGTTTGTGGGCAATGCCTTGTTTATTCCATATTTCTTGATAGGTGTGGGTATGATGATTGATGTGAAAGTGATATCAAATGTCAATACGCTATATGTGGCAGGAAATATGATTGTTGTTGCTCTAATAGGCAAATGGGTGGCAGCATGGATTGCGCAAAAGATTTATGGCATGAAAGGTGTGGCTCGTCGCATGATGTTTGGGTTGACCACAGCCCACACTGCAGTTGCCCTTGCTGTGGTAACGATAGGATATAATATGATTATGCCCGATGGAAGTCGCATGATGGACGAAACAATTCTTAACGGCACGGTCTTGATGATTCTTATCACATGTGCTATTGCTCCTATCGTGACTGCTCGTGCTGCATCAAAGATGCGAATAGAAATGCTTACCGATGAGGGGGCTACCGAAGCCAATGCCTCAAAACGCGAAACAAAAATTCTTATTCCGGTGGCAAATCCCATAACGGTTCAATCGCTTACGGAGTTGGCGTTAATGTTGCGTAATCCCCGTCGTAAAACGGATATATATGCAATTCATGTGCGAAATGATAATTCGGCAGCGTCGCGTACTATCGGTCGGAATGCACTTGATATAGCCGTTAAATCGGCATCAAGTGTCGATGTAGAGATAACACCTATCGAACGATATGATATAAATACGGTAGCAGGATTGTTGAATGCTATTGAGGAGCGTGATATCACCGATGTGATTATAGGTATGCACCGCAAAGCAACGGTAATAGATAGTTTCTTTGGCGCGAAAATTGAACAACTGCTCAAGGCAACTAACCAAATGGTGGTTATGACGCGTTGTTTTATTCCGGTCAACACAGTGACACGCATTGTGGTTGCCGTACCCCCTATGGCGCAATTTGAGACCGGATTTAGCCGGTGGGTAAGAGCAATCGGAAACCTTACTCGTGAGGTGGGTTGCCGTGTGATATTCTGTTGCCACCCCGACACTCAACCTCTTATTCGAGGTGTGTTGCATCGTGGTCGCTACGACATTCGCCATGAATATCGCGATGTGGAACGATGGGAAGACTTTGTGTTGCTCTCAAATCGTATCCTCGAAGACGACTTATTTGTGGTGGTATCGGCTCGTGAATCATCAGTGTCGCACAATGATGATATGGCCGATGTGCCCGGTTTCTTGCAGAAATATTTCAGTCGCAATAACTTGATAGTACTCTATCCTGAGCAATTTGGTCAAGCCGAACCGATGAACACATTTGTCGATCCAATGTCGTCGGATATCCACTCTGTGCCATCGCCATTGTGGTTTAAACTTCATGGAGCATATCGCAAACTTGTGCAGTTGAAGAAGAGCATCTTTAAGCGCGAACCACGCAAAAAAATAGATTTATAAACATTCAAAACACAATTAATCGTGAAAAGAATTTTGCCATTAATATTGATGTTTGTGACTGCTTTGAATCTCTTTGCTGTGGGCGATAATCCTGCTAAAATTAGATATAGTGATCCAAAACCCTACACGTTCCCTGGAGGAGATGCCGCTTTAATGAAATATATTGAAGAAAATCTTCAATATCCTGCCGATGCAAAAGCCGAGGGGGTGGAAGGACGAGTAATTGTTTATATTACGTTTAACACCGATGGCTCAATAGATGAAGTTGAAGTGGCAAGAGGACGTCACCCATCTTTAGATAAAGAAGCTGTGAGGATAGTAAAATCTTTGCCTAAATTTATTCCACATAAAGAGGTCGGTGGGAATAAAGATTTTAGGTTTGTGCTCCCTATCAGATTCAAGCTCCCCAAAGGTGAAGAGCAAAAGTGATGAAGTAGTAAGCATGATTTTGCCCTTATTTTTCACCGAATCGGCAAAATTTTGAGGTGAATTTTCACACTTTTGCCATTTTTATGGCATAAGCGAGTGCCGAAATCAGCTCTCCTCGTTCCATTCGCGGAGTGCCGATTCGAGGTTGTTGATTGTGCGGTTGTAGAAACGATACATTTTTATCCCTACAAGCGATCCTATAATGCCGCCCACTATTCCACCAAACATAAACATTTGGTTCATAGAGGTGAATGCCACGGCGAGAAATACGATGCCTATGATAAGGTCGATTGTTACTCCCCATTTGTAATGATTGCGAAAGCGGATAGTTTGTTGTAGCGACTCAACGGCAGTGGCTTTGCTTATGTTGATGCCTTTGAGATCGAAGACAAAATACACTTCGCGCACAAAAGTAAAACCAACAAATAGCCATGTGAGAGTGTAAAGAAGTAGTTTTTGAGATTCTCCACATGTGAGTCCCACAAAGTCGTAAGCCCAAAAGAAGAATGGTAGCATGAATGGTACGAAGATAGCCGCAATGATGCAGTGACGGCGTAGGGTGTCGAGAGGTGATTTTACCTTGCCCGCAATTATTTGGTCGGTGAGGTGTTGGATTTTATTATCTTGAGATTTGATATGCTCGTCAAGCGCTTTCCATTTATTTTTAAGTTCGTCAAGTTCCATGATTGAAGGTGTTAAGAGTTAGCCATGAGAGTTAATTTTTCTTTTGCGCGACGCAATCGCGATGCCACATTGTTGCGACTGATGCCCATGATAGAGCCAATCTCTTCGTAGGGCACTTCATCAAGCCACAGCAAGATTAACGCTTTATCAAGTCGGTTGAGTCGGTCGATGAGTTGATACATCTCTTTGAGTTGTCGCATATGTTCCTGCGAATCGTCGTAAGAATAGATGTTGTCGGATAATTCATCGTGAGAAGAATACTTACGCTCTTTGTTGGTAAAAGATATGCAAGTATTGAGGCTCACACGATATATCCAAGTGGATAGTTTTGCGCGATTTTCAAATCCTTCGAGACCTTGCCATACATTGATGAGGACCTCTTGTCGCAAGTCGTTAAAATTATCCATGTCGGAGGCATACATATAGCATATCTTATTGATAAGGGTGCTATATTGAGCCGTGCACTGTTCAAATTGTTCGCGCTTTTGCGCTTCATTAACTTTCATAATGTTTATACTTATATTGCCTATGCACTATATATGACCACAAAAATACAAAATAGTTGCACACGGAACTGAAAATAAATTTTTCAATGATTTCTTGGGGGTGGAGACTTTAGAGACTTTAGTGACCGGAGGATTCGCTTTGGTAAAGCAAATTCTACTGAACTTAAATTTGCTATTGCTCTCAATTTGCATTATCTTTGTGGAGAAACTGATAAATTTTTATATCATGATAGATAACATTGAGAAAAAACGGTTGGAGAAAGATGCCGATGGGTTATTGACCTATGAATATATCGCCAATAACATAGATTCATGTTATGAAGATATGGACTTTCTGGTTGAAAATATGATAAAGGTTGATTTGTCCGGACAATTTGTGGCAAGTGCTTCGCGCTATTTATATGCTATTGATGCTCATGGGTATGAGAAACAAATTTCTCGATTGATTGCGGCTGTGATAGAGAAAGATCGGGAACATAAATACCTCCCTGATTTGATACAAGGAATCTGGGGAAAAGACTATGCACAGCATGTTGAAGAACTGAATAAGGATGATAATTTCCGTCGCATATATAAACGCCTTTATCCTAAAGGTATATAATAAACCGGTGGTGTATGAAAAAGATAATATTTACAATCATGTCGTTGGCGTTTATGTCGATGGCGATAATAGCAAAAGAAAATAAAAATATAGATATGGAAAATAAATCAACTCAAACTGTGGGCGATGCTATGGTTGATATCAAAACTTCGGTAGGAGATATTCGCATTCGCCTCTATGGAGAAACTCCAAAACATCGTGATAATTTCTTGAAATTAGTGAATGAAGGATTTTATAATGATGTGTTGTTTCATCGCGTGATTAATCAGTTTATGATTCAGACCGGGGATCCAGAATCAAAAGGTGCTCCGGCGGGAAAATCACTAGGTTCGGGTGGCCCGGGATATGATATAGATGCCGAAATTGTATATCCTCAATATTTCCACAAAAGAGGTGCTCTTGCAGCTGCTCGTCAAGGAGATGAGGTGAATCCCGATCGTCGTTCATCGGGCTCTCAATTTTATATCGTTACCGGAAAAGTGTATAATGTCGGACAACTTGGCCAAATGGAAAAACAATTGCAATATCAACAGATGCAGACAATATTTAATGACTTGGCAAAGCAACATCGTGACTCAATAATGAATATGCGTCGCAATCGAGACCAAGCAGGCCTTCAGGCATTGCAAGAAGAGTTGGTGAAAAAGACTGAGGCTGAAGCCGCAAAAAATCCAATGACATTTACCGATGCGCAACGCGAAGCCTATACTACCGTAGGTGGTACACCTCACCTTGATGGTACTTACACGGTGTTTGGCGAAGTCGTTGAGGGAATGGATGTAGTAGCGAAAATCGAGACAACAGCTACCGGCTCAATGGATCGCCCCAAAGAAGATATAAAAATAATATCTATGACCATTGTTAAATGATAGATTATAACACATTTACTCTTCCTAATGGGTTGAGGGTAATACATAATTACGATGGTGCCACTGCAATGGTGGCACTAAACGTAATGTATGATGTGGGTGCACGTGACGAGTCTCCCGACTTGACCGGTATGGCTCACCTGTTTGAGCATTTGATGTTTGGCGGGTCAATAAATATTCCCGACTTTGATAGTGCAATAGAGAATGCCGGAGGGATGAATAATGCATGGACAAGTAATGATTATACTAATTTTTATGATATTGTTCCGGCTCAAAATGTAGAAACGGCATTTTGGGTTGAGAGTGATCGGATGCTTGCACTTGCGTTCAGTGATAAGGCTCTTGAGGTTCAGCGCCATGTGGTAATTGAGGAGTTTAAACAGACATGTTTGAATCGTCCTTATGGAGATATGAGCCATCACTTACGAGCCATGTTGTATAAAGTGCATCCTTATCGTTATCCCGTGATAGGTAAAGAAATATCTCATATCGAGAAGGTGACACAAGATGATGTGCGCGAATTCTTTTATAGCCATTATGCACCTAATAATGCAGTGCTATCGGTATCGGGTAATGTCTCGTTTGAAGATACTCGACGATTGGCTGAGAAATGGTTTGGACCTATAGAACGCCGTTCAATCACTCCTCGTAATTATCAGCCTGAACCTAAACAAATAGAGCCACGAAGTATAGAGGTGTCGGGTAATGTGCCTCAGACAGCAGTGGTGCGTGCATTTAAGATGCCCGGATATGGCGAGCCGGATTATATTGAGTGTGATATAATTACCGATCTATTGGCTTCGGGACGTTCTTCGCGCTTCTATCGTAATCTATTGATGAAAACAGGTGCGTTCACCGAGGTTGATGCGTCAATAATAGGAAGCGATGAGCCGGGATTCCTAATGCTTAATAGTAAGTTGACCAACAATGATTCTCATAGTGTTAATAAGGCAATAGACTTGATGATGGGAGAGGTGCAGAAGTTGGTTGATGGCGATGTGAGTGAGTATGAACTTACTAGAACTATTAATCGATTTGAATCAAATTATATGTTCTCAAGTATGGGTTTTATGGCTAAAGCACAATCATTGGCCAACTATGAGATGCATCACGAGGATATAAATGGAGTGGTTGAGCGTTATCGCAGAGTAAAGGTTGAAGATATCACACGAGTGGCACAAAAGATATTTGATTTAAATCAAAGTTCAACGCTTATATATGTGCCACAAAAGTAGAACAACGATTTAAAAATATAAATTTAACATTAAAAAGGAGGTTTATTTAGAAAAAAATCTATAAATTTGAAACCTATTATTAATAATGCCATGGCTAAACATCTGTTATGGCCTTTTGGCATAACTAATTTTTTTGATTATGGAAAAGCGTGAACAGTCCTTAAATGAACAGGACCAAATCTTGAATGCTGAACAAATTGATGTTCAAAATGTGAGTGAAGAGATTACAGAAATAGCAGAATCTCAAGTGGAACAACCTCAAGAAGAAGTTGCAATACCCCAATTGTCAAAGCCCGAGTTGCTAGATGCATTGAGCGAATTGGCTCAAAAAGATGCGTCAGAAATCGGTCGTGATGAAGTGGGACGATTGAAACAACAGTTCTACGCAATCCGTAAAGTAGAGATAGAAAAGGAAAAAGCCGAATTCCTTGAAAAGGGAAATGAAGAATCGGCATTTGCTGCTAAAGAAGACGACTCGGAAGCAAAGTTTAAAGAGATACTTAATATCATTAAGGAAAAGAAAGCGGCTTTGCTTGCTGCTCAAGAGGCAGAACGCCAAAATAACTATGAACAAAAGGCTAAAATTGTTGAAGAAATAAAAACATTGGCAGCCGATACCGATAATGTAAATCGTACCTTTACTCAATTTAAAGATTTACAACAAGCATTTAAAAATATCGGAGAAGTGCCTCCTACATTGTCAACCGAACTATGGAAGCAATATCAAGATGCCGTAGAAGCATATTATGATCAATTGAAAATCAATAAAGAGTTGCGCGATTATGATTTTAAGAAAAATCTTGATATGAAGCAACTTCTTTGTGATGAGGCTGAAAAATTGGCTGAAGAGGATGATGTAGTTGTGGCGTTTAAACGCCTTCAAGATCTACATGATAAATGGCGTGAAGTGGGTCCGGTAGCGAAAGATATTCGTGAAGAAATATGGGGCCGTTTTAAAGATGCTTCGGCTGTTATAAACAAAAAATATCAAGCATTCTTTGAAGAACGTAAAGCACGTGAACAAGAAAACGAAGACGCAAAAACTGCTATATGTGAGCGCATCGAGGCGCTTGACTTTGAAGCATTAAAGGGTTATTCGGAATGGGACGAAATGACAAAAGTTATTCTTGAGGCTCAAGAGGATTGGAAAAAACTTGGGTATGCATCAAAGAAAATGAACAATGCATTGTTTGCTCGTTTCCGTGAAACATGTGATAAATTCTTTGAAAAGAAGGCCAATTATTTCAAAACAATGAAAGATGAATTGGCTTCTAATCTTGAAAAGAAAATAGCCCTTTGTGAGAAGGCTGAAGCACTCAAAGATAGCACAGATTGGAAGAAAACCACTGATGCATTTGTGGCATTACAAAAAGAGTGGAAAACAATAGGTGCAGTGGCTAAAAAACATAGTGATGTGGTGTGGAAGCGATTCCTCGCTGCTTGTGACTACTTCTTTGAAGAAAAGAAAAAGAAAACATCAGGTGTGCGTCAAGCCGAACAAGCCAATCTCAAACTTAAAAAAGAGATTATTGCTAAACTTGGCGAGATTGCAGAGGATACACCTCGTGAAGATGCTATCAAGCAAGTAAAAGAATTGATGGCTCAATGGCAACAAGTGGGGCATGTGCCTTATCGCGAAAAGGATAAAGTTTATGAGGCTTATCGCACTAAAGTTGATGAACTATATAAGCGTTTTGATATGCGAGGATCTCAAGCACGCATGAATAACTTTGAAGATAGTGTCAACGAGATGAGCGGTGATGAAAATAAATTATATCGTGAGCGTGAACGCTTGATGCGCAATTATGAACAAAAACGCAATGAGTTGAATACCTATGAAAACAACCTAGGATTCTTTAACTCAAAATCAAAATCGGGCGACACAATGCTTCGCGACCTTGAACGCAAAATTCAACGCATTAAAGAAGATCTTGCAACATTAGAACAAAAGATTAAAGTTATTGATAGTCACTTATAATCTTTGAGACAAATAGAGGTAGATCAAAATGACAGCCGTTAATCAAAAAGGGAAATACGGGCGTTATATTCATGGATTATTGACCATCTCCGACCTGGCGTTGGTCAATCTCCTCTTTTGGCTTATTTCAATTATAAATGAAGACCTATCGGCATTTGACCCTAAAATTTTGTGGTTGATGCTCAATGTGTCGTTTGTGCCGGTTATATTTTTGATATATAACACACACAAGCAACGCGCAATATATATGGAACATGTATTTGTACGAGCATTCCAATCTGTAGCAATTCATGCATTGTGTTTTGTTTCATTGCTCACTTTTTTAGGTCAATATTTGCCACTTATTGCATATCTGGAACTTTATGGTGCTTGCCTAATTGCCTTCCCATTATGGTGGATGATTGCTCGTCAGATTGTGAAGAATTATCGTCGGAAAGGACATAATTTCAGTCGAGTAATTATAGTGGGGACTAACGCCACAGCCTTGCGACTATATGAAGAATTGATGTCGGATGCAGGGTTTGGCTATAAGTTTAATGGATTTTTTGGCAAGTGGCGTCCTGTTGACTTCCCCGGAGAATATAAAGGTAATATTGAGGATTTGGATTCATTTGTGAAGTCACAAGCCATTGATGAGATATATTTTACCTTGTCGGGTGAAGATGAAGAAACATTGAGTAAGGTAACCAAGATTGCCGATGATAATGTGGCTCAATTTTATTATGTGCCACAAATAAGTCGTTATGTAAATCGAGTGTTTGAGTTGCACAATGTCGGTGCTGTATCAATGCTGACTACTCGCAACAACCCATTGAAAAACATGATTAATCGAGGTATTAAGCGTGGTTTTGATATTATCTTTTCGTCACTGGTGTTGTTGTTCTTATTCCCATTGGTATTTATTCCTGTTGCAATAATAATTAAATTCACATCACCCGGTCCGATATTTTTCAAGCAGTTGCGCACAGGTTATCGAGGACGTGATTTTATGTGTTGGAAATTTCGCACAATGCACGTTAATGCCGATAGTGATAAGGTGCAAGCAACAAAAGATGACCCTCGAAAAACTAAATTTGGCGACTTTTTACGCCGTTCAAGTATAGATGAATTACCTCAATTTATCAATGTGTTGAAAGGTGATATGTCGGTAGTGGGACCTCGTCCTCATATGATCAAACATACTGCTGATTATAGTAAACTGATTGATAAATATATGGTGCGACATCTCATTAAACCGGGAATTACAGGTTGGGCTCAAGTTAATGGGTATCGTGGTCTTACCGAAGAGTTGTGGCAGATGGAACGCCGAGTAGAATATGACGTGTGGTATATTGAAAATTGGAAATTTATGCTTGATTTGAAGATTATCGTGCGCACGGTGCTAAATGCTATCCAAGGCGAGAAAAACGCATTCTGATGTTATATAAAGAATAATAAGTCCGGAATAGTTATAAGATATATCAAGAGCCTCCAATTGGAGGCTCTTGATGTGTTATTAAAGAGGGCAATTTATTATTAGAATGGGAAGATGAGAGGCAGAACAAAAATCATTACGAGGCCTAATATCAGTTGTAACGGTACGCCGACTTTGATATAATCCATGAACGTGTATTGTCCTGCCGGCATTACAAGTGCGTTAGGTGGAGTGGAGAATGTGAGACGTTCAAATCCGGCATTTGTAAGCGTTTCTTCAATCACAAGGTTAGGGGGAGTCCCAATAAGTGTCATCATGCCTCCCATGCTGCTGGCAAAGGCTAGTGGCATGAGAAAGCGCGAAGTTCCGATACCTGCTCCATTTGCAATACTCACTACAATGGGAAGCATTAGCGCTACTGTGCCGGTATTGCTCACAAAGGCGCCTATGATTGAGGTTGCTCCTACTACAAGCAAAAACAATCTTAATTCACTATCTCCGGCAAGTTTGAGGAGCCGTGCTCCTATCATTTTGGCAAGACCGGTTTGAAATATTGCACCACCTACAACAAATAGCCCTATCATCATGATGACGATAGAGTTGGAAAATCCCGATAGAGATTCTTCAGTGGTGAGAATGCCTGAAATGGATAGCATGATAACTAATTAACGCATATGATGACATCAATAAAGGTAAAGTTCAGACCATCCACAGTGGATGGCAAGGAGGGAGGTCTCTATTTCCAGATTATCCACAACCGGGTAGTCCGTCAGTTGAATACTGATTATAAGGTCTTTGCAGAGGAATGGGATGCAGAGTCGGAAAGCGTTATCGTAAATGGTAACCGTTCCAACCTTCTGTTGGGTATTCAAGAACGTCTGGCATGGGATGTGGCCCGTCTGGAAAAGGTTGCCCGCTCGTTAGAAACGGAGCGTCGTCGCTTTACGGCAGACGATGTGATTACCATGTTCCATAAACTGACCAAAGCGTCCTCCCTCTTTACCTTTATGCATGGTGTCATAACTCAACTGAAACTGTTGGGAAAAGTCCGAACTTCAGAGACATATACGGCTACACTCAAAAGTTTCATGGCTTTTCGAGACGAGCAGGATGTGCCACTCGATGGTATCACATCTGACATGATGCTCATGTATGAAGCTTACTTGAAAACCAGAGAGGTACGCATGAACACCATTTCGTTCTATATGCGTAATCTTCGAGCGGTCTATAATCGAGCAGTGGAGAAAGGATTGACGGTTCAGAACTATCCATTCCGTCACGTCTATACAGGAGTGGATAAGACGGTGAAACGAGCTATACCAATCAAGGCCATCAAAGCCCTGAAGGAGTTGGACTTATCCATGAAACCAACATTGGACTTTGCACGTGATATGTTTATGTTCAGCTTTTACACAAGAGGCATGTCTTTTGTGGATATGGCATACCTCAGAAAGGCAGAACTACAAAACGGCATTCTGACCTATCGAAGACGAAAGACAGGTCAGGAACTGACCATCAAATGGGAGAAGTGTATGGCTGAGATAGTCGCTAAATACCCGGAAAATCAAACAGACTTTCTTCTCCCTATCATCAAAGAGCAAGGCAATGAGCGGAGGCAATATGACAATGCCCTGCATCTGGTCAACTATCGTCTGAAAGAGCTATCCACAATGCTGAAACTCCAAAGACCACTCACCATGTATGTGGCTCGTCATTCATGGGCGAGTGCTGCCAAGGCAAAGAATGTTCCTCTGTCAGTAATTAGCGAAGGAATGGGACACGACTCCGAGGCGACAACACAAATATACCTCGCTTCATTGGAAACGTCGGTGGTTGACAAGGCAAACAAGATGATATTAGGATTGCTGTAGATTGAGATTTGTTTAGCAAAATTCTCAATCTCTTTCCAAGAGACGGATATTTGGGTATAAAGGTAGTCAAAATCTCCCAAAATCCACCTTATTATAAAAGAAAAGTAACTTTTATTATGATACTTTTTCATTTTGTTTAGCAAAAAGTAAGCAAAACACATTGGAAAACGCTATCCGTCAAAGGCATTGTGATTGTCTACGTCTCTTGGAAAGAGACGAATGGGATTAAATCCCATTTGGTGTATAATGATGCGATATTGAAACTGATGCTACGGCACCGAGGACATAGACAATTGATATCATTTTCTTATTTATAAACAAATTAAAAATTTACAATTATGAAAGTTAAATTGTTTTTTATTATGTTCATTGCACTGCTTTCAATACAGGTAATGGCACAGGACATCCCTAATGGGGATTTCGTAACTTGGGAGCACCGTAGCATACCAGCAGCATTTGGAGGTGGCACTTACGCCAGACCTACAGACGGTTGGGACTGCCTGAACTCACTCGCACCAGGCTCCTGCGAAAAGGTGGAAGGTCGCACGACGGGTTCTACTGCCGCCCTACTCACCACCAAGAAGATTTCTGTGCCAGTGAGTGATATGGGCGATTTCTACACCTCCGTCCTAATGTTGGGCGACTATTTGACGGCGTTCACCGAAGGTGAACCCAACTTTGGCATCCCTTTCACTGACCAGCCACGCAAGTTCAGCTTTTGGTACAAATATATTCCAGTCACTGGTGATAAAGGACGTGTGCATATCAGCTTCTGGTCTGGCGACCGCAAGGATCCCAAGGCTCGTTGGCGCAAGGGTATCACTTTTACTGAGACCGTCAACGAGTGGACTCAGGTCGTGGTAGATCTCACGGAGTACGATGAGGATAAGAACAAACTGGATTTCACTCCCACCAGCATGTGTATCGAGATAACTTCAAGTCTCTCTAGCATAAGTGATCACACCTATTCGGAAGATTTGAGCAATGTGAAACAGGAAGGTTCACAACTCTATATCACCGACTTGGCTTTCGAATATCATGTCGCTCCTGCCATAACTGCCGTTTCTGTCACCTCCATGGTCAATGGCGAGGTTGTGGTAGAGAATTTACCGAACACGTCCACTAAAGTACAGGAAACCACTCCAATCACTGCGCTTCAGGTGCAATATTGGCAAGCATCTATCGAGGGCGATGTCACTTCCGTACAGATGGACTATTGCATCACACTGGATGGTACTACACCCACTTCTGACGATTGGAAAACGTTGCAAGCTACCAAGCAGAGCGATGGCCTTTGGGTCTTTGATGGTCCCTCACTCAATTTACTCAGTGGCTTGGAGAGCAACACTGCCTATCGTTTGGAGTACCTATTCTACACTAATTATGACGAGACGGCTCAGTCTCATGCCTACTATCCAACTAGCCGTCAAGGCTTTGTGCTTAAGTTCACCACTGGTGAGATTCCCACGGGCATTGAGTCTCTTCAGGCTGTAGAGTCTCAGTCTACCTCTGGTGTCCATTACAATCTCCAGGGTCAAGAGGTTGGATCTGACTACAAGGGTATCGTCATCGTGAATGGCAGAAAAATCGTGAATAAGTAATTATTCATGCACCAATTATCATTAGGGGATGGAGCAAATAAAAATGCTTCGTCCCCAAACTTGCACACCGAGGCCAGATTGTATCCGTAGAAAACAGCAACAAGCTATCGCATTTTGACCCTCCATCCTAAAAATAATCTGAATAAGAAATAGCAACGACTCAAAATCTGCACATTTGTGTGCTTTTTGTGGTTTACAAAAGTTAAATACGTTAAATCTTCATCCTTTTCTCAATCCATAAAATCTTCATCACCACTTTTCTACCGTTTAGCATGCAAACCATTGATATAAAACGACTTGCAAGTATTATGGTTGTAAATGCGTTGAATGTTAGTGTTGAGGTTGTATTCTTCAACTAATTGTGAAATGGATTTATTGCCTGATTGAGTGCCGGATGAAGAGTTGTTTTTGCGTAAGAACCATTTGCTTAAAGGGATGAGTAGTAGAGTGCCGATTATGAGGCATACGATTCCGGCAGGGAGGAACGAGAAGAATGTGAGACGTTCAAATCCGGCATTTGTAAGCGTTTCTTCAATCACAAGGTTAGGGGGAGTCCCAATAAGTGTCATCATGCCGCCCATGCTGCTGGCAAAGGCTAGTGGCATGAGAAATCGCGAAGTTCCGATTCCTCCTCCATTTGCAATACTCACTACAATGGGAAGCATTAGCGCTACTGTGCCGGTATTGCTCACAAAGGCACCTATGATTGAGGTTACTCCTACTACAAGCAAAAACAATCTTAATTCACTATCTCCGGCAAGTTTGAGGAGCCGTGCTCCTATCATTTTGGCAAGACCGGTTTGAAATATTGCACCACCTACAACAAATAGCCCTATCATCATGATGACGATTGAGTTGGAAAATCCCGATAGAGATTCTTCGGTGGTGAGAATACCTGAAATGGATAGTGTAATTAAAGCGATTAATGCTACCACATCGGAGCGTATTTTGCCCCAAGCAAAAAATGTGGCGGCAAAAATGAGTGTGAGGATTGTAATTATCATTAAAAGTATTTAGTTATTTGGGTTGTTTCTTGTACAAAGATACATAATATATAAAACAGACACAACTACTATAAAGAGGGAAGGTGAGGCAATAAACTATTTTTAGGATAAAAGTGTTATAATTAAAAAAAATAATTACTAAATTTGTGTCATCACATTAAATAAAAATTCAAGAATATGTTAAGTAAGAAAGTAGAAGACGCTCTAAATGCGCAAGTTAATGCCGAATTGTGGTCGGCATATCTTTACCTATCAATGGCACATAACTTTGAAGCAGATGGGAAACCCGGTATTGCAAATTGGTTTAAAGTGCAATTTCAGGAAGAGCAGGCTCATGCCGAAATCTTTATGAATTATATTAATGCTCGTGGAGGTCGTGTGTGGCTTAAGGCTATCGATGCAGTAGATACAGAGTGGGCAACACCTCTTGATGCGTTTAATGCAACTCTTACACATGAGCAAAAGGTTACATCGTTAATTAATGACCTTTATGCATTGGCAGAGGCTGAACGTGATTATGCTACTCGCGAAATGCTCAATTGGTTTATCTCAGAACAAGTTGAGGAAGAAGAAAGCGCACAAGAACTTATTGATAAGTTTACTCTTATCGGAAATGACGGAATGGGCATCTATATGTTAGATCAAGAACTTGCTGCTCGCACTTATAATGTGCCATCTCCATTGGCTACTGCTGAATAAGAAAATTCATTAAACAATATAAAAGGCGACACCTCATTGAGATGTCGCCTTTGTGATTTTTGAGATTTGTGAGGGCGCATTGAGCGCGTTATTCCTCTTGATTGCGATTCTTGGTTTTTGACTTGTTTTTTGTTGAAGATGATTCCAAGTCTTTTTCTTCCTTAAGGTCAAGTTCATTGCCTTTTTTGTCTATCACACGATATTGTAAATAGGCAAGAGATTGGTCGGGGATAATCTTAAATCCGAAACCGAGTTTCAAGCGCCAACGGCGATAGATTGAGAATGTCCCTTTTTTGAGGTATGCATCAATAAATGGATGTACATACATCTTAAATCCTTTTACTTTGAGATCTTTAATGAGATATTCTATTTTCTCATATAAAGTGTCGGTAAATAGTAGTGATGGTTGTACTTCTCCTTTCCCAAAGCATGAAGGGCATGATTCGGTAGTGGTGATATCCATTGCCGGTCGCACGCGTTGGCGTGTAATCTGCATCAGCCCAAATTTGCTTAATTGAAGAATGTTGTGTCGGGCACGGTCGTTGGCCATCACCTCTTTCATGTGTTCATATAATCTTTGTCGGTGCTCGGCTTTGTTCATGTCAATAAAGTCAATGACGATGATTCCGCCCATGTCGCGTAGTCGCAGTTGTCGTGCGATTTCATCGGCTGCACGCATGTTGACATCAAGAGCATTTGATTCTTGGTCGGTGCCGGCTTTAGTGCGATTTCCTGAATTAACATCGATTACATGAAGTGCCTCGGTGTGCTCAATGATGATGTATGCGCCAGATTTGAAAGAAACGGTTTTCCCAAACGATGACTTAATTTGCTTCGTGATATTAAAATGGTCAAAAATAGGCACCTCATCATCGTATAATTTTACGATGTCTTTGCGTTCGGGCGCAATGAGGTTGACATATTTTGAGATTTGAGCAAAAGTGTCGGCATCGTTTACATACACGTTTTCAAATGTAGGGCTGAAGATGTCGCGAAGCACCCCTACGATGCGGCTCTCTTCCTCAAAAAGTAGAGCGGGGGCTTCTAATTTTTGCGCTTTGGCAATGGTGTCGTCCCAGCATTTAAGCAGGGTCTTGAGCTCATGATTGAGTTCTGCCACTCGTTTACCCTCGGCCGAGGTGCGCACTATTACTCCGAAGTTTTTAGGCTTGATGCTTCCAATGAGTTGTCGTAGGCGAAGTTTTTCTTCGGTTGACTTAATCTTTTGCGAAATAGAGATTTTGTCGCAAAAAGGAATCAACACAAGATATCGCCCCGTAAATGTTATTTCGGTAGTGAGGCGTGGGCCTTTGGTTGAGATGGGCTCTTTGACGATTTGCACTAATAACTCTGTTCCCGGTTGAATGACATCTGTGATTGCTCCATGCTTGTCGATGTCGGGGAGGAGTTTCATTTTAGAAATCGAAGGTAATCGCTTTTTGTCGTTGAGCAATTGCTGAACAAAACTGAAATAGGAAGAGAAATGGGAACCAAGATCTAAATAATGAAGAAACGCGTCTTTTTCATGCCCTACATTTACAAACGAGGCATTCAATCCCGGCATTAGTTTCTTAACCTTTGCCAGGTAAATGTCCCCTACGGCATACGAAACATTGCGCGACTCTTTTTGCATCGATACGAGTCGCGAATCTTCGAGGAGTGCTATTGACACATCGCTCGGTTGGACATTTACTACGAGTTCACTTTTCATTTTAGAATTCTAAAAAACACACAAAGAACAAACATGTATGCGTAGTGCCACATAAAGTTTGTTCTTCGTATAGCGTTTTCTTAATACAGAAAGAAGCGTTCTACTTATTTCTTTTTGTGACGATTCTTTCTTAGACGTTTTTTGCGCTTGTGAGTGGCCATCTTGTGACCTTTTCTTTTCTTTCCGCTTGGCATTTTACGCTAATTTATTGGGTTAAAAAATAAAGTTTATTGTCTCAATTGTATTATTTAACTTCTTCCATGAACACTTTTGCAGGTTTGAACGCTGGGATTTTGTGTTCAGGGATGATGATAGTTTCGTTTTTAGAAATGTTGCGAGCGGTTTTTTGTGAGCGAGTTTTCACGATGAAACTACCAAAACCTCTCAAATATACATTTTCACCATTTGCGAGAGAGTCTTTAACAACTTCCATGAAGTTTTCTACAGTAGCAAGAACATTAGCCTTTTCAATGCCAGTTGCTTTTGAGATTTCGTTAACAATTTGAGCTTTAGTCATTGTAGTTATTTTTTTAATTAGTTAATTTCGTTGATTTGCAAATCGTTATACCGTTTTTTCGATGTATTTCCGAATTTTGCAACTGCAAATATCGTACTTTTTTTTGAATTACCCACAATTTTAACACAAATAAATGACAAAATCCTCTAAAAAAGAGAGTTTTTGATGTTTTTGATGTTGATGTTAGTGAAAATTAGGGGTATTTTTTCACATATTCTTGATTGTAATAAATTTGCCACTGGGGGAGTCGAGCCTACGAGCACCGAAGTCGCTGAGGTTTAAGCCTCCTAATGTTACCAATTCCTTGCCACCATAACGATAGGGTTGCGATGAGGCATTGAATCCCTCTCCCATCAAGGAGCCGTAGGGGTAATAATGATTTATTTGTTGCACCACTCCATTTTGATTCAATACAACACTATTATTCCCCTGATAGTCTTTCAAGTAATAATATCGCATGCTTCCCGATATATATCCTGCCGGAGTTATTATCATGCTAATGTTGCCATTCTGATAGATATAGTTGCCACAATAATCACGAAGACCAAATGCAATGTAATAGCTCGTCCACCCTGATTGTGGCTCATTATCTACCATGGTGTCAAGTTCTAATGATGGTGGCAGTCCTTCTCGATACAGCTCATATTTCTCGCTTAACTTTCTGCCAGTGGCATCATATTTGAAGATTATTCGATTATTGTTCTCAAACGTTATTATCTCAGGGAGATTTAGTCTGTTATATTTTATATTTAATATATTTTTATCGGGACATCGCAACAAATTTCCGTTAGCGTCATGCAGATTATAGTTTTCCCTATCGTTAACATCCATTGTTGAGGATAATATCACTTCATCGGTGGCATCATTGATTTGTCTTAATTGATTGCCGTCGTAGGTCATTACCACATTATCAACTTCTCCAAATGTCCACAACTCGTAGGTGTCAGCGAGTTCTCTTCTCGCCAAACCTTTACGTTGCAACGATGTGATATTTCCGTTGAGATCATATGTGTATGCTGTGGAATAATCGGGGGTGTTACACTGCCCCAACATCACAGCCAAAAGCCAAAAGCCAAAATTCCAAATATGCCAATAATCTCATCATAAAAAAATGCTATTTACTATCCCATAAGGGAATATAACATTCTTTATTTATAACATATTTTACTGAATCAGGAGCATCATCATATCCAACAGAATCGAATTGATATTTATGCAAAACTCCATCTTTTATATGAAAGCACCAATATCCTCCAAATTTAATTTTAGATGTCATTTTATTTTGCCCAATTTTTTTTAAGAAAAGCTCTGAAATAAAACGACTAAAACCATAGTATCTGTCCTTATATTTAAGCACATATTGTGACGAATATGGATATGAACACATAACAAAAAGGTTATAGTCTGAAATTTTTTTTATATTTACAACTTTTTGAGTTAATCCATATTTTGATGGGGAACTATTCCCCAATACAGAAATCTCACAACTGAAATTTTTATTGTTATGTGCAAATTTTTGTGCTTGTGGATTGGAGTTATTCGTAATAATAGAATCTATAATATACATAAATTGACTTCTTTTTGCTGAATAGATTAAACTGTAATCATAATTTTTACTTTGTGAAAAAGCATACGTGGAAAAAATCAACATTAAAACACTTATTATTGCTCTCATAACTTACAAAATTATATTTGAATTATTTATATTGAATTATTTTTTTTGTTGGAACATGATATATAAAAAACAAAGGTGTAGTATTGTATCTTTTAATCATATCCGATGTGATTTTTTTTGCATTATTTTGATCGGGCCCAGACGGAGATGTTCCAATTGGATGAGAATGAAAGGCTTTCCTTAAAAAATAGCCATCTCCAATTTGATTATTCCACAACAAACTATAACT
Source organism: Muribaculaceae bacterium (assembly GCA_017409345.1). Classification (GTDB taxonomy): domain Bacteria; phylum Bacteroidota; class Bacteroidia; order Bacteroidales; family Muribaculaceae; genus RGIG4079. The sequence continues at coordinate 71,811 of JAFQSX010000017.1, read as the reverse complement.
TGCATCTGCCCCAGGCATATGGCTTGTGGAAACAAAATTCAATCCTCTACTACCTGAATGTCCAGTTTGAAATAAAGAGTATTCTATCCCAACATCTGTAGTTGTAACATTATCGCTTAGAAACTTAAATAAAATTTCCCCATTCTGATCTCCTCTTACTCTGAAAATATCAACATCTACTACTTCATTGTCAACAAGATGTTTTCTTGATTTTTGAGATATTATAGTTCCATATTCAAAAGAAATAGACACTTCATTCCCTTCTTCATCAATTTTAGCACTACCATCATCATTTACCATAATTATTTTATCCTCTTCCTTATTAATTACTCGATTGACTATTTCTCCCTGACCATTAACTTCCCATATATCCATTCCACTTGGGTCAATATATTTAATTGAATTACCTGCACAGTAAAGGTAGGGGGAGAGATGTTGGAAGTCTTCGCAAAGTGGGTCCATGGTGGTAAATGTGCCACTGGGAGAGTCGAGCCAACGAGCACCGAAGTCGCTAAGGTTCAAGCCACCCAATGTTACCAATTCCTTCCCTCCATAACGATAGGGTTGCGATGAGGTGTTCATTACCTCTCCCATCAATGAGCCGTAGGGGTAATAATGATTAATCTGTTGAACGACTCCGTTTTGATTCAACACTACACTATTATTCCCCTGATAATCTTTCAAATAGTAATATCGCATGCTTCCCGATATATATCCTGCCGGAGTTATTATCATGCTAATATTGCCATTCTGATAGATATAGTTGCCACTATAATCACGACGACTTATTTGTACCCATAATGAATCATTCGTTTGACTCTCTGCAGTTTCTTCTGTTTCCATCTCGGAAATGGTAGAAGCGAGTGATTGTGGTAGCACCTCATATATCTCACTTAATTTCCGTCCGGTGGCATCATAGACTATTCGTACTCTCTCATTACCGAGCAAATATGATTCAGGAAGATTTAATGAATTATATCTAACGCGTGAAATTCCTCTCTTGGAAAAATAACTAAGATTACCATTTCTATCGTATGCTGTTTGTAATGGCGTCTCTATTATATCCATAGAAGATGATAACACAATATCTTCGTCGGCATCATCAATGCGACTCAACTGATTGCCGTTGTAGGTCATCTCCACATTATCAATCTCGCCAAAGGTCCACAGTTCGTAGGTGTCGGCGGGTTCTCGGCTCATTAATCCGTTACGTCGCAACGATATGATATTTCCGTTGAGGTCATAAGTGTAAGCAGTGGAATAATCGGGAGTGTTGGTAGTTTGATATGTAATATCGGAGCGTGGCTCTGATTCCACATATTGTGCTGATGTGAGCCGGTCGAGCCGGTCATAATCATATAGGTATGTACGTTGGATTGTTGGTGCTATATTTCCTCCGGTATCTCTGCCATCACTTGCCCAACTCATGGCACACACGTTTCCTGTGAGACTTTCTTCGCCTCCGTATGGGTGCGTCTCATAATATAATTGTTGATGGAATTTATTGTTATCTATATGCGTAGTCCACCCTTGAATATTATATTGGTATGTGGTTTCTATCAAGCCCTCTCCCAATGCTTGCGATGATAACTGACCGAGGCTGTTATAGGTGTTATTATACTCAAACATTGATTCACTGCCATTGTGCGACAAACTCACAGATGTCGGTCGCAATTGAATGTCATAGGAATAGGTATATACATCTACACATGAAGTGTCGGCAGAGGAATGTTCGTGTCGCATCGAAATTGGGTTGCCAACAAACGATAAGCGATACAACTTTCGGTCATATCCCCCCAAATGGTTCTTCTCGCAACTCTGAATGACATTGCCGTCTTTGTCGTAATACCACACCCCGGGGAGCATCACTGAATCGCCGAGGACCGAAATCGCCACCCCGGTTTTTTCCCCTAAAACTGAATGGGTGGGGGTTGTTTCATTTTCATATCGCCAATCATAATTCCTAACGACCTTATACTCCATCGAATCTTTTTCGGCTGAGTATAAATTTAGAAAATCATAATTATCATAATAGTTAACAAGTGTTATTTTATTTATAGTTCCTGGATTAACCACATTGGAATATCCTTTGACTTCTCCAGCCTCTCCAACAAAATAAGATTTATCTTGTCGCCCTAACATTTGACTCCTTATATTGGGAATAAGGGTAAGTTCCGGGAATGAGATCTCACATGTATATGCCAGCCTAAATTGGCTGTCATAGGCATAAGCAGTCCAAACATTTTTATATCTTTGATTGCCATCTTGACTATATCGCAACAAATCACAACCATCGTATATGTAATATATTGACTCTGCTCCGGGAAGTTTCTTTTCTTCAAGGCGATTGCGACTATCGTATTTATAAATATAACAATAATCTTGAAGTGTTTCGTTATCATCGGTGATTATTCCTGTCGATGAAACTAGGGCAACCGATGCCATTGGTGGTATCACATACCTAATATTCCCTATATTGTCGTATATGTAGTAAGTGTCGGCATAGTTGTTTTCATCAAGCACTCTGCGATGCAGATAGATACTATCATTAAAATCTTTGAAGATTATAGTTTCGCGGTTGTCTTCATCAATAACACTTGTCACATGCAATCGTCCTGATGGATAAATGCCTGAGTTATTAAGACTTCCATTATTCCCTCCGTTAAGAGTAAATTTGTTACAACTATACTTTCCTGAGGTTTTATTTATATGATATTGCGAGGTTGTACCGGCACTCGCGTGCCAATCGTTTCCGGTTTTTTTTGTAATGATTGTGCGTGGAGTAACCGATGCATCATATTCGTTTGAAACAAATGCATTAGTGGCATCTCCAGGATATAACGAAGTGTGACTTGCTGTTATTTGGTCAAGCGAAGCATAATTGCCCGAACCTGAGATTGCGCCGGGAAGATATTGACGCACTACTCGACCTCGATTATCATATTCATAATAATCGGCAAGGTCTTTCCCTGAATTATTATTACGAAGAACGGTCTGTTGCTTTCGACCAAATCCATCGTAAAACGTAGTAGTGATTATTGCTCGTGCAGGAGTTACTGATGTCAGTCTTTTCACCCCTTGTGTAAACACCGCCTTTGACACATAATTTCTGGTTGTCGAACCTGTAATTGTCAGTGGTGGTGTTACGGCATCGGTTGGATATGTTATTACTACCGAATCGGTCTGTGCTATTATAAATGGCACTGACAATAGCGCAAATAAGTATGCAAGTATTTGTTTCATGGATAAGGAAGATTTAGTGTGCGTAATTGTAATTATAAACCTCTATATAATTTCCATCTTCATCTTTAATGGCTACCAATCTGCCTAATATGTCATAATGATAAGTCGTACATCTTCCATTAGGATTTATTATTTTACTGATTTTGCCAAATGCGTTATAATAATAAGTCGTCATTGTTCCAGTAGTCAAAGATGCTCTTAAATTACTTAATGCTGTCGTATCTGGAGTATCTGTCATTGTAAAATTAGAATTATTCAACTTCTCAGAAACAACATTATGTGAAAGACCTTTAATTTCTGCTACTGGATACAAGCCTTTATATCCCCACAAATAAGAGGTTATTGGCGCATTTATGGGATTACTTTCAACCAGATTATAGTATTGGTCATATTTATATGATGAAACCAAGCGATATGCATCATTGCCATATGCATAATATGTCGAAGATGGTTTTACAGGATTGCTTTCATATTTATTGTTTTGCTTAAACTCTGTTGTATATGTATAGCCATTAATCGTCTCTATCACTTTTTCTACAACAGGGGATATTCTATTGTTTTCTACCATCTGTTCATAATAGGTTCCACTATATGAATTTGGGTATTTTAGAGTTACACGTTGCTGATTTGAATCACTTTGGTTAGTGGTTATTGTTTCAACCAACCCCAAGTTGTTATATGTGTATGTGGTTTCTTCTCTTATAGAATCTCCACCTTCATATATAGTCTCTATTTGTTTTTTGGGTCGCATGGAATAGGTATAATTTCTATATGCTGTAGCTTCAGTATAATAATTTGAGTTGCAAATACCTACTATATTAAGGAATAATGCTCCTACAAAATTATTTACCGAATTGTCATTTTTTTCATATTGAAATGTCGTTTTGTTTGTTATAATGCCTTGTGAATTATATTCCGATTTAGAAAGCAGAAGTCCTCGTTCTTGATCTTTACTCGAATATGGTTCATAACTAGTATGACCTTGAACAGAAACATCAGCAAGGTCATCTAAATAACCATTATCTGCATTAGAATACTTATATATTATAAACGACCCATCTGAATATTCTTCTACAACTTCGGAATATCCTATATGTGTGCCACAAGTATTAACCGTAAAAGGCAAAACAGATAAAGAACTGAACGCATTAATAATCGCGCCTCCTGATTCATTAAGAATTGGAACTCTATAATCAGTATAATTATATTGTACAGGATTTAACAAAACTCCACTTGAGACTGTCGCATTCAAACGATTTTGTAAAAAATCTGACACATAATAATATTGTTTCTCTATATATGCATCTTTATCTAATCCCGATGGACTATTTATGATTTCTTTTATTCGGATTCCTCCGGCAATCTTATTATTTGATAATGTTTCACAATTATTACGAGATAATGTAACTCTTTTTTTATAGTTATGAGATTCATATACAAATTTTGTATATCCCCCAGTTGGATATGTTATTTTACTTAATGTTCCATACAGCGCAACTTGAGGATTAGGTTCTCTTTGTTGATAATAACTACCCAAATTATTTGCGTTTATGGATTGTTGTGTTGCATTATAAAACCCCCAATGGTCATTCGTTTGATTGACATATTCTGGGAGCAATTCCGGAGCATAATACTCAAAAGAATACGCATATATAGAATCTGCCATATATTTATCCAAAACAACCGACTGCAATGTTAATCTTTGGTTAATATCATTACTATAATTAAATTTGTAACTCCTTAGTAGCTGATTCCCTTTACTTATGGACATCCGATCTAACTGCCACCATTTTAATCGCTCTAAACATGATGGATAATCAAGAGGGGTAAAATTTGGATTATTAACATCGTTATGTTTCAATATTGGCATAGATTCTGGGCCTAAACCCTTATTCCTACAGATCTTATTCAAGAAGTCGTATTCTAACTCTTGAGTTAAAGTCGTACTAAATAAAACATGTACATCATCACAATGAATACTACTTAAATATGATGGCATTATCAAAGAGCCATCGTAATAATTATATCGACTTTCACCTCTTGAACAACTTACACCAAATAGCCAATCATTTGTTGCTGCAGAATAATCCATGCTATATGAGGAAACATTAATTTGCGCAATAAAATTTCCTCTGGTATAATTAAATTCGACCTCCCTTTGTTCTGGATAAATAATTTTTGTCAAATACCATGTATTTGCCCATTGAGAGGAATTTCTCTGATCAAAAAATAACACTGAAAACTCTATTGCCTCATCTCTATCTCCAAATATATATTGTGTTCCATCTTCTCCTATTATTGTAAATTTCTTAAACGAATGAGACCGACCTTGTAAAGAATAATAAGTCCCATATGGATTGAAAAAATCTGATTGTTCTCCATATGCCATTGTAAAATCATCATCATTGCCATTAAAAATGACATTTATTGGTTTATTGCATCTAACTTGCCATTCGCCATTAGGATTTAAATAGAATCCACCCTGATAATCTAAAAAACTAAAGCTAAATTGGTCGGGTTCCGTATCATTATGATACAGATTTGTACTTGAGTTACTTTCAATAAATCCCTGTAAATTTTCCAAATTATTCCAATCTACATTGTATTCATTACACTTATAATAATAACCTAATTCTGCGTCTATCCAATTTTTACTATTATAAAACTCGTCGGGCAGGTCTTTTACAATTCGAGATATACACCCTCCGGCATTAAGAGACCAACCCATACCCGTCCAACTAGGATGTTGATCCGGCCGAACTCCTCCGGCATGATAACTTAAAGATATTGGGATTGTATGTCCTGACAAACTTATCTCATATAATGGAATCTGAATTAATGGTAATCCTGTATATGGAGATACCGGAACTTCTCCATATTCTCCTAATGATGTCGCATTTGGACTTATTGGTGTAATTATTCCCTTTGGAATATACGCATATATTTGTTGGAATCCAATGATTAAAAATAATAATATGATTTTTATTTTCATTTTCATAGCATTTTAGTGTTTTAATGGTATTTTTCGTGTTATTTGTTCTCCGTTATTGTTTATTGATAGTATATAATCTCCTTGGGGCAATTCATTTATCTCTAAATTGGGATTATTTGTATTTCCCGATGCAAAAACTCGTCCTAACACATCGCACAACACATAATCAATACCTCCTGCATTCACTGTTTGATTCGAAAAAGTTATTTTTAAGGTTTCATCTTTATATGAGATTACTATATCATTGTTGGCTAACGGGGACTCTATTGATGGTGCGTTAGAGCCATCTGCATCTTCTTTTAATTTACTTGATACCTGAATCGTTCCTAGTGCATTATTACTTTTTGTTTGTTGCCTTAATATTTGATTTTCTTTGTCATTAGTTTTGTATGTTTGTTCCGATGGATAGCATATAAATGTTGCTCCTTGCTTGCCGGTTTCTTTTCCTCTATAAAAGTTGGTATTGATTATAGTTTCCACTATGGGATAACGATAACCTCGTGCATACCATGTATATCGTTCTTCTATACGCCGCATAGTTGTATCGGCAATATTCAGAACTCGAGTGGTATCATCTTCTTTTCGCATCATATTAATAGTGGAATTACATATACGATGGACTCTAATAACACCGGTAATGGTATCGCCATCAGGAAGATAAATCACCCCCTCTCCATCACAAAATACGCTTGAACTACCATTAATTCGCACTGCCATTGATCGTGAATATTCCCCATGAAAACAATATGGTTTAGATGCGTTATCGCCATAACGCATTGGATAAATCAACTCTATCGCAGCATTAGAATCTCGCATGAATGTACTACGATTTTCATAACCTCGCCATAAAAGAGTATCGCCTCGTAATCGAAAATCATAACGTGTGCCATATTCGGTTGTATTAATCAACGAATCATCAATGACACTATAAAAAACTTTTGAGTTGCCATCAACAACCTGTGCCTGAGAAAAATCCCAAACAATATTCTTTCCCGAATCTCCGGGAGCAACAAATGACATTCTCGTTTTTGTGAAATTGTCCCCATTCTGGGGCAGATTGTGCGTTTTTGTTATCTCATTCCCCATCAAGGAGCCCACAACAATAACACAAAACAAGATAAGCATCTTTAATCTTGTTATTTTCATGGTGCTTTTTAGTTTAAGGAATTATCACCTTTATTTTTACAAATATCTATAATTTATATGGAATATTCAATAAAATATCCTCCTTTTTGAGTTTTTTAACAATGAAATCTTTCTTGTAATTGCATGATTTTAAAATTGAGTATTTTGGGAAAGGTGTTGTATTTTTGCCAAAATATCAATAAAATGGCTCAAATGCTCGAATTAATAAAGTAAAAAAGCGTGAAATGGCGAATAGTTAAAGAAATATTTGTGAGATTAAAAAAAAATTGCGAAATTCGTAAATTAATACCTAAACACTAAATATCTAACAATAAAATACTAATAATGAGTTATCTTAAGTTTGATAAAAACCTTATGATTAACTTGGAGCAATCTCTACCTAAAGAGATGCTTCGCACCAACCAATCAGGTGCTTATCACTGTACAAGCGTTGTGGGTTGTAATACCCGTAAACAACACGGGTTGTTGGTAATTCCCATTGCTGAGATGGGCAACAAACCTCATGTCTTGTTGTCATCGCTTGATGAAACAGTGATACAACATGGTGCTCCATTTAATCTGGGTTTACATCGTTATCAGGGTGGGGTTTACAGCCCCAATGGGCACAAATACATTCGCGAATTTGACTGCGAAAGTGTGCCTCGCACCACATATCGTGTGGGTGGTGTAATTCTTACAAAAGAGAAGATTTTCATTTCACACGAAAATCGCATTTTGATTCGTTACACATTGGTTGAGGCTCATTCGCCCACAACATTGCAGTTCCGTCCATTCTTGGCATTCCGTGAATCAAATGAATTGTGTATGGCTAATTCAAGCCTAAATACAGCATGCGAAGAGGTGCCTAATGGTGTGGCGAGTTGTCTCTATAATGGTTATCCTACGTTATATATGCAGTTTAGCCATAAACCTAAATGGGTAAATGATCCACATTGGTACAACGGCATCGAGTATGTGAAAGACCTTGAACGAGGAGTGCCTTATACCGAAGACCTTTGGGTACCGGGATATTTTGAAGTGCCTATTAAAAAGGGTGAATCGATAATATTCTCGGCCGGTATCAAAGAAGTTTCGCCACGTTCACTAAACAAAATGTATGAAAAAGAGATTGCATCGCGCACATGTCGTTCAAGTTTCTTTAATTGCTTGAAAAATGCTGCGAAGCAGTTCTATCTCAAAGATAAAGATGGCGACTTTATCCTATCGGGTTATCCATGGGGTACTGTATTGGCTCGAAATACGTTTATGTCGCTACCCGGCACTACATTGGCCATTGACCATAAATATGACTTTGAGTCAATTATGGCAACAGCAAGTAGTGAACTAGTGAAGTTTATGGAAACCGGCGAGTTGAGCGCACGCATTCATGGCATTGACCTTCCTGATATTCCACTTTGGGCAGTATGGGCAGTGCAACAATATGCCAAGTCAATAAGCACATCGGCTGCTCATGAAGCATATATGGATTTAGTTGAAAAAATAATCAACTATATCCTTGAAAACAATCACCCCAATCTGCAAGTTGATGACAATGCAATGGTATCAACCATTGGTACATCAACTCCCGTATCGTGGATGAACTCAATGATGTGGGGTAAGCCTGTAGTGCCTCGCACAGGATATCTTGTTGAGTTTAATGCTTTGTGGTATAATGCATTGCGTTTTGCTGCCACTTTATGCGAAAATGACGAAAATCGCCAAGAGTTTCATGATAAATGTATGGCACAAGTCGAAAAAATGGCACAACCATTTGTCGATATGTTCCTTAATGACTATGGTTATCTATATGACTATGTGAATGGAACTTATGCCGACCCATCGGTGCGCCCAAATATGGCAATAGCAATAGGGCTTGATTATTCTCCACTTGATCGCCGTCAACGCAAACGCGTGCTTGATGTTGTGACTCGCGAATTGCTCACACCTAAGGGATTGCGCTCTTTGTCACCAAGAAGTTACGGCTATCGTCCGTTCTATCTCGGTTCGCCCGAAGATCGCGAAATCTCACTTCACAATGGCCCGGCACGTCCATGGTTGATGGGCTTCTATGCCGATGCTTATCTTCGTGTGTTTGGCATGAGTGGGGTGTCATATATCGACCGCATGCTCATCGGCTTTGAAGACGAAATGTCGCAAGGTTGTATCGGATCATTATCTCAACTCTACGATGGTAATCCTCCATTTGCCGGACGTGGTGCTATTTCTCATGCAACCAATGTGGCCGAAGTGCTTCGCACATTGCGCACTCTTAAAAAATTAACTGTTTAATCACTCAACATATACCGACGTAAAGATTATGAAAGCATTAATGTTTGGGTGGGAATTTCCACCTCATATCCTAGGCGGTCTCGGAACTGCCAGTTATGGTCTCACAAAGGGTATGTGGGAGTGTGGCGATATGGACATCACGTTTGTAATCCCCAAACCTCATGGAGATGAAGAACGATCATTTGCGCGAATCATTGGCGCATCGCAAGTGCCTGTTGCATGGCGTGATGTAAATCGTGAGTATGTTGAAGGTCGCATAGGTCACTTGATGGATCCTGACTATTATTTCCGTTTGCGTGATAATATTTATGCCGACTTTAACTATATGCGTACCAACGACCTCGGATGTATCGAGTTCTCCGGTCGTTACCCTGAAAATCTTCTTGAAGAGATTAACAATTATTCAACAATGGCAGGTGTGATTGCTCGCACCGAACAATTTGATATCATCCACTCTCACGACTGGCTCACTTATCCTGCCGGTATTCATGCCAAGCAAGTGACAGGTAAGCCACTTGTGATTCACGTTCATGCTACCGACTTTGACCGTTCGCGTGGCAATGTGAACCCAACGGTGTTTGGTATAGAACTAGATGGGATGCACCATGCCGACCATATCATCACTGTGAGTGATCTCACTCGTCGCACTGTGATTGAGAAATATGGTATCGACCCGGCAAAGGTGACCACCGTGCACAATGCAGTTGAGCCATTAAGCCCTGAATTACTCGCTGTAACGGCTAATAAACCAAAAGAAAAAGTAGTAACATTCCTCGGACGTATCACAATGCAGAAGGGTCCGGAATACTTTGTGGAAGCAGCCGCAAAAGTGTTGAAGAATAACCACAATGTGCGATTTGTAATGGCCGGTAGTGGTGATATGATGGACAAAATGATTGCTCTTGCTGCTGAACGTGGAATCTCTGATCGTTTCCACTTCCCCGGTTTCCAAAAAGGTAAACAAGTATATGAAATGCTCAAAGCATCGGATGTGTATATCATGCCTTCGGTATCAGAGCCTTTTGGTATTTCACCTCTTGAAGCAATGCAGATGGGTGTGCCTTCGATTATTTCAAAACAATCGGGCTGTGCCGAAATTCTTAGCAATGTTATAAAGACCGACTATTGGGATATCGACGCAATGGCCGATGCGATAAACTCAATCGTTACCTATCCGGCAATGTATGAACAACTTCGTGAAGACGGGTTGAACGAAGTGAATCAAATCACTTGGGACAAAGCCGGTGCAAAGGTTATTGATATCTATCGCAAGGTGTTAAGTTATTATAATTTTTAATCAATCAATGTAATTTCACAAAACAATATAGATTATGAAAGCAATCTGTTTTTATTTCCAGATTCATCAGCCATTCCGTCTTAAAAGATATCGTTTCTTTGACATTGGCAACGACCATTACTATTACGACGACTTTGCTAATGATGATATTATCACTCGCATAGCCTATCGCAGTTATATCCCTGCAGCCGAAACATTGCTCAATATGATTCAAGAAGGCAAGGGTAAATTTAAATGCGCTATCTCTATCACAGGGGTGGCTCTTGAACAATGTGAACAATATGTACCTGAATTTATCGACTTGTTGAAAAAACTTGCCGATACAGGTAAAGTTGAATTCCTTGCTGAAACTTATGCTCACTCTCTTTCTTCGCTCACCGAGCCCGAAGAATTTATGGCACAAGTGAAAGATCACGAAAAGAAACTCAATGACCTTTTCGGAGTGAAACCTAAAGTGTTCCGCAACACAGAGTTGATTTATTGCGACGACCTCGCTCCTCAAATTGCAGCGATGGGTTATAAAGGTGTTATCACCGAAGGCGCTAAACATATTCTTGGTTGGAAATCGCCCAACTATGTATATTCAGCAGCATCGGCACCTAAACTCAAAATGTTGTTGAAGAACTCAAAACTTAGCGATGATATTGCATTCCGTTTCAGCAACTATGAATGGGACGCATATCCATTGACTGCCGAAAAATATATCGGATGGATTGCCGAAACTCCTCAAGAAGAACAAATCATAAACCTCTTCATGAACCTTGAGACATTTGGTGAAATGCAAGGTCGTGAAACAGGTATTTTCCAATTCCTTGAGGCTCTTCCACGATTTGCAGCCGAAGCAGGTATTGATTTCCTTACTCCAAGCGAAGCAATATCAAAAATTAAGCCAGTGGGAGAATTGAGCGTAATGCACCCAATCTCTTGGGCTGATGAGGCTCGTGACACATCGGCGTGGTTAGGTAATAAATTGCAAAACGAAGCGTTCAACAAACTTTATTCAGTAGCCGAACGTGTTCGCCTTTGTGATGACCGTCGCATCAAACAAGACTGGAACTACCTTCAAGCAAGTGACCACTTCTTCTATATGTCAACTCGCCATGGTAGCGATGGGGCTGTTCATAGCCACTTCTCTCCCTACGAAACTCCGTTCCAAGCATTCACTAATTATATGAATGTGCTTGCCGACTTTATCGTGCGTGTTGAGGAACAATATCCTCTTTCAATCGAAAACGAAGAGTTGAATGCATTGCTTACAACTATTCGTAATCAGGCTCACGAAATTGAAGCACTCAATAAAGAGTTGACATCAATGCGTAAGAATATTGAGCACTTCAACGAAGAACATAAATTGCGTGAAGCATTGGCAACGGCAGAAGCGAAACCTGCGAAAAAGCCTGCAGCAAAGAAATGCGCTACTAAAAAAGCCGAGCCAGCCACAAAAACGGCTGCCAAAGCCCCTGCTAAAAAGAAAACAGTAGAAAAAAAGTAAGTTTCTCATATAAATTGTTTAAGATTTAATAGAATTATTGCCTATGAAATAGATAATGTAATTTAACATATACTATAATAGAAAAAAGCATTAAGCTATTTCTTTCTTCCTTAAAGTTTGCCGACTAATAAAGACCAGAAAGACAACAGCAAGATGCTCGTGTATAAGCACGGGCTTTTCGCTATTTTGTTGGTCTAGGTTGCGGCAAACACCAAAGGAAGCAGAATACGATATAAGCACCGTGCTTCTTTTGTATATGTGAAGATCCTTATTGGTGCAAAAAAAGAAATGATTATTAAACTTAAATTGATAATATATGAAATTTTTAAAGACTATTTTGTTATTATGGATAACGATAAATTTGTTTAGTTGTAATTCATCTGATAATACCACATATGATGTGAATAAAGGACAAGAAATTGATGTTGATCAAATAGTTGAAGATGTTTTAGATGAAAATAAAAAGGCAGCAAATGAGGGATTTTCTTATACTCCACATCGAATGTCTGGGCATGTAGTATGGGAGAAGGATGGTAGATATTATATATTAATTGCTGGAGAGTATTGGAAAGAAGTAGTATTACACGAATAAAATAAATTATGAAAAAAATAATATCAATAATTTTGAGTTTAAGTTGTGCTTTAGTCGTTTTTGCACAATCTTATTCACGACAAATTTGTGGAAATTGTTCTGGTCAAGGAGGTTGGTATTCTCCTTATGGTATAGTTTATTGTCCAGCTTGTGGAGGAAATGGATATATTTTAGTCCCTAATAATTCGGTATCTTTTAGAGGTGTTCATCATGTTACTTTATATGATGAAGATGGGGAAAGATTAGGCAAGGCATTGTATTATACCGAAAGTCAGAAGGTTAGCCATGGGGGGTATTCGTATGACGTGGTTTCTTCCGATAATCGCAATTTCCGTTATAAATTAAAAGGGAAAAAGGTATATTTTAATTACTAAATATTGGAAATAAGTAAAATCATCACGCTCGATAGCCTATGCTATCGGGCGTGAGTTGTTTTATAAAGTGGAGCAAATAAGATAACTGGGACAACTATGACAACTAAGACCACTATGTTCTCCCCAAATATAAACCAAATCCCCTAATTTTAGGGGATTTGGTTATTCTAATCTTTTACTGATTATTTTTGCGATGAAAAATCCTTGCTCTTGACATTTCTTCACGTATGCCACCATTCTCAACAAATTCTTGTTTTGCGTTTTTTAATAACCGTTCTAATAAAAAGTCGGTTTGATGAATCAATGTAATCGCGATATTGGCAATCATCTCATCGGTACACCGTTTAATTATTTCTCGATAATAAGCCGAATCGTTGTTGGTTTTACACACCTCGCGAGTATGAATAGCACGTTTGTCGTTAGATTCCCATAACGTTAGTTCTCTTACTCGCAAATAATCTTCATAGTCAATTAGCAATTCTTGCAAACTCGCTTTAGCAACATTTATGAGTTTAATTTCTGTTTCTCTTGAAGTGGTTGAAGCCGAACAACCTTCAACAATATTTTGTTTCCCCGAACGAGCAGCCTGTATCATTTGGTCAATAGTGCGATCTCCTTTAGTTAAATGCTTGTTCGCAAAATAAAAAGTAACATCATAAATGCATTCAGCCTTTTGATAGGCAATTAGATTCCTATAACCTCCACGCTGTTTTAAGAATGTATTTCCTATATCAGTTGATATTAGTGGCCTTAGATGTCTTAGGGACAATAAGTTATATTGTCATTTCGCCACAGAGAGAGCATGAAAGGTAGCGGCGTACATCTTGTGCCGGGAGTCCGAGCCCGAAGAGGTACATCATTTTAGTTATTGCTGCTTCGCAAGTTATGTCATGTCCTGAAACGACACCAGTGTCGGCTAACATGTTGCCGGTTGCATATCGGCGAGCATGAACACCGCCATTCACGCATTGGGTGACATTGAGAATGACAATTCCTCGTTCTACAGCCTCGCGAATGGCCGATCTGAACCAATCGGCAGTGGGGGCATTGCCCGACCCGAATGTTTTCAAGACTATACCTTTTATGCCAGGAGTGGCAAGTTGGTGGCGGAGAGTTGATTCGGTAATGCCCGGATTGAGGTCAATAAACATTACGGCTGTATCCATGCCATACTGCACATTTAGAGGGCGTTTGGCTTGAACACGCCACAAGGCTTCTTCGTTGAAATGAATACCAAGCCCGATTTTTGCCAATGAAGGATAGTTGTTGCTCTTGAATGCATTGAAATTATCGGCGCTCATCTTTGTGGAGCGGTTGCCACGCCACAAATAGTCTTCAAACAAAATCGCCACTTCTTGCACCATTGGATCGCCATTGGCATCGGTTGCAGCTGCTATTTGTAGGGCGGTGATGAGGTTTTCTTCGCCGTCGGTGCGCACTTCACCAATAGGTAATTGTGAGCCGGTGATAATGACCGGTTTATGTAAGTTTTCGAGCATAAATGACAGCGCCGAGGCGGTGTAGGCCATGGTGTCGGTACCATGAAGCACAACAAAGCCATCGAAACGATCGAAATTCTCTTCAATGTGTCGAGCAATCTCCACCCAATGTTGTTGACTCATATCGCTTGAGTCGATAGGAGGGTTGAACTGGATATTGTCGATATTATAGTCGAGCATTTTGATTTTAGGCACATTGTCAATGAGGTGTGTGAAGTCAAAAGGCTCTAACGAGTGGGTATCGGGATTTTCAATCATCCCGATAGTGCCACCAGTGTAGATTATGAGAATATGAGGTTTGCGACTTTGCTTTGTCATAGGGGAGAGAAATGAAGTTATTATTTAACTTGAGCACCTGGAGCAACAGGACCTGTTGGACCACATACGACCAATGAGCCATCGGCATTTTCGGCCGAGAGAATCATACCTTGAGAGAGTACACCTTTGAGTTTGCGAGGTGCAAAGTTTGAAACAAAACATACTTGCTTGCCAACCAAATCTTCCGGAGCATAATATTTTGCGATGCCCGATACGATAGTGCGTTTTTCCATACCATCATCGATGAGGAATTGAAGCAACTTGTCGGCTTTAGGCACTTTTTGACATTCAAGTACTGTGCCCACACGAATGTCGAGTTTCATAAATGTGTCGAAATCCACATCGGGTTGTTGAGGAGCAGGTGTCCAACTGTTGATTTTATTATCTTCTTTGGTCTTTTCAAGACGGTCGATTTGTGCTTGGATGGCATCATCTTCGATTTTTTCAAAGAGCAATTCGGCAGGAGCGATTTCGGCATCGGCAGCGAGGATATCGCTTGCGCCGAGGGTGTTCCAATCGAGTTTTTCAAGACCGAGCATTTTTGAGAGTTTTGCCGACATGAAAGGTAAGAATGGCTCAAATGCAATAGCGATGTTAGCACAGATTTGGAGTGCTACGTTGAGTATTGTTTCCACACGTGCCATGTCGGTTTTCGCCAATTTCCAAGGCTCTGTTTCTTGGAGATATTTGTTGCCAAGACGAGCGATGTTCATAGCATCTTTCAATGCTTCGCGGAAGTGGAAAGTGTCGAGGTTTTCGCTCAACGATGCTTTGATTTCAGCCAATTCGGCAAATGCAGCCTTGTCAACATCTTGAAGTTCTCCTGCTGCAGGCACTTTTCCGCCGAAATATTTGTGAGTAAGCACGATTGCACGATTCACAAAGTTACCGAGGATTGCAACAAGTTCGTTGTTGTTGCGTGCTTGGAAGTCTCGCCAAGTGAAGTCATTGTCTTTTGTTTCGGGAGCATTGGCTGTCAATACATAACGCAACACATCTTGTTTGCCGGGGAAGTCAACGAGGTATTCGTGTAACCACACAGCCCAGTTGCGTGATGTTGATATTTTGTCGCCTTCGAGGTTGAGAAACTCGTTGGCAGGTACGTTATCGGGCAATTGGAAATTGTCGCCGTAGGCACTCAACATGGCAGGGAATACGATACAGTGGAACACGATGTTATCCTTCCCGATGAAGTTGATGATGCGAGTTTCGGGGTCTTTCCAATATGTTTCCCAAGTGTCGGGAAGGAGTTCTTTTGTGTTAGAGATATAACCGATAGGCGCGTCAAACCACACATAAAGCACTTTGCCTTCGGCTCCTTCAACCGGTACGGGCACACCCCAATCGAGGTCGCGGCTCACGGCACGAGGTTGCAATCCCATATCAATCCATGATTTGCATTGACCATACACGTTGGTTTTCCATTCTTTGTGACCTTCAAGAATCCATTTGCTCAAGTGTGATTCCCATTTATCAAGTGGAAGATACCAGTGTTTTGTCTCTTTGAGAATGGGAGTGTTGCCGGTGATTGCGCTTTTGGGGTTGATGAGGTCGGTGGCATTTAGTGATGTGCCACAAGCCTCACATTGGTCGCCATAAGCACGTTCGTTATGACAATGAGGGCATTCGCCTGTTACATAACGGTCGGCAAGGAATTGATTGGCTTTTTCGTCGTAGAGTTGCATTGATGTTTTTTCAACAAACTCTCCTTTGTCGTAGAGGCGACGGAAAAACTCGCTCGCTGTTTCTTTGTGCATAGCCGAAGTGGTGCGAGAATAGATGTCGAACGAGATGCCAAGACCTTTAAAAGATTCCTTGATGATGCCATGATAGCGGTCAACAATGTCTTGAGGGGTAACACCTTCGTTTTTAGCTTTGATAGTAATGGGTACACCATGTTCGTCGCTACCGCCAATCATCACCACGTCTTTGCCACAAAGACGGAGATAACGAGCGTAGATGTCGGCAGGTACATACACACCTGCGAGGTGTCCGATGTGGACAGGACCGTTAGCGTAGGGTAACGCTGTGGTTATAAGGGTTCTTTTAAAGTTCTTTTCCATTATATATCAAGTTTTTTATTTTCTGACTACAAAATTAATGCAACTTCACGAAATATCCACAATTTAGCACATGAAATCTGTGCAAAATCACATAGATAATGCATAAAATTTTCTATCATTTGATGAGTGTATTGTCTTTTGCGTTGGATTACATCAACGAATCAAACTCAAAATCTTTTTTCATGCGGTAGGCGAGGCCAGTCATTATTGCGAGTGTTTCGCCTTGTTCATTGCTCACTTTTATGTCGCAATAGGGGAGCTTGTGATGATTAACTTGCTCGATGCATTCAGCATTGATTGTTTCGCCTAATTGGGCCGATTTTATGAAAGTTATGGTGTTTGAAATACCAAGGCTAAGTATGCCATGACAGTTGGCTACGGCAGCAAAAGCCAAGTCGGCGAGGGTGTATATTACACCCCCTTGACACACCCCGGCACCATTTAGATGTTGCTCTGTAATAGTTAGCCGGGCACGCGCATAACCTTCGCGAACCTCAACGAGTTGGGCACCGATGCTTTTGGCAAATCGGTCATCGTTGTTTAGTCGTTCTTGTAAAGTCATGATAGTTTATGCGAAATCGGCTTCGGTGAGGAAGCTGAGTTTATTAAGCATAATTGTTTCTTTTGCTTTTTCGGCAGGGTCGGCACGGAATACCAACACTCCTTTGCTTCGCCAAAGGAATGAATACATGTATAGAATACTTATCCCATTGTCGGATAGTGTTTTGATCGCATTAGCCGCGTGTCCCGGTTCGTCGTCGATGCTCAATGCTATGACATCGGCCAACTGCACGTTTATTCCGGCATCTTTGAGAATGGAGTAGGCTTGTGAAGGGTTGTTGCATAGCACACGATAAATGCCATAGTCTTTTGTGTCGGCAATGGTAGATGCTATGATTTGAATGTTGGCTTTGCTTAATAAATCAAGCACTTTTATCAGAGTCCCTCCTTTATTTTCAATGAAAATTGAAAGTTGTTTTATTGTCATATCGGTTTAATGGTTAATGTCGTTATTTCTTTGAATAATGAATTATGCTTCTCCCTTTGGGGTACTTCCACTAAAAATTACAATGTAATTTTAGGAAAGTAGAGTATCATAGTTTTTTATTGATACACTGTGCGTTTGTCCACTACACGCACTGCCTTGCCTTCAGAGACGGGCAATGAGCCTTTGGGCACGAGTTTCACATGAGGGGTGAGCAATATTTCGTCTTTCAATGCACGTTTCACATCGCTTGTGAGTTTGAGCAATCGTTGGAAGTCGTCGGTAAAGAGTTCTTCAAGTTCCACTTCTACTGTCATATTATCATTATCTTCATCGGTGGTGAGAGTGATAAGATAGTTGTTTGCCAACTCGGGGAATTGCATGAGAATCTTTTCTATCTGAATAGGGAAGATATTTACTCCACGAAGCACAATCATATCGTCGGAACGTCCTTTCATACGGTCGATTCTCACGTGGTTTCTGCCACAAGGACAACTGCGCCCCAATACACGGGTGAGGTCGCGAGTGCGATAGCGAAGAAGAGGCATCGCTTCGCGGCACAATGTAGTAAGAACCAATTCGCCTATTTCGCCGTCGGCTACGGGTTCTAATGTTTCGGGATCGACAATTTCAACAATGTAGTAGTCTTCCCAAAAGTGTAGACCGTTTTGTTCGGGACATTCAAAGCCTACGCCCGGTCCACACATCTCCGACATCCCAAAAGAGTTGTAGGCTTTCACACCCATCATATCCTCGATGCGACGGCGTTGCTCTTCGGAGTGAGGCTCGGCACCGATTGCGAGCACACGAAGTTTAGTGTCTTTTCGGGGGTCTATTCCCACTTGATCCATTACTTCTTTTAATCTTGTAACATAAGAGGGAACGGCATGCACTGCTGTAGTGCCGAAGTCGGTCATGAATTTTATTTGGCGAAGCGAATTCCCGGCGGCGGCAGGTATGGTAAGCATGCCTACACGTTCTGCTCCATATTGAAAGCCAAGTCCTCCGGTAAACATTCCGTATCCCGATGAGTTTTGGAACACATCATCGGGGCGAAGTCCCACCATCCACAGGTTGCGTGCCACTTGGTTGGCCCATTCGTCAATGTCGTTTTGAGTGTGAAGTATAACGGTGGGGTTGCCTGTTGTGCCACTTGATGAATGTAGGCGTATGCAGTCCTTTAGCGAAGTGCTTGCCATTCCGAATGGATAGGTGTCGCGTAAATCTTGTTTTGTGGTGAATGGGATTTTGCGAATATCTTCAAGCGTTGTGATGTCTTCGGGTTTAAGGCCGGCTTCTTCAAAACGTGCTTTATAGAACGGAGAGTTCATGCAATGCTTCACAGTGGCTTGCAGTCGTTCAAGTTGCAACGTCTCAATTTGTTGTCGCGAAAGAGTTTCTTCCTTCTCGTTGAAATATTTGCAACTGATGTTGGGTATGGTTTTATGAGTCATTTTTTTGCAAAAGTTATTGTGACTAATGAGAAATTACGAAATTAATTGTGTGGGTAACACTATATGGTGCTGCTTTTCGGCGAGGTTTGGCACTACGATAGTAGAAGAATGACTTCTGCTTGTCCCACGATGATACCGATAATTGACGAGTTTCTCCAGGGGGAATGGAACATTCAATGGTGTGTGACGCCGAGTGTAGTTGGCGATTTTGACTATCAAAATAGTTGAAAGTGATATTCATCGCAGTGATGGTTGATGTGCCATTATTAGAGGCGAAAAACGTTTCTTTATTAGAGTTTAACGGTTTGTCATATCCTGTGATTTTAAGCAAGTTGGCTCTGATGTCCCTTATTGTGTCACCTGCAATGGTCATCGCGTGATTATTTATAGGTTTGAGATTTTTACGCGTAGTGCGTTGAGCCGAACAGTTAATTGCAATGGCACAAAGAATTAATATGATGGAGTAAAGTTTCATAGATAACGAGGGTTAAGAGGTGGATGGGTCGTAGATTGTGGATATATGCGTACGCATCCATCAAGTCCTTTGGGACGAGTGTTTTTAATGGAAAATCCCACTCGATACATATATGGAATCCATCGCCATAGGTCAATTTTTACTTCGGTTTTATATTCGTGAAATGATAGTAGGTAATCATCGGTCAGATTGAGCGTGAACGTTTGAGGTTTTGATAATATTCCATTAAGGCTACCTTTAGTGTATAGTTTGCCTTCATAGCAATTACGTTTTGCAGTATTGGAAATGTATCCCATTAGCGTGCCGTTTTCAATCGAAAGCATGGGCGATTTAATGATGACTATGCGATAGATGTTTGCTTGATAACCGGCAACAACGTCGGGATCAAATCGTTCAATAACGATTGTCGCACCATTATCAATAAATTGCCACACTCCTTCAATGTCGTGTAGTGGAGATTGGTCTAAACGAGTTACTACCGAATCATATTGATATCCGTTCAGCACTTGTGATTCTTCGGGAAGCGCATCTAAAATGTGAGCCGATGTCGCATGCGAAATGACGAGTGTTAATAAGGCGAAGATTATATGTCGCAAATGATTGCGAGTCATGTATTATAAGTTTTTAAAACTATAAGCAAACCCAAAACTCAATATCTCTTTTAATTGTAGTTTGTGCCACTTTATGTCGCTAGGTACGCTTGTATCATAACGAAGAATCACGTTTATTTGAGTTGAGAGGAATCGATTTATTGCAAAAGAAAGAGTGTTTTCTAAATCGCCTTGGAAATATGAGTAATCGGTAAACGCAAATAATCGGGTGGCTAATGATATGTTGTGAGAAATGCGCCAATTGAGTTTTGCTTCACCACTGGAACCCATTTCGCTAACTGTCTTTTTCCCTTCATGGATGCCAAATGCCGTTTCGTCCATGCGCCAATTGGTGCACGTTTTCATGTTGTATGAAAGTGGTGAAACTGACGCGTCAAAGGTAAACGTTTTCTTTTCGTTGGCATAGTTGTAGGTCATACCGAGACCCACATTTAGTTCTCCGGGAGAAAGGAATGATGCTTTTAAATCATTGGTGTTGGTCTTGTATCCGTTGAGTAATTGTGTTTTGAATTGCACTTGTACAGAGTAGAACCAACGCTTGGCTGCACGAACCCCAAATTTGCTGTTGATTTGGAAAATATCATCACTGATACTATAATTGCGGATTGTGTCTTCAGGAGCACTATTCATTGCCAATTTATATTTGATGTTTGTTTCAAAGAGTAAATTGGGATGAAATGCTTCGTTGAGTTTGATGTTGAATTCGGCATTGAGCAACATGTTGAGGTTGTTGTTACCACCTTGATACCAGTTGGGAGAATTATATGCTTGGGAGAATTGTAAAGATCCATTAAACGAATGTAGCCAATTTCGACGTTTTATTTCGGCATTTTCAAAAGTGGTAGAGATTGATGACAAATCTTGTTGTTGCACGGTAATTTTAGAGTCGCGAGGGTCAATCTTGGAGAATACACGCTTGGGTGCTATAGGAAGAGTCTCCATGTTATATCTTACCGTTTGAGGGTGGTTAATCATGTATTTTTGTTTGATGCTCTCAAGATGACGATTATGTTGAATCTTTTGATTTAACCATGTTAAAGAACTATCGGTATTGCATTGAGCGGATTTATAAGTGTTGATCTCTGTGTCAAGATTGGCATCATAACCACAAAACACGGGTTGGCGGAAAAAGTAAATGGGTATAGGGAGAGTTTCAATGGTTGTATCTACTTCAATATTATAAAAATCGGGCGATTCCAATTTTGCTTTTAACTGGTTTAAGAGTGTGTCGAGTTCGGTGGCTTTGCGCATTGTTTTAGGGCGATTGCGCATTACCATTGAGTCAACAATGAGAGTGTCATTATAAAATTTTGTTGTAGTAATCGGTGATGAAGTTGTGTCTCCAACCAATGTGGGTTGTACGCGCACAATGGGTGGTCGATATATAACACCTTGGGCCGAAGATGTTGATGCTATACAACAAAACAAACAAGATAATAAAATATTAGTTAAGATTTTCATAAGTCAACAATATGATGAGATAGGTGAAACTCTATTTTACAGCCAAATAGATTGTGCAAGTTCCAAATGTTAAGCGTTTGAAACTACAATCGTTAAATCCGGCTTCACGCATGAGGTGAAGCATTTCATCGCCTTGCGGTACGGCGGCAATGCTTTCGGGTAGATAACTGTAGGCACGAACATCTTTAGAAATCAATCGTCCAACAAATGGGATGATGCATCGAGTGTAGAAATTGTATAAAGGACGGATGATAGGAGAAATGGGAGTTGACAATTCAATGACACATAAAACTCCTCCCGATTTAAGTACGCGATGCATTTCGCAATAGCCTTTGTCAAGGTGCTCAAAATTACGTACCCCATAAGCCACGGTAATGCAGTCAAAAGCGTTTTCTTGGAATGGAAGGTCAAGACAATCACCTACAACAAAGTCTATGACATTATTAAGTTTTGCATCCGAAACTTTTTTGCGGCCTATTGTAATCATTCCTTCCGACAAATCAATGCCGGTAATGTGTTGAGGGCGTAGGTCACGGGCGAGTTTAATCGCTAAATCGCCCGTGCCGGTTGCCACATCAAGTATGTTTTTTGGAGTATGAGCCTTAATCATCTTTACGGCTTTAGCCCTCCAACATTTGTCGATGCCAAAGGTCATGGCACGATTCATGAAGTCGTAGGCCGGGGCAATAGAGTCGAACATTTCTTTGACTTGTTCGGTTTTTGCTCTATCGTTGTCGTAAGGATTTATTTTTTCGGCTTTAACGTCCATTAAAATGTCAAATTATTTTTTGAGGTTTTTGAGACATTCTACCACATTCTTTTCAATGCGTTGGCTCAAGTTGGGATCTTCGTCTTTTACGAACTTTTCGCCTGTGATGTGCTCATATAGTTCAATATATCGTTGTGAAACACTTTCGCAATATTCATCGGTCATTTCAGGAACAACTTGTCCGGGTTTGCCCATGAAATTGTTTTCGATGAGCCATTGGCGTACAAATTCTTTAGAAAGTTGCTTTTGTGGTTCGCCTTTTTCGAATCGTTCTTGATAACCTTCGGCATAGAAATAACGAGAAGAGTCGGGAGTGTGAATTTCGTCAATGAGGTACACTTTACCATCGCGTTTGCCAAATTCGTATTTTGTATCAACAAGAATCAATCCTTTTTCGGCAGCAATTTCAGTGCCACGAGCAAAAAGCGCGCGGGTATATTGTTCCATCACTTCATAATCTTCTTTGCTCACGATGCCTTGAGCAAGGATTTCTTCACGAGAAATGTTTTCGTCGTGACCTTCGTCGGCTTTTGTTGTTGGGGTGATGATGGGCTCGGGGAAACGTTCGTTTTCACGCATTCCATCGGGGAGTTTCACGCCACAAAGTTCGCGACAACCGGCTTGATATTCGCGCCAAGCGCTGCCTGTGAGGTATCCACGGATAATCATTTCAACACGGAATCCTTCGCATTTCAAACCCACTGTAACCATTGGGTCGGGAGTGGCGAGCTTCCAGTTAGGAACGATATCGGCAGTAGCGTCGAGGAATTTAGCCGCAATTTGGTTTAAAACTTGTCCTTTGTAGGGGATACCTTTAGGAAGGATAACGTCGAAAGCCGAGATGCGATCCGATGCAATCATTACCAAGATGTCATCGTCAATGTTGTAAACTTCACGCACTTTACCGTGATATACGCTTTTTTGACCGGGAAAATTAAAGTCGGTGTTAGATAATGTAGCCATAATATATTTGTTTTTTTAATTTGTTTCTTTATTGTCGTTATTGGGAGTAGAATCCTCTTTTTGAGCATTTTTATCCCATTTTTCATACGCTTCAACAATGCGTTGCACAAGTTGGTGGCGCACGATGTCTTTTTTGCCAAATTCCACATGTCCTATTCCTGGAATCCCTTTCAATACGCGAAGGGCATGCATCAATCCAGATACGGTTGAACGTGGCAAGTCGATTTGAGTAGCATCGCCTGTTATAATCATTTTTGCGTTCATGCCCAAGCGAGTAAGGAACATCTTGATTTGATGAGTTGTGGTGTTTTGTGCTTCATCAAGCACAATTACAGCATCGTTTAGTGTGCGTCCACGCATGAAAGCCAATGGCGCTATTTGTATCACATTGGTTTCCATATATTCTTTTAACTTCACTGCCGGAATCATATCTTCAAGAGCATCATAGAGTGGTTGGAGATATGGGTCGATTTTATCTTTCATATCACCGGGTAGGAATCCGAGTTTTTCGCCGGCTTCAACTGCCGGACGAGAAAGAATTATTTTACGCACTTCACGATTTTTCAATGCTCTCACTGCAAGAGCGATGGCAAGATAGGTTTTTCCTGTTCCGGCAGGGCCAAGAGCAAAAGTGAGGTCATTTTTCAATACCGCTTCAACAAGTAATTGTTGGTTGGGTGAACGAGGAGAAATGGGCTTGCCATTGATGCCAAAGATTATCACATCGTCGCTTTTAACCTCTTGAGGTGTACCTCCTTTTACGACTTCAAGGATTACCTCTTCGGTGAGGTGGTTGTATTTGGCGCAATAAGATTCAAGTTCTTTGATTTTCTTTTCAAAATCGGCAGTCTCATCGTTGTCGCCAATAACTTTTATTACCGACCCACGTGCAGCCATTCGCAATTTAGGGAAAAGGTTGCGAATCAGTTGCATATTGCAGTTGTTGACGCCATAAAAACTCACCGGGTCAACGTTATCGATAATTACAATGCGTTCAATCATTCGGATGAATTTAATTTATGTTACAAAGGTAGCAACTTTGTGATGAAATTGCAATATAACACGACGATAACAATAAATTATTTTTGCTAATTATTAATGGAAATTGTACCTTTGTCAATATTAAGGGAAATACTTTGAGTTTAATGAAAAAAATAATCTTATCAATAGCATTCCTAATGTCTTTTGTTGCTGAAGTTTTTGGCAACGAGACCTTTCAAGCAATAACACATATTCAAGTCCCGGCTGTTAATATCGCATCACCGATGGATGTGAAGGTTATTCTTCCCGAATCTTATGCTACCGATGCTACGAAACAATATCCTGTAGTGTATTTGCTTAATGGTCACGGTGGCGATGAAGATTCGTGGTTGAAGTTTAATGAGCCTCGACTCGATAGTCTTGCATCGGTGTATGATATGATAATTGTGTGTCCCGATGGCCGTAATACTTGGTATTGGGATGCTCCCATTGATTCAACAATTAAAATGGAGACATTCTTGGTTGATGAATTGGTCCCTTATATTGATAAAAAATATCGCACAAAACCATCGGCAAAATATCGTGCCATTACAGGATTTAGCATGGGTGGACATGGCGGATTGTGGCTAGCCATGCGACATAGCGATGTGTGGAAGACAGGAGGCAGTATGAGCGGAGGAGTGGATATATTAGACGATGCTCGCTGGGCAAAATATTGGGATATGTATCGAAGATTAGGCGATAGAGAGGCCAATATGGATGTGTGGAAATCTCACACTGTGATATCTCTTGTGCCTCAATTAAGACCAAATCAAGTTAATATTATAATTGATTGTGGTGTTGATGACTTTTTTATTAATGCCAATCGTAAATTGCACCAACAATTATTGAAATATAAGATTCCACACGACTATACTGAGCGTCCCGGTCGTCATGTGCACCCTTATTGGAAAAATTCAATACGATATCATTTGATATATTTTCATAATATATTCTCAAAGTAAAATAATATTCAAATTAACTAATAAAATCAATTAACATGAAAAAATGCCTATTGTCAATTTTGCTTGCCGGATGTGTCGTTACAGTTGCTTGTGCCGGTGAGAATGTGCCGCCTCAAACGAGCGTGCAGCCGGTTGCTGTGCAAAATGATGTGCCTGCTCCAAAAACTGATTTTAAACAAGTGAATCATATTCAAGTCCCTGCTACAAATATTGCATCGCCTATGGATGTGAATGTGATATTACCGGAGTCGTATGCCACATCTGAAGATAAAGAATATCCGGTGGTATATATTCTTCATGGTTATGATGGAGACTATAATACATGGCTCACTCTCACTGAACCAAAATTGGATAGCCTTGCTTCGCATTATGATATGATATTTGTATTGCCCGACGGTCGCGATAGTTGGTATTGGGACGCTCCCGCTGATCCAAAACTCAAAATGGAATCATTCTTTGTTGAAGAACTTGTGCCCTATATTGATAAAAATTATCGCACTATTGCCGATAAAAAACATCGTGCCATCACAGGCTTGAGTATGGGAGGACATGGTAGTCTTTTCTTGGCTATGCGTCATAGCGACATTTGGGGCTCGGCTGGTAGCATGAGTGGTGGTGTTAATATCAATAAAACAAAATGGGCTAAATCGTGGAAAATGGCTCAACGATTGGGCTCGCAAGCGCAGTATCCTCAACGCTGGAAAGAGCACACTGTTATAACTCTCGTGAAAAACTTGAAGCCCGGTCAATTGAACATTACATTTGACTGTGGTGTAGATGATTTCTTCATCGGTGTGAATCGCGAACTCCATGAAGAAATGTTGAAATATAAAGTGGCACACGATTATGGTGAACGTCCGGGTAAACACTCTCATGCATATTGGAAAAACTCAATTCGCTATCATCTCCAATATTTCCACGATATCTTTAACAAGTAAAGTGTTATGATATAAAAAATAGTTGCTATAAAATTTTATAGCAACTATTTTTTTTGTGTTATATTGATTGAATATTATACTACTTGAGGTTCGATTTCGCTGAGCGATAGACCATGGGAGTCTTTTTCAGAGAGGTTGAGTTCATTAGCCGGGAGTGGCCATTCGATGCCGAGAACAGGGTCGTCAAATCGCAATGTGGCTTCGGCTTGAGGGGCATACACATTATCGACCTTGTATTGGAATTGTGCTATGTCGCTCAACACGATAAAGCCGTGAGCCATGCCGCGAGGCACAAAAAGTTGACGGCAGTTGTCCTCACTCAACTCCACGGCAAGGTGTTGCCCAAAAGTGGGGGAGTCTTTGCGAATATCTACAATCACATCTATCACTCGACCGCGCGACACTCTTACCAACTTGGCCTGAGCCCATTCGTTGCGTTGAAAATGTAACCCTCGCAACACACCACGAGTTGATACCGATTCATTGTCTTGCACAAACTCCACTTCGCCTATATGGGCTTGAAATTCAGCCTTTTTGAAACTTTCCATAAAGTAGCCACGTGCATCACCATGTCGCACAGGCTCTATTATCCACACACCTTTAATATTTTGTTCGGTAAAAGTCATTGTCGATTAATTAGATGTTTCTACAAAGATACACTAATTTGTTGAGATTATGGTTACAGTAGGAGAATATTTGTGACAAAAATACGCCGAGGAGAATATTTTCCTCGGCGTGTGATTTGATTATATGATTGTTACTCTTTAGCGAGTTAAACGAGTCATAAATTGACTTGCAGCCATCTTTGGTATTGCAAAATCAAATTGATTTTTGATGTCATTTAAAGAACGGCTTTTGTTATAAGGCATATATGCAATCATGTAAACAACTCCCGATTCGATGTTATTTGATGCAAATGCTATTAAAGTTTTTTGGTCGGTCGTTAAGAAATAGTAAGTATTTATATCTTGGTTAATGTCAAAAAGGATATATCTTTCATACATAAAATCAAAAATAGTATTATCATCGACATAATTGCCATCGATTATTGTAATGGCTGTATTTAGGCGGTCTTCGTCGAATGAATAGAGAACATATGAATAAGCCCCTACGGAATAGCCTAATGCCTTAGGTTCTTCAGCAAAAATAGTATATTCTTTCATGAAATTCTTGACTGTGCTTTGTGTTGCGCCCCAATTAGTGTATGGTATGAAATATGCCTCAGGAACGACGCCATTTACTGTTACTTTAAATTCTCCTTTTGAACTTGAAATAAGGGCTTCGCCAACACGTTCGGCGGTAATGACGTTTTTTGAAACCGAAACGATGTATTCATTAGATGTAGTCCATTCGGCATCAGCATCGGCTATGGTATATGATTGACCACAATTAAGAGTAATGTCTCTGAATTTTGCTTTTGGTTCATCGTCGCTGCTACAAGAAACGATAATTGCCGATGAAATAAGGATTAGCGTTAGGAATAGAAATTTTTTCATTTTGATATGTATTTAAGTTAGTACAATATTGTCATTATTAAATCTCGCAGTTGCTATAAAGCAAGGGCATAAGTGTAGCGTAATTTTTCACAAATGTAGCGATTACATTTATTATCTAATTGGCATTATGATGCATTCTTATTTAGTTGACTCATCAATTATATAAATGTTGAAGAGCGATAACTACATCTCGGCGACACCCCCGACGAGTTTCCTTAGTGGCATAATTCTGACATGGAGAAGTTGAACTCGTCTACTTAGTATTTGTAAATAAAAGAAAAATAAAGTTATAGGTCGCAAAAAAATACAGTCTATAAGTTGTATATGTCGTTTTGTTGTTATTTTTTTGCTCTAAAATAATCAAGATATCTTTGTTTCTATAAAAAATAAGATAAAATTGCTATGAAGAAAATATTTTCCATATTTCTGTTCTCCTCTATAATTTCATATAGTTTTGCACAAACATCAGATGAAAAAATAGTTAGTGCAATGAATAATTCCGATTGGTTCGCATTAGATTCGTTATATCAAACCGAACCCAAAGATTCAATAAGCGAGTTTCTCGAAATATTTTCTCGTTGCCTTATAGGGAATAGGCTAAACCGCCCCGATGTTTCTATCTCTGCATTTACGGAATTGCTCAATACTCAATCAGAAAACCTTGACCTTGGCAACGTGCTCAATTCATCTATAATGTTTGCTATGGATTTAAGTAGAACCGGAGAAAATAAAGCGGCTGCAGAAATGTTATCTTCGGTTCTCAATTCAGTACGCGCACATCTTGATAGTACAACTATAGTAGGTGTTCAGCAATCGATTAATCAATATGAAGCACTATCTAAATACAATCCTTATAAAATTACATTTGAAAAATCGTTAGGGACTATCCCTTTTGAAGTTGTACCTGTCGGTCCTCAAAAGAATAATTCAGTATTAATGCATCTTAGAAACTCATCGATTAATGGCATTGACGCAGATGTTACTTTTGATACAGGAGCAGGAGTAAATATTATTTCCGATTCATTAGCTATAAAATATAATTTAATTCCGCTTGAAGCATCAAGTACTGTTGGAGGAATCGGTATGCAGAATGGGAGTTATGCCATTGCTAAGGAATTGAAAATTGGAGATGTCATTGTTAAGGACGTGCCATTTTATGTTATAAATATAACAACCAATCACGAAGAGGCCGACAAATATGTCGATTATTTCAATGTTGTTGTCGGTAGTGAACTGATGTTACAACTTAAAGACCTAACCGTTGATTTTGTTAATCAAAAAATTACAGTCCCGGCAGATGCTCCAAAACGAAGCCAAGTATCTCCAAATATGTGTTTTTCATCTCATATGAATTTGTTAGGAGCTGTGATTGTACAAGGGAAGCCTGAATTAATGAATTTAGATACTGGCGATGCTTCTTATGGCTATTTAGGCGGTAAGTTTTTTGAGAACAACAAAGAATATATTACCACTAATTGTAACTTAGATACTGTCCGTACGGCAGGGATTGGTGGGGTGCAAATATCGGAATGCTATCGAGTCCCCAATATTTCGATTGAAATAGGAAATAAACAAGTCGTTGTTCCCGAAATGGTTGTTAAAATTCAAAATAGCACTAATGCTATTGTTGAATACGAGGGTAGTTTAGGACTTAAATCTATGATGCTATATAATAAAGTTCGTTTCAATATGGTGGACTTTGTGTTTACTGCATATAAATAATTTGTCTCAACTATCTGTCTCAAATAAAAATTGTCTTTTACGCATAGAGAATGTTGCTGTACTATTGGTATAGTAACATTCTTTTTTTATGGAAACAAAAACAATTAATCTCATTGTGCCTCGTGGGTGACACGAACTCAGAGATAATCAGTTGCTATATTTGTTAAGTAAATGGGCTCTGATTGTTTATTTGCTGATGATTTTGAGAGAACGTTTCAATTTTTGTATTTTAGTCGGAGACAAAATAGAAGGGATATAGTTTTTCGGTAGAGTTATAATTGTTACCTTTGCAGTGTAAAATTAAGAGATTTATGCGTAATATTATACTTTTTGATGCATCGGATGTGCGTGAGAATTTGTTGCCGATGACGTTTACTCGTCCGGTGGCCGATTTGAGAGTGGGGATACTTACTATTCGTGAGAAGTGGGAACGTGTGCTTGAAAGTGCTTATTCCTATCTTACGGTTGATTATCTTCAAGAAAAATATCCCACAATAGTTGCTGATGACAACATATTTGTGGCTGGGAATATATTCCCAACGGAGTCGCTTGTGACGTGCATCATGGCATTAAATCAAGGCGAGGCTTTGTTGTCGCTTAAAGGTGATTTGATGGCTTTCCGTGGCAGTATGGAGGACTTTAATTCACGTAACTTTGTCAAAGAGATTGTGTGTGACGAAGATTGCCTCTCGATTTCGATGCTATATGATATTTTTATGCAAAATCATCGTGGCATAGTTGAGGATTTTGCTTTGCTCACTCATGGTCGCACAAGCCAGCCATTGAGTGATACAAATACTATTATCGGTGCGCCTGTCGATGCTAATGGCAACTCTATGATATTTATAGAGGAGGGAGCCGTGGTGGAAGGTGCTATGCTCAATGTGAAAAACGGACCTATCTATGTGGGGCGTGATGCCGAGGTGATGGAAGGCAGTTGTTTGCGAGGTCCCATTGCGTTGTGTGAGCATGCCGTGATAAATATGGGCGCGCGAGTGTATGGTGCCACAACCTTAGGCCCTTATTGCAAAGTGGGCGGAGAGGTGAATAATGTGGTTATGATGGGCTATTCCAACAAGGCTCACGACGGATTTCTTGGGAATGCCGTGATAGGAGAGTGGTGTAATATAGGAGGAGGCTCTACTGCTTCAAATCTTAAAAATGATTATACTGAGATTAAGTTGTGGAATTATCCGGCTCATCGCTTTTTGCGCACCGGTTTGCAGTTTTGTGGGTTGATTATGGGAGATCACTCTAAATCGGGAATCAACTGTATGTTTAACACAGCAACGGTGCTTGGAGTGGGGGTAAATATACATGGCGCAGGTTTCCCTCGTAACTTCGTGGCTTCATTTAGTGAAGGAAGTGTGGCAGGATTTACCGATGTGTCATTAACAAAATTCTTTGATATTGCTCGTAGAATGATGGCGCGTCGTGGATTGACTCTTACAGAGGTGGATATGCGCATATTTGAATCAATCCACGCCATTGCCGATAATTATAAGTAATATTTCACAATGTTACTTATACAAGGATAAAGTCACTAATCAAAAAAAAGTACAATTATGCCCAAATAGTGCATGCAAATTTGGAGCAAACAAACAAAATCTAATTATGGCGTCCGGTCATCTGTCCAAACACATCACCCATCAGCCAAATAATTACGCATATCGCAAATAACATATATCTTAAAGTTTAAGGTTTAAAAATCTAACGCAAAGATAAAACTCCACTTGGGCAACACGTATTGCGCAGGGGTGTTAATAAGATAAAAAGCCTCAAGCAGTCGCTTGAGGCTTTTCTATATTGTGTTTATGAATGATTAACGGCGCTTTTTGGCTTGTTGTTTTTGTTGTTCACGGATCATTGCTTGTTGTTTGCGTTGTGCTTCTTCAAGTCGAGCCATGAATCCGGATTTTTTACGAGGTTTTTTAGTGTTTGCAATCATTTCGGCTCTTACTTTTTCTTCATCAATAACAAGACGGAAAACATAAGTCTGAATGATTGTAATCAATAATGAAAGGAAATAGTAGTAACTCAATCCTGAAGCATAGTCATTGAAGAAGAATAAAAACATTACAGGCATGAGATACATCATCCATTTCATACCGGGCATAGATGCTCCACCCGGTTGATTTTGCATATTGATGCGAGTGTAAATGATGTTGGTAATAGTCATCAATAAGCAGAATAGGCTCACATGGTTTCCAAACCAATCAGAAATGAAAGGAATGTGTGTAGTCCAAGTGAATATCGCATCGGGAGCTGAAAGGTCGGTTGCCCAAAGGAATGACTGCCCACGTAACTCAATGCAAGAAGGGAAGAATGTGAACATTGCAATGAGGATAGGCATTTGTAGCAACATGGGGAGGCATCCTGAGAACGGACTTGCTCCGGCTTTGCTGTATAGTTCCATGGTTTTTTGTTGTTTAACCATGGCGTCTTCCTTATTGGGATATTTGTCATTGATGGCCTTGATTTCGGGAGCCAACACTCTCATCTTGGCCTGAGACATATAACTCTTATAGGTGAATGGGAAGAGAATGAGTTTGACAAAGATAGTCAATAATAGAATGATTATACCATAGTTAGAAATAAACCCACCGAGGAATGTAAAGATAGGAATTATGAGGTAGGTGTTAATCCAACGGAATAGACCCCAGCCAAGAGGAATCAATCGAGTTAACTCAAGGTCTTCTTCGGTTTTAACTTGGTCATCATAACTTGAAAGTAATGGATAGAGGTTGGGGGTAAACACCATGTCAAACGATGCCGGATTTTCCGACTTTGTAGAGTAAGAAATAATCGCATCTTTTACATCAAGTATTTTAAGATATCCAGGTTGATCTTTGATATCTTTTGTGGCAACCGATGCACGTTTGATAGATGTATTAGGTATGATTATGCTAGAGAAGAATTGATTTTTAAATGAAATCCATTTCAATTCTTGCTCAAGTTCTTCACTTTGGTCCCCGTTTTCTGTAAGATAGTCGGGGTTGTCACCTACATATTTATAATATATAGTGCTGTTTCTTTCTTCAAATGTTTTGCCTTTTTCGTTACGAGACATTTTTTGGTGCCATGACATTGTGATATCTGACATGTTTGAAGCAAACACATTTTCAATCTTGTCTTGCACGATGTCCATTTTTACAATGTAACTTTCGCCTTTGGCAAGAGTGTAGCGAATTCCCCATATAGCACCTCCATCGAGGTCAAGTTTCATTAATATGGTGCTATCGTTTTCTTGAACAGCCTTGAACTTAAGGTCGCGAGTCTCAATATATCCGGCTCCCGCTGGGAGAGAGAATGAGTAGTAGTCGGTCTCTCCATTGTAGGGCACAACATTAGTTGTATCGCCCGAAACATAAGTGTCATATTTTTTGAGCGTTACTTTTGCAATCTTACCCCCTTGGCTTGAAAAATCGACTTTCATTACGTCGTTTTCAAGAGATAAGGTATCGCCCTTGCCACTCATGTATTTGGCAAAATTTCCGTATGAGTCATAGCGATCAATGGTTGCGATTAAAGTGTCAACTGCTGCTTTGGCAACTTGTTGAGGTAGTTCGTCAAGATTGTTATTGATGATTTTTGCTACATCAACAGCCGTGTTGTTTACGTTTATAGTACCTGAAACTTTGACAGAATCGTAACGAAGATCAACGCCGGCAGTAGTGAAAGAATAAGTGCCATCGTTTTGTGCAACACCTGCGCCCTTAACCATGGCAGTGAGTTTGTTCACATGGTTGGCGGTGAGAGAGTCAATAGTAATAGGTTCCTCTTTAGAATTATCTGTTTGGGTAGATTCGATCTGAGCCTTTTTTGCTGCGGCAATCTCTTCTTCGGAAGGTTGATTTAGGTACATAAACCCGAAGATGACAGCCCCCATCAAAAGAAGTCCGAGAAGGTTGTTTTTATCCATTATGAGTTATTATGTTATTAATATAAAATAAAAAATCGTTATTTATCCTCGCCATAAGCGATTGCTGCTTTCACGAAGTCAACAATCAATGGGTTGGGGCTAAGAACGGTGCTTGAATACTCGGGGTGGAATTGAACACCGATATACCAACGTTTTTCGGGCATTTCGATGATTTCTACAAGTTTTGATTCCGGGTTGATACCCACGCATTGCATGCCGTTTTGTTCAAATTGTTCGAGGTATTCGTTGTTGAATTCAAAGCGATGACGATGGCGTTCTTTGATTGTTTGAGTGCCATAAATTTTTGAAACTTTTGAGTTGGCTCTTAAAGTACAATCGAAAGAACCAAGGCGAGTTGTTCCGCCAAGAGTTGATACACTCTTTTGTTCATCCATCAAATCTATTACCTTGTGAGAAGTAGTTGGGTCGATTTCGGTGCTGTTTGCATCAGTGATACCAAGCACGTTGCGAGCAAATTCTACTGCCATACATTGCATGCCCAAGCAGATACCAAGGGTAGGGATATCGTTTTCACGACACCATTTCAATGCGATATTTTTACCTTCCACACCACGTTGTCCTGAACCCGGAGCCACAATGATACCGTCCATATCTTTCAATAGGTCGGCAACATTTCCATCGTTGATTTTTTCTGATTGGAAGTAACTTACTTTGAGTTTGTGGTCATTGTAGGTTGCCGCTTGGAAGAGAGATTCTTTGATTGAGATATAAGCGTCGGGTAATTCAACATATTTCCCCACGATACCAATCTTCACTTCTTTTTCGGCCGAAGTCATTTTGTTGAGGAATTTCATCCAAGGAGCCATATCTGGTTCCCCTTTTACTTCAAGCCCGGTTAGTCGCATGATTATTTCATCAAGATGTTGCTCATGCATCTTTACAGGTACTTCGTAAATTGAAGGAACGTCAATAGATTGAACGACAGCTTCGGGAATTACGTTGCAGAATAATGCAATTTTGCGACGCACATCGGTAGGTACATCTTTTTCGGTACGAAGCACAAGTATATCGGGTTGTATCCCCATTTCTTGTAGTTTCTTCACCGAGTGTTGAGTTGGTTTTGTTTTGAGTTCTTTTGCTGCGGCAACATAAGGAACGTATGCGAGGTGTACACACACGCAATTGCGACCAAGTTCCCAACGAAGTTGACGCACACTTTCAATGTATGGAAGAGATTCGATATCTCCTACAGTACCACCAATTTCGGTGATAACGAAGTCGAAATTGCCGGTATTACCGAGAGCTTTCATGCGACGTTTGATTTCGTCGGTGATATGAGGTACTACTTGCACGGTTTTGCCAAGATAATCGCCACGGCGTTCTTTTTCAATAACGTGTTTGTAGATGCGTCCTGTTGTGATATTGTTTGCGCGAGTGGTGTTTACATTAGTAAAGCGCTCATAGTGACCTAAATCAAGGTCCGCCTCGTGCCCATCGATGGTTACGTAACACTCTCCATGCTCGTAAGGATTAAGCGTTCCGGGGTTGATGTTGATGTATGGGTCAAATTTTTGAATAGTTACTCGATAGCCACGAGCTTTCAAAAGATTTGCAATAGATGCGGAGATTATCCCTTTGCCAAGAGATGATACAACTCCACCAGTAACAAAGATAAATTTTGTTTCCATCGATTATTAATTTTATAATTCTATATTAAAGTGCAAAAGTACAAATAAAATGCGATACGATGTATAAAAATGGAACAAAAAATAGATTAAAAAAACACTAAAATGTCGACAAAAATCATATGTGAATAAAAATTCTTTTTTTGGTTAAAAAAGATGAATAATTTAGCCTTTATGATTATTTGTTAATTTTTAGAATATATCTTTGTGATTGTTAAAACGGTTTAAGGTGTCAGCGAGAATTTAAGAACTCGATTCTTGGTTTGACTTAACAAATGAGTTCGTGGAATTTATATGAAAAGAATTTCTACTTTTATTGCTACAATCTGCTTGTGTGTATCTCCTTTGTTGGCACAAGAGATATTTAATGCAAGTTTCCAAAACGAAGATGAATTTAAAGCATGGACTGTTGTCGATGGCAATGACGATGGTAAGACATGGCAATATGATTCATCAACATCACCTTCGGTGTTCTATAGTTATCACTCAACAAATTCAGCCAATGACTGGCTAATCTCTCCAGCTATCACTTCAACTCAATCGGGGACTATTGCAGTGTCATTTACTGTAAAAGGTAGTTCTTATGGCGAAAAATTGGAGGTGTTTAGTGGGAATGCCGCTACTGTTGATGCTATGACCTATCGCATTTGTGATACTTTGGCTCTTAATGATAGCGAAACAACTCATTTGTATTTGATGAGTGTTACTGCTAATGAATCTATCTACCTTGGTTTACACGCGTGTAGCGATCCCGACAAATGGCGTTTGTATCTAAGCAATGTGTCGGTTAAATTCACTACTAATCCAGTTGACTTGTCGGTTACAGAAATTTCAGCACCGGTGAGCGGTTTCGGTTTGTCGCAAGAAACTGTAACGGTGAAAGTGAAAAACGAAGGTAATACTGCCGTTGAATCTTTTGACTTGTCGTTTGCTATTGATGATAGCACTATCGCAACAGAGAAGATAAATCAAGCACTTGCAATTGGAGCGGAAATGGAATATACATTTACTGCAAAAGCCGACTTGTCGCAACCTCGCAAAAACTTTAACATCAAAGCATGGGTAACTCATGCCGACGATATCAACGCAAGCAATGACGCTACTTCAATAAGTGTGCTTCACAAGGCTCCTGCTTCAGTCCCTTATTTTATGGGCTTTGAGGCGTCGGAATATACCGATGGTATCACATTCTTCAATCTCAATGAAGATGATGGAACATGGGACGTTTATACCGATCCATGGTGGTCGTTATCGCACACCGGTGACTATTGTCTTGCATATAACTATAATAGAGATAATAATGCCAATGACTGGACTATACTTGAACCTATTGCGATTACCGAAGCCGGTTACTATGTGTTGAAATTCTGGTATTCGGGCGATGATACTCACCCCGAAAAATTGGGTGTGTATTATGGCAACGAATGTGATCCTTCAGCTATGAGCAACAAGATTGTGGAATATGCCCCATTTGCACGCAGTGCTTATGAAGAATCAATCAATATCATCTATATCGACAAGCCTCAAACAATCTATATCGGTTTCTACGCATTTAGCGACAAGGACGAAAACTGGTTGTGTGTTGATGATGTGTCGTTTGAAAAAATTGAAAGCGATAATGTTGACCTCGCTGTTACCGAAATCACAAATCCGGGTGAATTCTATCACAAAGGTTCAAAGAAAGCAATCGGATTTAAAGTGCGCAACTATGGTATCACAAATGTAGATGCCACTATCCGCGTTAAGATTGATGATGCTGTGGTGAGCGAAACAAATACTACTATTTTGGCTCAAGAAATTTCATCACAATCACTTCCTGATGTGCTTGCTACATTAAGCGAAGGTGAACATAAACTTGCTATTGAAGTTGTTGCAGCCGATGATAAGGTGCAAGAAAACAATATTGATTCATTGAAATTCCGCGTGATGGGAACTCCTGCTCGAGCATGGGATTTTGAAGATGGGAAACTCCCTGAAGGATTTGTGTTCCGTGTCGAAGATGAAGGTACCGTAAATCCAAGTGCCGGTAGCGAATTTAATGAAGAAGGTTGGGGTATCTTCAAGATTCAAAAACATGAACAATTTGGCGAATACATGTTGGCCGGTACTTCATGGCTCGATGGTACAGATAAGGCCGACCGTTGGTGTGTATTGCCTCCATTCTGCCCAACAGAATCTTCTTTCCTTGTGTGGGACGTGGCTTCTTTCAACCCCAATTATCTTGAAACTTATTCAGTGATGATTTCTTCAAATGGTGATGATTCTTGGTATTATTTCACCGAAGAAGAGTATCACCTCGAAAGCCCTGAATTCAAAACTCGTGGTCTTGATTTGAGCTCTTATGCTTCTGATACAATCTATATCGCATTCCGCCTTCGTTCAAAGAATTGCGAACACCTCATTCTCGATAATATCGAATTATATGGTGGCGAAGTTAGTGGAGTTGATGCTGTTGAAACTAACGATGTATTGGTGAAAATAAGTGCAAACGCTATTGAAGTGGTTGGCACTGAAGTGAAAGAGATTGCAATTTGTGATATGAATGGTCGCAATGTGGCAGTAGCCAATGCAAATGTAATCTCAACTCAAGAGTTGGCAACCGGTGTTTACATTGTGCGTGTCACTACTGCCGATGGCATTATAACCAAAAAGATTGTTAAGAAATAGACAAAGATCTATTCACTCATAGAAAAACGGCTGAACCGATTCACCGGTTCAGCCGTTTCTGTTTTATATCGAGAATGTATAGCCTGAAAATTAAAATGTCATTTATTACTCAATAAGGCTTTTTATGAGAAACCAAATGACGGGGATAAGCAGTGAAGGGAGCATGTTTAAAGTTTTGCAGTCTTTTAGTTTTAGTAACGATAATCCTGAAGCGACAATCATCAAGCCACCTACGATAAGAAGTACGGCCATGAGAGCCTCGCTTATGGCCGTACTTGACACTTTTGCCACTAAATAAAACATTCCTTGCCAACAGAATAGCACAGGCGCTGCAAGTATCACCCATATGCCGTAGGTACTGGCAAATACGGCCGATGTAACCAAATCGAGTGTTGCATTGGTGAATAGGAATGTGTTGTCGCCTTTTAGTGCGCTTATCACCGGGCCGAGCATGGCAAGAGGGCCGATACAATATAACAGAATGGCAGTTGATAAGCCATCGGCAAGATTGGTGTTCTTATTGTTGCTTTTTGAGCGTTTGTTTATCAAGTTGGCAAAACGACCGTCGAGATTCAGCGCAGTGCCAATAACGCTACCTAATGCAATCGACACAATGAAAAGCACCGGATATTCGCTTTTGCCGAAGTTGCTAATCACGGCATTGAGCCCAATACCAAGACAAGCCAATCCAAGTGCGGTATATAATGTCTCTTTATATTTCTCCTTTATGCCTCTATTCATTACAGCACCCGCTATGCTGCCAACGATTATGGTACATGTGTTTACGATTGTTC
The DNA here is from genome assembly GCA_017409345.1 of Muribaculaceae bacterium. Lineage (GTDB taxonomy): Bacteria > Bacteroidota > Bacteroidia > Bacteroidales > Muribaculaceae > RGIG4079. Next base: position 32,639 of record JAFQSX010000017.1, on the reverse strand, counting down.
CTAACATTGTTGTACTAATTTTTTGTGCTGCAAAGGTACTAATTTTTTCAAAATGTGGAATTTGTAGCCAATTAAAATCAGATGGACTTAAAAAGAAAATACCCCAAGCGAAGGGCTCAGGGCATTTGTTTATGTGAAATTAAAATATTATGTATTATTTTACGAGGCTCATTCCGCGGTTGATGGCGTCTTCGTTCATTGGAATGAGGTGGTGATGACGCTCGGGGAGAGTCTTTTTCAAGCCTTTAATCACGCTCTCAATGGGGAGAAGATTTTTGATTTTGAGTAATGCACCGAGTACTACCATGTTGTAGGCTTTGGCATTCTCCATTTCAAAAGTCGCTTCCATTGCATCGATGCGATAGATGTTGATGTCGGTGCGTGTGGGTGCTTTGTGTATGCCGTAAGAGTCATAAATGAGAGTGCCTCCAGGCTTTACTTTGCTCTCAAATTTGTCGAGACTTTGTTGGTTGAGAATTACTGCTGTGTCGTAAGTGTCGAGCATAGGTGAACTGATTGCCGAGTCGCTGAGAATAACAGTCACGTTGGCAGTACCACCACGTTGTTCGGGTCCGTAAGAGGGCATCCAAGTTACTTCAAGATTATCCATGAGGGCGGCATAAGCGAGAATTTTGCCCATAGAGAGCACGCCTTGTCCACCGAATCCTGCTATGATTAATTCTTCTTTCATTTTACTGTATTTTTGATGTCCCCCAAGGGATATTTCTTAAACATATTTTCTTCCATCCATGCGTTTGATTGCGCAGGAGTCATTTTCCAGCCCGAGTTACAAGTGCTCACGATTTCTACCATTGATGTGCCGAGCCCGTTCATTGAGTTTTCGAATGCTTGGCGAATGGCAGCCTTGGCTTTGCGTACGGCTACAGGTGTGTGAACGGCTTGACGCGTGATGTAGCAAGTGCCGTCGAGTTGTGCTAATAGGGGAGCGATGGCAAGAGGATGTCCGTTGAGATCAACTCGGCGTCCGTAGGGGGTTGTCGATGTTTTCATTCCCTCAAGGGTTGTGGGAGCCATTTGACCACCGGTCATGCCATAAATCCCATTGTTGATGAAGATGATAGCGATGTTTTCGCCACGATTGGCAGCGTGGATCGTTTCGCAAGTGCCAATGGCAGCAAGGTCGCCATCGCCTTGGTAGGTAAACACAAGGTTTTCGGGGTTGAGGCGTTTTACTGCAGTGGCGATAGCAGGAGCGCGACCATGAGCGGCTTCAATCCAGTCGATATCTACATAGTTATAAGCAAACACGGCGCAACCTACAGGAGCCACACCTATCGCTTTTTCTTCCATGCCCATTTCTTCAAGAACTTCAGCAACAAGTTTATGAACCACGCCATGGCTACAACCGGGGCAATAGTGCATGTGGTTGTCTTTAAGCAAGCGAGGCTTGGCATAAACAAGATTTTCGGGCTTAATTATATCGTTGATATTCATAGTCGTGATTATTTTTTAGCGTCGGGGAAATAGTTAAAGAACGCGTCGGAAATCTCACCCAAGTTGGGCACGATGCCGCCAAGACGTCCGAAGTGGTAGGTTGGTACGCGGCATTGTGATGCAAGTTTTACATCTTCAATCATCTGTCCGGCATTGAGTTCTACTACCAACATGCCTTTCACGCGTTGTGACACACGATTAACGGCTTCGGTGGGGAATGGCCAAAGAGTTATTGGGCGCACGAGTCCCACTTTGATGCCTTGTTCACGCATGTCGTCGATTACCTTTTGGCAAATACGAGCCATTGAACCAAATGCGACGAAAAGATATTCGGCATCTTCGGTGAGATATTCTTCACATCGTTGTTCATTTTGCTCGATAAGGCGATATGTGCGTTGGAAACGATTGTTGTTTTCTTCCATCACAGCAGTGTCGAGTTCGAGTGAGGTGATGATATTTTGCTTGCGTGATGATGGTTTGCCGGTGATAGCCCAAGGACATTGCTCGGCGATTTGCTCTTTTGTGCGACGAGGACGAGCCGGAGGAAGTACTACTTTTTCCATCATTTGCCCCACGATACCATCGGCAAGAATCATTGCCGGAGTGCGATATTTGAATGCAAGATCAAAACCGAGATAAACAAAATCGGCCATTTCTTGTACAGTCTTTGGTGCAAGAACGATGAGGTGATAATCACCGTGGCCACCGCCTTTGGTCGCTTGGAAATAGTCGGCTTGAGACGGGTGGATAGTGCCAAGCCCCGGTCCTCCACGCATCACATTTATCACCAATGCAGGCAATTCTGATGCGGCAATAAACGAGATTCCTTCTTGCTTGAGACTCACACCGGGGCTTGATGATGATGTCATCACAGCCTTCCCACATGAGGCTCCGCCATAAACCATATTGATGGCAGCGACTTCGCTTTCGGCTTGAAGGACTACCATGCCGGTAGTTTCCCAAGGCATTTCGGCTTCAAGCGTTTCAAGAATTTCAGATTGAGGAGTAATGGGGTAACCGAAATAGCCATCGGCACCATATCTGATAGCGGCAAGAGCAATCGCTTCGTTGCCTTTTAATAATTTTACTTCTTCATTCATAAGATAAAATGCTAAATGATGAATGTAATTAATCGGGAACTTTCACACGATAAACTTCGATACAGCCATCGGGGCACACAGTGGCGCAAGCTGCACAACCGATACAAGCGTCGGGATTTTTCATAAAGGCGAAGTGGTATCCTCGATTGTTAACTTCTTTTGGTTGAAGCAATAACACATCTTTTGGGCAGGCAACGACACATAAGTCGCATCCTTTACAACGTTCTTGATTAATGGTTACTGCACCTAAAATTTTAGCCATATTTGTGCAAAAATTAAAGTTAATTCTATTTTTATAGTGCAAAAGTAGTGAAAGTTTTTGACAACACCAATGTTTAACACAACCTTAACCTATGGCACATTTAAAATGAAAATGTGCCATTTGGTTTGAATTCTATGTAAAATGTTGTATATTTGTACCTATGATATCAGTTATTATTCCTGTTTATAATCTTGAAACACTTTTAAAACGAAGTGTAGATAGTGTCAAAGCCCAAACTGTTACTGATTGGGAATTGATAATGGTTAATGATGGCTCGACTGATAGTTCGGGCAAATTGTGTGATGCTATTGCAAACACCGATGAGCGCATTCATGTGTTGCACGGAAAAAATGCCGGTGCCGGTGCTGCTCGTAAGTTGGGAGTGGCCAAGGCAAAAGGCGAGTGGGTGTTAATGCTTGATGGCGATGATGTGTTGCCCCCCAATGCATTAGAACAATTTTTGACTCGAGTGTCGGATGATGTGGATATTGTTGTAGGGTCAGTGCAACGATCTACCGAAACAGGTTATTATCCTCTTTTAATGGAGCAATCGCGAACTATGACCGGAAAGGAATATATCAAAGCGGTGCTTAACTATGAAACAAGTGTTGGACCATGGGCAAAATTGATGCGTCGCTCGTTATTTCTTAAAGGACAATGGATTCCACATCGCCGGATTACGCATTTTGAAGACTTGTTGATGCTTGTTTCTGTTGCCGGAGAAGCACGAAAGGTTGTAATTGATAATGATTTAAAAGTGTATAACTTGATATTTCGCCCCGATGGGATGAGTCATAAAATGACTATGACATTTGAGGGGTGGTATCGATTATTTAATGGCATCACTCGATTTGCCGATGAAGAAACTGCATTATTATTTAAACTTCATAGATTGTATGATGGAGTAATTACGCAAGGAATTGAATTTGATTACTCTAATCCCGAAATACAAAGCATCGTCAAAGAGGCTCGACATCATAAATTAAGAGGTCATGATAAATTGATTTATTGGATGTTGCATAGCAAGCGCTTGCGCCGTTATGTGGCCAAGCGACACAAAGATATTCGGCAAGTATCGGGCGCGGTGAAGGTGAGTGTGGTAATGTCGGCATATAATGAGGCAAAAAGTATTGAGCGAGCAATGCGCTCGGTATTGCAACAATCATTCCGAGATATAGAATTGATTGTTGTTGATGATGCATCAACTGATAATACTCTTGATGTAATACGCACTATTTCGGCCGTTGATGGTCGAGTAAAGGTGTTGCGACATTATGAGAATTTGGGATTAAGTGCTGCTCGTCGCACGGGATGGCTTATGGCCGTAGGCGATTATGTGCAATTTATGGATGGAAGTGATACCCTTAACCCATTGGCAACTGAAGAAATGTATAATCAAGCATTAAAGAGTGAGGCTGATATTGTAGTTATGGGGTCTCAACGGTCAAGCCGATTGCTTGGAGTAAAGATTCCTTATTTTACACCATCAAGGGTGTTAAAGAAAGAAACGACAGATACTCGAGAGTTATTGCCGATAATACTTGGACGTCATGGGTTCTCATTTAGTTTGGTGGATAAATTGTTTCAACGCGATTTGCTCAAAAAGATAAATCCATTGGCCGAGGTAAATTTCCATGGAGAGGACTTTTTGACAACAATCCGAATTTTTAGCAATAACTTAAAACTATCGTATACTGATTATGTAGGCTATAATTGGACGATGGGAGGACGTTCCACTTCAATGAAATATGATAAAACATGGCAAGAAGATAAGTTTTTATATGGGCTATGTGAAGATCTTTTGAAGGAACTTGGGTTGACTGATAAGAAATATAAAGAGGCTGTGGCTAAAGGTTTGGCTGATAGTTTTATAAATAATATTGCACATTATATTGCCAATCCATTGCGTTCAAAGGAAAAAATATCTAATTGGATTAAAGAGTGTTTGGCTGATTCAGTGTGGAAAACGGTGTCTCCGTTGTTGGATTCAGAGAAATATAAAGCAATTAAAGATAAAGATGAAGTGTCGTTATTGTTGCAAGCTACTGAGAAATATAAAGCTTCTCAATTATTCTATACTGTGATGCAATTTTATCGTTATTTGTAATCATTTAATGTAAATTTCTAAAAATATACTGATTCAATCAATCTATTAAGGTTGATTGAATTTTTTTTATATTATGTGCAAAAGAGGAGCGTGGCTATTTGAATAGTTTTCAGCTGTTTGTCATGGGATGCTGAATGAGGTAATGAAAAGGTAAATTATTAGAAGATATTCTTCTCAACTTTCAATTTATCGGGTATTTGTGCAATAATAATTAAAACCTCTCGTTTTATTAAAATAATGAGAAAATTCAGTCACATAGCATCGTTAGTTGTCGTATTAATCTTTATGGCAGTGGCATTTAATGCCGGAGCACGAGATTTTAACGATAAATTGATGAATCGTCCTTATGCCGATTTGCGTCGTTGGCACTTAGGCTTTTCGGTCGGAGTTCACACTCAAGACTTGAATTTTACTAATAATGGTTATATCACAGATAAAGGGGAATCATGGTTTATAGAACAACCGGCATTTTCTCCCGGTTTTTGTGTTAATGGGTTGGTTGACTTGCGATTGAATGACTATTTTAATGTGAGATTTTCTCCTGGAATGTATTTCGGGAATCGCGACGTCAGGATGTATGAGGCAAATTCCGGGGCTCAAGAACGACAAAATATCAAGTCGGCCCATGTCGTATTTCCTTTAGATTTGAAATATTCGGCAATGAGATATCGTAACGTGCGTCCATATCTTGTGGGTGGAGTTATGCCTACCTATGATGTGACAAAAAAACGTAGTGATTTTTTGAAATTAAATACATTTGATTTTTATCTCACAATTGGGTTTGGATGCGATTTTTATTTGCCATACTTTAAGTTTAACCCTGAAGTGAAATTTTGTTTTGGCTTGACTGATGTGCTAAATACTAATCGCCCGGATCTAGTCGATGACCCTGATAAATTGAAATTTACTCAATCATTGTCAAAAGCGACATCGCAAATGGTTGTATTGACATTCTATTTTGAATAAATTATATGCATAATATTCGATTCAATATAAAAGTACTTTGGTTTGTGGCAATTAGTCTGCTCGTTTTGCCACAGTCGCTCATTGCACAAGTTGATGCTCAACATACACAATATTTTGAAGTCCCCAACTATTACAACCCTGCAGCAATAGGAACAACGGATTTTGTGAAAATTAGAGGAGGAATGCGTATGCAATGGGTTGGGATTGAAAATGCTCCTCAATCATTTGTTGCAACAGCCGATATGCCATTCAAATTCTTGAATAAGCGATTTGGAGTAGGGGTTGTGATGCAACAAGAAAGCCTTGGGTTATATAAAAATATGGTTTTAGGCGCTCAATTAGGGTATAAATTTAAGTTGCTTAAAGGAGAATTTACTGCCGGTGTGCAAGTGGGATTACTTAATGAGTCTTTTAAAGGATCAGAAGTGTTTATTCCTGATAATGATGACTATCATGAAGGTAATGATGATGCAATCCCAACGACTGATATTGGTGGAAATGCTCTTGACCTTGGTGTAGGGGTATTTTATACTCACAAACTATTTTGGGCGGGTGTGTCATGCACTCATGTTAATTCTCCCACAATCACTCTGAATGCAGAAAGTGGCGAGGGCGGAAATGAAAAAAATTACGAATTTCAGGCCGGAAGAACACTCTATTTTATGGCAGGTAGCAATATTCCGATAAAAAATACGTTATTTGAAGTGATACCATCGGTATTGGTTAAGAGTGATTTTACTTTTACAACCGGTGAAATCACCGGACGAGTAAGATATAATAAATTTCTCTCGGCCGGTATTGGATATCGCTATGATGATGCTATAATGGCTATGGTCGGAGCCGAGTATAAGAATTTCTATCTCGGATATAGTTACGATTATCACATGTCGGAAATAGCAAAAGCAAGTAGCGGTAGCCATGAAATCATGCTAGGCTATAAACTTAAACTTGATTTTTCAGAAAAGAATAAAAATAAACACAAGAGTATACGCATAATGTAATTATGAAAAAAGTTTCTATTTATCTATTACCTATCGTTGTCGCATTGCTCGTGAGTTCATGTTTCGCGGGCGGTCAAAGTTCGGCAGGCGGCGAAGTTACCGGAGTTAGTGGTACTTCATGGGCCGAGCCTACTCCCTACGGGATGGTATTGGTTGACCGTGGTTCGATGGAAGTCGGTCCACAAAAGGCCGACAGCGCGTGGAATCTTAAAGCAGACCCTCGTGGCATTTCGGTTGATGCATTTTGGATGGATGAAACCGAAATCACAAATGCAAAATATAAACAGTTTGTGTTTTGGGTACGAGACTCAATTATTCGTGAACGTCTTGCCGATCCTTCGTATGGTGGCAATGAGGAATTTAAGATAGAGGAAGATCGCGAAGGTAATCCTATAAAGCCTTATCTCAATTGGAATAAACCTATTCCATGGCGAAATCCTAGTGAAGATGAAGCGCGTGCAATAGAGAGCGTATATCGCATTAACCCCATTACCGGAGTCAAAGAACTTGACCCCACACAGATGAATTATCGTTACGAAATATATAATCACACACAAGCAGCAAAGCGCAAACACCGTCTTGATCCTGCTCGTAGAGAATATAATACCGATAAGCCTGTGCCTACTGATGTGCCTATTATTTCAAAAGATACAGCATATATAAATGATGAAGGTACAATCGTTCGCGAAACAGTGACTCGTGGATTGACAGGCGATTATGATTTCCTCAATACATATATAGTAAATGTGTATCCCGATACTACTGCTTGGATTAACGACTTTGATAATGCTTATAATGAACCTTATGTGCGTATGTATTTTGCGCATGGTGGATATAGCAATTACCCTGTGGTAGGTGTAAGTTGGGAGCAAGCAAATGCATTTGCTAATTGGCGTACTGATTTCCTTCGTCGCACATTGGGAAAAGAAGGTGTATATATTGAGCCTTATCGTTTGCCAACTGATGCCGAATGGGAATATGCTGCTCGTGCCGGTGTAAATGAAAATATGTATCCTTGGGAAGGCGATCTTCCAATGACTGAAGATAAAGGCTGTTTTTATGCCAACTTTAAGCCTCAAAAGGGTAACTATATGAAAGACGGTCAATTAATAACCTCACAAGTGGGAACATATTCACCCAACGATTTTGGTCTTTATGATATGGCCGGTAATGTGAGCGAATGGACATCTACAGCATATACTGAAAGCGTAGGACGTCTCACAAGTGATCTTAACCCTGAATATCGATATGATGCAGCCAAAGAAGATCCATATAAGATGAAACGCAAAATCGTGCGTGGTGGTTCTTGGAAAGATGTGGCTCACAATATCAGAAGTGATATTCGCATGTGGGAATATCAAAATGAGCAACGATCTTATATTGGTTTCCGTTGTGTGCGATCACAAATCGGGTTTGCTCGCGGACAAAAGCAAAATAAACGATAATCAAAATAATTAATAACGAATATTATATAGACTTCATATATGGGAAAGATTAGTAAAGCCGGACTACGACGCCTCTTCTCTTGGGAAGGTGGCCAACGATTATTCAACTTTGCTTATAGTATTGGTGCTGCTGTCGTAATTCTTGGAGCATTGTTTAAAATTCTACACCTCCCCTTTGGTAATGAAATCTTGACCATAGGTATGGGTACAGAAGTTTTGATGTTTATTATAACTGCCTTTGATCGTCCTCCAAAAGAATATAAATGGGAAGAAGTGTTCCCTGTTCTTGATTCTAAAGACCCCGAAGATCGCCCCGATTTTGCCAATGGTGGTGGAGTGATTGTAAATGGCGGTATTGTTGGCGGTGGCGAAGTGGCATATGATGAAGATGGAAATCCTATTGTTCCATCAGTTGCACCTTCGGTTAGTGGTGATGATGCTCGTCGTGCAGTGGGTATCCCTGCAGGGGTTAATCTATCGGAAGAAGACACTATGTCACTATCGGAAAGTATTGCAAAAATGTCGGCAGCATCTGACCAATTGGCACGTATGGCCGAACTAACAACTGCAACACAAAAATATCTTGATCAAATGGCTGCTATAAGTGAAGAGATGTTGCGCCTACGCGAAACAACACAAGCATTAAACAAGGTATCGGATGTGTTGCTTGAATCTTATCGTGCAATTACCGAAAATTCTGAAAATATTACTAGCAGTTCTACCGGATATATAGAGCAAATGCAAGATCTTAATCGTAATATCGGTGGATTGAATACAATCTACGAAATACAATTGAAGAGTGTGTCATCACAACTTGACTCAATTGATCGCGTTAATCGTGGTATTAAAGATATTCGTGATATGTATGAAAAGAGTTCACAACAAAGTGCTCGTTACTGCGAAGAAACCGAAAAGATGGCTCGCTATATGCAACAACTCAACTCGGTATATGAAAAGATGATTACTGCAATGACCATCAATATGTATCGACCAATGATGGGTGGTGACATTCATGGAATGCAAAATCCAAATAATGAAGATTCTTCTAATAGTTGATTTTGTGTTGATTAGGATTTAAATAATAAGAATTAAGATTACTTAAATGGCTGAAAATATAACAAGACTTTCTCCCCGTCAGAAGATGATAAACTTGATGTATATCGTCTTAACGGCAATGCTTGCGCTTAATGTGTCGAGTGATGTGCTTGATGGTTTTACACAGGTAGAAGAAGGTCTTAATCGCACTAACGAAAATATTGAGCAACGTAACCTTGCCATATATCGCACTCTTGAGGAATTCGCACAAAAGAATCCACAAAAAGGTCAAGTGTGGTATGACAAGGCAACTGAAGTGCGTCAAATAACCGCAAAGTTGTATCAATATATCGATTCACTTAAAACACTTATTGTTGTTGAGGCAGATGGCCCTGATGGCGATGTGAATAATATTCAACGTCGTGATGACCTTGAAGCGGCGGCGTTTATTATGTTGTCTCCAACTAATAAGCGTGGAGTGGTGTTGCGCAAATCGGTAGATGACTATCGTAACTATATTACTTCAATAATTGCCGATACTGTAAAACGTGCTAATATAAATGAAATATTGTCAACTGAGTCAGTTGTTAGCAATGGGGCGAAACAAAGTTGGGAAAACTCTAAGTTTGAGAGCCAACCGGTTGTTGCTGCAATTACATTGTTAGCAAAACTTCAGAACGACTTGCGATATGCCGAAGGGGAGGCCCTTGCATACTTGCTTACAAATGTAGATGCAAGTGATGTGCGAGTTAATCAATTAAGTGCATTTGTAATTCCTGATTCCCGCATTGTGATGCGAGGTGGTCGCTATTCGGCTCGTGTTGTATTGGCAGCGATAGATACTACGCAACGTCCTAATATTTTTATTGGTGGACGTCAGATAACTAATGGATTGTATGAGCTTAATTGTGGTTCAACAGGAGTCTTTGATTATTCGGGATATCTTGAAGTGCCTCGTGGCGATGGTACAATGGCACGCCATGATTTCAAATCGTCTTATACAGTGATTGAGCCGGCTGCAACCGTGTCGGCAACAATGATGAATGTACTTTATGCCGGGATTGATAACCCTATAAGTATCTCTGTGCCCGGTATCCCTACGTCACAAGTTAATGCATCGATGACTAATGGCTCATTGACTCGTAGCGGAGATGCGTGGGTGGCACGTCCTACTACTGTTGGCTCTGATGCGGTTATTACCGTTACTGCCACAGTCGATGGAAGAAGTCAAACTGTTAATACAACAACTTTCCGTGTGCGTAAATTGCCAAATCCAACACCATTTATCGCGTATAAAGATGATAAGGGTAATACCGATAAGTATCTTGGTGGAAAGCCATTCTCAAAGGCGCTATTGTTGCAAGCACCCGGCATAGGGGCTGCTATTGATGACGGATTGCTTAATATAAGTTTTACTGTATTGAGTTTCGAAACAGTGTTCTTTGATTCAATGGGTAATGCTATTCCGGAGGTGTCAAATGGAGTAAATTTCTCACAACGACAAAAAGATCAGTTTAAACGACTATCACGTGGAAAACGTTTCTATATATCACGTATTAAGGCAAAGGGCCCCGATGGAATAACCCGCGACCTTTCTCCACTTGAAGTTATCGTAAACTAATCAATTAATAAGAGTAACAGTTTTAGAATCATAATATATAATATGAAACTATTCAAGAAATATATCATTATAGCAGTTGCCATGGTGGGTTTTGTGTCATCAGTGGCTCAGGCTCAAGTAGTGCGTAAACGAAACGGCAATGACCGTAATCGTGATAAACAAAACGGAGCACAAGTAACTGACCGCATGCAGTCATTCTTTGAGGAAGAGCCTACAAGTGAGGCTGACTTGATGTGGATGCGTGTTATTTATCGTCAACTTGATGCCAACAATGATAATAATGCGCCATTATTCTTCCCTGAAGAAAAGACACAAGATCAAGAAAACCTATTTCGCATAATTATGCGACTATTGGCCAATAATCAGATTCAAGCATATGAGTATCTTGATGGTCGTGAGATTTTTACAGATGAATATCGTATCAAGGTTCGTGATATGCTTGATCGTTTCCACGTGTTGTATGATGAGGCTAAAGGTTCAACCGAAAAGAACCCCAAGTTCACTATTGATGATAGTGATGTGCCTGCAAATGAAGTGTTGTCATATTATATCCTTGAGCGTTGGGAATTTGATTCACGCAGTAACCAGATGCGCACTCGTGTAGAAGCTATCTGTCCGGTACTTCATCGTTCGGGTGATTTTGGTGGCGAAGCGATGAAATATCCAATGTTTTGGGTGAAATTGCAAGATATCCGTCCATGGATGGCTCAACAATACATCTTTACCGACGATGATAATAATCTTCCAAAATATACTTATGACGATTTCTTCTTGTTGTCAATGTATAAAGGAGATATTTATAAGACTAGAAACCTTCAAAATAAGTCAATGATGCAACTTTATCCCGATGAAGATGCTCGCCATCGTGCTCAAGATAGCATCCAAGCGCGTCTTGACTCATTTGAAAACAAACTTTGGATACCTGATCGCGAAGAAATAATTGCTAAGCGCGAAGCCGAAGAAGCAAAGGCTGCTCAAATGGAGGAAGAAAATGATTCAACGTCAGTAAAAGAAGATGAAGACAATGCTACCGTGAAAGAGGATAAAAAATCGTCATCTCGCTCATCTCGCTCATCTCGCTCAAAAGAAAAAAGCAACGATCGTAAGCCTGTAAAACGCAAAGAAACTAAAGTAAAAGAAAGCAAGGTAAAAAGCAATAGTAATTCGGCAGTGCGATCAGTACGTCGTCGTAAGTAATTGCGAAATGATATATTATGGTATAAAGAGGGAGAAAGCTCCCTCTTTTTTTGTTGTGATTGATAGATGTTAATTGGTAGGGGTGGCGCAGGTTGGCATCAGAACGATTTGTTAATATGTAGTTGAAATTACGTGCCATGGATTAGGACAAGAACAGATGATGAAAACAGTGCAATCTTTCTTATTTTTATAAAACGAAATCTTTTAATGATTGTAGCATAAACTGGTTATAGATAAAAATGTGAAAACTATGTTCGGTTTGTACTTTCACTCGATTAATATGAAACAATAAAAAGGAAGGATCATCTTATGGTGTGATGCTCCTTCCTTGGTGAATGATTGATTAAATAATTACAATCGTATTATAGATTGTTTATGAATCCTTATGCAATCATGAATGTAGCGGCTTTTGAGGGAGTGGCAATAGTGTCAGGATTAATGCTGTCGATTGTAACATAGAAACAATCTTTCTTCACGACTGTAGTGTCAGTGTTGATGCTATCAAAAGCTGCAAAAAGGATGTCTTGTTTGTTTTGTGTCGTGTCGGGACAAGTACTATCTAAAGAGGCTATCATAAATTCAGATTTAGGAACTACAGTGTCTGGCTTTACGCTGTCGAACATTGCAATCATTTCTTGCTTCTTTGTAGTATCGGGACATGTACTGTCAAACATGGCGATAACTTCTTTTTTTACTACAGTGTCGGGTTGAGCAATAGAATCATTGCTTGAAGTAGAAGTGTTAGAACTATTTGTGTTAGAAAGTGCGAATGCTGCACTGAGGCTGATTGCCATTGTTACTGTTAAAACGAGTTTCTTCATAATTAATGTTTTTATTTTTTTAGTTATTAATAATTTCAAAAATGAGACTTCATATATAGATATGACAATACGCATGCCAAAAAATGGCACAAGAATCTAATTTGGCTATAATGAGCGTGTTGTGGAATTGGATGAGGGGTGGAATGTGTGGAATGTGTGGTGTGGAATGTGGAAAAATTCCACACATTCAGTGTGGTAAGTAGAGTCGAATTAAAGGTTGTGTAGCTTTATTTTGTTGTAAAGCGTTTTGCGATCAATGCCAAGCATGCGTGCTGCTTGAGCTTTGTTGTTGTTGCATGCGTCTAGGGCTTTTATTATTAAGTCGCGTTCCGACTCCTCATTGCGTAGTTGCATAGAAGGAGAGGACAAATTGTTAAATTCGCTACCGAGGTCATTGAGTGAAATGGTATCGCCTTGAGTAATTAGTGTTGCACGACGTATAATGTTTTTCATTTGTCGAAGATTCCCCGGCCAACTATATTTAAGCATTGCATTGATTGCTTCGTCAGAAAAACCGATAATGTTGCGTTCAAGTTCCTCGTTGGCTTGTTTGAGAAATAGTTTGGCAAAAATTATGATGTCATTTCCTCGTTGACAAAGTAGTGGCATTTCGAGATTGAATTCATTTAACCGGTGGAATAGGTCTTCTCGAAACTCTCCATCGGAAATGGCTTTTAGAAGGTCTTTGTTGGTGGCGCATATAATTCTTACGTCAATATCAATCTCTCTGGTAGAGCCAATGGGGCGTATTTTTCGTTCTTGAATGGCGCGAAGTAGTTGAACTTGTATGTCGTAGCTTAGATTCCCTACTTCATCAAGGAAGATTGTTCCGCCATTCGCTTCGCAAAATGCCCCTACTTTATCTGTTGTTGCACCGGTAAAAGCCCCTTTTTTATGACCGAAAAGCTCCGAGGCGGCAAGATCTTTTAGAAGTGCGCCACAATCGATTGCAATAAATGGCTTGTTGCTACGACGACTTTGTTGGTGAATGCGATGAGCTACATATTCTTTGCCGGTTCCGTTGGCGCCAGTGATAAGGACCGACATAGAGGTGGGGGCAACGAGTGATACATAGCCATAAAGACGTTTAGCGACTTCACTATTGCCTTCTATGAGTTTGGGAGATTGTGTAAAACTCTTTTTGTAGGTAGTGGGTGTTCCCTTTGTTTGTGGTGATGAGATTAGTGCACTATTAATTTTTTCGAGAAGAACCTCGGGGTTTATTGGTTTGGCGATGTAATCCACTGCTCCACGTTTCATGGCATTAACCGCATTTTGGATGTCGGCATAACTTGTCATGATTATGATAGGGGAGGGGGTGTCTAATTTTTTTAAGTGGTCGATAATAGAAATGCCTTCCCCATCGGGCAAGCGCATGTCGGATAAAATGAGGTCGTATTGAGAGTTGTCAATGGCTTTTAAGCCTTGAGAGATGGATGATGCGCTATCAACCTTAAACCCATTCCTACTTAACCATGCTTTTATCATAGTTAAGAATGTGATATCGTCTTCTATTATTAATATGGCACTCATCTAAAATTGTAAAAGTGATACAAAGGTAATGTATTTTATCGATGAAATAATCTTCGTTAATTTTTTTTATTACAATAGGACTTTTCTAATGCCTGGATTATGATTGCAATCGTTTCTAAAACGATTTTCGCATTGTTACTATCGGTTGTGGTCCAATTGGAGTTGTTGCGCTGATTGTTGAAATATTCAAATGCTTCTATTCCGGGCGCATTTATCATTGAAATAAGGGGGAGCATTTTATGGGCAATAGCGCAAGTTGTTTCTTTATCGCACGATGTTATTGCCTTTGTAATTTCTGCCCTGTTTTTGGTCGTTTCTTCGAGTACTGTGGAGAGTAGTAGCGCTTTTGTTTCTTCATCGTTGTCGGCATATTGTGTTATAGCAGATAAGTCAATGTCAATAGTGATAAATCTGTTTAATACGTCAATGAGTTGCTGACGATTATACGGCTTTGCTAATAAATAAGAAAATCCGTTTTCGGTATATTTATTAATGGATATGTTGCTATTGGCAGTAAGGGCTATAATAGGAATAGAAGGAAGAGATTGGCGTATTTTTTTTGCTAAATCGAATCCATTGATTTGTGGCATATTTATGTCAGAGAAGATAATGTGGGGGGTGTTGGATATTGCTCTTTCGAAATCATTGTCAATATTTGCACAACAGGTTATTTCCCATTGGCTGTTGATGCTATGTAGCATCGCTTGAGTGTATTTTAATTGAATAGGATCATCATCAATGATGATGATTTTAAGGATTGAAGATGTAATTAAGGTATTGGTTGGTAGAGTTTCTAAGTCTTTGGGTTGGGGGTTGTCAATATTAGGATCTTCAATGATTTCGACGGGTATTGTTACAAAGAAAGATGAGCCTTCGGAAGGAGCACTTGATAGAGAAATTTCTCCGCCCAATAAACTAGTGATTTTAGCCACGATAGATAATCCTAATCCGGTTCCTTCAATGCCGGTGGCATTTTTTAATCTAGTAAATTCTTCGAAAATAACTTCTTGCTCCTCTTGAGATATCCCTCGTCCACTATCTTTTATGATGAGGTTGAGGGATGAGCCAATGATGTTGGCCGATAGCGAAACATCGCCTTTGTCGGTGAATTTTATGGCGTTACTTAATAGGTTGTCAATTATTTGGCGAAGACGGAATAAATCGCAAGTGATGTAGCAGTCGGTCGAAGAAGCTATTTGTGATGATAAGGTTAACCCTTTCTTTTTCGCTGCCGGGGTGAAGTTTTTGACTATGCTGTCAAGAACTGTTGCTACATGGAATTGGTCACGTGCAATTTCGATTTCATCAAAGTCAAGTTTGTGGTAGTCTAAAAGGGCCGAAACAAGATTTAATAAGTGAGAGGCCGAATTGTTTATGGCTTGAATATATTCTTTGTTTTTTGACGGTTGTTGTGCCGATTCAATCAGTTCGGAATAACCTTTAATGGCGCCCGCCGGAGCTTTAATGTCGTGAGTGATGGTGAGCATGAGTTTTTCTCTTGCTTCAAGTAGATTTTCAGCCTTGAGACGAGCGACTTCTAAATCCTTTCGGTATTGGTTCCTGCGAGTGATATCGCGCCATATTATAATAAAAAATAATATAGCAAGAGTAGAAGCGATGATTGCAATTCGGAAAGTAATGTCAACGCTTTGATCTCTTAGTTCGCGATCTTTGTTTAACGCGAGTTGGCGGAAATTATGTTCGGCTTGCTCAATGTAATTGATGAGTGAAGAGATTTTCAAGCTCAATTCACCTCCTTCAGTTCTTAAGATTTCAATATTGCCTTTTATTTTATTAAGTCGGTTTATTTTTTGTTGTAAGGCATTAGAGTTTATACGATTGAAGTCATTTCTCAGGTTCGTGGTTTTTGTTTCAAGTCGAGTTGAGGTGTCGCTTGATGTCGTAGAAGTATTTGAAATATTTGTAGTATCGATGTTCCCGGGCTTGAACACATCTTTGATGCGCCTTATTACATTCTTCTTTGGTTTTTCGATTGTAATTGTTTTTTGTTCACTAATCACTGTTGTGATGGTGTTGGTCGTATTAGTAGTATTGCTGTATTTAGCAATTAAATCTTCGATTTGTTTTTGGTAGGTATTTGTGTTATTTTTTGAAGAAATTTCATAAAGATTTTTTACGATAAGAGCTTTATAATGTATGGTGTTGGCCAACGAGTCAAGAAGAAGTTTAGAGGAATCAATAAAGATAGAATCAAGCAATATTATTGCTGAATCAATGTGATTTAGAGTTGATATGTATTTTTTATACGAGGTATTGTCTCCAATACTTGATGTCTGTGCCAACGCTTCGGCTTCAAGTACTAATCCAATAAGATGGTCGCATGATGTGCGACGTGATTGAATAGAGTCCTCTAATTTATTACTCGATGAGAAAATAGAGGCCTGTCGCTTTATATAATATGAAGTGCCTATAAATAGGAATATAATAATAATGTATCCTATCGCAACTTTTAAAGAGAGAGTTTTCATATTGCAAAGGTAGAAATAAAGAATGAAATAGATATTAAAAGTGTAAAAAAGCAAACAAAATCAGAATAAATGACCAAAAAGGCGATAGTTTGTTGTAACAATATTGTAACATCTTGAAATGGGGCTATGCCTCTTAAAACCCTTATTAAAAGGCATGAAATGAGAAAAAAATAGCCTCTTTAGCACTCTTTTACTAACTTTGTGCGCTAAAAGTTTGAGTTATTGCAAGAAAAATGTGTATCTTTGCACCGCAAATTTGAATTATTAATTATAAAATCGTATTATTATGTCAGAAATTGCATCTCGTGTTAAAGCTATTATCGTAGATAAACTCGGTGTAGATGAAAATCAAGTAACAGAATCTGCAGTATTTACAACTGATCTTGGCGCAGACAGCCTTGACACTGTAGAACTTATCATGGAATTTGAAAAAGAATTCGGTATCAGCATTCCAGATGACAAAGCTGAAGGTATCAGCTCAGTTGGTGATGCTATCGCATACATCGAAGCAGAAAAAGCATAATTTCTATTCAACATTCTACTAAAAAAGTAATGGAATTAAAAAGAGTTGTAGTAACAGGTCTTGGAGTGCTTTCTCCTATCGGTAATGACGTTGAGACAACATGGCGCAACGCACTTAACGGTGTGAGTGGGGCAGGTCCTATTACCCATTTTGACGCATCAAAATTTAAAACTCAGTTTGCATGTGAAGTTAAGAACTTTGATGCATCTGAACATTTTGATCGTAAAAAACTTCGTCAACTTGACCTATATGCACAATATGCATTGGTGGCAGCGAAGCAAGCGGTTGAAGATGCTAAACTTGAAGAAGAAGGCATTAATAAAGATCGCGTGGGTGTAATCGTAGCAGCCGGTATTGGCGGTCTTCACACATTTGAAGAAGAAGCAGGTTACTATGCTGTTCATGGTGAAGAACAAGGTCCTAAATACAATCCTTTCTTTATTCCCAAAATGATTGCCGATATTGCATCGGGTCACATCTCAATGCAATATGGTTTCCATGGTCCTAACTATGGTGTTGTATCGGCTTGTGCATCTTCAAATAATGCAATCATCGACGCCTTTAACCTTATTCGCCTTGGTAAAGCCAATGTGATGGTTACAGGTGGAGCCGAAGCTGCTGTATATCCTGCCGGGGTAGGTGGTTTCAACTCAATGCATGCCCTTTCAACTCGCAATGATAGCCCCGAAACTGCATCACGTCCGTTCAGCGCATCTCGCGATGGCTTTGTGATTGGTGAAGGTTCGGCTGTGCTTATCCTTGAGGAATTGGAACATGCAAAGGCTCGTGGCGCAAAAATTTACGCTGAAGTAGCCGGTGGTGGTCTTTCGGCCGATGCATATCACTTGACAGCAACTCACCCCGAAGGTCTTGGTGCTATTCTTGCTATGAATAATGCACTTGAAGACGCAGAAATGAAGCCCGAAGATATTGATTATATCAATGTTCATGGCACTTCAACTCCTGTGGGCGACGTGTCGGAAGTGAAAG
Organism: Muribaculaceae bacterium; assembly: GCA_017409345.1. Classification (GTDB taxonomy): domain Bacteria; phylum Bacteroidota; class Bacteroidia; order Bacteroidales; family Muribaculaceae; genus RGIG4079. The sequence goes on along the minus strand of JAFQSX010000017.1, from coordinate 14,094 downwards.
CAATAAAGGAAGTATTTGGCGACCATGCTTATAAGTTGAACATTAGTTCTACTAAATCAATGACCGGTCATTTGCTTGGCGCAACAGGTGCTCTTGAAGCTATGTTTAGTGTTAAATCGGTTCAAGAAGATATCGTTCCTCCTACAATCAACCATGATCCGGAGGATAAAGACGAAAATATCGACTATAACCTCAACTTTACATTTGACAAGCCTCAAAAACGCACTGTAAACGCTGCTTTGTCTAACTCATTTGGTTTTGGTGGACACAATGCAACAGTAATCGTGAAAAAGTATACTGAATAATTTCAGTTGACTTAAATACAAATAAAAGCGAGTCTCAATCGAGATTCGCTTTTATTTTGTGTAAAAACATGTTATAAAACATATTGCGAGGTTGGGTAGGATATTTTTACTACCTTTGCGCAATATTTGAGATTTTATACTTACATTAAAAAACTTCTTACAATTAAATTTAAAATGAAAAAGTTTACAAGTATTATGCTTGCGGGCTTGATGGCGCTTGTTTCGTTGCAATCATTGGCTGCTACTTTTGTGGGTGACCGTAATGATTTTCGCGATGAAACAATTTATTTTGTCATGACGACCCGTTTTTATGATGGAGACCCAAGTAACAACACTCAATGCTGGGATAACCAAGAACGAAATCAAGGCGACCCTGCATGGCGTGGCGACTTTAAAGGTCTTATTGAGAAACTTGATTATATCAAGGCTCTCGGTTTTACTACAGTGTGGATTACTCCTGTAGTAGAAAATGCTTCAGGTTATGACTATCATGGCTATCATGCAGTGAATTTCAGCAAAGTTGACCATCGTTATGAAAGTGAAGATGTATCATTCCAATCTCTAATTGATGCGGCTCACGCTCGTGGCATGAAAATCGTGCTTGATATCGTACTTAATCACACAGGTAACTTCGGTGAAGAAAACCTTTGCAAATTATTTGAACGTGATTGGACGAAGAATCAAGCAACACTTGATGAGTGTATGATTCCCGTTACTCAATCACAAGGAGGAAAACTTCCCGATAATTATTTGTCAATGATTGGTGGCGATCAATATGCCGCTCGTTTGGCTCAAATGAAAAATACCGATGGTAAAAACCACGATGTGAACAACTATTGGCACCATGTGGGTAATGGTTGGAATTGGGACGATTATTCTCGTTGGTATGGACAAATCGCCGGCGACTGTGTTGACTTGAATACTGAAAACCCCTACGTGTCAAATTATCTTGTGAAATGTTATGGCGAATTTATTAAAATGGGTGTTGACGGTTTCCGTATCGACACATCGGGCCATATCTCACGTTTGACATTCAACAAGGCATTCATTCCTCAATTTACAGCATTGGCCGAACAATACAAGGATAAACGTAATGGAGGTCCATTCTTTATGTATGGCGAAGTTTGTGCTCGTGAACGTAACGTAACATATCGTAATCACGAAAACTGCTCTCCTTATTATTACACATGGAAAGAATCTAAGAATTATGCGTGGGACGATAGCGAAACATCGTGGAACGGAATAGTGGTGATGGAAGGCCAAAAGGGTGCTCACACAAATATTACATCGGTTGACGCTCAAGGCGTAGATGACCAAGATGATTCAGGTATGCCCACATCAACCAACGCATTGCTCAATGGAAACAACTATCATGCTCCCGATCATAGCAAATATTCAGGATTTAGTGTTATCGACTTCCCTATGCACTGGAACTTCCGTAGCGCAGCCGAAGCATGGGGTGTGAAATATGGCGACAACCTCTATAACGATGCTACCTACAACGTAGTATATGTGGATTCTCATGACTACGCTCCCGACGGTGCTCCTGAAAGCACTCGCTTCAACCAAAGTCAAGATACATGGGCCGAAAACCTTTCATTGATGTTCACTTTCCGTGGTATTCCTTGTATTTATTATGGTTCGGAAATTGAATTCCGCAAAGGTAGTGTTATCGACAATGGCCCAAATATCGCACTTCGTGAAACCGGTCGTGCTTATTTCGGTGGATATATCAAGGGTGATATTAATGTGACCGACTTTGCTCAATATAGTGGAGCAAGTGGCAATATCGCTGCAACACTCTCTCACCCATTGGCTATGCATATTCAACGCTTGAATCAAATTCGTGCTGCAGTGCCTGCGCTTCGCAAAGGTCAATATAGCACTGAAGGTTGCTCAGGATCATTCGCGTTCAAACGTCGTTATACCGATGCAAACACTGATTCGTATGTCCTTGTATCTATTAGCGGTGGTGCAACATTCTCAAACATTCTTAACGGTACTTATGTAGATTGTGTTACCGGTGATACTAAAACTGTAACAAACGGATCTCTCACAGTTTCTTGCTCGGGTAAAGGTAACTTGCGCGTGTATGTACTTAATACCGATAAAACAAAAGCTCCCGGTAAAGTGGGTCAAGATGGAAAGTATATCTATTCTACTTCATCAGTAGCTGGTTCTCAATCATCTTATGACGGCACTGAAGAAGAGTTGTCGTCAAATAATGGTGGTAGCGACCCATCAAGTGGCACTGAAGAACCCGAAGAAGTTATCACTCCTTCAATGAACGAAGGTGAACAAGCAGTGTTCTTTGAAAACACTTCTAACTGGAACGGCACAATTCGTGCATGGGTGTGGAGCGACTCTAAAAACTTCACTGGTGGCACTTGGCCCGGTCAAGCATGTACTTACCTCGGAAATAATATTTGGAAATGGACTTATACCGGCACAGATAAAATTAGCGGTGGTGTAATTTTCAATAATGGTAGTTCGCAAACAGGCGACTTTACTTGGGTAAATGGTGGATATTACAATGCAAATGGATATGTGAAAACTATCGAAGGTGCAGGTGAAATTCCCGAAACGCCCGAAGATGACGAGCCTATAGGAGGTGAAAATGTATGGAAATTCTTCTATAACGATACTAATTGGGGTAGTTCGACTGTATATGCTTATGTGTGGGATGCAGGAAATTCCAACAAACAATATCTTGGAGCATGGCCCGGAACTACTATGACCAAAAATGCCGAAGGTATGTGGGAAATTTCATTTACTACTACCGACAACCTTGTTACTCCTATGGTTATCTTCAACAATGGTCAAGGTGGTGGCTCAAACCAAACAGCCGACCTTTCATTGGTAAATTATGGTATATATAAATTTAATGGCTACACTGGAGAAACAGGGGTAGAGGGCGTTGGAATGGATGATGTTATCGAAGTGGCACGCTACGATATCTTTGGCCGTCAACTTGTTGCTCCAACTCTCGGCATCAACATTGTGCAATATAGCAATGGTACAGTGAAAAAGGTGATTGTGAAATAATAGGAGTAGGTAAACTGAGTCTAATTGGTCAAATAGGGGCAATAAGACTTGGTGGACATATATACTCAATCAAATAAACCATAAAAAATGAGATGCATCATTGCGATGCATCTCATTTTGCTATTATGTGGTTAATGATTAATAACCGGTGTAACTATGTGGAGATAGTTTTTTGAGTTCGGCTTTTACTTCGTCGCTCACATTGAGAGTGTCGATAAATGCAGCGATGCTTTCGGCTGTCACTGTAGTGTTGACACGTGTGAGTTCTTTGAGCGTTTCGTAAGGTTTTGGATAACCTTCACGGCGAAGTATTGTTTGGATACCTTCTGCTACGACGTTCCACATTGCATCAAGATCGGCACTGATTGCGGCTTCGTTGAGAAGAAGTTTGTTGAGACCTTTAAGAGTGCTGTGCATTGCGATAAGACCATGAGCCAAGGGTACACCCACGTTGCGAAGCACTGTAGAGTCGGTCAAGTCGCGTTGAAGGCGAGAGATAGGTAATTTCATCGCAAGGTGGTCAAGGATTGCGTTTGCAATACCGAGGTTGCCTTCAGAGTTCTCAAAGTCGATAGGGTTCACTTTGTGAGGCATTGCACTTGAACCCACTTCGCCGGCTTTGATTTTTTGTTTGAAGTACTCCATTGAGATATATTGCCAAATGTCGCGGTCAAGGTCAATGATTATGGTGTTGATGCGACGAAGAGCATCAAACAATGCTGCGAGGTTGTCGTAGTTTGAAATTTGAGTAGTGTATTCTTCGCGTACGATTCCAAGGCTTTCACTCAAGAATTTTGCACCAAATTTGCGCCAATCAATAGATGGGAATGCAGTGAGGTGAGCGTTGAAGTTGCCGGTAGCACCACCAAATTTTCCGCTGATTGCTACATTGTCAAGGATGTTGAGTTGTTGGCGAAGACGGTAGGCAAACACCATGATTTCTTTGCCGAGGCGAGTAGGAGATGCCGGCTGACCATGAGTTTTTGCCAACATGGGGATTTCGTACCAATCATTAGCACGAGCCTCAAGGTGCTCAATTAATTCAACTAACACAGGACGATATACATCGGCAATGGCTTCTTTGATTGACATTGGCACTGAAGTGTTGTTGATGTCTTGAGAGGTCAATCCGAAGTGGATAAACTCTTTGTATTTTTCCAAACCGAGAATATCGAATTTTTCTTTGATGAAATATTCTACTGCTTTTACATCGTGATTGGTTACGCTTTCAATCTCTTTGATGCGTGAAGCATCAGCAATAGTAAAATTGCGATAGATGTCGCGAAGAGATTCAAATTTAGAAGAATCTACGCCATTGAGTTGTTCAAGACCAAGTTCGCAAAGGGCGATGAAATATTCTATTTCTACGCGCACACGATAACGAATAAGTGCATATTCTGAGAAATACTCATCAAGACGTTCACATTTGCCACGATAGCGACCATCGACAGGTGAAATTGCGGTAAGAGAAGTTAATTCCATTATAATATTTGTAAGTAGTTAATAATTTGCGATTAATAACGATTGAACTACAAAGTTACAAACAATAAGTGAAATTTTTAGTGATAATTTTTACTTTTTTGTTTGGTAGATTAAAAAAAACGTTGTACCTTTGCATCGCTTTCTCAGAGAACGGGCGTTTAGCTCAGCTGGTTCAGAGCATCTGCCTTACAAGCAGAGGGTCGGCGGTTCGAATCCGTCAACGCCCACAACTCAAAATTCCTTCTCAAGAAAGCATCCCCAATTAGGGCGTTTAGCTCAGCTGGTTCAGAGCATCTGCCTTACAAGCAGAGGGTCGGCGGTTCGAATCCGTCAACGCCCACAGAAACAAAAATCGATTGGAAATGAAGATAAAATTAAGATTATCAAGCATTTGCCAATCGTTTTTCTTTTATATCCCCTGCAAAAATGGCGTCAAAACATTCTCAACAGCCATTAAAAAAAACGATTTTTTTGCCAAAAAATGCCGTAAAAAGCCACGATTTGCCACAAGTGTGTGAAGATTGTGTGAAGGTAAAACTATCTTCACACACCAAACAAAAGGCATTTTGGAGAAAAATCTTGGAGGATAAAAAATGGTCACAACAAGACTTTATCTCGATTCGAGAAGTACCACAACAGGAACAGCGACAATGAAAGTCATTGTTCGCAAAGAAAGAAAACAAGCATTTCTTAACTTAGGAATTAAAGTCCCAATCAATGATTGGGACGCAGTAAAAGAACAATATGTAGGTTCTGTAAAAGCGTTGGGGTTTGTAATCCGTCAAAAGAAGTTAGATGTAGATAATATAATCTACGATATGATGCGTGACGGAAAAGCAGAAACAATGAGTGCAATGGAAATTAGAGATTCCATAAACTCAATAATCTATCCTGAGGTTATAACCCCCAAAGAAGATGATACTTTATTTGTAGCACGATTTAGAGCATACATTGAAACTTGCAAGACCGATGGAACTAGAAGCATATACCGTCAAACATTGGATAAGGTACTTAAATTTGACAAAAAGGCATTAACATTAAAATTTGAAGATATTACAAAGCGTTGGCTGACAGATTTCGATACATTTTTATCTAAGACAATGAAATCTGAAAATGCAAAAGCAGTCCATTATCGTAATATCCGAACAATATTTAATGCAGCGATAGATGATGAAATAACGACAAACTATCCATTCCGAAAGTTTAAGATAAAATCAACCGAAACGAAAAAACGTTCCCTGTCAGTAGAGCAATTAAGATTATTTATCAATGCAGAAATAGAAGATTGGCAAGAACGGTATCGTGATATTTTCATGCTTAGTTTTATGCTATGTGGTATTAATATAGTTGATTTATGCAATCTTAAACATATTGAGAATGGCAGAATAGAGTACCGTAGAGCAAAAACACATAAACTTTATTCAATAAAGGTAGAAAAAGAAGCAATAGCAATAATCAACAAATATAAAGGTAAAGATTGGTTGTTAAATATTATGGATAACTACGGAAAGCCTTGTGATTTTAACAGAAGATTAAAGAGAGGACTTGATGCAATAATAACCCATATAAACAAAAGTCTTGACAAGAAGGAACAATTACCTCGTATATCTTCATATTGGGCTCGTCATTCTTGGGCGACAATCGCTGCAGAACTTGATATACCGATAGAAACCATTTCTGCTGCATTGGGACATTCATATGGTTGCTCTACCACTTCTATATACATAAAATTCAACCAAAAGAAAGTTGATACAGCAAATCGTAGAGTATTAGATTTTATACTAAATAGCTAATCTCCAAAATGGAAATGCCACACGGAATTTAATGTTTTGTGTGGCATTATTTGTATAAATTCGTGTTGCAATTTTTGGTGAGTTTTTTGTGTGATTATTAGTTGCAATTTTTGTAGAACTATGCGTAGATAGTATTGTTTTACATTATGTTTGAACTTGTAATAACATCTTACATATTAATCATATAAGAGATAAAAACAACCTTTTAGTAACTGCGACATTCCATTTTCCGTGAATGTTGCAGTTATTTTTTCGCAGAGGTATTTTCTTCCATTGATATGAAATACCGAGCGAACATTTGGAATCGTATTGGAGATAAAAGAGAAATTGTACTTCTGTTTAGGATTGATTTTGTACTTGACATTTGCATGCAGCCGTAGCGAGCCGATAGCGTTATATGCAGTCCAATCTTCACGCACGACAAAATGGTCAACATTAGGACACGGCAATTTCCCGATATTGTAATTGACGCCGTCCCAAAAAGCAAGATAGATTTTATCAAAATATTCTGATTTTTCTGTTAGTTCACCATTTTGCAGTCTTTGCATAGAATTGGGCTGATAAATTTTAGCGGCAGTATCTTCACTGTCATCGGGTCGAGTTCCGGCAGTAGAGTCAGCATTATCTTCTTCATAGCCGGCAATATTAAGGAACAAACAATTCCCTTTGCTTGTTTCCGTTTCATCAATCCAAGCAGGCACAAAGTCCAATTCGATAGCGTCCTCATTGTTCTCGTCCACGATTTTATCTCCAAACTGATTAATAGGCTGAAGCACACATATTCGGTCATAGATATCTCGACCAAGAGCGTTAGTGCCTACATATTCATTACGAATACACCTTATGATAAAGTAAGCGTCCACATCTTTAGCGTAGAATATTTTGTGGATATTCGAGCCACGCCCATAAGAGCGAACACGAGCAAAAGACTTCGTGTCACTAATCAGAGCCGATAGTGTTTCATAAACAACAGGCGAAGTGTCACGCAAGAACCAAGGACAGCAATAGAACTTCCACATATTATGTTCACACTCCTTGTAGCGAACATTAGAAGCCTCTATATAATTGCTTTCATTGGTGTCAGAAACTTCGGCAGTGTAACTGTCAACAACCTTGTCAATTTTTATAGATTGTGCATTGGTCAAGATATTCGATGTAAAAGAGAACTTTATTGACTTGTTTCTGTGGTCGATGTCGAACTCGCAACCAAGGAACTGTTCAAGTTTCTCAAAGAACTCCGTAACACTCCAATGAGGCAAAGCACGAGCAAACTGAGGTAATTCCCAAGCCCAAGGCAACGCATTGCACACAAGTAAGTAGCGTAAATCTTGACGACTATTCCACTGCGACACATCGCAAGAATAGCCGAGAGCCGAGCATATACGCTGAACTACAACAATAAGATAAGGCTGATAAGACAGGCCTTTACAATCTTCGTGATATGAATAAGCACCATTAGAGTACACCACTTCGTTTTGGATATTTCCCGAAGAATTATTTACCCACGGCAGAGCGACAGCCTCTTGACCATAGTATAGTCCTTGCCATTGCGACGCCGGTTCATTTGGAAGAGTCGAAAGTGGATAACTTCCTAAATTGAGTTCGTTGATGTAGATTTCATCAAAAGTGTCGTCGAAGTTCTGCTCCGAGCGACCTTCAAGAAATTGCGTTTTCACTTCCTTTTCGTTAATCTCTACAATCGTGATAGTACCGGCAGAATAGAAATTAATGTCTTGAATTTCGCAATCAAAGACCACCTTTGATTTGTCGATGTCGGTACGATTGATGTAGCCGAAAATATCAATATTTTCGGGGCAACCACGCAAAGGGAAAGTAATGGAAAGCGTATAGCTGTCCGAACCGGTGAAAGAGCGATTTTCAGCCACGAACTCAAAGGAAGTATTCTTCTTTAATTTGGCAGTTTTGCCGTTAATTATAATTCTCATTTTCGTTTAGATTTAGGAGTTTTGTTTCTAATAAGTTTGTCGTATTCATCTTGAGCCTTTTTGATACCATTATCGCCTGTAATGGTGTTCACAGTAACAAAAGGTTCATCGAGCCTTTCGGCGAGCTTTTTCATTATATAGGTATATTCACCATTCTGCTCCACTACGATAGTAGGTGCAGATTGTGCCACCACCTGAGGAGCGACAGTCCTTGACACATCTGCAGAGCGAAGCGAACCGATAGTGTTAGTTCTTTGAGCATAGTCCAGAGCGTTGATAAGAGGACGAGCCACCGGGTTAGCGAGCAACTTCTGCGACGCTACCCATTCACCGGCGTGAACCACGCCCACCTCTTCATCAACAGCACCTTTAGGGGTGAAACCACCCTTTGCGTAACCTTGGGCTTCCGATGCCTGTTGTTGCTTTTTGATTGCAGCAATCTGCAACGCACCGGCTGCGACAGCCATAGCTGCCGCTATCGGAGCCATAACGAAACCTACTACCGGAATAGCAGCTGCCGAACCATAAGCATTTATAGCGTTGGTTGCGGTCTGTGCTATTGCTTGAATGACTTGCATAGCAAACATTTTCTTGTTAGCCTCATTCTTCGCCTTAGCGATTTCCTTTTCCTTTTGCTTTTCGAGCTTCGCCACCTTATAAGAATTACCCTCAGCAAGAGATATTTCCTTGTCGTAACGCTTTTCAATCGCAGCCGTCTGTATTTCCAATTCCGACTGCACGATAGATGAAACTTGAGAGAATATCGCACCCATACCCGACATAACCGTGTCGAACGATTGCATCACAGCCTTACCGGCTTCCGATTCGAGCCATTCAGCAAGTTCAGCGTTAGCCAATTCAAGAGCATTGCGATTATCCTCTACGGCAAGGAAACCATACTTCTTTTGCAAAGCGAGTTTCGCTTGTTGGTATGCTTCCTCAATGCGAAGTTTCTCTTCAGCATTACCTTGCGTTGCAGCAAGTTCAGCCTCATATACGATTTTCAGATTAGCAAGATCGTTGTCATAAGCGTTCTTGCGTTCATTAGCGTTTAGCCCGAAATACTCATTTTTGAGGTCGTCTTGCGACTTTTTTATAGCGTCTTGTTGCTTCTTCAACTCCTGTTGTTTTTTGAGAGCTGCTTGATATTGGAAGTCAGCGAGAGCCTTTTCAGCGTCCATTCGTTCCTTAGTACCCTCTTTTGTGAGAGTAACCATATTACGCAAATGTTCTTCCTCGATACGAGCGACAGCCTCGTTATAGGTATCAATAGAATATTTGCCGTCAACGAAGAACTGCTTAGCTTCAGCAAGTCGTTCGTTATAGGATTGTTTTTCAGCGTCGAGAGTAAAATTAGAGTTAGCTTCATTTTGCTTCTTGACAGCCTCGTAGTATTGGGCTTGAATAGATAGGCGTTCGTTTTCCGAAAGGTCAGTATGAGCAAGTTGTTTATTGTAAAACTCCACTTCGATTTCATTCATACGCTTGGTATAATCTTCATAAGATTTTTTACCGGTAGCGTACGCAATACGATTAAGAGCCTCTTCGCGTTTACGCCACTCTTTTTCCACCTTGAAACGGTCTTCATTGGCATTATCAACATCATCATCAGAAGGTATTGTCGTTGTCGGAGTGATAATTGTAGGATTCGGATTTGTAGGATTTGTAATAACCGGGGCATTAATCGCCTCTTTTTGCAAATCATCACCATACACATTGAAAATCGTTGAACGCTTTTGCTCTTCTATCCGAATATCGTCATCAATATCCGACAATTTACTCTCCAAAGCCGCAATTTCACCCGAATTACCTATTGAAGCGTGATAAGAGCGAGGAGCGTAAGCCCCACCCGAAGTTTGAGGAGTCGGAGTACCACCACCGGTAGAAGAACTTGATGTGCGTTTTTTCGCGTCATCTAAAGCCTTTTCAGTTTCAGCACGTTCAGTTTTCAATTTAGCTGTTTTACGCCCGATTTCAGCGAGTTGGTCTTTCGCGCCCTCAATTTCATACATTTTAGCAAGCGAAAGCAAGTAATCATCAAGAGCCTTTTTATTAGCCACATACTTACCTGTTGTAATATCAAGTTGAGCGTTATAATTAGGAATAATGCTGTTTAACTTGTCGATCGCCTTTTTGCGTTCGTCAAGAGTCAACTTTTCATTTTTAGCAGCCGTTATAAGAAGTTCAATTTGAGTTTTCTCGTCCGCCATTTTGTCTTTAGCGTCCTCACGTATTTTGTTCAGCATTTTTTGAGACTGAGTAGCCGCGTCTGTTCTTTTAGTAAGTAAAAGCAGACCACCTACCACAGCCGTAATACTGGCAACGAGCAATCCGATAGGATTTGCCTTAAGCAAAGCAGAGAAAATCATAAACTCGATTTTCGCTTTGTGCAGTTTGCCTGTAAAGAGAGCCGTAACCACAGCCGCCGCTTGTGTTACTACCGTCCACGCCATGGTGGCCACCTTTGCGACACCTTGTGCCACTGCAAAAGCCTTAGTTTTGATAGCAGCTACATTCACAGCAATAGTATAAGCCACGATAGAAGCCGTAGCAACAATTATTTCGCCTTTATACTTAATAATGAAATCAACTAATAGATTAAGCGCTTTCAAGAATGCAGTTGACGAAGTCATAATGTATTTCATCAGAGGCAACATCTTTTCGCCCAATTCCACAGCCAACTCATGAATGTGGTTCTTGGCTTTTTCAAGACCGGCTTGAACCGTATTATTAAAAATGTTGTATTCATTAGTTGCAGATGTAGCCTCTTTGAAAGCCTTGTTTGCTTCCTCTTGCTCCCATTTGACCATATCCAAGTGAGTAGCAAGGTTTGCAAGCACTTGGGACATTCTAATACCGTCCATTCCCAAATCCTTAAATAACGGAGCAAGAGCAGCAAGAGCGTCTTTATCTCCGATACTTTTAAGTTGTTCCAAAAACATCAAAACACCTTCATTCGTAGATTTATTAAGTGTTTCATTAAACTTTTGCACATCAAGCCCGACTTGTTGAGCAATTTCCTTTGGTTTTTGGAATAACATCATAATCAATCGAGATAAAGCCGACGCTGACATTTCCACCTTTTGACCATTAGCGTCAAGAGTGGCCGCAAAAGCCATAATTTCGGGGATAGTAAGTTTTGCTTGAGCTCCTACACCCGCCATACGCTGAGTAAATTCAACGATATAAGGCTTAGATGCAGTACAGTTTTGTGATAAAACATTGACCGTTGAACCAACCGAAAGCATAGCATCTTTAGTTCCAAGCATCTCTTCTACACCGAAGATATTAGATATTTTAGCAATGGTTTGTGTCGCACCACTACCTAAATCGACCAAAGCCACATTGATAATATCAGCTGCTTCAACATAACCTTGAACACTCTCAAGCGTATTTTTACCTAAACGGCCAGCTTCTTGAGCAAGTTCGTTCAGTTTTTCGCGAGGTGTTCGAGTGTCCATTTTAAGGAACGCATCATTTAACTGTTTTACTTGGTCTTTGCTCATACCGGTATATTTAAGGGTATTCGCCATTTGCTCTTCCATTTCAGCATAAGAAGAAACAGCCCGACGAAAAGCCATAATCAATCCGGTAACTGCTGCAACACCGGCGGCAAGCGTAGTTTGCCAATCGTTCATTTTTCGGTTGAACCTTTCCCAAAAGGTTTCACCGTTACGCAGTTCCCGGTTAACCTTGTCAATCTCGGCACGCACACGCTTGATGTATTCGGTTTGGCGTTTCCAAGCCTCGGAGCCTCTTTCAAGGTTGTTGAGTTGCTTTTCGAGGGTTTTGAGAGTTCTTTGCAGTTCTTTAGGAGTCGCCTTGTCAAGTTGCTTCAGCACCTTTTCCACTTGCATAGTTGCCGACTCCATTTCACGGATTTGTCGTTGCGTAGTTTTTAGTTCCTTACGCAATTTTGTCAATTCCGTTTTGTTTCCAGCCGATGCAGCCTTAGCGATAGCGTTTTCAAGGTTGAAAGCACGCTTTCGCAATTCTTCGAGCACCTTTTTAGGTTGCTCACCATTCATCGTCAGATTTACTGACGCATTAGTTGTGTAATCGCTCATAGTATTTTGAATAAAGTTTTAGTCAAAATTAGGCTGAAAATATGGCTCGATAAAAGACAGATTTACAGAGAGATTACACGCGTTTTCAAGCACCGATTTTTACAAAAGTTCACGCATTTTAAAGGCTTGAAAAAGTTAATTGGCTCGATACGAGCCAATTAATGGGATTGTTAAGGGCTTGCCCTTAACTACTGTCTGTAAAGACCCCCCGACCGCCCTACGCCTTTACTGCGAAAAAAATTTATTTTTCAAAGCGTTATATGTAACGATGTGCGGTAAAATCGCTTTTGTATGAGCCGAAACCACGAGGCACGATGTGGTTTCAGCGAGAACAATAGCCCACTTCTCTCCCTTTAGGGGCTTAACAAGGGCAATGCGAAAGGCTTGGCGAGCGTGGAGAACTCGAGGTGTAAAGACGAGGAGTGTTATTGAGCGTATTGTGCGGTCAAAACCTTTGAGCGAGGCTATTGTTTGGATAAAACGAAGCGTAGTTATGAAGACCGAAGCGTGCGTAGGTTTCACAACGGAGTGGAGAGCAAATACAAACACAAATAGCCGGAAGCCGAAACGGAATGTAACCTTGAAATCCGAAGCAAAGCGAAGGTTTCAAAGAGGAATGGAGTGCAGGCGAAAGAGCGAAGAGGTTGCAGACCGTCCACAAGGAATTGCTTGATAGCGTATCGTCTTCACCCCGAACTCGTAGCGTTAGTGCCAAGCCAAAGCATAAGCCCAATCAAAACAAAAAGGCGGACTACTCTCACGAGCAATCCACCTAACACACATTCAGAGATATAGAGGGAATTTATTTACGAAATTTCCAAAGTATCAACACGACAATAATCGCAATAACGATTGTGATTATTAAGACGACTGTCGTATCGGGAGGCTTATATACCGAAACCATATCACGATGTTCGGAACTTGCCGACGAGTGTACTAAGTTCGATGCTATACTATCTTGTTGCAGTGTGTCGGCATAGGCACGACTTACTGCATTCTTTTCCCCCTTGACAGTGGCACTATTGGCTTTGATGCGATAACGATAGGCAATCACAGCAGAGCGAGTATTGACACTATCGGGGCAAGGGGCTATCAACACAGGTTCGGCTGTTATATCAAAAGAGTCCAACTTTATTGCCATAGAGGAGAAAGCCGAGTCCAACTTGCTTGTACTCACGCGCATATCCGTCGTGGCGATAGTGTTGGCATCAGCCGACACCGAACTTGCAATGTTCTTTTTAGAGTGGCACGCCGTGAGAGCCACGAGCAAAAAGATGATTGAAAGTTTCTTCATAACGGAAAAGATTATAAATCCTTATACTCCTTATGTGCATCGAAACAGGGACACGCTTTGTTGGCAAATTCACGATGACCATGCACAGAGGCATTAGGGAACTGTTGCCGAAGTTCGGTAATGAGCTTCACGAGCGACGCCTTTTGTGTGTCAGTGCGAGTG
>JAFQSX010000016.1 GCA_017409345.1 Muribaculaceae bacterium | reverse complement strand
TCTCTTTTCTTTCCCCATGCGTCAGCCCTAACTCCCCTATTGCCACGCCGTGGATAGCAGGAACAATAGTATCAATGAGAGCAATAACTCTCCTCTTGAAATTTCATGGAAATTTTAGGAGAAACAGTAGTGTCAAGATAGCCTCAACTCTCCTCTTGAAATTTCATGGAAATTTTAGGAGGAGTACGGCGAAGCCGGGAGGTGGTTAAATTAATTCATAATTCATAATGTATAATTCATAATTAATGCGGAGTGCGAAATTTTTAATTATGAATTATGGACTATGCATTATGCATTAATGGAGGCGGCAGCCTTTATGTTCTTATGTCTTTCTGTCTAATTTATTTCGGACACGGCACGCCGTGTCCCTACAAAAAACATTCCGCATTATATAGGTTCCACACTAAACAACTCTCAACCTCCCATACTCACATGTGTTAATAAATTATAAATTAAACATGTTGCTACTAAAATTAGTTAAACCAAACCCTCTTTACTTTCTCTATATACGCATATTATTATAATTTTGCAAAATATTGCAAAGGCGCATTTAGACGCCTACATATCATACTTATAGAATTTTTATATCATACTTTATTTATACTTATATTTATTACTTTTATGAAAAAACTTTTATTGTTTTTAGTGGGATTTTATGCCCTTTTTAGCGCATTGCCCGCAAATGCCGCTCTTTTCTATTCGGTAAAAGAGTCCTCCGCTAATGGGTTTGATATCAAATATGCTTGGTCTTGGAAAGAAAACGTAAATGGCACTGCAATTCCAGTAACCTACCTTTCCACAGATGGAGCAAATACATATGTTCATGTTTATCAAGCCGACGCAAGTTTCAACAAAGTTATCTATAGAGATAATAATGGAAACTCTTGGGGGGATCTTAACAAAACAGTAGAAGGGACTGTTAGCGATGGAGGCATTAACTACATTTTCAGCGGAACTCCGTGGAGTCTCTCATGTACTTCTCACTACAACAAGTGGCAACTAAATATTAATGGCACAAGCCATGATATGACTCGCAGTGGAGATGTTTACACAGTTACCACTGATGTGTCAGGCAGTGGAACACTCTACCTCAATTTCTACATCAACAATGATGGCAAAGCCCTAAATTTCAAGATGAAAGCCAATGGGCTCACTGCTTCAAATCACAGTAGCATTGCAGAAGCTCAAGGAACTTCTTCACACTCATTGACCGCCGGTAATTATACATTCACATTCAACCCTATTTCTAAAGAACTCTCGGCTGTTTATAATGGCAGCATTAATGACGATGATAATGTAACCCTTTCTGATTGGTATATCGTTGGTGGGTTTAATGATTGGAGTACTAACGACACCTATCGTTTCACAAAAGTTTCAGACAACACATATAAGATTACCGGATTTACTGCTTTAAATGGCAAATCAGGCTCAGTTGGAAGTAATGATGGATTAAAAATAAAGAACAATGCTTCTAATACTTGGTATGGTGTAAGCACAACATTCTCACCATCAAACTTATCTTCAACCCTTAGTACATCGGGAGGCAATGCCGGTTACAACTTCTCAAGTTCAACTAATTCTTGGACTATTACTTGGAATACAAGTACTAATACCCTTTCTTTCAAGAATGAAGACATCGAAGAGATCGTTATCCCTACAGGTGTAAATATGCCATTGAAACCTGCCGACTTTGCTAATGGCAAGGCTCACTACTTTATTGTAGGTACTCGTATGGCAGAATGGCGTCTTCAACCCGAATGGGAATTAACAGTTAGCGAAGATGGCACTACTGCCACTATCGATGATCGTCTTTTCTATGCCGGTCGTATGGCTATTGCTAAAGTTGATAACTACACTGATTATATCAATCATCGTTATAAACTATATAGTAACCCGGGGTATTATGTAAACACCTCTAATCATTCCGATATCTCTCTTTCTGACAAAGGCACTAAATCTTGTATCCGTTATTCAAATAGCAATAGCGACCAAGTTGATAAAACATTAGGTCTTTGGTTTACTTATGAAAACAATAGTGGACCTTCTGACAACTCGATATTGACAAGCCATCCAACTTATGTAAAACAAGTTGTAGTAACACTCTCTAATGGTGTTCCTTCTAAATTATCATTCAATAATCCTACTTGCAATCAAGCCGACCTCAACCTTACTAATGAATATACCTTCTCATTGGTTGGTTCAAATATCGGTTATGATGGCTATACCGACCAAGATGCATTCAAGACCCCTCTTGATGCACAAAGTGGATTCAATGTTAAGAACTGGCAAGAAGCATGGATTCAATATGACCCAGAAAGCGGAGAACCATATATCGATGCTAATGGTGATGCTATTTATCAAACATGTTTCCAAAAAAGTTGGTTGGTAAATCACCCTACTAAATTCCTTGATGCATCGGGCGAAAAACCATTTGAATACACCTCTCGTTCAATTACATTTACCAATGTCAACTCATATACCGACGCAGAATTAAATGCCGACCCATATCGTGATCTTTATGCTCGATATGCCGTATTATATGACGACAATGGCAATAAAATAGCAAATACCGGTAGCGATAGAATTCTTGGAGATAACGAAGGTTTATATTCTCCTACCAACGAAAATAATATGGCAGATAAAGATGAGACTGACCGCACTGCCGATTGGCAATGTTTCGTGGTAAAAGATATGTGGATGTCAAAACAGTTCAAAGTATGGACCGGTTGGGGTGGTGCAAACAAAACTCAAGATGAATCAGGAACAAACACCGCAGATGCTCGTTGGTATTACGAAAATGGTGGTCACTACGCTGAAGGGAAAGATTATCCCATCAAAGCGTCAAACAAAAATGACCGATTCTATGCAACTTGGCGAGACCGTAATGGAGCCGACTTCCAAATCGGGAATGGCACTGACCGTGTATATTTCAAGCGTGTGATTGTGTGGTATGATGCAAAAACCGGCACATTCGAACACTCTGCTATTCAACTTATCACTGAGTTAGGTGGACCAAACATCTATATAGGTCGTGAAGACAAAAATCACTTACACTACACCTACTCTATCCCCGAAGAAAACGACGAACTTGCCAACGTGAAAGTGAAAGAGTATTACATCTATCGCTTTATGGTTGACGAAGCAGGTAACGAAATTGAAGGCACTCGCATTCTCGTTAAGTCGGAAACCGGATTAACCGTAGATCCCGAATATGTGGCAGGAAATGCAGTTATTGATGCTAACGAAGTGAGCGCCGGAACATATAAATATGAAATCGCGGTTGTATATCATGGCAATGACGCTGCAGCAATTGAAGATAACACTACCCGCATCGCCTACTCAAACGAAATCTCAATCTATGAGGCTTCGGTTCCTGTAACAGCGACAGCCGTTCAACAACGCGACAGCGAAGGCCGTTACTCATTCAATATCGAACTTAATGCCAACATCAAATCTTCGGCACTCGACAAGACAACCACAAATGGTAAAGCAGTGAAAGACCTCGCAAAATACTATACAGTAGTTGTAACCGACGAAACATTGGCATTGCTCAACGCCGGCACTTCTATCGAAGCAGATGGCGCGGCTAAATCATTTGCTAAAGGAAACGTTAAAGTTGCCGACGCTGGAGAAGTAAAGACTCTCTCAAATGTAAACTACATGCAATTTAACGTTCCCACCGGTGACTCAAAAGATATGCCTACAGTTGTGTTCCACAACATCGACCCATCAGAAACTTATCCATTTGATGTATATTTGACATCGGAAGATGGCGATATCGACGATTTTGCTCAACTCAACTTCGATGTAGCAAAAACAACTGCTACATTGGTTATCCCCGCTCCTGCTATTGCATTTGAGGACGTAACACTCAAAGTTCATGGCACCGACCTTGACGGAGAAACCGATCCTTCGCTTATGCCTCTTGGCTCACACCGTTACTTAGGCACTTGGCAAAATCCCGAAATCGGGCTTACCGATCCTATCCACTATCGTGGTGTGAACTACGCTACAACTACCGGTGCTATCGGGGCTCTAAATGTGACTGATGAAGTTGTAAATAACTGGACAATCAAATATGACATCAACATCAACGACACTTATACCTATAGCGATGAAGTAAACAGCCTAAAAGATGCCAACAATCACATCAATAACACTGTCGCAACGCTCGAATATTTCCCTATTGACTTTGCTACAGAAGACGTGGCTGCAGAAAACGCCAAAGATGGTCGCGCATATACCACATATAATAATGCTAAAGAAGACTATCTCGCAGGTATCACTGCCAACTACTCTCGTAGCAACATTTCAACCTCTTCCAATGGAAATGGTAGCGCATTTAGTTACACTCCGGCATTTGAAGGAATGGTAATCGATAATGGTGCAACTCAAAACACTGCCCGTCTTTATGATGCCGGTAGCCACTATCACTCAACCTCAAATAACGTAGATATATATCACGCTCACTCTTACGATGCAATCATGCAAGTATCATGGACACTTGAAAACGACCTACATAAATATATCGGTGTTTATGCTGCTGCCCAAGGAATGAATTGCGCCGGACACTATATCTCACCAAACGATGGATATTGGCACATGCACATCCCATCAACCGTTTTAAGTGATGCCTATGTAACAGAATACAGTAAAAATGTTGAAGTATTGGCTAAAATCGGATACAATTCATATAGCGCTCAATATGATGAAGCAAACAACTGGGCACTTTTGGCTGCCGAAAAAGATAAAATGCCTATCAAGGTGCACAATGTGTGGTCGGGCAACACAACTATCAATAGCGATGCGAAGATTGACATCACTACCACAACCAACTATCCTGTATTGGTAATGAATCAGCCTTCAATGACTATTGGCAATGCCCAAATAGCATCTAACGAAACTCCATCACTAAAAGTTGTTGCAATACCTACCACTACTACAGTAACTCTAACTAGTGCCAATGTATTTACACTAACAGGTGTTGAAGATATCATGATTGATACCGACTCTGATGCTCGCTACTACAATTTACAAGGTGTAGAGGTCGAAAAACCTTCAAATGGTGTCTATATCATGGTTAAAGGCCAAAAAGCAACAAAAGTATTTATAAAGTAATAAAAACCGAGAGTTAGTCTCTCTTATCTACAATCCCTCTATAACTTGAAATGGTGTGTCATTGATTATGGCACACCATTTTTTATTAAGGGGAGCATGGAGAGTTGAGAGAGGAATATTTTAGACAAAAGAACAGAAGAGCATAAGGGCTGCCGCATGGCAATTATGAATTATGAATTGTGCATTATAAATTATTCTGACCACCTCCCCCCTTCGGGGTACTGACTATGTCTTCAATGGGCTGCACTCGGCAATAATCAAGTAAACTTGATATATTGCTCTCATTGGCACCATTGTTCCTCCTAAAATTTCCATGAAATTTCAAGAGGAGAGTTGAGGCATGCGCGTGGGCAATTATGAATTGTGCATTATGCATTATGAATTAAACGAAACTCTGCCCTAACCTATTTTTTAGTGTTAAAAATTAGATTTTTGACAAAAAAAGTTTGTGGTATAAAAAAAACTCCGTAAATTAGCACCGTGAAATATATTATCAAATCAAATAATAATTTATTTACTAACTTTAAATTTTAAATTTATGAAGAAATTTTTACTCCTCGGCGCTGCCGTTATCGGTCTTTCTTCTATGGCATCTGCTCAAGATGCACAAATAGTGTATAACGACGGTCACACTTACGAAACTGACGCTGAAACCGGCGTAACTTGTAAAAACAAATGGGTCATCGACCGCATTCACACTCCAGAACAATTCATGGATCTTCAATTTGTGAAAGATTATGCTACTAAAGCACGTACTGCAGCTATTGACGTAGAAAAAAGACGAGCTTATATCGGCTACTCAAAAACTGCTGTAGTTGACTCTACTTCAAACGACTACGCTCACCTTGTAATTTTCAACCTTGAAACAGGTGAATACATCAAAGAACTTCCTTTGACTTACAATGGCACTGCTATCAATGGTCTTCTTTGTGCGAACCAAGTAGGTATGGATGACTACGGTCACTTATGGGTTTGCGGTATGTACTCTGACGTTAACGCAAAACCTGCTCAAATCTACGTTGTAGAAGACTTCGAAACAGGTGCTTGTAAACTCGTTGGCGAATGGAAACTTCCTGATGAAGAAACTGACGCTGCAGGTCGTATCGACTATTGGGATGTTGTAGGTGACATCACAGGTGTTGACGCAAATGCTGTATGTATGGGTGCTGTAGGTACTACTGCTGCCGGTGAAAAACTTTGTCTCTATCGTTGGGAACTTGCTCAAGGTTCTACTGAATGGGTAGCTAACGAAGATGACTTCGCCGGTTATGTATCAAACACTGACCTCGCTGAAACTTATCCTGATGGACAAGTTACTTGGGGAACATCAGCAGCAACTGTAAAAATCGTTGCTGAAGAAGGTCACGTAGGTTCTATGTTCTATGTTGACGGTTTCACAACTTGTCCTTCACTTTACCAAACTTCTCTCTCAATGGTAGAAAGTTTCGCTTCTGCTCCCGACCTTGCTCCTGCTACAGGTTGTAACGGTGTTAACGAATTCGTACTTAACGGTGACGGAACTGAAAAACCTTACATCGCTTACGTTGAAGCTCAATATAACGTATCACCAGGTTGCCGTGTAAACATCTGCCAACTTGGTGAAGGTATGGCATTCGAAGGTATGCGCAAACTTTGGAGCGTTCCTGAAGGTGGTCTTGGAGAATTCTCTGATGGTGGTACTCGCGTTCACAACATTGCTATCGCAAAACAAGAAGACGAAAACAAGAAACAAGCTGCATATGTCTTCTCTTTCAAATGTGCTAACGGCATGGGACTTTATTGCATCGCTGAAGATGGCTACATTGACACTTGGAAAGACGGTGTTGGCGTAGAAGGTATCGAAATGGACGAAGTTATTGACGGTGAAGTTGAATACTTCAACCTTCAAGGTGTAAAAGTTGCTAACCCTGAAAACGGTCTTTACATTAAGAAAGCAGGCAACAAAGCAACTAAAGTTCTTGTAAAATAATGCATAATTCATAATTGCCTTCGGGCAAGTAACGGCGAGCAACCCATGTTGGGTTGCTCGTTTTTTATTCCCACATATATCTCTCAAACCTAAAAAAACGGATTACCTGGACAAAAAAAACGAGCAAGGGAGACAAAAAAAGTCCAAGACATACCTCACACAAGAGCACACATCGCACATTACAAACAGTGCAAAGCACAAACTTCTTCGTTGGCAAAAATGTTGCACATAGTAGATATAATGTATAAAATATTTTTGTCGCATAAAATAGTTTTGTATCTTCGCATATTGAATATTAGGCTCAAATCGTATCTTGAGCCGTAAATTGATTATAATAACAAATAAATATGATGAAAATGAAAGTAACGAAGATTAGATTAGCTACATTGTCGATTATCGCATTCGCGCTATCGGCTATGACTTCATGT
Source organism: Muribaculaceae bacterium (assembly GCA_017409345.1). GTDB lineage: Bacteria > Bacteroidota > Bacteroidia > Bacteroidales > Muribaculaceae > RGIG4079. Next base: position 32,028 of record JAFQSX010000016.1, on the reverse strand, counting down.
GGAGGTGAGCAAAAGCAACAACAAGCACCTACCCCTGAAATTGCAACAATAACAATAGGAACAAGTAATTCAGAATTACAACGCACCTATCCTGCTACAATCAAGGGGAAAGCCGATATAGACATTCGTCCACAAGTAACAGGCTTCATCACAAAAGTTCATGTTGATGAAGGTCAAAAAGTGAGAAGAGGTCAAGCGCTTTTCACTCTCGATCAAGTGCAATATCGTGCGGCAGTAGATCAAGCAAAGGCGGCAGTAAAAGTAGCAGAAACTGCAGTAGCAACAGCCCAACTTACTGCAAATAATAAAAAAACTCTATTTGAGAAAAATATCATTAGTGAATATGAAGCAAAACTTGCCGAAAACTCACTTGCTCAAGCAGAGGCTCAACTTGCTCAAGCCAAAGCAAATCTCACTAATGCTCAAAAGAATTTATCCTACACCGTCGTGACAGCCCCTAGCAATGGTGTTGTCGGGTCTATCCCCAATCGTGTAGGAGCGCTTGCATCTCCATCAATGGCACAACCATTGACTACCGTGAGCGATAACAATCAGATATATGCCTATTTTTCTCTTACTGAAAAGGATATTCTCAACATGACCAACAATGGCGCAATATCTCTTGACCAAGCAATTGCCGCTATTCCTGCCGTAAACCTTCGCCTTGCCGATGGAAACATTTATGGATTATCGGGTAAAGTAGCAACAGTATCGGGTGTTATCGACCAATCAACCGGTGCAGCATCGGTACGCGCGTTATTTGACAACCCCGCAGGCATGCTTCGCAGTGGTAGCACAGGAACAATCCTCATCCCTTATGTAGAAAGCAATGCTATCATCATTCCACAAAAGGCTACATTTGAAATTCAAGATCGCAAATATACATATACCGTAAATGATTCAAATAAAACAGTAACTACTCCAATTGAAGTGTTTGAAATCAATGACGGACAAGAATATATCGTAACAAGCGGCCTCAAAGTAGGCGATAAAATCGTTATTGAAGGTGTAGGAACTACTGTTAAAGATGGTATTACTATCAAGCCTATCGACAAGACCAATTCACTTGCTCCTCAATCGGCTAAAAAAGACACCGTAACAACTAAATGATTAAACACTTAAACATTTATCAATAATTAATCACTTATGAAACTTGATAATTTCATTAACCGCCCGGTACTATCGACGGTTATATCAATATTCATTGTGTTGCTTGGGATTATCGGCCTCTTTGCACTTCCCGTAACACAATACCCCGACATTGCGCCGCCCACAATCTCGGTTCAAACATCCTATACCGGTGCCAATGCCCAAACTGTACTTAACTCGGTCATAGCACCTCTTGAAGAGCAAATCAATGGTGCTCAAAACATGACTTATATGACATCTTCGGCCACCAATACCGGTGCAGCAACCATTACCGTGTACTTTACACAAGGGTATGACCCCGATATGGCTGCTGTCGATGTGCAAAACCGTGTAGCAAAGGCTCAAGGGATGCTTCCTGCCGAAGTTACAAAGGTGGGGGTGATTACTCAAAAACGCCAAACTTCAACACTATTGGCAGTCAGTGTATATGCCGAAGATAGCACCTACTCTACCGAATTTGTGGAAAACTACCTAAAAATCAACATCATTCCACAAATCCAACGTATCTCGGGTGTAGGTGACGCAATGGTGCTCGGTGCCAACTACTCAATGCGTATATGGCTCAAACCCGATGTCATGGCTCAATATGGGCTGATGCCTTCGGACATTTCAGCACTACTTGCCGAACAAAACATTGAAGCGGCTCCCGGTCAATTTGGTGAATGGGGTAATCAAAGTTTCCAATATATCATGAAATATAAGGGACGTCTGGTTACACCCGAAGAGTTTGAAAATATTGTAGTGAAAGCATCGCCCGATGGCGAGACTCTATATTTGAAGGATATTGCCGAAGTAGAATTGGGTCGTGAAACATACGGATTCCAAAGTGAGTTAAATGGTAAAACTGCTGCAACTGCAATGATTTACCAAACTCCCGGCTCTAATGCGACCGAGATTATCAAAAATATTCTCGCTCTACTTGAGAATGCCAAGAAAGATTTGCCCAAAGGGTTGGCTATTGCTGTTCCGATGAACACCAACGACTTCCTCGAAGCATCTATCCACGAAGTGCTCAAAACATTGCTTGAGGCCTTTGTACTTGTGTTTCTCGTAGTGTATATCTTCCTTCAAGATATTCGTTCAACAATCATTCCGGCGATAGCAATTCCTGTAGCCCTCATCGGTACATTCTTTGTAATGAACCTGATTGGGTTCTCAATCAACTTGATTACCCTCTCGGCTCTTGTTCTGGCTATTGCGATTGTGGTCGATGACGCAATTGTGGTGGTCGAGGCCGTGCATGCCAAACTTGATGTGGGTTACAAATCGGCACGCCGCGCCTCTATCGATGCAATGGGTGAAATTGCAGGAGCCTTGATTTCTATTACCCTTGTAATGATGCTTGTGTTTATCCCTGTGTCATTCATGCCTGGCACAAGCGGGGTATTCTACCAACAATTTGGTATCACAATGGCTATTTCTATCGCCTTCTCTGCAATCAATGCGTTGACGCTCTCCCCTGCTCTTTGTGCTATTTTCCTCAAGCCTCATGAAGACCATGAAGGGAAGAAACAAAGTATTGTCAAACGATTCCACACTGCATTTAACGCGGCCTATGATGGCATGCTTGAAAAATACAAACGTGTCATCAGACTATTCATCAAGGCAAAAACCGTATCGCTATTGATTGTAGCAATTGCAATCGGAGCATTGGTGTGGTTGATGGGCTCTACTCCTACAGCACTCGTTCCCGACGAAGATACCGGAACTATCTTTGCTGTGGTGGATATGCCTCCTGCTACATCACAAGAACGCACCGGGGAACTTCTTAACGAGGTGGGCGACATTATCGCATCAATCCCTGCTGTTGAAACTCGTGTGATGATCAACGGTTATAGTTTCATCGCCGGTCAAGGCTCAACCTATGGAACATTCATTATCAAGTTGAAAAACTGGGAAGAACGCACCAAGGAGGAAAGCAGCACCAATATCATTCAACAATTATATGCCATGACATCACAAAAGATTAAAGATGGACGTGTGATGTTCTTTGCTCCTCCTATGATTGCCGGCTATTCGGTAACCAATGGTTTTGAATTACAACTTCAAGACAAAACCGGTGGCGACATTGGCAAATTCCACGAGATTGCGATGAATTTCATTAGCGAATTGAATAAATGCCCCGAAATTCAAATGGCATATACAACATTCAACCCATCATTCCCTCAATATATGGTTGATATCGATGTGGCAAAGGCTAAACAAGCAGGATTAAGCCCACAAACAATTCTATCTACATTGCAGGGATATTATGGAGGTATGTATGTGTCAAACTTCAACCGTTTCGGTAAACTATATCGTGTGATGATGCAAGCGACTCCCGATTCTCGCGTATCTCCCGAAACGCTCAACAGCATCAAGGTGCGCAATGGCAATGAAATGGCACCTATCACCAATTTCATTACCCTAAAACGAGTATATGGCCCTGACTTGTTGAATCGTTTCAACATGTTTACATCAATTGCCGTTTCGGGTTCGCCCAACCCCGGCTACTCTTCGGGTGAAGCAATCGCGGCAATCCAACGCACAGCCGATCAATACCTTCCACAAGGATATGGCTATGAATTTGCCGGTATGACTCGCGAAGAAGCAGGATCATCTTCGGGTAGCGCAACGGCTGTAATCTTCGGATTGTGTATCTTGTTTGTTTACTTATTGTTGAGTGCACAATATGAAAGTTACATTCTACCATTGGCTGTAATTCTTTCAGTTCCATTCGGGTTGATGGGTACATTTATCTTTGCAAAAATAGGTGGCATCACAAACAATGTGTATCTACAGATTGCATTGATTATGCTTATCGGACTATTGGCCAAGAACGCCATCTTGATTGTAGAGTTTGCCGTTGAGCGTCGTCGCACCGGTATGAGCATCGTTAATGCAGCCGTAGCAGGTGCCGCTGCTCGTTTGCGTCCTATCTTGATGACTTCATTGGCCTTGATTATCGGTTTGTTGCCGATGATGCTTGCAACAGGTGTCGGCGCAAATGGTAACAATGCCCTTGGTGCCGGTTCGATTGGAGGTATGTTGATTGGTATGATATTACAGGTATTAATCGTCCCCGCGTTGTTTGTAATCTTCCAATCAATCCAAGAAAAGTTCACTCCTATCAAGTGGAAAGACACCGACAATTCCGGAATCGAATCAGAGTTGGAACAATATTCACGCAACTAAACTTATAACTATGACAAATAAAATGAAATATATTGCAACCATAACTCTCGGCATTTCGATGCTGAGCAGTTGTGGATTGTATAAGAAATATGAGATGCCTCAAGATGAGAGTGCTCTCGCTGCCGAATATGTAAAAGCCCAAGAGGCCGAAATTGACACCACTACATTTGGCAATCTGCGCTGGCAAGAGGTGTTTACCGACCCTGTGCTTGTTGACCTGATTAATCAAGCGCTTGCCAACAATGTGAATATGCAAAATGCAAAACTTAATATTGACATTGCTCAAGCACAACTTAAAGGCGCAAAATTAAATTATCTCCCATCGGTAGCATTGGCTCCCAATGGAGGTTTTGCATCCTTTGCAGGAAGTGACTTTATTGGCACTTATCAAATACCATTGGCTGTAAGTTGGGAAGTAGATATTTTTGGCAAATTGCTCAATAACAAACGAAGTGCTGAAGCATCATTGGAACAAACCAAGGCCTATAACCAAGCCGTGCGCTCACAAATCATTGGTGGAGTAGCCAATTGCTACTATGCTATCGCTACTATTGAACGCCAAATTGAATTAAATAAAGAAACTGCCAAATTGTGGAGCGAAAGTATCGAGGTGATGAAGAATCTCAAACTCGATGGTCGTCTAAATGAAGCAGCAATCGTTCAAAGCACAGCAAGTTACTATAATCTATTGGCCTCAATCACTGATCTTGAAGTGGCTCTTGACGAGACTAACAACACAATGTCGTTATTGCTCAATGTGTTGCCACAAAAATGGAGTGTGTCTCCACAAGCCAAGTTAGCGATGCCTAATGTTGTGAGAGCAGGCGTTCCGATGGTTGAACTTGCCGCTCGTCCCGATGTGCGTGCAGCCGAACTTGATGTAGCAAAAGCCTACTATGCAACAAATCTTGCTCGCGCAGCATTCTATCCCGGCTTGACAATCTCGGCCAATGGAGGATTTACCAATAGTGTCGGGTCGGCAATTGTCAACCCCGGCGAATGGTTTATCCAACTTGCCGGTTCATTGACTGCCCCCATCTTCTCACGAGGCAAAAATATCGCAAATCTTGAAGCTGCAAAAGCAGCACAAAAACAAGCAATGAACAACTTTGAATACACCTTGTTGAGCGCAAGTGCCGAAGTGAGCGATGCAATGACTGTGTGTCAAAAAAGCGATGAAAAAGTGCAGTTGTTGGATAAACAGATTGAAAATCTCGAAAAGTCGGTGGAATATACCCAAGAGTTATTAAAGTTGGGAACATCGACCTATCTCGAAGTACTCACTGCACAACAAAACCTCTTGGCAGCACAAATGTCACAATTGGCATGTGAACACACCAAGACTCAAGCAGTAATCAACCTCTACCAATCACTTGGTGGCGGACGATAATAAAAAATGTATAACACCTTAAATTTATAAAAATATGATAAGCCCATTAGCACACGTTGACCCATCGGCCAAACTCGGTGAAAACGTAATTATACACCCCTTTGCCTATATCGATCAAAATGTAGAAATAGGTGATGGTTGCGAAATTATGCCCTATACAAGTATTATTCGTGGCACTCGCATGGGACGAAACAACAAAGTCTATCAAGGAACAATAATCGGGGCCGACCCTCAAGATTTCCGCTGGAAAGGGGAAGAGACCTATTGCTACATTGGAGACAATAATGTGATACGCGAACATGTAATCATAAATCGAGGTATCTACTCAAGCGGAGGCACTCGCATAGGAAATGACTGTTTTGTTATGGCCGAATCACATATAGGTCACGACACTGTCATAACCGGCAAAAATGTGGTTGGCAATAGCGTGATGATTGCCGGCGATGTCGTGGTGGGTGAATGTACAATCCTCTCAAGCGGTGCAGTTCTTCACGAAAAGAGCAAGGTGGGACGCTGGGTGTTGATTAAAGGAGGTTGTCGCATCAGTGGCAATGTGCCTCCATTCACAATTTTTGCTCACAACCCAGTGAGTTACTTTGGCATCAATGCCGTGATAATGCGTAAACATGGCTATACAGAAGAACAGGTCGATGATGTAGCAAAATGTTATCGTCATGTATATCAAAGTGGCACATCGGTATTCAATGCTGTGCGTCGCATTGAGGCTGATGTTCCCGAAAGCGAAGTGCGCCAAGAAGTTGTTGATTTTATTCGCGCCAACGATATGAAAATTGTTGCATTGACTGTGAATACTGTTGATTAATCGATTACGCAATATTAACAAGAGTGGATTCATTTAGTGTGAATTCACTCTTTTTTGTGTGAATAATTTTGTAACTTTGTGATATGATTTTGCAACAACTATCAATAGATAATTTCAAGAATATCGCTCAAGCCCGATTAGAGTTTTCACCCAAGGCTAATTGCCTATTGGGGAATAATGGAATGGGCAAAAGCAACCTACTTGATGCAATCTATTACTTGAGTTTCTGCAAAAGTTTCAATGGTGTGACCGACTCTATGCTCATAAAACGAGGTGAAGATTTTTGCATCGTTAATGCTTCTTATCTACGTCGCAACATAGAAGAAACCCTTTCCTTGGGCATGGCTCAAGGTAAACGCAAAACGCTAAAGCGCAAAGGGAAAGAGTATCAACGATTAAGCCAACACATTGGGCTGTTTCCCTCGGTAATAATTGCACCTAATGATATTGATCTCATAAGAGGAAATAGTGATGAACGTCGCCGACTTATCGATATGATTATCTCACAAAGCGACCATGACTACCTAGACCAACTCATTAGATATAACAAAGCCCTTGAACAACGCAACAAGTTGCTTCGCGATGGATGTGTTGACCACAATCTTTATATTGCCATCGAAATGACAATGGAAATGGCTGCCGTATATATCAATCGTCAACGCGAAGTTTGGCTCAACCGACTCTCTTTAATTTTCAACAAATACTACAATGCCATCGCCGGCGATGGAGAACAAGTTGAACTGAGATATCAAAGCCAACTCAATGAGCCCGGAGTCACATTTGAATCTCTTATCAATAACGCTCGTCGCCATGATGAAATAGTGCGACACACATCGGTGGGTATTCATCGTGATGATATAGAAATGACCATATCGGGAATGCCAATTAAACGTATCGGTTCACAAGGGCAATGTAAAACTTATACTATTGCATTGCGTCTTGCTCAATATGAATTGTTGAGCGAATCTACTAATTTAAAGCCATTATTGCTCTTAGATGATATCTTTGACAAACTCGATGCAACGCGAGTGGAACGCATTATGGAAATTGTGATGCATGACACATTTGGCCAAATATTTATTACCGACACCAATCGCACTCACCTTGACAACATCATAGCACGCACATCGGGAGACTATCGCATTTGGGAAGTTACTGATGGCAATTTTAATCCCATCACAACCACTTCGCTATGAAACGCAGCGAGGCAAAAAGCATAAAAGATATTATTGATGCTGCTCTCAATGAAAGTGGCATGGCATCTACATTTGACGAGCAAAAACTCTGTTATCTTTGGCCAGAGGTTGTGGGTCCCGGCATAAATCGATATACAACTCGCCGATATGTCGAAAATGGAGTATTTCACGTGTACTTGACTTCGGCAGCACTCAAGAATGAGTTACAATTTCATCGCTCGCGATTAGTTGAAGAATTGAACAAAGCCGCCGGCCAAAATGTTATAACAAATATAATAATTCATTAAATAATGAAACCTATATCCTACCCCTCTTCAACAAATCCTCGTGTCCCCGAAGTGACTCAACCATTTCGCCACATCACACCTATACAGATTCGTTTTAACGATATTGATATGATAGGACATATCAACAATAATGCCTATCTTGAATATATGGACTTGGGCAAAACTGCATACTTCAATGCAATTAAACCCGAATTAGTAAATTGGAAGCACATTAATGTCGTTATTGTAAATATTAATTGTGATTTTTATTCTCCGGGATATATTAAAGAGCCTATAGCCGTACTCACTACCATTACTTCTATCTCACAACGTAGTCTAAAACTTGAACAACGCATCATCAATGTTGAAACAGGCGATGTGAAATGCGTGGGACACACCGTAATGGCCGGATTTGACCCAACGACAGCACAAGGCGCGGAAATTGACTCGGAATGGGTTAAGGCAATCTGCACCTATGAAGAGCGCGACATGTTTGTCCCCTCTCATAGTTGACCACTATATTTATCCATTAGTCAAATGCTTTATCACCTTTGACAATGGTTATTTAAAAAGAATATAGTAACTTTGCATTGTTAAAATAGCACTTGACCATAAGCAAATGACGACATCTCTTGACAGTCTATTTATTACTGTGAGCAATTCACAATCGCTCAACCGACTTGAAGCCTTCAAAGCCGGGTCGTCAATATTTGCCCTTCGCCATAGTCTAGCCAATGCCCCTCTCCCTATCGTTATTGACACAATAAGAGTTGTGGCTCAATACATGGTCAATGATAACAATATCAGTAAGGCCATCTCTTATTTGCTATGGCTTGATACAATGTTTGCTCGTCGTGGAGCCGAGACTGTAGTTGATGTGCATATTGCAATCAAACAAGCATTGGCTGCATTGCTCATTGAAGATGAGAAAATAGAACCAGCAATGGCTGTTATTGCCGAGGCACTTAATCTATTGGTTCAGAACTCTCGTCGCAAAGATGAAGGGTTTATGAGTCTGCTTGCTATGCTCCTCTATGACTTGGCTCAAGTACATTGCATAAAAAAAGAATATAAACAAGCCGAACGCGACATTTTAAAGTCTCTAAAACTACTTGAAAAATTATCTAAAATCAAGCCTCAACGTTATAGTTCGGCTCAATTATTAGCGCTCAATGCCTCTACTTCGATATATCGTTCACGAGTAGATCAAGCAAATCTATTGGCCCAATACCAAGTAGCGACTTCTACCTACCTTGAAGAGGTTAATTCAGGAATTATAGATGCCACTTCCCGACTTATAACATCACTTCAAAACGAAGGTAATACACTTTCACAAATGAATCGCTATCGTGAGGCTATCCACTTTTACACTCGTGCATTGAAGTATCTCACTCGCATAGAAAGTGATTTCTCTTTACAACAACTACAACTCTCAATATCGCTTGGTGAAGCATTAATACAAGCCAAGACTACACGTGACAAAGGTGTGCATCTACTCAACACCATGCTCCACAAAGCAACAAAACTAAATGCCACTGCCGAACATAAGCAAATTGTAAATATTCTGCTCAATGCTCGCAACAATCGACTTGACATATTAGGCTTTTGGCATAAAATGTTCCCAAAATAACAAATAACAATCTTCTCAATAAATTTTTCATGGCAACAAATCTATCACACAGCGCACCTCAAGGTGCCATCCCCAAGGTTGAAAACATGAGAGTGGCTATCGTAGCCGCCGAATGGAATGCTCACATCACAGGCGCTCTCACCGATGGCGCATTAAAAGTATTTGCGTCACAAGGTTTTGCCGAAGAGGATGTTGATGTGTATCATGTACCCGGAGCAGTTGAATTAACCTTTGCTGCATCACAATTAATCGAAGCATCAATGTATGACGCTATCATAGTATTTGGATGCGTAATTCGTGGTGGCACTCCTCACTTCGATTACGTATGTCAAAGTGTAACTCAAGGCATCACCGCCCTAAATGCCGATTGCGACACTCCTGTGATTTTTGGAGTATTAACAGTTGATTGTGAGCAAGATGCACTTGATCGATGTGGAGGCAAACTTGGTAATAAAGGTGAAGAAGCGGCTGTTGCTGCAATTAAAATGCACGATTTCGCTTGCAAAGTTAAAGAACTTTGATTATCTTTGCACCCGATTTAGGGCGAATACCAGAGTGGCCAAATGGGGCAGACTGTAAATCTGCTGGTTTATACCTTCGGTGGTTCGAATCCATCTTCGCCCACAAAATCTTTTCATAATGTTGCGGAAGTAGCTCAGTCGATAGAGCATCAGCCTTCCAAGCTGAGGGTCGCGGGTTTGAGCCCCGTCTTCCGCTCAACAAGAAAGCCTCGAAACAATTTCGAGGCTTTTTGTTTTATAACATAAAGGTTAAACCTTTATTATTATGTGTGACATTGACCCTAATTTTCACAATATAACACGTCGAAAATCGTTTATATTATGGATAAAAAGCGAAAAACTACAATGAATAAAATAAAAACAGTTATTGGGATATGTGGATTGCTACTAATCGTGGGGCTTTCATCGTGTATTGAGGATGGAATATCCTCTAATAGCAATGACCAACCCACATTCTCAACCGATACCCTTGATATGGGGCCGATATTTACCGAAGCTGGAACTCCTACCCACTCGTTTACCGTGTATAACCGACATGATAAAATAATCAACATCAGCAGCATTAAGATGCGTGATGATGCCGATGGTATGTTCCGACTCAATGTTGATGGTGTGAGCGGCAAGGAGTTTCAAAATGTGGAAATACGTCCAAATGATTCTATCTATGTATTTGTTGAAGCCACGCTCAAAGCCAATGGTAGCGATGCTCCGGTAGTAGAGGAACGTCATCTTGATTTTGTGACTCAAAGCATCACATCTACAGTGGTAATCAGTGCTCAAGGGCAAGATGTTGAACGCCGTAAAGGGCTTATTATTGATAATGATACACGATTCACTGCCAATAAGCCTTATCAGATTTATGATTCAATAGTAGTGAAAGAGGGTGCAACGCTCACTCTCGATGCCGGAGTAACGCTTTATTTCCACAATAATGCCACAATGAAGATTGAAGGCACACTTGTGAGCAATGGGACTGTCGAACAACCCATAAACATGACAGGCGACCGCATTGACAATGTGGTTAATGACCTATCGTTTGACCTCATGGCAGGACAATGGGCAGGACTTGAATTTACCTCAACAAGTCGCAACAATTATCTCACTCACACCTCAATACGCAACACCGTATGGGGCGTATTCGTTGACTCAATCGGTGTTCAAGAAAATCCGGCTGTAACATTTATCAACTGTCAACTTCGTAACTCTCAAGAATACTCTCTCGCTTCAATTTATAGCGACATAAAAGCCGTAGGGTGCGAAATTGCCGAAGCGGCAGCAGGATTGGTTTTCTTGCGTGGGGGAAATCACATTTTCAACCACTGCACTTTTGCGAACTATTATCTATTCTCTGCTCTTGGAGGTCCGGCAATACAGTTTGACCACATTAATGCCGAAACCGATGACAATTCGGGACTCCCATATATGGTAGCAGATTTCACCAATTCGATAATCTACGGCAATGGCACAGAGTTATCTCATGGCGACCTTACCGGCACAGCCATTACCTTGCGTTATTGTCTATTAAAGTCGGAAGGTAGCGATGATGACAATTTCATTTGTTGCATTTGGGGCGAAGATCCTCTTTATTATACCGTGCGCAACGAATATATCTTTGACTATCGTCTCAAAAACGAATCGCCGGCAATAGGCGCTGCATACCCCGATTACACTCTCCCCGAAGCGAAATACGATCGCTACGGATTGCCTCGCGGCAGTCAACCCGACATGGGTGCGTATGTATATGTTCCTGCTGAGGAGGAAAATAAATAATTCACAATGCGTAATTAAAAAATAATCGATATGAAAATAGGAATTATCGTGGCAATGGGAAAGGAATTGAAACTCTTATTACCATTAATTGAAAACCACTCTATCATAACAATCAATGATATTGCATTCCATACCGGAAAAATCCACAATCACGAAATTACAGCCATGCAATGTGGCATAGGAAAGGTGAATGCGGCAATAGGAACTCTCACGCTTATCGAGAACTTCCACCCCGACTTGGTGATAAATACCGGAGTAGCAGGTGGTGCAGGTGGTGGAGCAGGAATTCTTGATGTTGTAGTGGCTGAAAGAATCGCATACCATGATGTGTGGTGCGGTCCCGGCACCGAATGGGGCGATGCAGCCGGTTGTCCACGTTATTTCACTAGTGTTCCCGAATTAGTGGCTCTTCCCTGCCTTGCCGATGACCCCAAAGTGAAACGTGGGCTCATCTGTTCGGGCGATATCTTCATTTCTAAAGTTGAAGAGGTAGAACGCATTAAGAGTCTATTCCCCGATGTGATGGCTGTGGATATGGAATCGGCATCAATAGCACAAGTGTGTCACCTCAAAAATGTGATGTTCTTCTGCATGCGCGTTATCAGCGATACCCCGGGAGGCGACGACAATATCTCACAATATGAAAACTTCTGGGAAGATGCACCACAACACACCTTTGAAAAATTAACACAAGTATTATCTTGTTTCTAATCTAACTCACCTCATGGAAAAGATAGCAAGTTTCACAATCAATCATTTGGAATTAAAACGTGGCATTTTCGTGTCACGCAAAGATACTACTACATCGGGCGATGTAATCACCACTTTCGACATTCGCATGAAGGAACCCAATCGCGAAGAGGCTGTTGATGGAGCAGCGTTACACACTATTGAGCATCTTGCTGCTACATTCCTTCGCAATCATGCACAATGGAAAGAACGCATTATCTATTGGGGTCCGATGGGTTGTCGCACAGGCAACTACCTACTTATCAACGGCAACTACTCCTCAACCGACATCGCTCCGTTAATGCGCGAAACCTTTGAGTTTATAGCATCCTTTGAAGGAGAAATACCCGGTGCTACCGCTCGCGATTGTGGCAATTATACTTACAACGACCTTGACCTTGCTCGTAAAGAGGCTAATAAATACCTTGAAGAGGTGCTGATAAATCTCAAAGAAGAAAACCTCAACTATCCACAATAAAATCCCATTAATCGTGAAAGATATAAAAGCCATAAAAGGCAAGTTTTATATCCAAGGGCTCATCGAGGAGGGGGAACATGAACACCAAGACTTTAAATTCTCAATCTCCGATGCTCGCAAGATTGCTCGTAGTCTATCGGCATTTGCCAACAATGACGGCGGACGGCTTCTTGTAGGAGTAAAAGACAATGGGAATATCGCCGGAGTGCGCAATGAAGAAGATATATATGTAATCGAACAAGCCGCACAAATGTATTGCCGTCCGGCTCAAAAAGTGGAATTTACTGCATTCAAAACCGAAGGTGGCGCTATTGTAATACGTGCCGAGATTGCCAAATCCTCTCACCGACCGGTGCAAGCACAAGAGCCCGACGGCTCATGGCGCACCTATTATCGTGTGAAAGATGAAAACATCGTTGCACCCGAACTGATGGTGCGTGCATGGCGCAAAAAAGAGTCACAAAAAGGAGCATTGCTCTCCTTCTCCGAACCCGAAAGCACACTCATCGGTCATCTTGAAGAGAATGAAATGACCACCATTGAGGAATTCATGAAAATAGCACGCATATCACGCCACACAGCCGAAGAAATCATCATAAAACTATATGCCGTAGGCATAATCGACTTCACCTACACCGGCACCACATTCAAAATCACCCAACAATAAACACTCCCCCACTCAAATAGGACAAAAAGTTAATCTGATTAGCAAATGGGGAAAAAAGTAAATCCGATTTGCGAATGGGACAGAATGCAAATCCTATAAAATACCGATTTTTAGGTATTGCAAAGCTAACACCCAGCATCTATCTTTGTGGCAGATAATTATACGAATGTTCTTTACCACAAGAAGTAATCTATTGACTATTTAAGGGAACGAATCAACATATTCCCACCCTTATAAATAGACATCGCCCACACTACACGTTTGCGAAAACCGAGTGTGGGCGAAATGTTTTTATCCGTTTATTCTCTAAGTAAGAGAACTCGTTATTTCATTTTTTCTACTAAGGGGAGGAGGACGGGGAAGAGTTTGGCGGCGTAGTATTTGAAACCAAGGTCGGTGAGGTGGATGCCGTCAACTGTGCCATCGTCTTCTACTCCGTCAAGGTTCACGCAGTCAACGTAGTAGAGGTTGTTGGGGTTTTCGGCCATCAATTTTTCATAGTTGCGACGGAAGGCTGCGTTTTTGCGAGGGAGATAGTTGCCCATAGTCTTGTCGTAGCGTGCATAAGGATAGATAGGTCCTTCAACCATGACAATGGGGATATCAGGGCGTGCTTTGCGTATAATATTCACAAAATCATAAGTGAGAGTGTCGCACATCATTTCGGTGCAGTTGGGTATTGGGTCGAGGAGGAAAAGGTCGGCATCGGCAATGTCAGCCATGGCACGAGCCATGCAATAGTCCATCTTTCCTTCGCCACTGATACCTATATTTACAATCTCGCAGTTGAGTTCTCGGCTCAATATGTTTGTTGCCGCCATACCTGTGCGAGAGGCGCAACCTCCTTGAAGGATACTTGTGCCGTAGGCGATGATTTTCTTTTTGTCGCTAATCAATTCGGGATTGCCACAAGTGATTGTTGCAGTGCTATCTACAGCGATATAAAGTTCTTCAATGCCATCATATAGAGGGAGATATACCATATACTCTTGCATGCGAGGCTCTACGTTTGACACATAAGTGCTTTTACACCATTTGAGCGAGTCGGTATAAGGACGATTGGTATTAACATGACGCCACACCGAGTCGCCTTCGAAGATATAAAGGTCAGTACCTTTCAAACCGGTGTCGGCCATGTGTTTCATGTGAGTGTCCCACAAAAGACGATATTTAACGCCCACTGATGTAGAGTTGGTGGCAAAACGCACTGCTATACCGGAACTGCATTGGCTACGTTCCCACAACACGCTACGCACACTGTCTTTAAGGAAAGCCGGCAAACGGTCATAATCGCGAATAGTATTGGTCCACCCACGATTGATGATGCGAAGGTCTTTAGCATTGATATACTTCACAGGCTTTTCATCGGTAGCCTTTGCCACCGAGCCACACAACATTGCCACCACAAGCAATAGTAAGAGTCGATTGATTGTTTTCATTGGTTTATTCGGGTTTTATTGTTTTTATCTATTTATAGGCTTCAATAAGTCTTATATCAATGCAAATTTACAAGATATTACGGAAAATGCCATATTGAAATGGGTGAATTTGTGCAAAATCGGCTAAACACGAGTTAATAATTTCTTAAATCACAATATTTCATTAAATTTGTGATTGATATTATTATCATAATAAAACCAACTTGATATGAACTCACATATTGAATTTACTCCTGAATGTATTTCTCATCTTAATGATGGCGAAATTTTTGTGTTTGGTAGCAACTTGGCGGGGATGCATGGAGGAGGTGCTGCTCGCATAGCCCATCGCAATTTTGGAGCCGAATGGGGTGTTGGCGTGGGATTGACCGGACAAACTTATGCCATTCCCACAATGCAAGGTGGAGTAGAAACAATCGCGCCCTATGTTGATGAATTTATTGAATATGCTCACAATCATCGCGAATTGAAGTTCTATGTTACCCGCATCGGTTGTGGCATTGCCGGATTTCGCGACAAAGATATTGCGCCATTATTCAAAAATGCCCTTGAAGAGGAAAACATAATCCTCCCTCAATCGTTTTATAATATATTAACCAACAAATAAACATTACTTATTATGAAAGTCAAAACAGCATTATTGGTTTCGCTTCTTATATTTGTAGCAGGCATAGTGTTAATGATAATACATTCATTTGATGTATTTACAAGTTTAATAATAGCGATGGGCATTGTGTTTATTGTTCCGGGAATAATAAACATTGCCTCACTTTCAACCACGCGACAAGAGAATCGCAATAAAGAGAAAGTAACAATAGGATCTCGATTTCAAACCATTTGTGGATTGATTTCGGGAGTAGGAAGTGTGATTATGGGTATCTCAATGATTGGTTGGAGTGAACTTTTCCTCAAGTTTCTCCCTATGATTTTCGGCACAATCTTGATACTTGGAGGATGTTTTCATGCTTGCGCTATGGGTATGGCGTTCCGCCCCATTCGTCTCCCATTGTGGTTATACATCTTCCCTATCCTTTTAGTTGCCTTAGGTCTGTCAATAATATTTGTAGATAAAGCGATATTGCTCCCTTGTCACATAGTATTGATGACAGGAATAGGTCTTGTAATTTTTGCAATAAATGCATTTATCGAACTGTGGTTTACTCGTAAATTTAACACTCCTGTAAAAAGCACCAACGACCCTGATGTCATTGATGTAGAGGCTGTAGAATAATACTCAAAGATAACCAATATTACAATTACTCCAAACGAATAGCGGTGATTCATTTTGATGAATCACCGCTATTCGTTGCGTTATTCTTTTTAAAATTTATATGGATCTACCCCAAAACGCCGACGAATATATTCGGCAATAACTGCCACAGCATCTTCCATTTTTATTAAAGATGTATTTAGTGTAATATCATAACTTGCAGCATCACCCCATCGCTTATCGGTGTAGAAATTATAATAGTTGGCACGCAACTTATTTGTTTTATGTGCAATGGTGCGCGCCTGTTCGGGAGTGGGTTTATCTCCACGACGCATTATGCGTTCTATACAATCCTCTATCGAAGAATGAACAAAAACATTTACACAACGAGGGTGCTCACGCAATACATAATCGGCACTGCGACCCACTATTACACACGATTTCTCATTAGCGATACTACGAATAAATTCGCTTTGTGCATTATATACTCCATCACTAGGCAAAGTTGAAGAACAAAAATAACATGAGGCCGGATTATAACCTGAGCCAATAGAAAACATTCCACTCAAAAATGATGGCGCACGCTCGTCGCTACGCTCAAAAAATTCGGTACACATACCGGCTTGTTTGGCTGCCTCTTGCAACAATTCTTTGTCATAATACTCTATTCCAAATGAGGAAGCCAATAATTTACCCAATTCACGACCACCACTCCCAAACTGGCGTCCAATGGTAATTACAAAGTTATTATCCTTGTTCATGATTATAACATTTAAGGGTTTTAAGATATGTCAAAGTTAATATTTTTCAATCTATAATCAAATTTTTATCACTACTTTTGTATAACAATTTGTAGATAAAAATGGCTGAAATCATCAATCTCATAAATAGCATGTCGCCTTACTTGTTGTTGGGATTTCTCCTTGCCGGGGTGATGCGTGCGTTTGTGCCCGAGGGGTTATACCAACGTTTTTTGAGTGGCTCATCATTTCGGTCGGTGTTTTATGCCGCCATGCTCGGAGTGCCGTTGCCGTTATGCTCTTGTGGCGTGATACCCACGGCCATGTCGCTTCGCAAGCAAGGTGCGTCGAAAGGTGCCACTGTATCGTTTCTTATCGCCACCCCTCAAACCGGGGTCGATTCCATCATCGCCACCTACTCATTGATGGGTTGGGCATTTGCCATTGTTCGTCCCATTGCAGCATTTGTGACGGCAATATTTGGCGGGCAGATGGTGAATGTGATAGAAAAAGAC
The DNA here is from genome assembly GCA_017409345.1 of Muribaculaceae bacterium. GTDB lineage: Bacteria > Bacteroidota > Bacteroidia > Bacteroidales > Muribaculaceae > RGIG4079. The sequence goes on along the minus strand of JAFQSX010000016.1, from coordinate 14,331 downwards.
TCATCGGTTATCAACACACCTGCGGCAAAATCACAATCTAAAGGATTTGGGGCAAAAGTGGTCGACACTCTACGATATGCCTTTGTGGAGATGATGCAAGATATAGGCCGTTGGCTCATATTAGGACTTGTTGTGGCAGGATTGATAACGGTGTTTGTTCCCGAAAGTTTCTTCGCTCTCTTTGCTCATAACTCACTATTGAGTATGTTCATAGTACTCGTTTGCGCCGTCCCCATGTATCTATGTGCCACCGGATCAATACCCATTGCAGTGGCATTGATGATGAAAGGCTTGTCGCCCGGCACAGCGTTGGTATTGCTTATGGCTGGTCCGGCAGTAAATGTGGCGTCGATGCTTGTGATAGGCAAAGTAATGGGTCGCAAAACGCTATCGCTCTATCTTTTGTCGATAATTATCGGCTCCATGGCATTTGGGCTGGCAATCGACTATCTATTGCCTCGCGAATGGTTCACCTCGTCAATCACCGTGATAAAAGATTGTTGTAACACCGCAACACCCTATTTCAACATAGGTTGCTCTATACTGCTTATAATATTACTAATAAACGCTATGATACTACGATTTTTCAAAAAGAAAAAAGATGATTGCGGTTGCGATGCGTGCGACTGCACCACATCAAATGAGGCTACAATCACTATCGAAGGAATGCACTGCAACCATTGCCGTGCAAGCGCCGAAAAAGCAATCCGCGCCGTTGAAGGAGTTGAAGAGGCTACTGTCGACCTTCCCACTGCAACAGCCACAATCAAAGGCTCCTTTGACCTCAACCAAGTCGTCAACGCCATTGACGCTATAGGCTTTAAGGCGACAACCAGATCATAACGGTAATTCTTAATTAATGGTTTAGAATATCGACTCTTTTGTTTCGGTAGTGAGCAGTTCGAGGGCTTTAATTCCCATTATGGAGTTGCCTTTGGAATTTAATCGGCCTGCTTGCCCTCTTTAGCATAGGGCAAAATTGATTGATATATTCTTTCAAGTATTTGCTGATAATCCATAATGCTACTTTATAATTTTATTGTCGAAATATTACCACAAATTTAAGATTTCATATTGAAATAAAAAACGATTAAAATAAAACATCGCCACCGGGCTACCCCAGTGGCGATGCATTTATTTAAAGAATGATATTTTGCTTATTTAGTAACGCGTTCGAGCCATTTAACCATGCCGAGCATCACACCCATTGAGATGAGACACACTACAAGGAATACAGTCCAACACAACCAGAGAGGCCATTGGTTATACATCAATGGACCGATCCAAAGCAACAAGTTACCTACTGCAGTGGCACCAAGCCATAGACCTTGACAAAGACCGAGAAGATGTTTTGGAGCTACTTTTGACACAAATGACAATCCAAGAGGCGAAATAAACAACTCAGCTACAGTCAAGAAGAAGTAAACTGCAATTAATACCCACCAATGAGCTTGTTGTGCTGTTTGTTCGGCAATAGGAAGCGCTTTATATGCATCGGCCGAAGGATAACCTTTGATAAATGAGAACACGGCGAGGAACAAGAATGCCAAACCTGCGATAAACATACCAATGGCAATTTTACGAGGTGTTGAAATTTCTTTGCCTTTACGAGCCAAACTTGCAAACAAAGCCATGATAATTGGAGTCAACACGATCACGAAGAATGGGTTGATTGCTTGCCAAATCTCGGGAGCGACTGCTGTTGAGTCAACAAAGTCGCGAGCAAAGAATGATAGTGACATACCATTTTGGTGGAATGAGAACCAGAAGAAAATTACTACACCAAGCACAGCGAAAAGAGCATACATGCGTTGCTTGATTTCTTTAGCCATTGCAGCTTTTTCTTCGGCAGTATATTTCACTGATTCAACAGCTTTTTTCTTAGCAGGAGTAGGGAATATTCTTTGATAAACCATAAATACTACCAACGAAATAAGCATTGCTACAACCGAAGCGATAAATGAGTAGTGAATACCTTCATTAAACACTTGGAGATAGCTTTGACAAGAGCTTGCAAGGTCGGTAATCGAACCACCTGCTTGAGCCATCATATCGTTAAGGTTGGCTAGTGCCGAAGCTTCCATTGCCGATGAATTGGCAATGAATTGGTGACAAAGTTCGGGAAGTTTTGCATTATAGATGAAGTTATTAGCTTCGAGCCACCATTCGCGAAGAATTGGAGCCACAAATGGAGCAATAAGACCACCTACATTAATAAACACATAGAAGATTTGGAAACCTGAGTCGCGTTTATCTTTTGCTTGAGCAAGAGCTTCGGGACCTTTCTTTGCAGCCTCTGCTTCAAGGTCATCATACATTTGACCTACCACTGCTTGCAAGTTGCCTTTAAACAAACCATTACCAAACGCAATCATAAACAATGCCGCGCAAGTAAGAACTAATAGCCATGTAGTGTTTTCGCTTGTAGCCAAAATGGGAATTGACAACACAACATAACCAATTGCCATAATGAGAAGACCTGTTTTAATCGTTCCTTTATAATTTTGCGATTTGTCGGCAATAAAACCGCCAAGCAAAGCAAGAATATAAATTCCCGCATAGAAACACGAATAGATTGTTCCTGATGTTTCTTCGCTTAGCCCAAATTTAGAGCAAAGGAATAGCACCAAAACCGCATTCATGATGTAATAGCCGAAACGCTCGCCCATATTGGCAAGAGCGGCCGGGATTAATCCTTTAGGGTGGTTTTTAAACATAAATCTGAATTTTATTTAGTTAATAATTAATTTGATTTCAATTTATTATTCTTCGGCTTGCATCTTTGCATTGAAAGCGAATGCATATACTTTCATTTGCTTCACCATTGCTACAAGTCCGTTGCTGCGAGTGGGGGAAAGATGTTCAGATAGGCCTATCTTGTCAATGAAATACAAGTCGGCATCGAGGATTTCTTGTGGAGTGTGATTAGAAAGAACTTTGATGAGTAATGAGATAATCCCTTTCACGATAATCGCATCACTATCGGCTGTGTAGATAATTTTTCCCTCATCATTAAGTTCGGCATTGAGCCACACGCGACTTTGACACCCTTCGATGATATATTGAGGTGTTTTATATTTTTCATCAATGGCCGGTAGCGCATTGCCCAAGTCGATTATATAGGCATAGCGGTCCATCCAATCTTCAATATCGACAAACTCGTCGATTATTTCATCCTGTAATTGATTTATTGTCATATATCTATATTTAATTTTCTTGATAAATGAGATTAAGCACTGTTTGACCAACTGCCTTCAATGATTGACGGTCAATATTGGACATATTATCGTTGAGAGTATGCCAAGTGGGATTAAATGAGGAGGTTGATGGATTATTATTTTCTATGATATCAATACAAGGAATATTTGCTTGATTGACATATACATGATCATCCATTACACTTCCTCCTACTTCATTGACAAACACATTGCCATATCCCGATGCAACAGCCATTGTCCATACTTTATCTACGATATGTCCGGCCAAATATTGCGATGCATATTCACGATGAAACTTGGCATCTTTCCCACCAACCATGTCAAGAAGAATACCATATTCGGGAATACTTCCGGGTGTATAAGGCAAGTTTTTAATCCAATTTTGAGTTCCCAAGCACCAAGTATTTTCATCATCGCCCTGGGATTGGCCATAATCTTCAGCATCTACAAATAGGATATCAACTCCAATCGTTGGTTTCTCAACTCCCAAGCATCTTGCAATCTCAAGCAACACCCCTACTCCACTACCGCCATCGTTGGCACCATCAATTGGAGTCGAATGTTTTGAGGCGTCAGCCTCGGCATCAGCCCAAGGACGAGTGTCCCAATGAGCGAGCAATAGCACACGCTTAACAGCATCCTTATTAAACTGTCCCATTATGTTATTGATGGGCAACTTGTCACCATTAAATGCTGTTACTGTCGTTTTTTGCTCAATAATAGAGTCAGCACCAAAGCGTTTCAATTCATTGACGAGATATCTCGCACACTTGGCATGGCTATCCATACCGGGTACTCGTGGGCCAAAATCAACTTGCGCTTGCACATTGCGATAGGCACTATCGGCATTAAACTCCATGCGAGGTGTAATTGTCGTTGGAGCGTTATCGGCGACCGGTTTTGATTCAGTTTTAGCCGAACAAGCAATCATGAGCCAACACAATGAAAGGGTTATTATATTTACGAATTTCATTTATCTAAATCTTTTAACCCTCAAAGATACAAAAAACTATGGGATACTCCAATTTTAGCCCCCATATTCAACTTTTTTTCAATCTCGAGACGCTTTTCCTCATAAAAAGTGGTGAATGAGCCTCAACTCATCCACCACCTATGATTTATCAATCGCTCAAACTATTATATCACTGAAAGATAGAATGAGAAGTCTTTTCCATCTCTATTGCGAGTGAATGTACCTTGATATACCTTTCCATCAAAAGAGCCCGAGTATGTACCTGTGTGATTACCATTGGTCGATTCTTCAAGAATCAATTTATCGCCCATGCGACTTCCCAATATTTTTATCTTTGTATTATAACCTTGGCTTGTGTAATACATAAAGCCGTTAAAATTTTTATCAAGTTCAAATTTGACTCCATATTTGCCGTTCAATTTTCCCGACATCTTGATTTTGCCATCTTTATCGGTAATAACCGAGGGTGTTTTGCCGTCGGTAGGAGTTATGGTTTCTAGATATTGGTCAAATTCACCACCTTGAGGCACAAAATATTTATCAAATTGTTGTTCTTTAGTCGCAGTATAAACAATTGTTCCTCCACTTACTATTGTCCACATTCCACAACCAATTGAATAAGTTGTTGATGCTCCTGGAGCTAAATCGCGACCCGCCATTGATGGACGAGAGGGGAAACCTCTATCCTCTCTACGATAAGTAAATCTATAATCTTTTCCCTTAATAGGTTTATCAGACTTATTTGTTACAATATATCTTAAAGTTGCATGGTAATTATAAGCAAATTGCCCACCATTATCAGATCCTCGTCCTTGAGTAACAACGAGTACTTTGGGCGCTTTAAAATTAGTTATGAGATATTTACGGAACGGCTCTTTTTGTGACATCCGGTCGGCATTTTCGACATCAGAAAGTGAATCGACCCACATACCCGTTTTCTTTGCAAATTCAAAGTCGTTGGGAGCATAAGCAAACAATCCTTTAGAGCCAACAACTACCATTGAATCATCTTTTACCTCAACGGTCATCTCTTTCCCTCCACCAAAGTCAACGACATACATATCGACTGAATCGGTTGGCGCAACCACTACGCTATCGGCAATAAACGACAATGCCAACGAATCGGCCTTCACAGCATCGGGATAAAGCATTTCTACCGAATCTTTGAGATTTTTACTCACTTTATTTGCCACATCAATAGAAAAAGTTTTCACTTTTTCCACATCACTCCCACAAGAAACAATTGTCAACGACACTAATAGTGCCGACGCATAAATTATTTTTTTCATGATAAAATTGATTATGTTTTTTTTGCAAATTTATGGTAAAAACTTATCTACTACAAACCTTGAATAAAATTTATCCAACCAAAAATCAAAAAGGACTAAAATGGACTAAAATGGACTAATTTTTCGAGTTTTTTCATTCAATGACTTTTTTATATCGCAAAATCAAAAAAGAATTTGTAATTTTGAGAATGTAACCTCTAATATGTGGAATATATGAATATATTGCTCCCTCCCAAGAAAGACAACACCAGTCAAGAAATATCGTCAGGCAATAGACAGATCACTATCATTGGTGCCAACGGAGCCGGGAAAACTCGCTTTACCGATTGGCTCATAAATAATATGCAAGGAAGAGCCTTCCGCATGTCAATTATTTCTGCTTTATATGAATCACGCGAAATAGATTCATTGCCAGGATCTATCGATATGTTATACAAGGAGACTTCGGAACGCACAAGCATATTAAGAAATGAGAATGTTTCTCAAGCGGAGCGTTTGATGTCAATCCTTTTTCAAGAAGAGATTGTTAATCTTATCGCTTACAAGATGATGCTCTCGGATAATCCCAATGCCAAACTGCCTTCTACTAAACTCGATAAAGTTATTGATGTGTGGCAAGAAGTTTTTCCCGGAAGCAAGATTCTCATTGAAGGGGGGAAAATGCTAATTTCACGCGAAGGAGATAAACAAAGTTATTCTTCCATGAAGTTATCGACCGGCGAGCGTGCTGTAATGTATTATGTAGGAGCAGCATTAATGGCTATGAAAGATGCTGTTATATTTATTGACAATCCCGGCATCTTCTTACATCAGTCTATCACAAAATCGCTATGGGATCGCATTGAGCAATTACGTCCCGATTGTACGTTTATATACACTACTCACGACATAGACTTTGCTTCATCACGCACTGACAACACTGTTATATGGGTGCGAGAATATGATGCCGTGGCCAATACATGGGATTATGATATACTCCCCGACCATGCCGAACTATCTGACGACATATACCTCACTATCATCGGCGCTCGCAAGCCGGTGCTTTTTATCGAGGGGGATGGTGTACATTCAATTGATTCCAAACTTTATCCTCTAATATTCCCTCAATATACTGTAAAACCTCTTGGAAGTTGCAACAAAGTAATTGAAGCCACTCGCGCATTTAATGACCTCACCACTTTTCATCACATGGACAGTTACGGTATCGTAGATCGCGATCGCCGCGATGATGGAGAGGTGAAATATCTGCGCACCAAGAAAATTCTCGTACCCAACGTTGCCGAGATTGAAAATATCTTGATGCTCGAAGAGGTTATACGCACTGTTGCTTCGCGACATCGCAAAGATGAAAACAAGGTTTTTGCAAAAGTGAAAGCCACGATTCTCGATCTATTCAAACAAGAGGTGCGCCAACAAGCATTGATGCACACTCGCCACCGAGTGAAACGCACTCTTGAATATCGTGTTGATGGTCGATTTAACAACATAAATTCGCTTGAAGACCACATCAATGACTTGGTAAAAGAGATTAATCCTCGTGGCATGTATGAGGCTTTTTGCCGTGAATTCCATGGCTATGTAGCAATCGGCGACTACCAAAATGTGTTGCGCGTGTTTAATCGCAAGTCAATGATTCCATCAAGCAATGTGAGTGGACTTTGTGGGCTCGCCAACAAAGATGCTTATATCCACACAATCATAAAAATACTAAAGCAAAACGGGAAAGATGCTCAACGCATTCGTAATGCTGTAATAAAATGTTTTGGACTTGACGACAACAATCTTAATTCATTAAAAATTGAGGCTCAACAAGCCACTAAAACCGACACCCAAAAATGATAAAATGTTGGATTGAAGCAATGCGCCTACGCACCCTGCCTGTGTCGCTCGCCGGAGTGATTATGGCATGGGGATTTTGCTTTCTTTATGATAAATTTAATCTCATACCGGCTATTTTATGTCTGCTATTTGCGCTATTGGCTCAGATTGCGTCAAACTTTGCCAACGAATATTACGATTTTAAATCGGGGCTCGACCGTAAAGGTCGTGAGGGCCCTCGTCGTGGTGTAACCGAGGGGGACATTACCCCACAAGCCATGAAATTTGCGACTTTCGGCACATTGGCATTGGCTTGTGTGATAGGCTGTTCTCTCATCTATTATGGTGGGTGGTGGTTATTACCCATTGGCATCTTTATCGCTCTCGGCGTGATGGCATATAGTACCGGGCCTTACCCCCTATCTCATCACGGATTGGGCGAAGTGGCTGTGCTGTTTTTCTTCGGTATCATACCGGTTACACTCACCTACTACGTGCAGTCGCTCCAATGGAGCCTCGACGTGTTACTCGCATCTATATCCATAGGATTGATGGGGACCAACGTGTTGATAGTAAACAATTACCGAGATCATGATGACGATAAAGAGGTGGGCAAACGCACACTTGCTGTAATCTTTGGTCGTAGTGCTGTATCAAACTTATATCTTTTTAATGGCTATATTGCAGTTGCATTGATGGGTGTTACATGGATGAGCATGCCTATATGGGCATGGGCAATTCCCATTTTATATCTTATAGCCCACACTGCAATATGGTGGCAACTCGGCATTCGCACCGGTGCTCGCCTCAACCCACTCCTCGGCATGACCGCCATGGCAATGGCCGCCTATAGCCTCTCCTTCGCCATCATCGCAGCAGTATAAAATAGTGGATTAAAGGGAGATAACAGCGATAGAGTCATTAAGGTCATTAGCGACTTTAACGATTATAGAGCCTCTAATAACTCTATAAAACGACTAATATCGTCATATTTTGACGAGATTAGCGTAGTTTTTACTTCAAAGGAAGGGAAATGGGGATTTTAACATTCCTCTTTTAAAAGATAGTGCATGCTACGCCCGCCTTCATCAGAAGCGATTAATATTCCCTTTTCAATCAGATCATTAATATCTCTCAATGCCGTGGCCTGAGATGTCTTAGTAATTTTAGCCCATTTTGAGGTTGTGAGTTTGCCCTCAAATCCATCCCACAACTTATTAACCACCTTTACTTGACGCTCATTCATCGCGACATCTCTATTTTCTTGCCAAAACATCGACTTCTTAACAACTCGTTTTATCATTGTTTCAGAACGCAATATTGCACTGCGAAGAGTCAGCAAAAACCATTCAAGCCATAGCGTTATATCCACACCTCCGGTTGTTGTCTTTTCAAGCACCTCATAATAAGCTTTTCGTTCTCGCATAATCTCAGCCGACATGCTATAATATCTATGCGACATGCCATCGGCTCGAGCTAATAACATATCGGTTATTGTTCGAGTCAATCGACCGTTTCCGTCATCAAATGGGTGTATGGCAACAAACCATAAATGAGCGATTGCCGCCTTTATGACCGGATCTACATCATTACAATTATTAATCCACTGCAACAATTCATTCATCATATCTTGCACCAACTCTGAAGAAGGAGCCTCATAATGCACTCGTTCTTTGCCCATTGCTCCCGATACTACTTGCATCGGCTCTTTGCCTACTCGATAAGAGGCTACTGTTATAGGATAGATCCCACTACGTCCGGTTGGGAACAATGCTGCATGCCAATTAAATAATCTGTCGTGTGTCAATGGCACATCTTTATTTCTCACTGCATCAAGCATTACTTGCACCAGCCCTTCTGTATAATGGTCAGGCTCGGGCAATCCCTCCACCTCTATACCAAGGTGACGAGCAATAGATGAACGCACACGGTCGGGATTGAGTAATTCCCCCTCAATCTCACACGAACGCAACACATCTTGCGTCATCACATCAAGTGAAGTGCGATTTTGAAGTTCCAATCCCAATCCACTCATCAACCCATACACCCTACCTTCAAGATTTCGCACTTCCGAAAGCAAGGTTATCAACCGAGAGTTATCCCAAGTAAACTTAGGCCATGATGCCTGTTGCCATATATATATTGCTCTCATAACACAAATTTTGCCACAAAGATAACACAATGACGCGAAAAAACAAGCTAATCTCGTCAAAATATGACGAGATTAATGCAATTTTACACTTCAAAGGAATATTATTTCCAATATATAGCATCAAAAGACTCGAATATGACATGACGATGCGAGAACAATTTTTCATTTCACATTCCAAAGTCATTATTTTTTAAGAGTTTTGTGTAACTTTGCAATATGGATTTCTTGATAAAACTCAAAAGTGATTTTCTCCGTTATCGTGAAGCGAAGATTCTTAACCCTAATCATGTGACAATTCCTCGTGGTGTTACTGCTATTATGGGGCCTAATGGTGCGGGCAAGACAATGCTTGGCAATATCATTGAAAAGGGTTGGAACTTCTGCACTAACCGCATTGAGGGCTATCGCGAACGATTGAATATCAAGAAAATCGAGTTTGCCGACATTCATTCTCTTGCCGGATTTAAGGTGGAGTATTATCAACAACGCTTTGAATCGATGATGAATGACGAGGTGCCTACGGTTGCCGAAATCTTTCACGATCGCATAGGTTCTAATCGTTGGAATGAGTTGGCTACACAACTACGCCTCAACGACATCGCAACTAAACATATCAATTTCCTCTCAAGTGGTGAAACACGCAAGTTGCTTATCGTAAACCTATTGTTTGACTTGCCCGATGTGTTGATTCTCGACAATCCATATATCGGTCTTGATGCAGCATCGCGCGAGATTCTCAACGACACAATATTACAAATCGCCAATCAAGGAGTATCGGTCATTTTATTACTTTGCAATCCTGTTGACTTGCCCCCATGCATTGATTGCGTTATTCCAATGCTCAATATGGAGATAAAAGAGGCTGTGATGCGACAAGGACGAGAAATAAAACAATTTCAACAGTCGTTCTACTATCTTTTTGACTATGCCATTGACCTTGACAATCTCCCCTCTCGACCCGATCGAGAATACAATGCCGAGGAAACCGATGTGGTGCTCGCTCTCAACCATTGCAAGGTGAAATATGGAGCACGCACTATTATCGAAGATGTGTCGTGGACAATACGCAATGGCGAATGTTGGGCTCTATTCGGGCCTAATGGGTCGGGTAAATCCACACTATTAAGTCTTGTTCATGCCGACAATCCTCAAGGATATTCCAATGACATCACCCTCTTTGACCGCCGTCGTGGCAGTGGCGAAAGCATTTGGGAAATTAAACGTCGCATCGGTTATATCTCGCCCGAGATGCACCTCTATTTCAATGGTAGTGGAGACATCAAAACTATTGTGGCACAAGGATTAAACGACACTGTCGGATTATTCTGCCAAGTAAAGCCTCAACAAATGGAGCGTGCCATGCATTGGCTGCAACTACTACATATAGAACATCTTGCCGATCGTCGTTTTAATTCTTTGTCAGCCGGGGAACAACGATTAGTGCTACTTGCTCGCACGTTCATCAAACATCCTCAGTTGCTCATTCTTGATGAACCTCTACATGGTCTTGATACTGCTCGCAAACGTAGTATTCGTGGCATAATCAATCATCTTGTGGCTCGCGATAAAATCACATTAATATATGTGACTCACTATCTACCCGAAGTGCCAGAATGTGTTACACACACCAAGACTCTTTAATCAAATATTCTAATAAAATCACTACTTGTTGTTACTTCCTATCGGTTTAGAGGAAGATGTTTTTCATAGTCAGGTCGCACAAGGAGAGTCGTTGCGACAAAACTTGAAGTAGCCGATGAATTGTATTTGAGATGATAACGATCGGGCGCAAGAAAATCAAGAACAAAAACGGCTGTATCAATAGGGTCATCAAGATTATTCCCCGGCACAATGCGTTCCTCGATTGTGATATCAAAGCCTATGACAGTAACGGCCAACGATACAGCCCCCGACGAAGACACCCCCTCTATTCCATGACGAAAGAGCATGACTGCGCCATCATCGCGCACACATATAGATATTGACGATTGCGTTGTGGTGGTATCACTCCATGTTCTACCCGTAGCATTTGACAATTCTCCGGAAAGCAAGTGCTGACGAGCTTCTCCTCGCGATGACGGCCGCGCAAGAAAAGCCACAATAGCAGCAGCCACCAATGTAGCGTAAACATAAAATTCTACCGAGCCAAGGAAGTCAGTCATAAAAAAGGGTTACAATGCAGTGCCTAATGCACTAATCAATGCCGAGCTGATTGCCATGTAAATCACAACCCCCACGATGTCGTTGGTGATAGTGATAAAGGGACCGGTTGCAAGAGCAGGGTCGATTTTGATGCGTTCAAGCGTCAATGGAACAAACGTACCGAAAATCGAGGCAAATATCACTACAGCAAATACCGATAACGACACTGAAATGGGGACAGAAATAGCATTACTATGAAAGATTGCAGCATAAGCAAACACGACAACCGATATTATAAGAGCATTAAACAACCCGACTCCTAATTCCTTAAATATCTGTTTGCCCGAATCTTTCAATTCAAGAGAGCCATTGGCAAGACCTTGCACAATGATAGCCGATGATTGAATACCCACATTCCCTCCTGTTCCACAAATAAGTGGAATAAACAAAGCCAAAACAGGGTCAAAATTACCAAATAGTCCAAGCAACCATGATGCGATCAATCCACCCACAACCCCTATCAACAACCAAGGCATACGAGCCTTTATTTGGGTAAACATAGAGTCGTCGGTTTCCACATCGGTTGAAAGACCTGATGCCAATTGATAGTCACGCTCGCTCGATTCACGCACTTGGTCCATTACGTCATCGACGGTGATGCGTCCCACAAGTCGGCCAATAGAATCGACTACGGGCATAGCCACAAGGTCATATTTTTCGAAGTCGTGAGCCACATCTTCGATAGGAGTATCATCTTTCACCGACACCGGGTCGGTTTCCATCACATGCTTGATTTTCGACACCGATGGGTGGGTAATCATCGTTTTAAGCGGGAAGATGCCTTTAAGACGATTATCGTTATCGACAACATATATATTATAAAGTTCGTCGATTTCCTCGGCTTGCATGCGCATCTGCTTAATACATTCAGGCATACTCCACTCTTGGTTTACCACGATCATTTCCTTACCCATGATACCACCGGCGGTGTCTTCATCATATTTCAAAAGGTCAATGATGTCACCGGCTTGCTCCACGTCATCGATGTGTGACAAAATCTCTTCGCGATCTTCTTCGTCGAGTTCCTGGATGATGTCAACAGCATCGTCAGAGTCAAGGTGGTCAATGTGGCTTGCAATTTCTTCGGCGGGCATATCGCGCAAAAGTTTGCGACGATCATCCTCATCTAGTTCCATCAACACACCGGCAGCCGTATCTTCATCAAGAAGGTCATATAAGAATTCAGCCTCCTTAAGATTAAGGTTTTGGTATAATTCGGCTATGTCGGCAGGGTGTAGCCCTTCAAGTTCTTGACGAGCAACTTCTATGTTTTGAGTATGAATTACCTCGCGAATGTGTTCGAGATATTCGGGAGTATATTCTTTCATGGGTAAATAGTGTGAAATGGGTTAATGATAAATGTTACTTGTTCTCTTTATCCTCGTATTCCGGCTATGAGATTTGTGAGGTAGATAAATTCCTCAACACTCAGTTGTTCGGGTCGTCGGGTAAAAATAGGGTCATCGGGCACCGTCGATTCGGGCGGCAACAACCCTCGCAGGGAGTTGCGCAACGTCTTGCGTCGCTGACCAAACGAAGTCTTAACCACCGTCTTAAACAGTCGCTCATCACAACCCAGGTCGGTAACGGCATTACGATGCAATCTCACCACCCCCGATTTTACCTTTGGAGGGGGATTAAACACATTTTCATTAACAGTAAACAAATATTCCACATCATACCATGCTTGCAACAACACGCTCAAGATGCCGCGAGTCTTTGTGCCGGGACCGGCAGCCAATCGCTCTGCCACTTCCTTCTGTAACATCCCTGAACAGCAGGTTACTTTATCCTTATAGTCAAGGACTTTGAAGAATATCTGTGAAGAAATATTATATGGATAATTTCCTATCACACAAAAATCTTTCCCTTCATACATTTCATCAAGACGCATCTGAAGGAAGTCGCCTTCAATGATACGTCCTTCCAAATCGGGGAAATTTTCATTAAGATAATCAACACTCTCGGCGTCAATTTCAGCCACTTTTACATCATGGCCGTTATCAAGTAAAAAGCGAGTAAGCACCCCCATTCCGGGTCCCACTTCGAGCACCGGCATCCCCTTATAATCATCAAGTGTAGCCGCAATGCGTGCCGCTACACTCAAATCGGTCAAAAAGTGTTGACCAAGAGCCTTTTTGGGTTTTACTTGTTGCATATAACTTTTGTCTTAATGATTGTTTATGATCACTTTTTCATATCAAAATTTACACTAATGACCATTTATCAATTTACAAAGATAGTATAAAGAATTGAATTATCCTCACTCAAATATCATAAATGCGTATATAAATATAGGAATCGGCTGATAGAACGAAACAAAATGAAATATAATTTATTTGCTTTATCTTTAATGAAAAAATGCCCGCATCTCTGCGAGCATTCTTCAATTACAACTACTATTATTAAAATTAAGGTATATCCAAAATTTATTGTTTAATCATCATTTTTGCTACACCAAGAGTGTTTACGATATAAACACCTTGAGGCAATTCGTCAACATTGATTTTGACAGTAGTGTCTTTTACATCTTTCACTACCTTAACCAATTGACCATCCATTGAGAAGATTTGCACATCACCAATAATCATAGGTGCATGCAATGTAAATGCACTGCCCACAGGGTTAGGATAAAGTTGCCATCCACCACAAGCATTGGTGATAATACCTTCTACTCCG